>NZ_JBIVUE010000022.1:0-115870 GCF_044757045.1 Streptomyces sp. NPDC091377 | reverse complement strand
CACACACCTTTGTTTTTATCGCTCCTTTACCCTCCCCGACTTCGTGGGCTTCCCACACCCTCACCGGCACACGTTGTGTGGGGGGGGGGGTTGGGGGGGGGGCCCCCCCCCCCCCGCCGCCATCCGCACGGAGACCATCGAACCCGGCATTGACACCCCACCACCGGCAAGCGGATGGATCTGGGATGGGGCGCAGAGCGCTCCGACTGCCAGAGCCCTACTGTACAGCCATAGGAGGCACGAGCGCTGCACCCACACCTCTTGGTGTGTCACCGCGCGCAGGACTTCCTGTCCACCGAATGCGGCCGCCGGCCGTGGGGCCTTGGGCCTTCACCTGGAATCTTGGAGTCGACGGCGCCGTGCCGGGGCCCTTCCAGGTCCTCCAGGGAGCGGGCCAGTCGGGATCGGTACCGCGCGGACAGGATGTCGGCTGCGGTCGGCGTCTGCGGGGCGGAGGAAGCCGGGACCATCTCCTCAATACGTCCCGATCCCCCGACCCGCGGTCGCCCGCAGGGGCGTCTCCTCGGGACGGGCCGTGCTTTCCCGGCTCAGGGCTCTGACAGACCGCTCGGATCACTGGGGTGGCTGGTGCTGGTCCGCGCCACCGCCTCATGAAGAGCGGCAATCCGTGCTCTCACTTCCGGGTCGGTCGTGGCCAATGCAGCCGCCTGCAGGAATGCGACTGCCTCAAGCTAGGAGTTGTTTGAGGTTCGGATCATGTGGTTGGGGTGATGTGCTTGAGCCACAGGATCGATCCTCTGAGGTGGAGTCCCGCTTCGTAGCTTGCGGGGGACTTGTCGTAGCGGGTGGCGAGTCCGCGCCAGGTCTTGATCTTCTGGAAGCAGCGTTCCACGGTGTTGCGCTGCCGGTACCGGCGCGGGTCGAAGGTGACGGGCCGGCCGCCGGACGGGCCCTTGTTCCTGCGATTGGCCGCCTGGTCGCTCTTCTCCGGGATGACCGCTGTGATACCGCGTCTGCGCAGGTAGGAACGGTTGGCCTTCGACGGGTACGCCTTGTCGACGGCCACCGCCCGGGGCCGGGTGCGCGGGCGGCCGACCGGGCCGGCGACCCGAATCCGGCCGAGTACCGTCTGGAACTGCGGGCTGTCCGCGGTCTGGCCGAGTGTCAGGAGAAAGGCCGGCGGCAGGACCGAGGTGTCGACCGCGGTATGAATCTTGCTGCTCAACCCGCCTCTGGAGCGGCCGGGTCCGGCCGCCTTCGCCCGGACCCTGGAGCGGTGCCGTGCCGCAGCGCGGTCCGGCTGCGCCTCGTCCCCGGTGCCCGCACCGGGGACGTCCTGCGATGGATCACCCGCAGGACCGGCCCCTGCTCCGGCAGCGGGACCCTCTTTCCCTCGGTCAGGGCCTGTTCGAGTGCGTCCAGGGTCTCCCCGACGACCGCCGGCCCGACCGATTCATGGTGGGCCCGCACGATCGTGAGTCCACACCGACCACTTCGAGCCCAACCTGCCCCCGTGCCGCCGCCCCGGCGATCAGGGCGTCCATCAGAGCCTGGAACAGACTTGCTCTCGCCCAGACACCGTGGACCAGGGCCCACAGCGTTCCGTCACGTCACGCCACCCCGTACCCGCGCGGAACCGCCACAGCACCCCGTTGAACTGGTCCCGCACACGCCGCGGCAGCGGCCCCGTCGCCGGCAGATGCCCCTCGATCAACGCCCACTCGGCATCCGTCACATCAAAACGTGCCACACACCGAGTTCTACCAGCCCCACCCAGCACACCACCGGGCACCAAGAAGATGAGGTTGTGCCGGGGGTGCGGTGATCCGCTGATGCCGGCGGCGAAGGCCGCGGCGGTGTTCTGTTCGTCGGCCTGCCGCTCGCGGCACTGGCGCCGACTGCGGCGCACGAGTTCGAGGACCCAGGCGGTCCAGGCCGCCCGGACAGCGAACTGCCCGGACTGCGGATCGAGTTGGACAGTCGAGGCGGAACATCCCGCCTCGGCACGGTACCGCTCTCCCCGCTGCCGCAAACGGGCCTGACACAGGCAGCGCACGCAGTCGGGCGGGGCGTGAGACCGCGCGGACCATTGCGGAGCATCCGCCAACCTGAAGGCACAGGTCAAAGGGCTGGTGTGACGGTCTTCCAATGTGCTCACGCTGGTCGTGGGCAGATGTCTGTGGAGTAGATCGTTTGTCAGGAGTTGAGTTCGGGGCTCTTCGGAACGAGCAAGGCGCGTATGAGGTGCGTGATGCAGGCGGGGCCTGTGGGCGACTGGCCCTTCCGGTACGCCGGATTCATCCAGCTGACCTGGGGCTTTCTCCTCCTGGTCTTCACCAGCCGCGGTGAGCTGTCCCTGGCGGCCTGGCCGACCGTGTGGCCACCGTCGGCCCTGGCTCCCACCGCGTCACCAAGCCGTTTTCGCGACGCCACATTCCCTAGGGGCGCGGTGGCGGCCGGTAGGTGAAACCACGGAACTTGCTGCTGAGTTTCGCTGTGGAAGTATGCGGGCCTGAAACGGCGTCGGTGGGCGGGCTATTGTGCGAGGCACCCGATGGTTTCCGGGCCGGTTGTCGGCGGATGCCGGTCAGGTCCGCTGCTGTTGCTCCGAGGAGACACTTGATGGGCGCTCGTTCGTTCATGCTGGCGACACGGATACCGATGTCGCGCGATGGCTTCGACGAGTGGCTGCACACGCCCTTGCCGGGCCTAGACATCATCGAGAACCCGTCCGCGATGTACGTGGGGTGGGCCATCGACGGCGCCGCCCCGGACTGGGACCTGGCCGAGACCGCCGCCCACTACCCGCAGGCAGTGGCCGGGATCCGCGCCGAGCGGGACAAGACCCCCCTGCAACTGCTCGCCCCCCGCGCCGCGCAAGGCTTCAGCCTGCTCCGCCACCGTAACGAGGTTCTGGAGGTCTATCTGTACGACTACCACGGCGAGGAGACCAGCACCCAGACCGATCTGCTGATGCTGGCCGGCGCGGGCCGCTTCGCGCACCCCGGCACCGAGGCACCGGTCATGTACTGGGGCGGCGACGTCTACCCCGGCCTCCCGATGCCCGGCGACGAGCCCCTCGCGATCATGCTCGTCACTCACACCCGAGCCCGCTTCGTCGACACCTACCCACTCGACACCCTGATCGCGAACCTGACGCCCATCGAGACCGACTTCCTCACCGCAAACACCTACGGCGAGGACGAAGCCCCGGCCCATGCCTCCCATGACCTGCTCGACCCCGCGCTCCGCGCCCACCCGGTCGCCGACCAGTGAGCCTCCGCCGACCTGACGTCGCACCGGCAAGAGGGCCCACGATGTAACCCCGTGTAGCTCCGTGTAACCCAGCCGGAAGGGCCGACGGTCATGGACCACGACCAGAGCCGTTTCGATCACCACGCCATCACGGCCGCCTGTGAACAACGCGACTGGGGCCCCACCAAACTGGCCCGGGAACTCGGCATCGCCGCAGGCCCCGGCCCCGGCGGAATGAGCCGCCAGTACGCGCGCAAACTCCTGAGCGGCGACCGCAGGCCAGGACCCCACTGGATGCCCCACGTCAACCGGGTCTTAGGGCTCGACCAGCCGACCGGTCACGGCTCCAGGGCCGGTCACGCCGATACCGTGGATTCGATCCTGGCCCTCGCAAGGAGCGGAAAGATGGACCGTCGCAGCTTCCTCACTGTCTCGGGCGGCGGGGCCCTCGCCTTTCTCGGCGTCCCCGACGCCGACGCCGTCACCGCCGCGTACGCTCCGCCGAGAACGGCGTCAGAGTCGGCCAGGGAGAGGTCGCGGCCGTCTGGCAGATGGCCCAGGTCCTCGGCGCCAACTCCGCCGAGTACGGCGGCGGCCACGTCCGCCACCTCGCCGTCAGCTACCTGACCCACAACGTCGGCCCCTGGCTCCAAGGGGGCTGCTACAGCGAAGCCACCGGCCAGGCCCTCTACGCCGCCACCTCACGCCTCGCCCACCTCATCGGCTGGATGCACCAGGACGAAGACGACGAATCCACGGCCCGCGACTACTACGTCCACGCCTACCGGCTCGCCGACGAAGCCAGCGACCAGGAACTCGCCGCCACCGCCCTGCGCGGGCTCACCGCACAGGCCACGGAAGCCGGACCCCGCCACCGCGGCCGGGCTCTGGCCTTCGCGGAGGAATGCGTCCCCGAGCCAAGGGAATCAGCGACCAGCGGGCGCGGGCCTACTACGAGGTCACCCTCGCCGAAGCCGCGGCCCTCGACGGCGACCACCACCTCGCCACCCGCACCCTCGCCGCCTCCCAGGCCCACATCGAGCACAACGCCGACGCCCCCTCAACCACCTCCTGGGCATCCCACTTCACCATCGGCCGCTGGTCCCACGTCTCCGGCATGATCCTCGCCCAGATGGGCGACCTCACCGGTGCCCAGGCCCAGCTCCACCAAGCCCTCGCCGTCCACGGCCTCGACAGCCGCCGCAGCCGCCGCAGCCGTCGCAGCCGCGCCAACGTCCTCGGCCAACTCGGCGCCCTCCACCTCCGCCCAGGCGACCTCGACAGCGCACTCACCACTTGGACCCAGTTCCTCGACGCGGCCGAAGGTGTCCAGTCCTCCCGCGTCCGCGACTCCGCCCACGACCTGCGGCACCGCCTCGCCCGTTACCCCGACGATCCCGACGCCCGGGACCTCACCGAACGGGCAGCCGACCTCCTCGCCCAACAGCCCTGATGCCCGCGGCCACCCCGTACACGGGCAGGCCGACAGGCACCAGAAGCGCACAGACCGTCAGATATGGACGATCTGAACGGCCGTGACGACCAGAAGCGGCGGACCGCTGATGTAGTAGCGCACGATCGCCCCCGCGACCGTGGCCAGCCTCCGCGTCGGCTCCTGACCCGGACTCGCCGGCGTCGAGCCGTGACCGTACGGGTCTCTCGCCAGGGTCCGCTCCATGGCCCGGTCGAACTGGGCTTTGAACTGCGAGTTCATCCCCCGGTAGACCTTCTCGGCCTCGCCCGCGTACTGGATGCGGTACTGGCTCATCCCCCTACCTCCCCGCGGGCGGCCAGGCGGGCTTCTTCCGCCTTCAGCTCCGCGATCAGCGCGTCCTCCGCCAGCAGGTCTTCCGGGGGAGTCGCCCACCGCAGCAGGGCGTAGACCAGCTCATGGCCCGGGGTCCGGGCGATCTCCGCCTCGAACTCCGCCCGCCGGCCCTCCTCCAGCGCGGCCCGGATGTCCTCGATCGTGGCCGGGAACGTCCTCGACCCCACCGGGAAGCCCGCCGAGTACACCGTGGGCGCACTCTCGCCCGCCGCCTCGTCCAGCGGCGGATGCGACGGTGCGACCGGCTTTCCGTCCTCGTCCACCACCCCGGCGAAGTCCCCGGCCCTCAGCCGACGGACCACCGGCCCGTCCACGCCTCCCGCCAATGTCGGCAGGGCCCAGTCGAGGACCACGTACACGAGATGCTTCGCCGAGGTCCGGGCCATCGCCGCATCGAACTCCGCCGCCTTCTCCGGCTCCAGACCCGCACGGACGCCCTCTATGCTCGACGGCACTTCCACCCGCCCTTGCTCCAGCGGGATGCTCCACACCGGCCCCATGCCCGGACCTCACCTTCCTCCGCAAAGCCATCGAAGTCCCCCACCGTAGGCCCCGGCCCGGAGCCGAAACGGCCCGGCGGGTCGCCCCAACACGAACGAGTGACCCGACATCACGGGATCTGAGGACCCGCTCCAGGAAACGAACTTGCCTCACGCGCCAGAAAGGCATTCAGTTCGATTACCTGCGGGAAGACTTGACAGCCCTAGATAACGACGAGTTCAGCTTCGTCACCGGCCTGTCGCTGATAGGCACGAGGAGGGCTGTGGCACTGCCCGAAGTCATCAACCTCGTGCCCGACCATGTGATCTTCCATCGGATGTACCCGCCGGCACCCGGCCGTACGGTCGTCGAGTGCGACTGGCTGTACCTGCCGCGCGTGGTGGAGAGCGGCAAGGACATGGACCGTTCGGTGGAGCTGTTCCACCGGGTCGACCAACAGGACTTCGACGCCTTCGAGCGCACCCAGCCGGCGATGCGCTCGAAGTCGTACGCCAAGGGCGGTGTGCTGGTGCCCAGCGCGCACCACATCGGCGAGTTCCACACCGGGCTGCAGAACAACCTCGACCACGCGTCAATCACGAACTCGCGCAGGCCCACATCCACTCCCGGGAATTGGCCCCACGCCGAGAGGAAGACTACAACTCACGAACCCTCTCACCACCGCCCAACCCATGTGTACTCTGCGCCCACTCGCCACCGATACACTTTGGCAGGTAAATATGCCCGATCACCACCATCATCCCCTCCCTCAGCCGACGGATCGTCATCAACCGATCGGTCCGCAGGCGTCGGGCTTCCCTCTCGAAGGCAGCCAGTCAGTCTGCGGGATCTCGGCATCCCGCACTGCGTTGATGACATCTTCACGGAGGTCCGCCGCATCCGGCATCGGGGGATTCCCAGCCGTTTCAGATTCACGCTGCTGGCGGCTGTCACTAATGCGGCCTGATAGTTCTTGCCTGTTTCCCTCATACGGCGTCGCATTTCCTTCTTACGTGCGTGGTGCTTCTCACTGATGCTTCTTCCCGCGCTGCCCCGTGAATCGGCGCACGAAGAATACTGAATCTTCCAGTTCAGCGAGGATGCAGAGCACCTTCGGGCCTGACGCGCTCGCCTCGCTCCGGGCGAAAGAGCACAGCCGGGACCGTCGCCTCATGGCGGTCCGACCCCACTATCGAGCTGGGTACGCAGAAGTTCACTCCTGGGCAGTGTTTGTTCCTACCGCCGTCCACTCAACCGTTGGCCATCGCCACCGCGCGGAGGCGGCATCGCCGGATCCAGGCACAGGTCCCACAACGCCCACACCGCACTATCCAGCGAGTCCGGCGAGTCCTCCGTCTCCCTCTGACCGACGAACGTCGTCATCAGCGCCTCCAGCTCCGCGAACACCTTCGTCGGAACAAGGCCCGCGTGACAGAGGGAGAGTGACGAGACCAGGGTACAGGAATGGGCGTGCCGGACACTCTGCGATTTTTTGCAGTCCCGACAACCTCTGGTGCTGGACAGTCTCGATCAGCCCTCCCAACGGCTGCAGACGACAAGGCGCTTTGCGTCCGTTCTCTGCTTCTACTTGGCGCTGATCGGCGTTCTGCACCACGGAGGAGTCACCCGGTACTTCCTCTGTCTACGGTGGCGAAGCTTCATCCGGCCATGGATGCGGTTTCGGCCATTCCGGTAGGCCGCGGATCGCATTGAATTGAGTGTTCGATAGCCGATCTGCGTGGGTGCGTGGTCCACTGCTTCCGGGGATTCTACTGATTGGTTCTGTGCCGCGTTCGGCGGCGAGTTTGCAGTGCCCTGCGTCGATTCCTGCTGCCCTTCCGCCCTGCCGGCGGGTGGGCCAACGAGAACGGATGATTGATGACAACTGATCAGAGTCTGCTGAAGATCTACAGCGACCGGACGTACGCCCACACCACGATGGTGCGACATCAGGGCACCGCGCTGGCGTTCGCGATGGACGACAAGCGGAGGATCGTCTACACGGTGCTCGACCTCTCCTCGCACGACGAGAAGCGGGGAGAACTAGACGCCGCCTACTGGTCGGAGAACCCGGTCGAGCTGCCGTTCCCCGACGAGATCGTGAAGGTCGGCTACTCCGTGATACCCGCCACGGCGATGCCCCGGGTCAAGAAGGGCGGCCGGCTGGAGGCAGGGACCGACGAAGAGCTGGAGCCGTCGGAGACGGACCGGTTCCTGTCCACGACAGCCCGGCTGACCGCCACCGCACCGTTCCAGGTCCTCTCGGACGGCACCCATGTGGTGGTGCTGCGGCAGGCGGTCGGCGCGACCCACCCGGACTCCGTCTTCGTGCTCTCCGACGGAGGCTCATCCGGTGACACCTCACGGACCGGCTTCACCGTGGATTTAGCCGGGGCGAAGGTCCCGGTGGCGGCCGACACGCTGCTGTGCGACCGGTTCCTGCTGGTCGACGGCCGGCTGAAGCCGGTGTCAGAGGTGCGTTTCAAGCGCAGCAGGCACAAGAGCGAGCCGGGGTCCTCGAAGGACAGCCTGGGTGCGAGCGACATGGACGGCAAGCCGTTCCACGAGCCGACGCAGGAGCTGGCGTTCATCCGGAATCTCACCGAGGGCCGGTTCACCGCGCTGCTGACCCCGACCACCGTCCAGGGGCATCAGCGCTGGCAGTTCTTCGCGCACAACGGGCTCACCAAGCGGGTCGACTCCTTCAACGTCGAACAGGGCGAGGACGGACTCTTCAACACCCAGGGCAGCCGCTACTGGACCAGCCCGAGCGCCGACTACAAGGGCTCGGTGTTCGAACGCGCCCCGGGCACCTGCCCCTTCACCGGCCTCCCGCTGGTGCCGGTCACCCCGGAGAACCGGCTCGCCGAGACCGCGCTCCAGCTGAACGGCTCCAACGCGTATGTGGATCTCGGCACCGCTACCGCGCTGAAGTTCCAGGGGGCCCGTACGCGGTGGAGGCGTGGGTGAAGCCACAGCCGGCGGGCGGTCCGGTCCTCGCGCGCTGGGCCGGTGCGGTCCAGCGGGGTTTCCAGCTGCGGATCACGGGTTCAGGCAATGTCGTCCTCGATCACATCGGGGGGACCCTCACCTCGGCCCAGACCCTTACCGCCGGGGTCTGGGCGCACATCGCGGCCTCGTATGACGGCAAGACCGCGACCCTCTACATCAACGGCGCGTTCGGCGGAAGCGCGGACATCGCCTCCACCGGGGACGGGAGCGCGGGGCTGCGGATCGGATCGGCGCAGAGCGGCGGGTTCTTCTCCGGCGTGATCGATGAGGTGCGGATCTGGAAGCGGGGCCGCTCGCGGAGCGAGCTGACGGAGGAGCGCTCGTACCGGCTGATCGGCAATGAGCCGGGGCTGATCGCCTACTACCGGCTCGACGAGGGCGCCGGGACGGCGGTGTACGACCAGACCGACACGGCCGCCCACGGCACGGTCACCGGCACCGCGACCTGGGTGACCTCCGAGGCCCAGGTGAGCGACCACCCCGGGGTGCGCCGGGACAGCTTCACCGTCGCCGGACGCGATGTGATCTCCGGCCTGGCGGCCTCCCTCTACTACCAGCAGGAGCAGGTGGCCTCCGGCTACGAGGATGCGATCAAGCCCGCCAAGCGGCAGGCCCGGGTGCTGCTCGCCTTCTCCACCCGCCCCACCGGGAACACCACGGCCGAGGCGCACATCGCCGCCCTCGACTTCGGGGTCGGCGCGGACGGGCGGCTCGCCGCCGTGCCGGATGTGCTGACCCTGGCGGACATCGACCGCCAGGGGACGGCGACCAGCGAGCAGATCACGGCCAAGTCGAACGCGGTCAGCCAGTTGGAGGCCCAGGCCGCCGCCATCGCGAGCGAGGTCCGGACCCTGGAGAACGAGAAATCGGGTCTGGAGCTGGAGATCGACACGGCGACCTGGACGAACGCCAACGATCCCGCCAAGTGGTCGGTCGAACTCCGGGCCAGCACCGGCGCGGTCTACGACGCCGCCACCTCCACCTGTCTGTCGACCCAGACCGCCGCCGAGGGACAGGCGCTGGCACTGCTGCGGAGCCCCACGGCCCAGTGGCAGCTGAGGCCCGTTCCCGGCACCGCCGCCAAGTATGACAACCCCGCCTATGTACTGGTCAGGGTCGGCTCGGACAATCTGGTCGCCGAGCCTGAGACCACCGCGTCCGGCGCGGCGGTCAAGCTGGTCCGCCGTACCCTCACCGGGACCCTGCCCACCTCCGCCCAGTGGTACGTCAGGGGAGACCTGGGCTCCGACCTCCAGCTCCAGAACGTGGCCGGCAACCTCTGGCTCGGAGCGGGCGTCCAGGGGAGCGAGCAGCAGGCCAGGCGCTACCACGCCGAGAGGATCGCGTTCCTGCCCGACGCGGCCCTCCAGGTCAAGGTGAACCGGGTCGCCACCATCAAGACGACCCTGGAGCAGCGCGCCCGGGACTCCGCCGCCAAGTGGGCGGAGATCCGGGCCGGCCGTGAGGAGCTGGCGCGGCTCTCCGGCGGGCTGATGGGCGCGGGCGACCTGGTGCTGCCGGTGCCGCACATCGGCATCGACGCCAGCGGGCTGAGCAGCGCGGGCGGACTGCTGAAGTTCGCCCGGGGCTCGTCCACCCCCTTCCTGCTGGACAGCGCGACAGGCCGGCTGGTGCTCTACTTCCAGGGCTCGAACAGCCAGTTCTTCGCCGCCTATCTGGACACCACCGCCGTGCGCGGGGTGCAGCAGCTCGCTGGCGGGGGTCTCACCACCCTCTTCACCGCCCGTGACCCCGGTGTCGATCTCAGCACCACCACGATCCGCGTCACCGACTCCACGGTGAACAACGCCGCCGTCCCCGGGCTCTGCGATCTGACCCTGACCCGGGGCGCGGAGACGGAGACCTTCACCCGGCTCCCGCGCCGGGCCCGGGATCTGGCCGCCGCCGTCAACGGCGACTCCGAGGAGCCGGTGCAGGTGGGCACGGTCGCGAGCATCGCCGGGGATGTGGTGACCCTGACCCAGGCCAGCCGGCTCGCCGTGCCCGCCCCCTCCTATGTGCGGATCGGCACCGGCAGCTATCTGGTGAACACGGCCGCCGCCGTGGGGTCGACCACCTTACGGGTGGTGCCCGCGCCGCCGGGCGGGGTCACCGCGGGCACCCCGGTGTCGCTCATCCGTTACGACGCCGGCCGCGCCGCCTCCTCCCGGCCGGGGGCCTCCCTGGCGGAGGGCTCGCGCTGGATCACGGTCAGCGCCGACAAGGGCGACCTGCCGGTGCCCAACGGCACCGCGACCGCGCAGGCCGCCGGCTACGGAAGCCGCTGGCGCGGCGATTCCCCGGGCCGTGCCTTCGCCCTCGACGGCTACAACCACCGGCTGTCGCTGCCGACCGAACGCCTCGACCAGGTCCCGGTCACCGGCGACCTCACCGTCGAGGCCTGGGTCAACTCCACCTTCGAGGGGGCGTCCCGCGGGCGGATCCTGCATCTGAAGCGCGGGGAGACCAAGGTCGCATTCGCCCTGCCCGACTCGCAGGTCGGCGGCGGCATGATCCTCAACGGCAGCGTCGCCATGGCGATCCCGGGCGCGGACCCCACCGGGACCGATTTCACCATCGAGTGCTGGCTCAAGCGGACCACGGGGCGCACCCAGGACGACACCATCGTCGCGATCGGGGCGAACGGGCTGACCGTCGGCTTCACCAGTACCGGCGCGTTCCGCTTCGGCTTCACCGGACAGGTCCTCACCACGAGCGCGACCTACCCGGACGGGGACTGGCACCACTGGGCGGTCACCTTCGACCGGACCACCCGGCTCCAGGTCATTCTGCGCGACGGGGTCGAGGTGGCCCGCCGCACGGCGACCGGCGTCCCGAGCGGCACGGCCGATCTGATCGTGGGGCGCACCGACAGCGGGACCACCGTGTTCTTCTCGGGGCAGCTCGCCGAGCTGCGGACCTGGAACACGGCCCGGTCGGCCGCCGATGTCAGCGCGGACCGCAACCGCCGGGTCCCGCCGGGCGAACCGGGACTGACGGGCGCCTGGCTCTACGACAGCACCCGTCCTCAGCTGAGCCAGTTCCCCGACATCAGCGTCCGGGGCCGGCACGGCGGAGTCTGGGGACCGGCCGCCGCGGTCATCTCCCCGCTCAAGGGCTACCGGGTCGTCGCGGTCGTGGGCGACAAGGCCAGAAGGAGCCGGGAGACCTATGTGAACGGCGAGTGGGCCCATCTCGCGATGGTGTACGAGCAGTCCTGGGCGCTGCGGTTCAACGGCTCCTCCTGGGCGGAGACCCCGGACGCCGACGCCCTCGATGTGCCGGGGGACCTGACGATCGAGGTCTTCGCCGCCATCGACGCCATCGGGACCCCGCAGGGTCTGGTCTCCAAGGGACGGCTCGGCGACGGCTCGGGCGGCAGCGTCCCGTACCAGCTCTCGGTGCGATCGGACGGAAAGCTGGAGTTCGCCTTCGAGGAGCCCGGCCCCGTCGTGAAGCGCTTCACCTCCACCTCGGCCATCACCGCGGGCTTCCGCCGGATCGCGGTCGTCCGCAAGGCCGGGCGCTCCACCCAGGAAATCAAGGGCACCCGGCAGATCAGCTACACCGACGAGAACGGCGCGGCCCAGACCAGGAGCGTCGATGTCGTGGAGCGCGTCGACGCCAAGGCGTGGGACGACATCCGCTTCGTCGTGGACGGCGCCGACATCGGCACCACCCGCTACACCGGACCGGGCCCGCGCGGCAATGACGGACCGCTGGAGATCGGGCGCGCCAGGGAGGGCACGGCGGTCTACGGACTGACGGGCGCCATCGGCGAGGTGCGGATCTGGGGCAAGGCCAGGGAGACCAATCAGCTGGGTACCGCGATCCAGCCCCGGGACGAAGGGCTGCTCGCCCACTGGACCTTCGAGGAGAACGAGGGCAACACCACCGCCGACAACGCCGGCGGATACGACCTCAAGCTGCGCGGAGCGCGCTGGGCCACCGACCCCAACCCGGCCGCCAGCTCCCTGCTGGTCTACCGCAACGGCCAGCCCGTCCCCTTGGAGACCAACTTCGCCTCCCTGGGTGAGTGGGGTGTCGACCAGCTCACCCTGGGCGCCTACTCCCCGAACGGGGCGAGCTTCATCGACTTCCTGGGCGGCACGCTGGAGGAGGTACGGCTCTGGCGTACCGCCCGCACCCCCGAGCAGCTCCTCGACAATCTCTTCACCCGTGTCAAGGGCGACAAGCAGGATCTGCTGGCGTACTGGCCCTTCGACACCGACTCCACCGCCGCGACCGCCGACCTCGTCCGCGACCACTCCCTGCGCGGGAACGACCTCGCGATCGGCACGGCCGACACCACCCGCCCGCAGGTCGTGCTGTCCACCGCGCCGGTCTCCACCGACACCGCGGCCGTGCGCTCCGCGCTCGCCGGGGTGCGCACCGCCTTCCACGAGCCGATCACCGCGCCGTCGGCCGCCGCCGAGTACGCCGACCTCCAGTACACCCGCACCGGTGAGGCGTACGGGGTGCTCAAGCGCGCCTACTCCCAGCTGGTGAACGGAGTGTGGCGGTTGACCACCGGCTACAAGGTGGGCGATCTGGTCAGCGAGTGGGTCAGCCAGGTCCAGTTCGACCCCCAGCTCATCGGTTACATCGAGGGCGCGCCGCCCGTGCCCTCGGAAAACCTCACCGGCGGCACCGACCCCACGGGCTGCGCCAGCGTTACCTTCCAGCAGGCGGACGAGGTCACCTCGACCCTCTCCTCCGCCCGTGAGCGCAGCGTCGACACCGCGTTCAGCTTCTCGGCGGGGAACGAGGTGGACGAGAGCCTGCTGCTGATCATGGCCCCGCTGGGGATCGGCACCGCCGCGCCGGCCGTTTCGGTCTCGCTCAAGGGCCGGATCGGCGGCAGCTTCGAGTTCTCCAACGGCTGGACGGACGAGACCTCCGTCGCCCAGGGCACCAGCACCGCCCGGGACACCTCGGCCACCCTCACCGGCAGCTGGGAGGACCCGAGCCAGCCGCTCAACAGCGACATCGGCCGCCGCTTCGTACCGGCGAACAACGGATACGCGCTGGTGCAGTCGGAGACGGCGGATGTGTACGCGCTGCGGCTGGCGCACTCGGGGGCGCTGGTGGCGTACCGGATGCTGCCCAATCCGGACATTCCCAAGGACTGGAACATCATCACCTTCCCGATCAACCCCCAGTACACCAAACAGGGCACGCTGGACGGCACGGTGGGCTTCAACGCCCAGGGCAAGGTGCTGGATCCCGCCTACGCCAACGCCTCCCAGCGCGGTGAGTACAGCTACTTCAAGCCGCGCGAAGCGTACGCGATCAAGCGTCGGATCCTGCGGGAGCGGCAGGAGCTGGAGAACTATTACGCCAGTGTCTCCACCGAGACCTCCGACTCGGACCCGACCGCGGAGCGGGCCGCGAAGGTGCTGGAGTCGGTCGTCGGCTCGGCGCCGGGCGCTCCGGAGAAGAGCGTGCCGACCGAGTCGGCGGGGTCGTTCGCCAACCGGAACATCGCCAACACCTATGTGTGGACCGCGGACGGCGGCTTCTTCGCCGAGACCACCGGGACGGTGGATGTCGTCAGCGAGACCACGGGCGGCTCCTACAGCTTCTCCGGCGCGGTGACCGGGTCGCTGGAGGGCTCCTTCGAGGTGGCGGGCGTCGGCATCGGCTTCCAGCTGGACGGCTCGGTGGGCGGCGGGATCACTGTCACCCGCCAGCGCTCGAAGGAGGCGACCCGCTCGCACAGCCTGGCGGTCGAGTGCAACCCCACCCGGGACCTCCAGAAGTACGAGAACGGCCAGCCCAAGTACGACGCTTCGGGCAAGCCCGTGCGGGTCCCCGGCAAGGTGGACGCCTACCGCTTCATGACCCTCTATCTGGGCCAGGACACCTCCCACTTCGAGGACTTCTACAACAAGGTCGCCGATCCCATCTGGCTCGCCAACAGCACGGACTCCAGCGCCGCCGCCCTGCGCCAGGCCCGTCACAGCGACCGTAAGCCGCCCTGCTGGAGGGTGCTGCACCGGGTCACCTATGTCTCCCGGATCTTGCCCGCCGTGCCGCCGCCGGGAGCGCCGCCGGTGGAGGGGACGCTGCGCAGCGTCGACATTCAGAGTAACTATGAGCTGATCCGGCGGCTCGACCCCTACATTCGCACCGCGACCGACTCCACTGCCGACCTGGCCGACGCCACCCGTACCGCGCTCGCCGCGCATCTGCCGCAGCTCCTGCCGTACACGACGGAGATCATCGGCTTCTTCGCGGACTACTACGGGGTGATCGACTGACCGTCCCGGATGCGCTCTCGCGCCCGGTGCCCGGCCCTGAGAGGGCCGGGCACCGGGCGCGCGTCGGCTCACTCTTTCTTCCAGCCCCGCGTACAGCACTGCCTCCCCGTGCCGCGAACACGTCGCCTGCCAGACCACCGATCTGCACGCCCTGCACTCGCGCGACACCGACTACCAGACGGTGCTGCGCCCGCTGACCCTCAAGCGGGCCGCTCCCCTCTACGCGCGGGCCCGTCTGGCCGCCGGAGCGTTGTCCACGGACCGGAAGTCCGGCCGCACCCAGGAGCAGCAGGGGACCGATGTTGCCGCGCTGGAGCAGACCCGCGCCACGATCGAGGCCGTCGCCAAGATGGCTGCCACGCTCCAGGACGGGATACGGAAGCGCGCCGTCACCCACGGCCCCCGGCCGCACCCCGCCCCGACAACGCCCTCCCCATCACACACCCTGCCGCCCGGCGTACAGCCCGCGCCGGGTCGGAGTTCAGGAGGAGTCGCGTGAGCACCCCGGAAGAACAGCCCAACGCCGAAGAGGCCCTCGCTTTCGCCCATGCCGCCCGCGCGGAGACGATGATCAGCATCCAGTGCGATGCACGACATCGAGTGGGCTCCACTGAGCCTCCGCCACCTTGAAGCCGCAGTTCATAAGGTTGGTGTGATCGGTTCTTGGGGTGCTCACGCTGGTCGTGGGCGACTGTCTGCGAAGTAGATCATCTGACGGAGTCGTGCCGGGACGGATCAAGCGTCACGACAAGTCAATGGCAATTCGAGGTAACGATCAGGCAGGGTGGACTGATGCCTGAGTCGCCCTTGCCCGGAGGTTTCGTCAATGCGGTCGTTCGTGTCGGGGACACGGTGCGCCGTCCAGCCTCGGCTCGCACGTGGTTCGTAGGTGATCTGCTGAGGTTGCTTGAAGCCCGTGGCTGGAGTGGTGCTCCGCGGTATCTCGGTGTGGACGACGAGGGCCGAGAAGTTCTCAGTTACCTTGAGGGGAATGTGGCTTGGGAGCCGCGTCAACCTGCTGCTGTCTACTCCGACGAGAGTCTGGCGACGGTCGCCCGGCTCGTGCGTGAGTTCCACGAACTGACTGCCGGCACCCCGCTGGCCGGTGACCAAGAGGTCGTGTGCCACAACGACCTGTCGCCCAAGAACACGGTCTATCAGGTGTCCGGTAGGGAGCTTCGACCAGCGGCATTCATCGACTGGGACCTCGCGGCGCCGGGCGCGCGGATCCATGACATTGCTCATGTCTGCTGGCAGTACCTCGGTCTGGGACCTTCAGTCACCGATGTCGAGGAGGCTGCCCGGCGAATGAGGCTGATTGTCGACAGCTACGAGTTGGCGGACCGGCAACGTCTCGTATCCACGATCTTGTGGTGGCAGGACCGGTGTTGGCGTGGCATCGAGTCCCAGGCTGATGCCGGTGACGTCGCCATGACCCGGCTCCGTGACGCAGGCGCGGTAAGACACGTCCGAGCGGCCTACCAGTGGGTTTCCGATCATCAGAGTGCACTGGAACGCTCAGTGCGGTGAGCGTGTGAGTAACGTTCGCGGTGGGTTCGCTGGTTCCTTCCCGTGGCGGTCGGACGGCCTTCTACGATCCGACGCATGCTGGATCCCGAACTGCTGAAACGGATCACCGCTCGTCGTGCGGAGTTGGACGAACTCGAAAAACAGCTAACGAGCTCGTGCACGGTAGGCAGTGAGACGTCGAGGACGTCAGTGGGGCTCGGAGTTCACATCTGCCGTGCGGATTTGAGGCCGTGATCTGTTGGTGGGACAGCAGGCCGGCGATGGCTTGGACGGTGTCGCTCATGTGTTCGCGGCGGCCGAGGTGGCGGGCCAGGGCCCGCCAGTTTTTCAGGTGGGCGATGCCGTGCTCGACGCGGATGCGGCGTGAGGAGTGTGCTTTGCGCTGGCGCTCGTAGATCTCCTCGTACCAGTCCGGGGCGTTCTTCTTGAACTTGCGGTGCGGTGGTGTCACCACGCGTCCGCCGGTCTGAGCACCCAGATCCTGGTAGCCGGCATCGGCGAGGATCTCGACGGCGGGTCCTTCGGCCAAGAGCTTGACCAGCCCTAACTGGCGGGCGTGGGTGATGTCCGCGCAGCTTGCGGGCTTGGTCGGGCTGCAGAACAGCACGCGGCCTTCGTCGTCCGTGACGACCATGGATTTGACGGTGTTCTGCTTGTTCTTGCCGGAGATGAACTTGTCCCGGTCCTTGCGTCCGGCGGCCGGGCGGCGGACTCGGATCTCGGTGCCGTCGATGATGCCGGCCTTCCCGGTCACGCCGAGATGATCAACGACTTCGGCCAGACTTCGCAGCCGCACGTCCGGGCTGACGGTGCACCCCCGCTCGGCGAGCAGGGGCCGTACCTCGCCGATGGCCCGGGTGATGGTCGAGCGGTCCACGCCGAACCAGCAGGCGAACACATCGTGAGTCGTCCCGTGACGGAGATGAACCAGGGTGGCAAGCAGCCGATCGACAAACACCAGCCGCCCACTGTCCGCTTCCGCTGCCTGGAGGCGAGCCTGACCTGGTGGCGCTCGTGCCACAACGTGCCTATCTCAGCAACGAGTTCAGCGATCACATCTGCCGTCAGGCCCGTGATCCGCCGGTTGCTGATGATCACTGCACGAGTCGCATTCCCCACCACACAACCATGATCAACGATCAAGAGCCCGACGTCTCACTGCCTACCGTGCACGAGCTCGTTAGTGATCGTTAGCAGATTTGTCAGAACCGGAGAAGACCGCGGCGTCGATGTCCGCCCGAACGCGGCGAGCGCCGGCCACGCCTCCGTCGCCGTGATGTTCGCCGGACCGTACTCGCGCTTCTCGCCCCTGGCGTCCGCCTTCACGGCCTGGTCCCCCTTGAAGAACCAGAACCCGGACTCGCCGTGCGGGCCAGAGGCGACCGCCGCGCTGACTCCGTCCCTGAAACCGCTGCTCATGTGAGCTCGCTCTCTCGACCGGCTCGCAAGGGCCGGACACGGGCCCGTGGCCAGCACCGTAGGGCACCGGTGCCTGGCCGGAACCGGCAATCGGGCCCGGTCGGGGAAGGGTTCACCCGGGCAAGTGGCGCACGGCTGGCCGGGCCGGGTGAACCCTGTGTGCGCAGTCGGCGGTCCTGGTCACGCGGTGGCCCGCAGCCTCGTGCTCTGCGGTTCCTCGGGGGTCGGCCCGGGCCCGGCGGCGGCTTCGGTCCAGCTCCTGTCCGCGGTGGCTCCGGCGGCGGCGAGGCCGACCGCTGTTGGCGAGCCACGAGGAGTCCTGGCTGTGGCGTCTGGCCTTGGAAGCAGGGCTGCTGGCTGCCCGCTCCGGGTCATAGAAGGGACAGGCAGCAGCTTTGCTGGTGCAGATCAGCTTGCGCGTGCCCCGGCTCCGTACCGGTCCGTCAGGCGTAGTACGGCCGGACCTGCGGTGGGTGCTGGCCAGGACTGGATCAGGTACCACTCGGTGACCACGTCCGGAGCCCCGTCGACGGCGGTGTCGCGGCCCCGGGCGTGGATCCGGAGCCGGTAGTGCCCGGGGCCCTGGAAGGACAGGGCGGGGAGTTCCTCGTCCAGGTCGGCCATGAGCGAGCGGATCATCAGTTCGCCCGAGGCGGAGTGCGCCGAGATCTCCACGATCTCCTGCCAGTCACCGTCGTCGGGTTCGGGCCTGGCCTCGTGGAGGGTGACCGTGACATGGACGTCGCCCGTGTGGATACCGGTCTGGACCGTCGTGGCCCCGTCCACCACGCACACGAGTCCGTTGCTGCTCCGGTCAAGAGGCGGACCGGTGGGACCCTCCTCGTCGCCGATGTCGAACTGATGGTACTGGACAGGGACTTCACCCCTGCCCTCTCCGATCTGGTCACTCATCAGGAAGCCCTCTCCGCCCTCGTGACGGGATCATTTGAGCCACACCAGAAACTTGTCCTTCTCGATGGTGCGGTTGTACAAGTAGAACCTGCTCAGCGCACGGCCGGCCATCCTCGTTCTGCCACCGGTTGATCATGCGGCGGCTGAAGTTGCCGGTTGAGCCGCCCTGCCACGTGGAAGCCATGGGGTACTCGTCGCAGCTGCGGCCCGGAGGCCGTGGCAGGCTGGGCGGGCATGTCGCGTTCCGGTTTTGCCTGATCTTCACCTTGTCGGTCTGGCGGGTCAGGTGGCGCGTGGTGCCGTACTTGCCAGGCAGATTCAGCGTGTTCTGCGCGTATTCGATGTGCGCGGCGAGCTCGGGAAACTCGCCGGTCTTCGCATAGGCCATCGCTGGGATGTAGGGCATGACGCAGCCCGTCTTCGAGGTCCCCGGCAGGGCATTGTCACAGCGCACCGGCGGGGCGGGCAGGGTGATCGTGTTGCTGGGTGTGGCTCCGAGGCTGGTGAACAGCCAGGACGCGGTCGCTTGGCCCTCGCCCCTGTCGCCCTTCGGGGTGGTCCTGATGGTGGTATCGGCGAAGAACCGGCCCACGGCGTCCTGGGTGCGGCTCATGGGCTGGGCCGGGAAGGTGCTCTGAGTAATCTTGCGCTTTCCGGTGCACTTCGCGCCGCCCGAGGCGTTCACGCCGTTGAGCGTGCCTGAGCTGGAGACCTCCATCAGTTCGACCTGGTACGCCCAGGTCTTGATGGTGCGCCGGCTGTACGCGTAGGCCCCGTACGAGGTACTTCATCCGGCCCGTCACACGTCCGGTGCGCGGGTCGATCTGGGCGAGGTCCGCCGGAAAGATCCCGCATGCCTTGAATCTGATGACGTACCGCTTGCCGTTGGCGCCGTTGTCGTCGCACCAGTCGGGAGAGGGCCGAGCGTCCACGGTTGGGCCCGGCAACGACACCGGTCGGTCCGCCGCCCAGGTCGCGCATATCACCGGCATCGTGATTCCTGCGGCCCGGGCCCGGCCAGCTGCCGGTTGCAGACGGCTGCGGCGCCCACGGGCCGGTGACCGGGCCGGGTATCAGTACACCGCCGTCCGTGCCGTCGCTGTCGCCCGGCGGGTTCCCGACCGGGCCGGGTGTCTCCACCTCCGGCTTCGCCGGTGATGGCTGGGAGATGACGTCGTCGAGTTCCAGCGACGTGTCGTCCAAGTCCTCAGGCTCGGGTACTGACACCCAGCTCGCGGGTGCTGCGCTTCCCCTGTCCGGGGCCGCCGGCGTCGCGGACGTCGGCCACCTGCGCGGGGCTCAGCGTGCCGCCAAGCAGTCCCAGCACTGCAGCTCCGGACGGCAGTAATGTCCTCCATCTCAAGTTGTGCCCGCCTGTGTTGATTCCGTTCGAGACGGCAGGCGTGCGCGGCTGCGGCAGCAGTGCCTGCCGGGGCAATGTGATCGAAGCACAGGCTTCACACCACTTCCGCACACCGTGGGCGGTGCCCCCTCGAACATGGCGTAATCATCATGCAACATGGCAAGTTCACTGAAGGACCGTCACCGGAGCCAGACGGGGGAATGACTACGCTCCGCCGTACTGACCTGGTGTCAGCGATGGACGGCACGGACGACGGCGACGGCGATAGCGGACGGTGATACGTCAACAGATGGGGTACTATGCCGAAAGGCCGATGATCACGGGTGGCCCCGCCTTGGCCTGGACGCCGCCAGCTGCGGGTACAGCCCTCTGAGAGCCCATCCTCAAACCCTTGTTGATCTCGTACGACATCGCGGTCCGTGACCGCGCGGCCGGACTGGCTCCCGCTGCTGTTCGCGCAGCCTGCGTCCCGGATCTGTGCACTCAGCCGCGACGACGTCCTTGACGACGGGACCACGCTGCGGCTGCGCCTGGGCACGCACCCGGTAGAGATCCCGCCGCCGCTGGACGAGATGCTCCGCGACCTGGTGCGCCACCCGGACGGCAAGGCCCATCGCCTCGAACCCGGCCCGAGCCGCTGGCTGTTCCCCGGTTCCCGGGCCGCTCGCCCGATGGAGCCGGTCAGGCTGTCGCGCAGGCACAAGGCGCTCGGCATCCGGCCCGGGCCCACCCGGAACGCCTCGCTCATGGACCTGGCCGCCGAGCTTCCCGCGTTCGTCTTCAGCCGTCTGCTCGGATTCTGCGAGCAGACCGCCGCCCACTGGATGGCCGGGAGCGCGGCAGCGACGAGGCCCGCCATGCCGCCCACCGGGCCCGCGGGGCGGACCACGTCTGATACCCCCCGGGTTCTGCCAGGTAAGGGGCGGGGTACACGGTGTCGGCGGGGTCCCTACAGGAGGGCGCCGCCGGACACTTCGAGGCGCTGGGCGGTGACCCATCGCAGGTCCTCGGAGGTGAGCGCGGCAATGGCGTCGCCGATCTCCTGCGGTTCGCCGACGCGGCCGAGCGCGGTCTGCGCGCTCAGGCCCTCGCGCATCTGCGCGTCGTCCCGCATGGCGCCGCCGTTGAAGTCGGTTGCGGTCGGCCCCGGCGCGATGGCGTTGACACGGATCTTGCGCGCCCCCAGCTCCACGGCCAGTGTCCGGCTGAGGACCTCGACCGCCGCCTTGGAGGCTGAGTAGACCGAGGTGCCGGCACTGGTGTGGCGGCTGAGGGAGGAGGAGACGTTGATGATCCGCCCCCCGTCCGCCAGCACGGGCGCAAGCGCCTGGATGAGGAAGAACGTGCCGCGCACGTTGGTGTCCATCACCGCGTCGAAGTCATCGACCGTGACCGCTTCCAGCGGTCCGAACAGCCCAATCCCGGCATTGTTGACCAGGACGTCCAGCCGGGTCGCCTTCCAGCGCTCCAGTTGCGCGGCGAGGCGGGAGACGAAGGCGGGAAAGGAAGCCACGTCGCTGATGTCCAGCCGCAGTGCGGCAGCCGTGGCGCCGGTTTCCTGAACGCTCTTGACCGTCTCCTCGGCCTCCTGCGCGTCGCCGCGGTGGGTGACGATGACGCGCAGCCCGTGCCGGGCCAGCGACTGGGCCGTGACTCGGCCCAGCCCACGGTTGCCGCCGGTCACCAATGCGATCCTGCCTGACTCCATGAGTGCTTCTCCATGCGGGAACGGAACGGCCCCGGCCGGAGTGCTCCCGCCGGCCGGACGCGAGTCGAGCGACTCGCCTCTATCCACGTAAACATCCGCACAGTGGGGAGTCAAGTGACTCGCCTCGCCATGAGGCATACTGGGCCCATGACCGCAGGGCTCTCCGCGCACCATCAACGACTCGCGCAGCGCAAGCGCGAGGCGATCACCGCAGCGGCCACGAAGCTGTTCCTGGAGCGGGGCTATGACGGGACCTCGCTGGCGAAGATCGCGCAGGAAGCGGTCGTCTCGAAGTCCACGCTGTTCAAGCAGTTCCCCACCAAGGCGGCGCTCTTCGAGGCCATCGTCACCGAGTACTGGAAGGGCGGGCCGGACCCGGCGGCGCCCGCGACGCAGCCCGGTGACCTGGGCGCCGGCCTGAGCGCGATCGGCCGCCAGTACGCCGACCTCATCGGCCGGCCCGCGATGGCGGCCCTCTTCCGCATTGTCATCGCCGAACTTCCGCGCTTCCCGGAACTGGGACGGGCCCAGTTCGAGCTGGGCAAGCTGCCCTACTTCATCTCCGTCCAGCACTACCTGGAGGCCCAGCACGCCACGGGCACTGCGGTAGTACCTGACGCGGAGAGCGCCACCAACCAGTTCCTCGGCATGATCGCCAACTACGTCCTGTGGCCGCGGATGCTGCTCGCCGACTGGAGCCCCGCACCCGCCGACGTCAGCCATGCCGTCAACGAGGCGGTCACGACGATGCTCGCCCGCTACGGCCGCAGCGCCGACGACCCGCAGCACTCCTGAGGGCTCCGGCACCGCTGCGGGTGCGGACGGCGCCCGCCCCCGGACCCCGCAACGCTGCGGTAGGCGGCCGGTCGGTGCCGGGGCGGCCTGTAGGCGTCATTCACGCGACGGGCGCCCGGCGGGCAGGTCGCCGGCTCGTGAAGCGGCACGAGCCCAACGCCACGGAGGCGAGGAGCCGACGCCTACTGCCCGTCAGTAGCAGGACGGGCGGGCAGCAGGCGGAGCGCCGCAGAGTGATCGACGGGGCACGTTCCGGGCCCTCGCCGGAATGCCCCTGGCCTGCCAGGCCCGAAGGCCCGTCGTGGACACGTCCAGCCGTACCCGGTGCACACACCAGGTCGTCGGGGTCGGTGCCGCCGCCTTCGGGGTGGGCGGGTCCCGACCGCGGTCACTGCTCGGCCTCCTGGCCGTCGGCGGGCTGCGGCTTCTTCGTCCAGCTCGCAAAATCCACACCTACCTCGTTCTCGAAGAGTCACCTGCGCTCACCGCTGACCGGCACGGCCGGTGCGCAGCCGACGCATTTCTCCAACGGCGAGAGCGGGAACTCGCCGCGGCCCTCGGCGCCCAGATCGCGGCTGCGGGCGACGCCCAGGGCTCGGCCGGTCAGGTCCGCCGACTGGAGCAGGGACTGGCAATACCGCGCCCGCTTCCGGGGCGAGACGGATGCGGCAAGCCTAGCCAAGGCACGACGAGGCCCGGCGCGGGGAGGGTCGCGGCGATGTCGACCAGCGGTCCAGGACGCTGCGTCGGCGGCGGGGAGTTGCCAGGCCCGGTCGGCCATCAGCGCGGCCAGTACGGGGGCGAACCCGGAGGGCTGTGTGTCCCGCTTTACGGTCGTCGCCCGGCTCCGGTCGGGAGAGCGAGAGGGCCGGTTGTCCATGGATGACGATCGGTACGGTGGACCGCGTGCCGAAGCCGGCCTTGCCCGAGCTCTTTCCCGACCACGGTTCGAGTGGTCCCGGACGTGCTCCGGGAATGCGAGTGGAGCGTAGGGGTCTTGTTGGTGGTGGCTGTCAGCGGTGTGCGGTGTAGGGGTTGGGGGTTCGGCACCAGAGGTCAGTGCGGGGGTCGTCGGCGAGGCGTTTGGTGGTGTACGCCTTCACGGGCAGCGTCGGGGCGTGGAAGAGGGCGTGATGGTGGCGGTTCCAGTGGTCGGCCGGCAGGTCGGCGTAGGTGGTGTCGATGGTGTGGGCGGCGTAGGCCCACAGGCTGTCGTCATCCGCGGCGTGGATGAGTCCGGCAAGGGTCATGGTCATGGCGGCGGCGAGTTTGCTGTGCAGGACGAGGGGGTCGTCGTTGACGATGGTGCCGCGCAGCGGGGGGTGGATTCCGAAGCGGTGGGGGCTGAGGTGGATGCCGCCGACGTCGCGGTAGAGGAGCCCGTGGGGTTGCTGGTTCTCGTCGAGGACGAGGAGGGTGTTCTGTCCGTGGGCTTCCAGGGCGATTCCGCGGTCGAGCATGCGCAGCAGGGGCGGCACGGTGGCGGTGATGACCGTGGCGAAGTCGATGCCCGGTGTGGTGCTGGTGGTCAGGGCGGACAGGGGGACAGCGACTTGGCCCGCGCGGAGGTGGCGTTCTGGGGGCTGGCGCAGGACGGCGCCGAGATGCGGGTCGATGCCAGCGGCGTGTGTCTCGCGCAGGAAGGTCAGGCCGGGAAGGTCGGGGAGGACGCGTGAGAGGGCGGGCCCGTTGTGCATGGTGGGGTGGGACAGGCCACGGACGGCAGAGGTCAGCTGCACGTCGATGGACATTTTGATCTGCCATTGCTCTGTGGCCACGGACCGGAGCGACATGAGCGGCCGTGCCGGTATCGAGCCGGCGGCGATGAGGCCGTAGCGGGGCAGGATGTGGTCGTGCTGCCAGGGGTGGACCGGGAGCAGGATGCGCGGTCCGTCGGTCAGGGGCCAGTCGGGGGCGGGGGTGTGCATGCGTTCGCGGGCCACCGCGACCAGGGGGAGTTCGAACTCTGGGCGGTGTTCGGGTGCGTAGGCGAGGACTTCGGCCACGGACATCCCTGGCCGGCTGCGGCTGCAGGGGTGGACGGGGTGGCCGTCGATGACGCTCTGTTCGTACCAGGTGCTGTCGCGGGTCGTTCCCGCCCCGGAGGGGGCGTGGGCTCGGGCGAGCGCGAGTCCGTCGACGCTGCCGGACACCTCGGTCGCCAGGCGGTCCCCGTCGGGGCCCGGCCACAGGCATCGGACCAGCGTTGCCGGATCGGTGACGTCACGTCCGTCGAGGGTGAGTTCGGGCAGGTCGCAGGCGATGATTCCGGCGGCGTCCGGGCCGGTGACGTGGTGCCCGTTGTCGAAGGTGACCGTCAGACAGGAGGAGTCGCTCGTGCGTGACCGCAGTCCCGGGAGGGGTTCGCGTGCCAGAGCGCCCCAGAGCCGGCCCAGTACGGTGGCCTGCGCTCCGGGGAGGGCGGCGGCATAGCGGGGAACGGTGTCGGGTCGGGTCGTCTCCAGTTCGGTGAGGTAGCGCATCTGTGTCTCCCTCGACGGGTTCACGGGGTGGCAGCGGTGGGCGGTGTGCGCCAGGTGGGTGTCGCGCCGGTGTCGCGAAGCCGCCATCCGTCGTCGGGCAGAAGCTGGTTCTCGTAGTAGAAGACGGTGTCGGGGAACGGGAGGGTGCGGCCACCGTGGGCGGTGAAGGTCTCGCGGGCGGCTTGGTGGAGGTGAGTGGTGGGGACGCCGAGTCTGTCGGCGGCGACTTGGGCGAGCCGGTCCAGGGCGTGGTGCGCCATGTAGCTGTCGTAGACGAGGCTGAAGACGCGGGAGACCGGCTCCCGCACGTCCTGCCCGATGACGCTGACCGGAGGGAGGCCCTTGTTCGGCCCTCCGGCTTCGCGGGTTGCCGGGTCGACGAAAAGGTCGCAGTCCCGGAAGAGGACGGCGGTGTGCCCGCCGTCCGGGTCGAACGAGAACAGGGTGTTCTGGCCATGCAGTTCCGGGGCGCATCCGGTTTTGAGGACCGCGCGCAGCCACAGGCGCACCATGGGAACCACCACGCGGCGGGCCAGCCATCGGGCCGGGGCCTCGCTGCCGCGGGCGATGAGCTGTTCCATCAGTGTGGGGTCGTGGGGTCGGCGGACGTCGCGGCCGTACAGCGCGAACAGCGGGACGGTGTGGTGCGGCGGGTCCGTGGCGATGTCGCGTCCTGCCATGCCCCGGCCGGGGCCGACGGTGGTGCCGCCCCGCGGGTGCAGTTCGCGGATGAGGAATCCCCATGCGGTGTCCGGAGACGTGCCCAGCACCCCGCCGGCCGCTTCCGTCAGGACGGGCAGCCCTGCCCTCTCCAGTTCCCGGTACGTCCAAAGCTGGGTGCGGATGGCCTGCTCGCCGAGCGTTCTGACGAAACGCGACAGGCGCTTGGGATAGTGCATTTTGACGAAGTGCGGTTCCACCCGGACCCCGTCGATGCGCTCCACGAAGACGGTGCGCGTGTTGGCTGCCGGCACCACTGACAGTTCCGGCCCGCGCTCAGCGTGGTACAGGACTTCCCACCCCGGCAGCGGCCGGTGGGTGAGAGTCGCGGGATGCACGGGCAGCAGGAACGCGTCCCCGCGCCGGTAGAGCTGGGCGACGGCTGACCGCACGTGCCCGTGGAGGAACACGCCGTGCCTGCGCGGCACCACGAATGTGGGAACGGTGAAGCGGTCGGCTCCGACCTGCGGGTGATAGAGATCGGGGACGTCAAGGTCGGTGGAGAACGGGCTGTAGGCGCGGGTTCCACCGCCGAGGTAGCGCTCCGCGTACTGCCAGGTGCCGAGCAGGTCCCCTGCCTCGCCGAGGATCACGGGCACCACCTTGAAAGACGGGAACAACAGCTCACGGCAGAATCGGTCCGAACACGCCTCACGGCCTGTCCCGGCCCGCCACGCCCGCCAGTGGGGCGGGTGGGCCCGGGGTTCGGCGTCACAGCTCCTCAACCATGGGCAGACCGAAAGCCAGCGGGGCCGCACGCACATAGTCCCGTAGGTCTCGTTGCTCCCCAGTCCAGGGGAACAGCGGTTCGGCCAGCTCCGGATTGACGAAGTACATGATCGACCGCCGTCCTCCCGCATGTGTCCGGCGGACCTGGTGATAGAGAGGCGCAACCGCGCCACCGGTCAAAGCGGTCAGCACCGACCCCGCCAGGACCAGAACCTGGTCCGGTGAGTTCACCACCGGCCGCATCTCACCGCCGATCTCGAACTCCAGCCCCGAACCCCTCGCGTGAAGGAGAGTCACCATGTGACCGTCCTCGTGCCGCTCCTGCAGGAACTCCCGCCCGGCAGGAGCCGGTAAGTAGTTGTTGAACTGCAGGTGGGAGGCGACCGCGAACCTGGGCGCCGTCGCACTGAAACGTGCCGCACAACCGTCCAGGAGCTCTGTGGTGAGGTCACTGCACACGGCCTGCCACGCAAGCAGCGCCGTCGTGAACGGCTCGATGTCCGCCGCGCCCGGGATGAGATCGAGCCGGCCGGCCCACAGTGTGAAGGACTCGTTGCAGTCCGGGCGCTCAGGAGTGATCGAATACTCGATGCCCGTCGGACGGTATCCGTAGTTGCTGTCGGCGCCGCTGTGCCGCAGCTTGCCGTCGGCAGGCAGCTCGAAGAACCCGCTTCCCTCCCGGAGGCAGGTGCCGGCCACATCGGCCTCGTGCCGCCCGAGCGCGATGCAGGCGTATCCCTGGCGGAACAGGTCGTCGACGGCACGCGCCATCGCGGTCATCTGCCCTCCCGTGGCCTTGCACCGACTGTCCCCATCGACTCGCCGTGCGCGTCCTCGCCTCGCCAAGTACTGCCGCTCGGCGGCGGGCCACAGAGGACCGAGCGCGCGCCGCCTCCACTACAGCACTCTCCCCACCCACCGGTCAGGGCGCGGAACCCAGGCGCACGAGGTCACACAGTCAAGGCGCGCGAACCAGCGATGCGCCCCTGCATGCCCACTTGCCAGGACGCTGTCAGCCCCGCTGCCGGCCCACCGCAGTCGGCTGCTGCCGGCCCACCGCGGTCGCTCGGCCCAGGTGGGCACGGCCTGCCCGCACGGCTCCGTTCTCATGGACATAGTCGGTCTTCGACGCGTCCGATCCATCGCGTGCGGAAGAACCGTGTGCGGAGAATCGAATGACGGTGACGTAACTGCGGGGCATCTGACGAGATGGCTGGTCTAGAGGAACCCGGCGCGAGGACCCCGCGACGGCACCGCGAACCGGGCTCTTGGGCCGCGACACGCCGCGTCCGCCCCGCAACGCGCGGGGCCCTCGCGGCCTCCGCCGCGGGCATGGGAGCTCGGAGGGGCGGCCTCTCCCGACGGGCAGTCGGCCGTCGTGCTCAGCAGACCAACTCCGACCTCAGCCCTTTTGGAGAGCAGCAGCCCTTTTGGAGAGCAGCAGCTCCTTTGGAGAGCAGCGTGGACATGAGCGTCACTGGCGAACTCGTCGCCGGGCAGGACGACGAAACCAGCGTCGACGTCAGCAGGTTCCTTCAGGCCGGCATCCTCGCCCTCACTCAGAACAATAAGGGCTTCGAGGCGTACCACGGTGTACCACGTCCTGGTCCGGTTCTGCTTCAACGGTGAGGGTCCGTGGGTAGCGGACGAAGCCAAGTTCACGGCCGACGGCCCGACGGCAAGGCCGGGGCCGGGGCGGCGTCCGCCGTGGTGGGGCCGGTCTTCATGGGCGCGGGCGCCAGGATGTGCAGGGCGCGGACGTTCGCGTTCGGCACCCGCTCATTGGCCGCCCCGATCAGGCGCGGTGCGGTCCAGCACGGTTTCGTGCCGACGGCCGGGGCGTCGGGGCGTCGGGGCGTCGGGGACAACGTCCAGGTGACCGGTGTCCACCACGTCCGCGATGGCCGGGTCGCCCCGCGACGGCCGGACAACCTGGCGGTGCGCCTGGAGTGCACGCTGGTATCCCTCCGGCGGGTGGAGCGCTCCGCAGGCGCGCCAAGCGGGGGCGGAGCGACCGGCGGTGCCGGAGACGGCCGAGGCGCCCGGGAACTGCCCCCGTGCACTCGCCGAAGCCAGTCGTAACTGCTATTGTTTCAACAAGAGGGGAGGTGAGGGACAACGTGGGGGCCAACAGCAGACTGACTGTCGCCGCGCATGCCCTGACCTGGATCGGGCTGTATCAGCGCCGCGGGCACGAGGTCGCGACCTCCGAGCAGATAGCGACCAGCGTCAATACCAATCCCGTGGTGATCCGGCGCCTGCTCGCCCAGTTGCGCAAGGCTGGGCTGACCGACTCGCGCAGGGGTGCCGGGGCCGGCTGGACGCTGTCCCGGGACCTGTCGACGATCACCCTGCTCGACGTCTACGAAGCGGTGGAGCCGGGGCCGATCTTCGCCCTGCACCCTGCCGCACCCGACCGCGAGTGCGTCGTGGGTCGGGGTATAGCACCTGTGTTGGGTGCCGCCTACGACGGTGTCGAGACCGCTCTTCGCACGGAACTGGCGAGAACCACGCTGGAGGACGTGCTGCGCGACGTACTGAGGGACGCCTAGCTCCGGCGGCGGATCGTGACGGGGCGGCGCCTTTCGCGGCCCGAATCGTAACAATAGTAGTTACATCAAGCATCGGAGAATGCCATGGGACAGCTGGACGACAGGACCGCCCTCGTGACCGGGGCCTCCACCGGCATCGGCCTGGCGATCGCCCGCCGGTTCGCCGCCGAAGGGGCCACCGTCTACCTCACCGGCCGCCGCGAGGCCGAGCTTGAGAGCGCCGTCGAGCAGATCGGCGACCGCGCCATCGGGATCCGGGGCGACGTATCGGAACTCGACGATCTCGACCGGCTCTTCGCCGGGATCACCGAGCGCAGTGGCCGCCTCGACATCGTCGTGGCCAACGCGGGCGTCGGCGGCTTCGGCCCACTCGGCACGATCACCGAGGAGGAGTACGACCGCACCACCTCCATCAACCTCAAGGGCACCGTCTTCACCGTCCAGAAGGCGCTTCCGCTGCTCCCGGCGGGCGCCTCGGTGATCCTGCTCTCCTCCAGCGCGGCCCTGCGCGGCGTCCCCGGCCTGGGCATCTACGCCGCCACCAAGGCCGCGACCCGCAGCCTCGCCCGCACCTGGGCCGCCGAACTCGCCGACCGCGGCATCCGGGTCAACGCCCTCACCCCAGGCCCCGTGACGACCCCCGGCGCCGACGAACTGCGGGCCGCCCTCCCGCAGGACGGCACCGAACCCACCGCACCCACCCCGCTCGGCCGGACCGGCCACCCCGACGAGGTCGCCGCGACCGCCCTCTACCTGGCCGGGGACCAGAGCTCCTTCACCACCGGCGCGGAACTCCTTGTCGACGGCGGAGCCACCCAGCTCTAGTCATACAGACCGCCCTCGGTCCGATCCCGCACCGAGGGCGAGCGAATCACTGACACCTGCTCGGCACCACGGCGACACTCCTCCACCCCCGACCTACCCTTTGGGGCAGAGATATGCCGCTTCCTCTTCCTCGGATTGAGAAGCCGGCCCACATTCACCGTGAGTGGCGGAGCCCGCCATGTGAGCAAGTGGCGACCAGGAGGCGCAGCACGACCGTCGGGCAGGGGCAGCACACCGCCCGACGGTCCGCGAGAAGGGGGGCAGGGCAACCAAGCCGTCCGTGAGCAGATGTGCCGTAACGTCGCGGGTGGAGCACACCACAGGCGATGCTGACGCTGTCCGCTCTGCCCACGTGTACGGAAAGGACGCTCATGCGCCGTTCCAGCCTTCTGACCGCCGCGCTTGCCCTGGCTGCCGTTCTGACCAGCGCGACGCCGGCCCATGCCGCGCCCGTCATCACCTTCTCCGGCTCGGACTGCCCTGCAGGGCGTCTGTGCCTCTTCCGGGCCTACGACTTCACCGGCGGAGGCATCGCGCTGTCGTCGCACACCGAGCTCTACTGGCTGGAGATCCACGGATTCAACGACCAGATGTCGTCCTGGTCCAACAAGAGCGGCGTGACGTGCATGTGGTGGAACAACGCGCTGGACTCGGGCGGCGGACACGAGATGCGCAGCGGTTACCGCGTCAACCTGCCCGGCCACGAGAACGACACCGCTTCGTCCGTGCGGTGCGACTTCTTCTAGCCGAGGGCCAGCCGCCAGTTCGCGCCCAATCCCTCAGCTCACCGCCCGGATATGCCGTCTTTCCCGGCGCCGACGCCGTAACAGGGCGCCTCTCAGGCCGTGCGAGGGCGGTTTCGCCAGCAGTGGGCAGCCCACTCCAAGAGGGCGGTGGGCCGTTTCGGGCCCTTGCGGGCTGGTGGGTGGCTGGGGTGCATGGCAGACATCCTCTTCCGTGATGGCGGAGTCGTCAGGGAGTCCTTCCGGCCGGTGGCCTCGGAACCAAGGCCGGGACAGGACTCCCCTACTTCTTGTGCTGGCGCTATAGCGGTCGGCGGTGAACTCCTCCAGGTGGGACGCGAGTTGCCGGTCGGTCAGGGCGATGAAGGCGGTCCCGCCGGGCGGGCGGCCAGCCGGTCGACCTCCGTCTCCAGCAGACCGGTCGGGGGTGCGCGCGGGAGCCGTTGGCGCGGACGTAGCCGACAAAGATCTCCAGCGCGGTGAGAAACACGGTGTCGGGCGGGGTGGTGTCCGCCGTGGAGCGGGTGACCTCGTGGTACCAGTGCCGTGCCCGCCTGGACCCGCCTGCGGCGAGGTGGTGCAGGTGCAGGCAATAGGCCACGGCGCGGGTGTCGGCGCCTGCGGCGAGCTGCCACCGGAAGAGCGCGGACAGCTGATGGCCGGTCAGGTGGAGGAGGCAGGCGTAGACGAGGGCCGTCGGCTTCACCGTGGCGGCACCTGCCTGGGCCGGAGCCTCCTGGACACAGGGCCGCTTGCAGAGCCGGGTGTCGCGGCACCGACTGGTCGCCGTCGGGGCCGGAATCATGGCTGCCGCGGTGGCGGTGGCGGCATTGTGCACCATACCGGTACGGCTCCCGGCCGCGGCGGTGTCCTCAATGGCGATAGCCGCCGCCATCGGCATGGCTCGCGACGCCGTCACTCACACTGCTGTCGCTCGCGCACACTCTGGCTGACAGGCAGGGCTACGCAAGCGGCGCGACGCAGACCTCGCAGAACCTTGGCCAGAGCTTGGTCCTGGCCGTGACGTCGGCTCGGTTCATGGCAGTCTCAGCGGCGTCAACGAACCGCCTCCCCACATGTGCCGGAGCCTTCGCGCTCCTGATCCTTCCGATTGCGGTTGCCACCTGCCTGGCAGGCCGGACACGCGTCACGGATAGGGGCCAACACGATGCCTCGGGGCTGTCCACCACCACGGCAGAGGGACAGCTACGGTAGGCCGATGCCGCCGACACCGCACCGTGCCGCGCTCCTCGTCATCGACATGCAGCGCAACATGAGGCCCATCATGCACCGCCCTGAGCAAACCGTCGGAACCATCGCGGGGCTCAGCTACCGGGCGCGTGCCGCGAATGTTCCCGTCGTCACGGTTCAGCAGCAGGGGTGCGGCGATGCCTTGCCCGGACTGGCACTGCGGAACGGAGAGCCGGTGGTGACAAAAACCTGCGCGGACGCCTTCTTGGGCACCGAGCTCGACGAGACGCTCATCCGGCTCGGCGTGACAGAGGTCCTGGTCACCGGCTTTGCCACCGAGAACTGCGTGGAGACGACCGCCCGCCAGGCCCTCAGCCACGGCTACGACCTCGTACTGGTGGCGGACGGGCACACCACATCGGTTCGCCCCCAGCCCACGGACTTCATCCCTCCAGACCAGTCGATCGCCCATCACAACGAAATCTACCGGCACATCGACTTTCCCGATCGCAGCGTTCGGGTCCTGCCTGCCACAAAGATTGACTTCATAGCGCCGAAGCTGGATGCGCCCGAGGCGTAATGAGGCCGAGGAAGTACCCCTCCGCGACTGCGCCGGTGCCGCATCGGCCGGTCACGTCCGCCTCGGGTACGCCCGTGCCTCGAACCGCCCCGGCAGTCCCTTGACGCGCACCTCGACTCCCTCGCCGAAGTCGGGGTGATCCGGGTCCTCTCGGAGAAGATCTCCACTCGCCCCACGAAGTGGCCCGAGCTGGAGGCTGCTGTGAGGCTTGCCGGGGAGATCCGTTCCTCCGGGGTCGCCGTCACCCTGGTCGTCCGCGAGCACGAGCGGCTCGGCCGCGGCATCGAACTCGCCATACTCGCCGATGAGCCGAAGGCGAGCGAAGTCGGCCCGAGTTCCTCACCGGGGAGCTGAAGGGGCTCGCACGACCCGTCTGGCATCGTGTTCACCATGCTCGCGGCCATGTCCGGGATGGAGCGAGCGTACATCCGCGACCGCACCCTTGAATGCCATGAGTCCGCCCGAAAGCGCGGCAAGACCATCGGCGGCGCCGGTCACCGACGAGTCCATGCCGCCCATGGCCCTGCGCCTACGTGACCTGGAGATGAGCCTGCGCGACATCGCCAAGCGGCTCCTCAGCACCACGGGCGCGAAGAAGGGACAGCACCCCTCCCCGGCAACCGTGATGAGGATGCTGCGCGAGCACGAATAACATGCCGCAGCGATCTCCGCCCCGCAGTAGGCCCGTCAGTTGTTCCAAATCATCCCGTTGCCCCCTCTGGCCCGTATCTCGGTCAGACCGCAACGGGCTCCTGGTTGCCAGCCTCTGCGTTGTGCGGACTGAGCACCACACTCACCAAGATCAAGTACTGACGGCATTCGGGCGTGCCTCGGCGCTACCCCGTTCACGTTGATCAGCCCGCTCGCAGACGATGCTCTCCGCACAGGCCGTGATCTACCGCTGACCGCTCATGCGGCCAGTTCTCAGGGGGATGCAACCTCGCCCGCCGGAGATCACGGCCAGTGATAGTGACAGCACCCGCCCAGGTGGTCCGGACCTCGTTCCGGTCGAAACCCGGATGCCTCACACGGCACACCAAATACCCGGCTGGCATCCGCCACCGCCGTACCGGGACCGATAGCCCGCACGGGCTCTCTGAAGACCCTCGCAGGTCACGTAGCGGTACTGCCGGAGCGGTCGGAAGTAGAAGTTCGGGGTGATCCTGAGCAATAGCCCGAGCGGCCGAGCCAGGCTGACGGCCGAAGAACTCGCCGCGCTCGCTGTTCTCAAACTCGGCTGGGCGGCAGATGCAGGGGCAGCACCACCGACCGGGTGAAGGCAGGCACCGTCCCGCTGGGAGAGCCGCGGCGCGGGCGGATCCGCCGCCAGACTGTGAAGGGCCGAACGCCACCGTCGTCCACCAGAGGTCTCATGCCCCAGCCCGACGCCTTCCTGGCCGTGTGCGGTCACACCCACCTCTTCCCCGGCGCCCGCTGCCGCCTCCAGGGACTGCCCGACCCCCAGACCTTCGCCGACCGGCCGCACCCGATCGATGTGCTCCTGCGCTTCTCGGACTCGGTCACCACCGACGCACAGTTGCGCACCGCCGACCCGGCCGGCACCGTACTGGCCGTCCCCGCCTACACCACCGGAGCCAGCACACCGATTGGCGCCCGCGCCTGGCTGGTCCGGGAGTTCGCCCCCACAGGGGACGAGGTGGAACTGACGATCGGCGGGAACGCCCAGAGCTGACCTGCCGTACAGGGCACCCCGCGGCGCACCGGGCTCCTCGCCTCGCCAGTCAACCAGCCAACAGGGGAGGGCGACGTCGCCGCTGCCGCTGGAGGCAGGCGGGGGTGACACCGGACACGCCGCGGAGCCAGGTGGGGGAGATCCAATAGGAGTCCAGCACGCAGCGTGCCCGCTGGCGTGAGTGAACCGGCCGGCGGCAGACGGTGCGCAAAATGAGGGGCGCGAGGAGCTGCCACCCTGCCACCCCACCCAACAGGATGTCAGTCCTCCGGTCCACACTGGCGCGAGCGAGGCGGCACAATGCTGTGCTTTTGACGGTGGGAGGGGGTGGCGATCCCGCGCCAGTGCCTGAGCCGGTTGAAGCAGCGTTCCACCCCTGTTGCGGCGCTTGTGGACCTCAAGGTCGAAGGCCGGTGGCCGTCCGCCCCTGTTGCCGCGTCGGGCCCGGTGCGGACCTGGTCGGCCCGCTCGGGGGTACGGGGGCGGGGCCGAACGGTCTGGCTCCATGGCGTGCCGGTGCTGCGTACGGCTGGCGGGCTTGGGCCGTATGGCCCGAGGGAGGTGTCGAATGGGGTCCACTGGCCCGCTGTTGCAGCGCGGCGCTGCGCCGGGACACCGCGGACTGTGTGGAGTCGAGCCGCCCGCCGCCTTGGTGAACGACCCGGCCGTGGTCACGGACCCGGACAGCCTCAACGCGTCGACCTCGAACACGCCTCCGGGCCTCGCTCGCTTCCCGCAACCCATTCTCCAGGTGCATAGGTCCTATGCGATTCAGTCGCTGGTCGAATGCCTTGGCCCGTCCTAACGTCGTTCACGCGGCGGGATCCGCAGGGGGAACCACCCCGCCGCACCGCTGCCCATGAGACCCGAGGGGGAAGTGTGTCATCACGACGGGGAGCACCGTAGTGGGCGCGATCGGAAGGCTGCTGAGGGCCGGGCCGGAAGCGACGGCGGGACACCACGACACGGTGTGGCCCGTGGGCTCGGGCAGGAGCCGCCCCTGGTCGGGGGCCGACGGGCCCGCCCTCGGCCCGGCGGTCCTGGACATGAAGGCGGGTCTGGAGCAGATGCTCGATGCCCCGGCTCCGCTTCCGTTCCCCGGACGGGGTGGGCGTCCTGGTCGGCGGGGACCGGGGGGTCGGCGGCAGCCTACGGCCGCCCATGGAGCCGGCGTCCGCCGCCGGACTGCTCATCCACGCCTCCCGATCCGCTGCGGAAGTGGGCCAGGAACTGACACGGGTGGGATCGTCGGCGGCGGCGTCTCGGACGGCAACTACACCGCGACTGCGGGATGTCCGATGCCGGACGGCTTGGGCGCCGTGGCGCACAGGCGAAGACCGAGTATGTCGAGCTCGTGCAGATGGTGCCCCGTACCCGTCCGTTCGCTCGACTCATCATGCGGACACCGCGCCGGGCCGACCGTGGTCGTCGTGGCTCCGTGTGAAATGCGGCTGGGACCGTCTCGCAGCGCCTCGCATCCGGTGATGCCGACATTGCTGTTGCTGCCGTCCCGTCAGCCGCTCCATATCGACGGGAAGATCATGGCTCTGTTCCAGGGAAGACGGTTCATCATGCGGCAGAACGTGGCCGGGCTCGGCCTCGGCGAGAAGCTCGGAAGTTATCCCATCGCGGGAGTGGGAGGCGGCCTGGCTCAGATGGCGCGACGGGTCGGCATGGTGCTGTACGTCATCCTGATCGTCGGCTTGGTGGCCGTCGCGCCCCCGGCCGCGTTCGCCAAGGGCGCCGTCATGACAGCGGTGGTGCTCGTCCTGTTCGGCCTCATGCTGGCATGGCGTCGTATGTCCGCCAAGTTCGGGCTCAGACGCTGCTACCTCTGCACGGACGGTCTGATCGTCACCAATCTGTTCGGCGGCGTGCAGGACGCGGTGGCCTGGAGCGAGGTGACCGTGCTGAACCGGCTCAGCGGCGCGTCAGTCTTCATGATGTTCCACCGCTTCGAGATCGCACGGCACGGCCGCAGACCCTTGGCGTTCCTGGCGATGGGCCTCAAGCCCCCCTTGGTGGACGCTCTGCTGAACCTGCTGGCCAAGAACGGTGTTCGCTGAGGGCGGCCGTGCCGACTCGTCTCCCGCTCCTTCCGGCGGGACCACTGAGGCTGTTCGCCAGATGATCGATTCCGAGGGATGCCCTGCGGAGGGTGTGAGGTGGGCGCTGGCCGGAGTCACCGCGAGATTGCGTGAACCGCATGGGCTTGCCCAGCGACCGGGGGTAGGTGATTTCGGCTCGGGTGCTGTCTCCGATGTAGTCGCCGACTACGAGTATTTCATCAGCGAGCCGGATCTTCGCCTTGTGCAGATCGTCGAGTCGAACCTTCAGCGCCTCGGCCTCGACGGGATCGGATCAGAGTGCGTGGGGCGACTTCATGTCACAGCCCGGTTTGACGACCATCTTTCCGGCTTTGGTCTCCCGCAGATCGGCCTCGTTCATCTCGGTCATGAAGCGGGTGGAGCCGCAGATCACGACGATACCCGGGGCTGCCCATCACCTTCGCCCTGACCGGTACCAAGGCCGACGAACGCGAGACCCTCAAGGGACAGTTCGACCTCGAACGGCAACGAGGGCGCACGGGTCATCTAGGCGGTATTCCACACGCCGGTGGGGGCGATCTCGGCGACCCAGTCGGCGAAGTCGCGGGGCTTGCGGTGGAGGGCACGTTCGACGCCGTCGGCCAGTGAGCTGTTGCGGCCGTCGAAGAACTCGGAGATGAGCGTGGCCAGTGGCTCGGCGAAGTCGCGCGGGGCACCGTCGTCGACGATGGCTTCGGCGAACTGCTTCCGGGTGATCGGCTCGTAGCGGAGATCGCGGCCCGTCGCCTTGGCGATCTCCTGGACGCCTTCGGCGAAGGTCCACAGCCGGGGCCCTGTCAGCTCGTAGCGCTCACCCACGTGGCCGTCCTCGGTGAGGGCCGCCACCGCGACGTCGGCGATGTCGTCGGCGTCGACGAACGGGTCGGAGTTGTCGCCGGCGGGCAGGGCCAGCACGCCCTGACGCAGCGGCTCCAGGAACACGCCTTCGTCGAAGTTCTGGTTGAAGGAGGCCGGAGCGACGATGGTCCACTCGACCGGGAGGTTCTTCACGGCGTCCTCGCACCGCAGGGCCTCGTCCTGGTTCCGGGCGGACAGCAGGACCAGGCGCCGGACGCCCGCGTCGACGGCCAGTTGGGCCACGGTGGCGATGGCATCGCCGGCGCCGGGCCACTCGACCTCCGGGTAGTACATCAGGTAGGCCGACTGGACTCCGGTGAAGGCGCCGGCCCAGGTCGCGGGGGTCTCCCAGTCGAACGGGGGCTCACCGGTGCGGGAGCCGACCCGTACTTTCACGCGTCGCTCGATCAGCCGCTTCGTCACCCTGCGGCCGACCCGGCCGGTACCGCCGAGAACCAATGTCGTGTGCTCGTTTGTTGTCATGCCTGCAGCCTGAAGGACACAGAGCTGGACGGTCCATGGTTGAGATGCCTGGATGCATGTTCAATCGTCTAAACTGAGGCGCATGGACGCACTCGCAGGGCTACTTGAGGGCCCTCGGGCCAGCGGCGCCTTCGTCCTCCGCATCGTGCTGGACCCACCGTGGTCGATCCGAGTGCAGGACGGATCACCACTGTGCCTCGCCGTCATGCTCAGCGGCGAAGCGAGTATCGAACCCGACCACGGCGAACCGGTGCGGCTGCGTCCGGGCGACGTCGCCATCGTCCGCGGTCCGGACCCCTATGTGATGAGCGACGATGCGGCGATCGCGCCGCAGGTCATCGTGCACCCCGGGCAGCGATGCGTCACGCCGGACGGCGTCGACCTGCGCGAACGGATGGCCCTGGGAGTGCGCACCTGGGGCAGCGACCCCGACGGGTCGGTGCAGCTGCTGCTCGGCGTGTACGAGGAGGTCGGCGCCGTCGGCCAGCGCCTGCTCGACGTCCTTCCGCCCGTGCTCGTCGTGGCCGACGACACGTGGGACTCGACGCTGATCCCGGTACTGGCGGGCGAGGTCACCCGGCAGGGGCCGGCCCAGAGTGTCGTACTCGATCGGCTGCTCGACCTGCTGCTGATCTCGGTGCTGCGGGTGTGGTTCGACCGGCCCGAGACGCAGGCCCCGGCGTGGTACCAGGCCCACACCCACCCGGTGGCCGGTGAGGCGCTTCGGCTGTTCCACGAGGCCCCGGCGAACCACTGGACGCTGGAACGGGTCGCCGCTGAAGTCGGCGTGTCACGCGCGACCCTCGCCGAGTGCTTCCGCAGCGCCGTCGGCACGCCGCCGATGACGTACCTGACCGAGTGGCGCATGGCCCTCGCCGCCGACCTGCTGCGTCAGTCCGACGCCACGCTGAACGTCGTCGCCCGGCAGGTCGGCTACGGCAGCGGGTTCGCCCTCAGTTCGGCGTTCAAGCGGGTGTACGGCGTCAGCCCGCAGGAGCATCGCAGCGCGGTGCCGGCGCGGTGAGCGCGGAGCCCCGCCGGCCAGCGCAAGGCGGACCGGCCCATGCTTCGTGACCTCTTGTCCTACGCAGTCATGCCGGCCCTGGCTCGCAGCGACGACCGGGTCTACACCGACGTCAGGCGCCGTCCCCGGCTGCCGGAGAGCCCGCCTCATGGTCGTAGGAGCGCCGCATCCGTGGACGATTCCATCATGCGGCGGTCTCCAACGCCTCGGGGGAAGGCTGGTTGGGTCATTTGAGGCCGGAGTGGGACAGGCCCTCGACGAAGTGGCGCTGGGCTAGGACGAAGACGGTCAGCATCGGCAGGACGGTCATGGTGGCGGCGGCGAGTTGGGTGTTCCACATCGGGCCGCCGTAGGCGTCGGTGAAGCGGGTCAGGGCCTGTGGCAGGGTGAACAGTTCCGGTGAAGTGAGGTACACGGTGGGTTCCAGGTAGAGGTTCCAGGAGGCGAGGAACGTCAGGATCGCCACCGCCGACAGGGCCGGTCTGGCCAGCGGCAGGCAGATCCGCCACCAGATCGCGGGACGGCCGAGGCCGTCGAGGCGGCCGGCCTCCTCCAGTTCGACGGGGAGGGCGAGGAAGAACTGCCGCATGATGAACGTGGCCAGCACACACGGTCCGGCCAGTGCGGTCACCAGGATCAGCGGCCAGTGCGTGTTGACCAGGCCGGTCGATGTGAACAGCTGGAACAGCGGCACGATCGTCACTTCGCTCGGTACCAACATCCCGGTCAGCACCACCAGGAACAGCGCGTTCGCGCCGGGAAACCGGATCCGGGCGAAGGCGTACCCGGCCAGAGCGGCCACCAGCAGCGTGATCAGTGTGACCAGTACGGCGATGTAGACACTGTTGAAGTACTGGCGGGCGAAAGGCTGGAAGGTGAATGCCTCGCGGTACGCGGACAGGGTCGGTGAGTCGGTCCACAGCGACGGCGGGGCCTTGAAGATCTCCGCCAGCGGTTTCACCGACGCGGCGACCATCCAGATCGTCGGCACCACGAACGGGATCGCCAGCACGCTCAGCGCGACGACCAGCAGTACCGACCGGGCTCTGTCAGTCCTCATAGAACACCCACTTACGGCGCAGCTGCCATTGCAGCAAGGTGAGCAGCATCACGAAGGACAGCAGCATCAGGGCCAGCGTCGAGCCGTAGCCGATGTCGTTGAACTCGAAAGCCTGCTGGAACACGTAGTACACGAGGACCGTGGTGGACAGTCCCGGTCCTCCGCCGGTCAGGACGGCGATCTGGGCGAAGGACTGCAACGCCCCGGCCACCGTGACGATGACGGTCAACAGCACGGTCGGGGAGATCATCGGCAAGGTGATCCGGGCGAAGACCGTGCGGCTGCCGGCACCGTCGATGCGGGCGGCCTCGTACAGCTCCCGAGGCACGCTCTGCAGCGCTGCCAGGAACAGCACCATGTTGACCCCGACGCCGCGCACCACCTGGGTGAGGATCACCGACACCATCGCGGTGTCGCCGTGCTGCAGCCAGTTCGGCCCGTCGATCCCGACGCTGCCCAGCAGGCCGTTGATGCCGCCGTTGTCCTGGAGCAGGAAGCCCCACACCAGGGTCCAGGCGACCACGGAGACCACCACCGGGGAGAAGAACAGCGTCCTGAACATCGTGACACCGCGGAACCTCCGGTTGAGCAGAACGGCGAGCAGCAGCCCGAGCGTGACGTTGACGACCACCACCCCGCCCGAGAAGAGCACGGTCGCCAGCAGCACCTCGGGGAGTTGCGGGTCGTGGGTCAAGGCCGCGTAGTTGTCGCCGCCGACGAAGGTCTGCTCGCCGGTGAAGACGTTCCGCTTGCTCAGGCTGTACCAGATCGCCATGCCGACCGGCAGCAGCACGAACAGCGCGACCCCCACGAACTGCGGCAGGATGAACAGGTAGCCGGTCAGTGCGTCCCGTCGGCGGGTCGTCCAGAAGCGTGGCCCGGATGCGCGTGCGGGGCCGGCCGCGGCCCGCGTGGTCGCCTGCCCGGTGCCCTGCGGGGTGGCCCGCTCGGCGGCCTCGGTCCTGGTCACTTGGTCAGGATCGGATCGATCGCGGTGCAGACCGAGCGCAGGACGGCCGGGATGTCGGCGTCAGGGCGCCACATCGCGTCGAGCGCGGTCTTGCCCTTCTGGGCGATCTCCGCCGGGCTGGTGTGGTTGGGCAGGGCGACGGCGTCCGGCAGCTGGTCGACGACCGCGTCCTGGAGCTGGGCGGCACTCAGCACCTTGTTGTTCGCGGCGAGCTTGTCCCCGGTCAGCAGTGACTGCCGGGGCGGCGGGAAGTACTGGGCCAGTTTGGCGGCGTTCTGCGGATCGGTCAGGTACGCGAGGAAGTCCTGCGCCTGCTCCTTGTGCTTGCTGGAGGACAGTACGCCCATCCCCGCCTGTCCGAGGACGGAGTAGGTGCCCTTGGGACCGGCGGGCAGCGGGTGCAGCCCGAACTCGAACTCGCCGGTCAGCAGCGAGGCGCGGGAGACCTGCGCGACGGTGAACGCGGAGTCACCGGCGAAGAAGTCGGCCGTGGTGCCCGGTCCGGGCATCGCCTGTGTCTTGAACGCCGCGTCGTGCAGGAAGGTGAACGCCTGCTGCATCTCGGGACTGTCGAAGGTGCAGGTCTTGCCGTCCGCGCTCCACGCCGCCGCGCCCCAGCCGGTCCACACGGTGGCCAGCGTGTTCCACGCCTTGTAGTCGAAGTCGCGGATGACGAAGCCGGCCTTGCCGGTCTTGGCGCGGACAGCCGCTCCGGCCGCCGCGACCTGGTCCCAGGTCAGGGTGGCCGGATCTGTCTTCTGTCCGGCTGCGGCCAGCAGATCGGTGTTCACGTAGAGGGCGTACGGCGAGTTGGAGAACGGGTAGGCGTACAGCGTGCCGTCGCGGCTGTACTCCGATGTCGCGCTGTCGAGCAGGTCGTCGTACTTCCAGCCGGGGCTGGCCTTGAACGTGTCGGTCAGCCCGACGAGCGCGTCGGAGGCGATGAGGTCCTGCGACAGGTCGCCCATCCAGGCGAGGTCCGGGGCGTTGCCGCCGGCGATCTGTGTGGTGAGCGTCGTGTTGTAGTCCTCGAAGGGAAGGCTCTCGAAGGTGATCTTCGAGACGTCGGGGTGGTCCTCGCGGTAGGCGGCGGCGATGCTGTCGAACAGCGCCAGCTGGCCCTTGTCCGAGGTCCAGACCGTCATCCGCAGGTCCACTGCCTCGTCCGAGGGTCCTGAGCAGGCGGCGCTGAGTGCGAGAACCGTCGTCATGGCGACGGCGCCCGGCACCCTTCTGGTTCTGATCATGGGGGTGGTTCCCTTCGATGTGCGGGGTGGCCGGAGCGGCTCAGTAGCCGACGACCTCGGGCCAGTGGAGTTCGACGCCGGCCTCGACCAGGCGGCGTTGGAGCTGATCGACGCGTGCGGGTTCGGTGGCGACCTGCCGCGGGCTCAGGCCGCGGTCGAGGCAGAACGCGGCGAGTTCGCCCGCGGACTCACCGATGTTCCACTCGACGGGGTGGAGCCGGTAGGCGCCGTTGGTGATGTGGGTGGTGCCGATGTTCTTGGCGACGGGGATCAGGTTCTGGGTCCGGACCGGGACCAGGGCGCCCAGCGGGATCTCGAACGGCGCGGACTCGACGTCGATGTAGTTGTCGCCGCCCGTGGAGGGGTGCAGGTCGATCCGGTACATCCCCACCCCGACGGACGCGTCGAACCGGGCCGGGGCGCCGGACCCGCGGGAGGTGATCGAGATGTCCTGCTCGCGGACGGTGGTCAGCGCCCTGATCCGGCGCGATTCCCGGATGTACGGAGCCTGCGCGAAGCCGTCGTCGGTGCCCACCAGGTCCCCGCGCAGCCTCAGGCCCGGCCACCCCCGGCCGCCGTCCGGCCGGGGTGCCTCGGTCTGCAGCCAGTGGACGTAGGCCCGGGACTGCGCCTTCGCCGCGGCCAGGCGCCGCGCGCGGTCGTCCGTGTCGATGATCGAGCCGCCGACGTAGTCCAGTTGCGGCCAGTTGGCCAGCACGATGTCGCTGTCGTACAGGCCGTCGGTGAAGGTCTGGCGGGCGGCGATCCGCCGGAACTGCCACAGGTCCCGGTCCCCGGCGTCGAACCGCGGGTCGCCTGAGACGTCCTGCTCCGGATTGACGATCATGGTGCGCTGCTCCGGCACCAGGGTGCGAGGGTTGGGCGCGGTGAACGACAGCATCGGCGCGCCCCAGTAGGGCAGTTCGAACGAGCGCCAGTCGTCGTAGTCGTCGGGCCGGGCGATGGTGTGGTCGCCGGGGGCGTGGTCGAAGACGAAGCACCAGGCGATCGACTGCACGTTGGCCGGGTCGGCGACGTCGGGGGCGCTCGGCTCACCGGTGTCGGACCGGGCCTCGGCGCCGACGACGTACGCGGTGCCGGTCAACGGCAGCAGGTCACCGGTCTCGGTGCCGTCCAGCACGAACTCCGCCGTGATCACGCGCTGCGCGCCGGTCCGCGGATCCGCGACCGTGACCGTGCGGACCACCCCGTCCACGGTCTCGGTGGCGACGGGGACCGCGGGCTGCAGGACGGTCAGCCGGCCGCTGGACCGGTAGGGCGCCAGGAGGGCCTCGATCACCGCGAGCGCCACCCGCGGCTCGTGGCACAGCCGGCTCACCCGGCCGCGCCCCGGGTTGAGTTCACGGTCCGTGCGGGCCTGTGCCGACAGGGGGTAGTGGTCCCGGTAGTAGCGGCGGATGTTCTCCCGCAGGGTCCGGTAGCGGGCAGTCACGCCGAACTGCTCCACCCAGATGTGCTCGTCCGGCGGCACCGCCTGCGAGGTCAGCTGGCCGCCCAGCCACGGGTACTCCTCGGTCAGCACCACCCGGTGTCCGCGCTGGAGCAGCGCGAGAGCGGCCGCCACCGATCCGAGCCCGCCGCCGATGACCGCCACCTCGGTGGCGATCCTGTTCACGACTGCCCCGTCGGCCGGGCGGCGATGGTGTCGCCCGCCTCGACCCCGGCGACCAGGAGCCGCTGGGTGTCCAGACCGGCCCACTCCTGCGGGTCGGTGGTGATCAGTTGGTGGAGCAGTTCGAGTGCTTCGGCCGCGACCTGTCTGCGGGGCACGTGAAAGCCCGTCAGCGCTCGTCCGCCGGTGCGATGACCGCGGACCTCGCCGAGCGCGGCGACCGAGATCTCGCCGGGTACGTCCACCCCGGCGCCGACGAGCGAGAGGACGACGTCCTCGGTGAGGAAGGCGTCCTCGGCGATGATCAGCGTGGCCTCCGTGGCCCGGGCCAGCCGGGGCAGTTCGGCGACGCGCTCCTCCCCCACCAGCATGAACGCCATGCGGCCCGCCGCCGAAGCGGCCTCGACCGTACCGCGCCGGTCCCGCGCGGTGGCGGTGTCCCGGCCACGGTGCACATACAGGGCCTGGCGGTGTCCGCGGTCCACGGCCAGGTCGATCAGGGTGTTCGCCGGAGTGACGTAGTCGACGCCGACGTACGGCACGGCCGCGGCCGTCTCGTCCCTGCGGCCGACCGCGACGAACGGGAACTGCTCGGCGACCAGTCGTTCCAGCTCGGAGCCGACCATCTGCTGGCCGAGCAGGACACAGCCGTCGGTCAGCCGCAGCCGGGTCTTGCGGTGGAACAGACTGCGGGTGCCGTTCTCCACCGGCGAGGAGGTGAAGAGCAGCAGGTCCCAGCCGATCTCCTCGGCCGCACGCTCGATGCCGTTCAGCAGCGGACCGTAGAAGTCGAGGCTCTCCGGCGACAGGGCTTCCTCGTAGGTGAAGACGCCGATGATCTGGTTGTCCAGACCGGCCAGCCGGCGGGCCGCCGGATCGGCGACGTAGGTCGCCTCCTCAAGCGCCCGTTTGACCCGCGCCCGGGTCTCCTCCGGGATGCGCACATTCGTGCCGTCACGGTCGTTCAGCACCACCGAGACGGTGGTCTGACTGACCCCCGCGATCTCGGCGACCTCGCGCTGGGTGACCCGACGCGGCTTCGATGGCATCGATCCTCCGTTGATAATGCGTAACTTCAGCAGGACGTCGGTGACGTTAAACCGCCTGAAACAAAAGCGCAATACCTCTTGACCAACCGCCTGACCGATTGAGACCGTCCGTGTCACCTCGCTGAAGATGCGCATTATCAGGACTAGTTCTTGCCAGACAGGAGCAGACGATGACCACTCCCCCTGCCGAAGGCCCCCGCCTCAGTCGCCGCGGTCTTCTCGGCGCGGCGCTCGCGGCCGGCGTCGTACTGATCACCGAGCCCACCGCCGTGACGGCCCACGCCGCGGACGGCGATGTCACCCTGACCGCCGGCGGGATCAGCCTGCTGGCGAGCGTCGGCGGTCGCCTCGCCATCCGCGACGCGGCCGGTGTCACCCGCAGCGCCGGGTCGAAGTTCCAGATCAAGGACCAGCTCACCGGCATCCATCTGTCGACCGGCGGCACCCCCGCGCTGGCGACGCTGCCGGACGGGACCCCGGCGATCAGGATGGACTACACCTTCGCCGCCGCCGGGTCGACCACCGTCACCGGCTGGTTCAGCGTCACCACCGGGCACGCCCGGCTGGAGTGGCGGATCACCGGCGCGGACACCCTGCTGCCGGACGGCTTCCTGTTCAGCCGGGCGATCCAGGCGCCGACCGCGCCCGACGACTACATCGCGATCACCCAATGGGTCCGCGACGCCGGTGGCGGCATCCCCTACGAGGAGCCCGCTGGTGTCGCCCACACCTCGGCCTGGGGCAGCCTGCACGGGATGTTCCTGCTGGACCGCTCCCGCCAGGCGTGGACGAACGCGACCTGGGTCCACGCGCCGGGAACGGCCGACCCGGCCGGAGGGTGGACCAGCCGGGCCGACTTCCACTTCTCTGAGACCAGGCCGTCGGCCACGGCCACCATCGGCCGCGGCCTCGAACTCGGCATCGAGCTGACCACCGACAGCGACTTCAACCTCTACCAGGTGCCCGGCGAGCCGATGCGGCTCTCCGCCCTGGTCGCCAACGGCGGTGCGACACGTACGGCCGAACTGGAACTTTCGGTACGCGACTTCGACGGCACACAGATCGCCGCCACCACCGTGACCGGCTCCATCGCCGCGGCGGGCACCTGGCAGCACACCTTCACCGTGCCCGCCCCGGCAGCCGGTATCGCGTTCGCCGAGGTCGTCGTACGGTCCACGGGCGACGAGGCGTTCGCCCGGACCAACCTCGCGACCCTGCCGGCGTTCACCTACCAGGCCGGCGCGGACAGCATGTTCGGGATCGCCAACTACCCCTGGCTCCAGCGGCCCAGCGCCGACGCCGTACTCGACCTCTGGCAGCGGGCCGGCATCTCCCTGGTCCGCATCGCCTACGACGGAGGCCCGGGCCTGCCGCCTTCGGCGTTCGACGCTCGGGGCATGCGCCACAACATCGAGTTGCAGCCGTCTCTCGACGCGACCGACTCCGAGGCGGCGGCCTGGGCGGCCGACAAACTGTCCGTGGCGCAAGGAGCCGGTGCCGGCTATTTCGAGGTCGGCAACGAACTGAACCGGCCGTTCAACACCGGAACAGCCGCCCAAGCCTACCTGGACAAGGCGCTGCGGCCGGTCTTCGACCGGCGGGCCGCGACCGGCGCCGCCGTCAAGCTGATGAACAACGGGCTCGCCGGGATGGACAAGCCCTGGGTGGAGAACTTCATCGCCGCCGGCGGCTGGGACCTGATCGACGCGTTCGCCTACCACCCCGGCCGCGGCAACTTCACCCCGGACTACATACCGACGGGAGGCGACTGGGGCACCGGCCCCGAAGGCACGTACTGGAACTTCTACGGCGGCCTGAAGCAACTGAAGACGCTGATGGCCCAGCATGGCGAGAAGGAGATCTGGCTGACCGAGGCATACGCGCCGACCAGGCCGAACAGCTGGTGGCACGACACCTATCGGCACGCCGCCGAGAACGTCCTGCTCACCCTGGCCCTGGCGAAGGCCGAAGGCGTCACCTGCGTGTGCTGGTACCAGTTCCACGACAGCGTGCTGGGCATGCCGCAGGTCGCCGACCCGGGCAACGTGGAGTACCACTACGGGCTGATGAACCGTGACCTCAGCCCGAAGCCGTCTCTCCTGGCGTACGCGCACGCGGCCCGCACACTCGACCAGGCCGTCTTCCGGGGGTGGCTGACCTTCCCCGACCCGCAGACCTTCGGCCTGTGGTTCGACACGCCCGACGGCCCGGCGGTCGTCCTGTGGAACCGGGCCGACGGCTACCTGCTGAACACCTCCGGCGAGCGCACCGACTGGCACTTTCCCGCGCCCGAGCCCTGGACCGACCCCTGGCCGACCAAGACCCACCTCACGGTCACCGCCGGCAACGCCGTACGCGAGCTGGACGCCATCGGCCGCGGCCGGCAGCTGTCACCGGTCCAGGGCAAGGTGACCCTCACCCTCGACGGCGCGCCGCGCGTCTTCTACGGTTTGACGCCGGTGGCCGGATCCGGCGCCAACTCTCTGGCGGGCTGCTGCTGACGGCAGTCCGGGGAACGGCCCGGCGCCACCGCCTGCCGCTCCACAGCCCGAGGTCAAGGCCCGTCCGCCCCTCCAGCGACGGAGGCCCGTGATCAGTCGGCCTCGCCGACGGACGGGGAACCGTAGATGCCGAGTTCGTAGACGGAGTAGCCCCATGTGCTCCTGCGCTCGACTCCCTGCATCCGTACGTGGCGCACCGGGTCGCCGCCGGAGATCCGTACGACGTCGTTGCCGCAGGATTCGGGACGTACCGTTTCGACCGTGGTCCAGGTGGTTCCGTCGACCGAGGTCTGGAGCTTGTACTCGGTCGCGCACGCGGCCTCCCAGGCGAGGGTCACCGCGGCGATCCGGGCGGGCGCGGGAAGCGCGATCTGCACCCAGGAGTCGTCGCTGTAGCCGGATGCCCAGCGGCTCCCGAGGCTGCCGTCGTTGACCTTGTCCGCGGCGAACTGCGAAAGATTCTGCTCGACACTGGAAGCGGTGGCGGTGCCGGTCAGTGCCAGATTCTGCCCGCCTCCGCCGGTGTCCCAGAGGGCGAGACGCGTGTCCGCCTGCACCAGGAAGCTGTCCAGTACCCCGTCGCCGACCTTGGGCGTGACCTCGCCCCAGGTGTTGCGGGAAGGGGCGGTGCGTACGGCCTTGGCCCGCGCCTGGAGGGAACGGGACTCGGCGGCGAGCCGGTCCGACGTCGGCCGGTCGCCGCGGTCGCGGGCGTGGAGGGCGTCAATCATCTTCACGGCCGCGCTGCCCCACAACTGGGTCGCGTCCAGCCACGGTGCCGCGTCGACGGCGAATCCTCGCTGCACCGCGCCGCTGCGGATGGTGGCGGGGGACTCCTCCACCGCCCGTGCGTAGATGCGCAGTTCCCGGACGGCCTGCTCGCGGTCGCCCCGGTCCCAAGCGGTCCAGAAGCGGGTGACCTGGGTGCTGAGTCGGGGCGCCTGGCTCTGCCAGGGCGTGGAGCCGAAGGTGGGAGCGAGGTGCTCCAGGTCGCCGAAGGTGAGGAGCGCGTCGGTGGCTGCGGTGTTGCCGCCGGCGAGGTAGGACATCGCACGCTGCCAGTTGGCGGTGGCCTGGTAGGCCCTGTCGTTCCAGGCGAAGTCGGCCGCGCCGAAGACGGCGACCTTGCTGGCGTAGGGCTGGTTCATCGGGTTGGCGACGATGCCGCTGAGGTGGTCGGACAGACCGGCCTCACGCTTGTCGTAGGGGGCGAGCAGCAGTCGGCCGGAGGTGTTGCCGTAGTCGTTGACGGGATAGTTGTCCCAGACGAAGACCTTGCGGCCGAACAGCTTGGAGGCCGCGTCGGCCTGGGCGTTGGTGATGCTGGGGGGTACGACGTCCGTGCCCGTCCACATCACCACGACTTCGGGGTCAAGCGAGGCCCGCAGCTTCTGTTTGTACGCGGTGTCCGTCAAGTCGCCGTACTCGGTCGGGACCATCTGCAGTGGCTGGGCCCCTTCATGGGTGGCGATGAAGTTCTGCTGCAGGTCGTTGAGCAGAGCGACCTGCGCGGCAGCCGCGGCCGGCCGTCCGGGGGCGCCGTAGGTCCTCAGGTCGGCGTCGCAGTTCCACCGGGTGTAACTGATGTCGTCGAGCGGGATGGAGAAGGCTCGGGTGCCCAGGTCGTACATGGCCTGGAGCTTGGCCTTGAGAGCGACGCGGTCGGCGGGGTCGGAGTAACAGATCGACTCCCCCGGTGAGACGGCGAAGGTGAAGCGCACATGGTTGGCCGCCGCGCGCTGGGCGAGTGTGCCGAGTTCGTTCAGTTTGTCGGCGGGGTAGGGGTCACGCCACTTGCTGCGATGGTAGGGGTCGTCCTTGGGCGCATAGATATAGGTATTGGCCTTGATGTCGCCGTAGAAATCCATCTGGTCCAGGCGCTCGGCATGCGTCCAGGGCTGTCCGTAGAAGCCCTCGATCGTGCCGCGCAGGGCCATCGAGGGAAAGTCGCTGACCTGTACGTTCGAGACCTTCCAGCGCTTGCCTTCGGCATGCTGGAAGAGTTGACGCAGCGTCTGGACCGCGTAGAACTGCCCGGCACCGTCATGGCCGCCCAGCGCGACGACATCGGACCGACCTCGGCGGACGGAGATCGCGTATCCGTCCGTGCGCTCGGGGCTGTCGGTCCGGCCCAGCGTCCGCGCGATGTCGGGCCGCTGGGTCGGCCCCAGCAGCACCGTGAGCCGATGCGGGGAAGCCTTCGGCATACGGTGCGGCTCTGTGACATCGACGCGGCCCGCACCGTGTGCCTTGAGGTACGCCACGAGGCGGGCCTCGGCCGAGGGGTCCGTCCGCTCGTCGGTGACCACGACGACCCTGCTGGTGACGGCGATGTCGTCACCCGAACGGGCAAGTGACTGCGGGGTGGGGAAGACGGCGGGCAGGGCCGCCCCGGCCAGCGGGGCGGCCGAGGCGGGAAGGGGTGCCGAGTTGCTCAACCCGACAGCCAATGCCACGGCTACGGCTACGGCTGCTGCGGCGGACGGCGCACCCCGGGCGATCCTTCTTCTCATGGTTCCTCCGATGCTCGGCGCGGTGTCGCCCGGTCACGGCGTGGCTCTCCGCGCACGGAAGACATGGGCATGACAAGTCATGGGTAAACGATGTAAACCACCTCTTGCGAGTCTCGCAGCCGTGAGAAGACCGGTCAACCGCCCCGCGACCAGGTCCATTTGAGAGTCTCCTGCTCCGCCGGGTCACCGGCGGGGCACCGGCGGGTCACCGGCCTGCGCGTAGGCGTGCGCCTGCGGCGCCTCGATCAGCGCCGGTCGGCCGAGGACTCGCGGGGTGTGCGGATCGGGTGGTCGCACGACCACCGCCGTCCCGCCCTCGCTACGGTGACCGTGATCAACAACCGGAGTTCACGCGTGCACCACCGTACTGTGATCCTTGTGTCACTACTGGTGCCGGGCGAGCTCATGAGCTATGACTCCCACAGCACCGTCCGCACCACCGGAAGCGACACGTGACACTCGACCTGCACCGACTGTGGATCTTCCTGCACGTCATCGAGGAACAGGGATTCTCCGCCGCCGCGAACAAGCTCTACATGAGCCAGCCCTCGGTCTCGAACCAGATTCGGAAACTGGAGGAGTCCCTGCGGATCACGCTGATCGACCGGTCGGGAGCCCGGATCAGGCCCACGGCGGAGGGAGAACTTCTCGCCGAGTACGCGCGTCGCGTCTTCCTGCTCGCCGACGAGGCGGTCTCCGCCGTACAGCAGTTGAGCGGCCTCCAGACCGGACGCCTGGTGGTGGGCGGTACGACCACCCTGGGCACCTACCTGATCCCCGACCTTCTGGCCTTGTACCGCAGACGTCACCCCGGCATCGAGAGCCACGTCTTCGTCGGCAACAACGCGACCGTGACACAGCAGTTGTTGAACGGCGAGGTGGCCGTGGCGATCGTGGCCGGTGTTCCCGCCGAGCCGCGTCTCCTGGCCGAGCCCGTCCTGGAGGACCGTATGGTCCTCATCGCCCCGCCCGGGCATCCTCTCGGCGGACGGGGCCCGGTCACCGGGCAGATGCTCGCCGATGAGCGGATCGTGTTCCGTGAGCAGGGTTCCCAGACGCGTGAAGTGCAGGAGCGGACCCTGACCCGCTGGGGCGTCACCGATTCACCCCACACGGACGCGTGGGGCCCGGAGGTCCTCAAGCGTTGTGTACGGGCCGGGCTCGGCATCGCCCTGATCTCCGAACACGCGGTCGCCGACGAGATGCAAGCGGGCACGCTGGTCAGGCTGCCGACCGAGCAGTCGACGGAGCCTCGGGTCATCTCTCTGGTGCATCGGCGGGACCGCATCCTTTCCCCGGCCGAGCAGGTCTTCATGGAACTGGTGCGGGAACAGCACGGCTGGCCCCCCACAGAGCCTGACACCAGCGGCTGACCTGCGGCAACGGCTTCCCCTTCGTCCCGGCTATGGAGCACATCACCCGATACCGTCTTGCGCCTGTCCCGCCGTGGCTCGGACCATCGAGTCACGGCGGCGTCCGTCCTGCCGCCCCGCCCCAGAAACACGGCACGGCGGTTCGTGCGTACGCCACGACCCGAGAGACGCGGGAACACCCGTCGGGAACACCTATGAAGATCATTCCTTCACCCGGACCACTGCGCGGCGTGCCGCGGCTCCCCCGCATCGCCGGCGCGTCGTCCCCGCCCGGGCGGCGACGCCCCCGCCTCACTCAGGGAGGTCTCCTTGCCCTGCCCGCCGAGTCCCGTCACGTGCCTGTCGCACGCCGCTTCGCCGACCGAGGGGCGGCGGCGTGGGGAGGGGACCAGGACTGCCGCGACACTCTCGTCCTGATCGCGGGAGAGCTTGCCGCCCATGCCGCCCAGCACGGAGGAGCCGTCATGTCGGTCAAGGTAGGGATCGCCGGGCCGGAGCTCTGCGTCGACGTGACCGACACCGGGCCCCTGCCGACGGTCCCGCACACCAGGGATCCCGCTGAGGGGGAATGCGGTCGCCGACCGGGCATTGTCGATCAGCTGACCGACTGGTGCACCGCCGATCACACACCCCTGATGCTGCGGGTCCGGGCGGGCTTCGGTATCGACGGGTCAGCCCGCCGGTGATCGGGAGCCTCTCCGCACCCGGCGGGTCCGCGTCAGTGGTCGGCCTCGACGTGGGAGCCGATCGCGTTCGCGCCGTCATCGCCACCTCCGACAGGCACATCGCGCAGACGGAGGAGTGGTACACACGCCCGGAGCGTGGGCCGGACGCCGTCGTCGACACGCTGCTCGGCTGCGCGGCGGAGCTGGTCGCGAGTGCGAACCGCTCCGGAGCCCAGGTGGCGGCCGTCGGGGTCTCCGTCCACGGCGTCGTGGACGAGGACTCCGGGGTGGTCGAGCACGGCGCGGCACTGGGGTGGTCCCACACGCCGGTCCGCGCCTGGACGGAAGAGCACATCGGCCTTCCCGTCGTCGTCGCCCACAGCCTGCACGCCGCAGCCGTCGCCGAGTGCCGCGTGGGTGTGGGACGCCCGTTCGAAAGGTGTGCCCTCGTGTCGATCGGGTCCGGGGTGGGGGTGGCCGAACTGCGGGCCGGTACTCTCGTCCGCCGCGGGGGCGCAGGAGTGCTCGACCATCGGACCACCGTAGGCAGGGACGGCAGGGACGACAGGGACGGGGAATGCACGTGCGGGAGCCGCGGCTGCCCGGCCGCCCTCGTCTCGCCCCAGGCGCTCGTCCGGCGGTATGCCGAGCTGTCCGGCGGGAGTGGTGTGAGGGCCTGGGACCTTCCGCTGCTCGCGGCCTGCGGCGACCGCCCTGCGGCCCACGTGTGGCGCAACGCCGTCGACGCCCTGGCGGAGGTTCTCGCCCCCGTGGCCGCCCGCGTCGGCTGCCTGGTCATCGGTGGTGAGGCGGTGCGCGCCGGGCGAGCCATCCTCCGACCACTGGGATCGGCACTCGCCGAACGTCTTCCGCACCGGACGCGACCCGAACTGGCCGTCACGGGACTGGGCCGTGGCGCAGCCGGCCTGGGAGCGGCGCTCCTGGCACGGGAAGCGCGGTCCGTGGTCTCATACGCCGCGTGAGGCGAATGGGCCGCCGGGTCATCGGTCGTCGGTCCTGAGCCGCACGCCGTCGGTCGTCAACCGTCGGTCGCCAGCCGTCGGTCGTCGGCTGTCAGCTGTCGGTCGTCAACCACCAGCCGTCGGTCGCCAACCACCAGCCGTCAGCCATTGGTCGCCGGCCGTCAGCTATCGGTCAGCAGTCGTCAGCCGTCGGTCAGCGGAGGGGTCTCCCCCTCGTGAATCGCCCCCATACCCCCTCGCCGTAGCTCCTACGCCTCCCCCTGGGCACACGATCTGCGTTCCCGGGCTGGTCAGGGTCAGGGTCCACCCGCAGGTGTCGCGGGCCGGGCCGTAGGCGAAGGGCTGTCAGGTGCGGCCGGCGGGTCGAATAGCCCCCATAGCCGAAACGGGGGTTCCTCCTCCGCCGCCGCGCCCTCACTCTCGTCAACAGAAAAACCGGCCAGCAACGCACCGAGGAGCACGCGTGACCGCACCGACGTTCACAGTCAACGGCAGGACCTACACCAGGCCCTCCGCCCCTGTGGTGGTGATCTGCATCGACGGCAGCGAGCCCGACTACCACATCGAGGCGATGGCGGCCGGCCGCATGCCCTGGCTGAGCAAGGTCCTCGCGAGCGGCGGCACCTCTTGGCCCGCCCACTGCGCCATGCCCGCCCTGACCAACCCCAACAACGTGTCCATCGCGACGGGCCGGCCCCCCAGCGTCCACGGCATCAGCGGCAACTACATCTTCGACACGGAGCTGGGCGAGGAGGTGCTGATGAACGACAAGCGCTTTCTGCGGGCGCCGACGATCTTCGCCGCCGCCAACGAGACCGGCCTCGACGTGGTCGTCGTGACCGCCAAGGACAAGCTGCGCCGACTGCTCGGCGCGGGTCTGGTCGAGGAGGGCCCGGCCCTCGACGGCTCCGGGCGGTTCGTCGCCCCGTCCCGGCGCGGCATCTGCTTCTCCGCGGAGAAGGCCGACCAGGCCAACGTCGCGGACAACGGCATCGGCGACGTCCTGGAGCTGGTCGGTAAGCCGCTGCCGAGCGTGTACTCGGCCGACCTGAGCGAGTTCGCCCTCGCTGCCGGGGTACGCATCCTCGAAACCCGTGGCGCCGACCTGATGTACCTGTCGCTGACGGACTACATCCAGCACAAGAACGCCCCGGGCACCGAGGCCGCCAACGACCTCTACGAGAAGATCGATCACTACGCCGGACGGCTCGCCGAGCTGGGTGCGACGGTCGTTCTCACCGCCGACCACGGCATGAGCGCCAAGACGGATGAGGCCGGCGCACCACGGGTGATCTACGTCGAGGAGGAGACCCGTCGCCTTCTCGGCCTCCCCGCGGATGCCGACGCGCAGGGCGCCGGGCTTCGCGTCATCCTGCCGATCACCGACCCGTACACGGTGCACCACGGCGCCCTCGGCTCGTTCGCGAGCGTGTACCTGCCGGAGCAGGCCGACCGTGCGGCCGTCATCGCGGAGCTTCGGGAGCTGGACGGAGTGGAGGAGGTGCACGGTCGTGAGGAGGCCGCCGAACGCTACTCCCTGCCGGCCGACCGCATCGGCGACATCGTGATCCTCGCCGAGGCCGGTACCGCGCTCGGACGCTTCTCCGCCTGGCACGACCTCAGTGGGCTCGACGCTCCGCTGCGGTCGCACGGCGCCCTCGGGGAGCTTCAGATCCCCTTCCTGATCAACCGCCCGCTGCCCGAGCCCGAGCCCCTCGACAGCCCCTTCGGGGACCCTGCCCTCATCCACAACTACGACGCCTTCTGGGTGGCCATGACGCTCGCCGCCCAGAACGACTCACAGCAAGCCCGCTGACGTCCGCCGCTGCCGCCGCCCGGCGGCAGCGGTCGCGGCGCTGTCCCCCAGCCGCGCCCCCTCAACCACCTCGGGTGGAAAGCGTAGTCTCATCGCAGATCGGTGGGAAAGCCATGTCCAACTCGGAAAAGCTCGTCTCCTTGACCGAAGGTCCACAGCCTCTGGCCGAGAAGGAGTACTCACGGCTCAAGTGGCGCATGCTGCTGGCCGCCATGTTCTGCTACTTCTTCTTCTACACCGGCCGGCAGACCTTCGGGTTCGCCATCCCCGGCATTGAAGAGGATCTCGGCCTCAGCAAGGCCACGCTCGGCGCGATCAGCGGCATCCTGCTCTGGTCCTACGCGGCCGGGCAGATGATCAACGGCAATCTCGCCGACAAGTGGGGCGGGCGGCGCATGATGACCGCCGGCGCGATCCTCTCCACCATCCTCAACTGGTTCACCAGCTTCGCGACGGGCGCCAACTCGCTCGCGGTGGGCTGGGGCGCGAACGGGTACGCGCAGTCGCTGGGCTGGCCGTCCGGTGGCCGCGTGATCTCCAACTGGTGGTCGCACAACGAGCGGGGCCGCAGCTTCGGCTTCTACACCTTCGCCGCCGGCATGGCCTCGGTGCTGGCCTTCGTCACCTCCACGATCGTCGTGGACACCCTCGACCTCGACTGGCAGTGGATCTTCCGCGTGCCCGTGCTGCTGATGCTCGTCGGCGGGGTGACCTTCTATCTCGTCGCCCGGGACAGTCCGGCGAAGGCGGGCGTGCGACCGCCCCCCTCCCACGCCCGGGGCGAGCAGGAGGAGGCCGCGGACCTGGCGGCGGCCGGCAAAGGTGAATCCAGCTTCCAGCGGTACAAGGCCGTGCTGCGCAACCCGAAGATCTGGTCGGCCGGCATCGCCATCGGCTTCCAGAACACGGCCCGCTACGGGCTGCTGATCTGGGTGCCGGTCTACTTCCTCGGCGAGGACTGGAAGGATGCGGACACCGGCATCAGCCCGCTGTGGATCTCCGTCGCGCTGCCCGTCGGCATGGCCGTGGGCGCGCTGGTCAATGGACAGATCTCCGACCGTCTCTTCGGCGCCCGCCGGGACCGTCCCATCATCCTGTTCATGGTGCTCGGCGCCGTGATGGCGATGACCATGTACACCGCGCCGCTCAGCACGACCACCGGCATCGTCGTCCTGTTCTTCACCGGCTTCTTCGTCTACGGCCCTCAGTCGTCCTTCTGGGCGCTGTGCCCGGACATCGCCGGCAACCGTATGGCGGGCACGGCGACCGGTGCGGTCAACTGCTTCGCGTACCTCTTCGCCGGTGCGGCCGAGCCTCTGATCGGCGGCCTGATGGACAGCACCGGCAACACCAGCCTCATCTTCCCCATCGTCGCCGGAGCCTGTGCGTGCAGTGCCCTGGTGGCCCTCACCATCCGACGCTAGGCGGAAACCCATATGACTGATCCGAGCACGGCGTCGTCCTCCGGGCGGAGCGACACCACGCTTCCCCTCGCGGCCGTCTGGTCCGGTCCCGACAGTGGCTTCTCGCTCGTCTCCCAGCCCCGGCCGGAGCTGGCACCCGGCGAGGTGCTGGTCCGCGTGGAGCTGGCCACCATCTGTGGCAGTGACGTCCACACCATCGCCGGCGACCGGCCTTCCCCGCTGCCGACGGTCCTCGGGCACGAGGCGGTCGGGGTCGTCGAGGAGGTGGCCGGTGCCGTCCGCATGGTCGACGGGCGGCTCGTCGCACCGGGACAGCGCGTCACCTGGACGATCGGTACCTCCTGCGGCTCCTGTCGTCGGTGCGTGCGCGGGGTGCCCCAGAAGTGCACCGAGGTCCGCAAGTACGGGCACGAGGCCCTCAGCGACCACTGGCGGCTCAACGGCGGCTTCGCCACCCACTGCCATCTCGTCCAGGGCACCGGGCTGGTGGCCGTGCCCGAGGCCCTTCCCGCCGCGGTGGCGGCGCCGGCCAACTGCGCCACGGCCACCGTGGTCTGTGCCGCGCGGCGGGCCGGACTGTCCGCCGGTGACTCCGTGGTCGTGATCGGCTGCGGCATGCTCGGCCTCACCGCGGTCGCCTACGCCCACGAGTCGGGTGCGGAACACATCGTCGCCTGCGATCCCGACGCGGGCCGACGGCAATGGGCGCTGTCCTTCGGTGCGACCGCGGTGTGCGAACCGGCCGAGCTGCCCGAGCTGGCCCGGAAGTACGGCGCGGACATCGTCATCGAGCTCTCCGGCAACAGCCGCGCCGTCCAGACCGCGCTGGACATCGTGGGCATGGACGGCCGTGTCGCCCTGGTGGGCTCGGTCTCTCCCGGACCGGCCGTCAGCTTCGAGCCCAACGCCTTCGTCCGCAATCTCTCCCACGTCATAGGCAGCCACAACTACACGGTGGACGACCTCGACGAGGCGATCCGGTTCCTGGCGCGGACCCCGGCACAGGGTCTCTTCGCCGACCTGGTGCCGGACGCGCTGCCGCTGACCGAGATAGACGCGGCCGTCGCCGCCGCCTGCGAGGGCACCGCACCGCGCATCGCCGTGCACATGGACTGACCCGCCGCGCTCCGCTCGGCGCCCGGGTCCGTACCGCCACGGCCCGTATCACCCGTACTTCCTGGACCTTCTCGGCCGCACCGGCCGATTCCTCTACGGAGCCCCCTCATGGCAGAGCCGCGCCCTGATCATCTCCTCAATCACATCGACGGCCGCTGGGTGCCGTCCTCCACCGGCGCGGTACGCGCCAATCTCAACCCGGCGAACACCGGCGATGTCATCGGCCGGTTCGCGGAGTCCGGCGCCGAGGACGCCACCGCCGCTGTCGACGCCGCGGCGGCGGCCCACGGCGCGTGGGACGCGCTCGGCCCGATCGAGCGGGCCAAGATCCTGACCGCCGCGGCCCGGCTGATCGAGCAGCGCCACGATCTGTTCGCCGAGGCCATCACCCGCGAACAGGGCAAGCGCCTGTCCGAAGGCCGGGGAGAGGTGTCCCGCTCGCTGGCCATCCTGGAGTTCACCATCGGTGAGGCCCGGCGGATCAACGGCGTCACCACTCCGGCGGAGGAGCCGCGGACCCTCGCGATGACCTTCCGGCGTCCGCTCGGTGTCGTCGGCCTCATCACCCCGTGGAACTTCCCGGTGGCCATCCCCATGTGGAAGGTCGCCCCGGCGCTGGTCGCCGGCTGTACCGCCGTACTGAAGCCGTCCCCGCTGACCCCGTGGACCTCGGCCCTGCTGACGGAGGCGTTCGCCGACGCGGGCCTGCCGCCGGGTGTGCTCAACCTGGTCCAGGGCGATCGGCAGCCGGGCGAGGCCCTCGTCGAGGACGCGCGGGTGGCGGGGATCTCGTTCACCGGCTCACTGCCGGTGGGGCAGGCGATCAACAAGGCGGGCGCGGGCCGTCTGATGCGCACCCAGCTGGAGCTGGGCGGCAAGAACGCGCTCATCATCCTGGCCGACGCCGACCTCGACGCGGCCGTCGACGCGATCGTGCACGGCGCCTTCGGACAGAGCGGCCAGCGGTGCAGCGCGACGAGCCGGGTGATCGTGGACCGTTCCGTTCGTGAGCCCCTGCTCGACCGGCTCGTCCCGCGTGTGCGGGCGATGCGCATCGGGCGCGGTGACCAGGACGGGGCCGATATCGGGCCGGTCGTCAACGACGAGCGGATGCGGGCCTGTCTCGATGCGGTGGAGACGGCGGTCGCCGCCGGTGCCTCGGTGGCCTGCGGCGGCAGCGCGGCCGTACTGGACACACCGGGCTACTTCGTGGAGCCGACCGTGCTGACCGATGTGGCCTGGGACAGCGAGATCGCCCAGGAGGAGGTCTTCGGTCCCGTGCTGTCGGTGATCGACTGCGACGGGTACGACGACGCCATGCGCATCTCCAACTCAGTGAAGTACGGCATGTCCGGGACCATCTTCACTCAGAACCCGTCCCTGATGTTCCAGGCCCTCCAGGACTTCCAGGCCGGGATGCTGCACGTCAACCGTCCAGGTGTGGGCGCCTACTCCCACCTGCCGCACATGGGGGCCAAAGCCTCCCAGCTCGGCGCGCCCGAATGCTCGCCCGATGTCTGGGACTTCTACACCGACCTGCGCTCCGCCTGCATCCGGTACTGAGAAACCGAGTCGTACGGACGGTCCTACGGGCCGGGCCCATCCGGTCCGGCCCCACCTCCACACCCTGAGTGTGCCGACATGACCCCTCCGGCGTACCGGAGAGCATCCACCTCGGTCGCGCCTCAGCGGCTCCTCGGAGTCCGCGGGGCGCGTTGCCCTGTGCGGGGACCAGCAGGTCGCCTCCGGGCACGGTCCCGCGGTCGGCGCAGCCACCCACCGGGCCTGAGCACGGTGTCGTGGACGGCCATGCCGCCCGCGCCCTACCACCCTCCGATGACGACTCGTCACCTCACCGGATGAACCCGGACAGCTCGCGATGACGCAAAGAGCCCCGGCCCCTTACCGGATCACCGTGCACAGGCCAGCGGTCACCGCGCACACCAACAGGCCCCCCTCCTGCACGAACCACCGCTGACCAGGACCGTGCCGGATGTACATGTCACATGCGTCACTCAACGCCCCGCGGTAGCGCAGAGATCCAGTCAGGCCACGTGAGGCCAAATACCAACTCACGTATTCTCCTCTCCTGGACATCCCGCTTCGGGCGTGGCTACCGTGCTCCCCATGCCTCACGGACGAATGTGCCCCCGGCGTATGCATGCCCTCTTCGCGCGGCCGTCTGCAGTCCCGTCGGTCCGCCGCCAAGGACTGCCGGGAACTTCGCTGTATGGCACCTGACCAGGCATGATGTGTTCCCTCTTTAGCCAGTCGGCGCGCATGAGGTGGCAGCGGTCGCCGCCGGCGCCTCATGGAGTGCACGGTCTTCGCGCCTGCACGACATCACCGGACTCATTCCCATGACCCATGTTCACTCGGCCATGAATTCTTCTGACGAGGCGGGTCACCCACCTCGTCGGAACTACCTCACGTGGCGCTCGAAAGGCGTTTTCGGGCGCCATGCTGAGCAGCACAAGAAAGGGTTCATGTGCAGGCTCGCTCAACGCGGGACACCGCCAAGGGTGTCAACCGCCCTCACCTGCCTCGCAGACGATTATGCCGGGCATTACCGTGCGAAACGCGAACCCTCCCCGCACCAAGGGCATGCGGTGCGGGGAGGGAGACCAGGTGGTGCTCCGGATCAGGGCTTGCGGTCCACCGGGGCCATGGTGGAGAGTTCACGGCGCATACAGCCGCGCGGCCACCGGTCGAGACCGTGCTCGGCTTCCGCCTTGCGCAACTCCCGCAGGCCGGGGGTCACTTCCGCGTCCGTCAGCCAGCGGAAGCCGCACCGCTCGTAGTACGGACCGTTCCACGCCACGTCGCGGAACGTCGTGAGCGTGAGGGCGGCCAGCTCACGCTCGCGCGCCCAGTCGGCCACATGCTCGACCAGGCCACGTCCCACTCGCCGGCGGCTGTGGTCGGGGTGCACCGAGATCTGCTCCAGGTGCGCGCACCCGTCGATCACGTCGACCAGGATGTAGGCCATCGCGACGCCGTCACCGCCCGCGTGCACCCAGGAGCGGCCGTCCTTCAGGTACCCCAGCAGCACCTCCCTGGTCGGTGGCTCGTCCTCCGCGACGGCGTTCATGCCGACCTCCGCGAACACCTTTCCAGCGGCCCGCTCAATGTCCTGAAGGCGCGGTACGTCGCTGTCCTGTGCGAGTCGGATCACTTTCCTCCTCCTTCGTCGTCGAACGGTCGTGATGCTATTCGACGGAAGGCTCCGGAGGCGAATCCGTTTCCTTATTGCGAGAGCGCGAGCGACGGAACTAGAGTAGCCCCCGACCTTGCCCGAGTGCGGTGCATGACAAGCACGCGGGAAGCATTCTGAAGGTTCTCGAAGCACCCCCGAAGACCATGCACCGAATCGCGTTCGCCTGGCCGCTTCGCCCTGCCTCGAATTCCCCTCCCTACGCGGACAGGACTCTCGGACAAGGGTCGATGCCATCGCAGTCGAGCCGATTTCCCCCCTGCATGACGAGCCAGCCGGCGACACCGGGAGAGCACATGACAGAGCCCTCTGAAGAATACCGCAGGAAAACGACGGGGAAGGAGTTCCGGCAGTCCGGGAAGGGGGCCGCGGGCAACCCGGGCTCCCCGCACCTGCCGTCGGTCACGGACGCGGACGGGGTGCGGTGGACGGACTACCGCAGGACGCTCACGCCGCACTACCACGTCGTGTGGCGGGACATCGCGCTGTGCTGGGTGTCACTCGTGGCGGGTGTCGCCGCCGTGCCGCCCGCGATGGCGGCGGGCCCCACCGGCGTGGCCGTGGTGACGACGCTGGCCGCCGGGTGGATCGGCTGGTGGCTGCACGCGCTCTTCCTCTTCGGCCACGAGGCGGCGCACGGCAACCTCGCGCGGCGCCGCAGGAGGAACGACCGGCTCGGCGACTGGTCCGTCTGGCTGCTGTTCGGGTCCACCACCCCGCAGTACCGGCGTACCCACATGGCGCACCACACCCATCTGGGGACCCATCAGGACACGGAGACCACCTATCACCTGTGTCTTTCGGTGGCGAACATCCTCAAGGGGATGACCGGTGTGCGGGTGCTGGAGGTTCTGCTGCGCGACCGGCGAGCCAGCGCCTCCAGGGCTCCGCGTGCCGGGGCGGCCCGGGACGGGACACCGTCCGCGAGGCGCGGCTCGGCTCTCGCCCTGCCACGCCAGGTGCTCCTCGCCGCCCGGACCCCGCTGCTGCACCTGCTGGTGCTGGCCGCGCTGTCGACCGCGGGGTGGTGGCCGGCGGCGCTGGCCTGGGCGGTGGGCGTGGGCTGTGTCTTCCCGCTGTGCGCGATGCTCCGCACGGTGGCCGAGCATCGCATCCTCGACGCGTCGTGCGCGACGGACTTCAGGACGGTGGAGCACGGACCGCTGAATCGGCTGTTCGGCGAGGATCCGCTGTCCCGGACGTTCGGTGCCGCGGGATTCAACAAACACTTGTTGCACCACTGGGATCCAGCCATTTCCTACACCAGGTTCCGTGAGATGGAGGAATTCTTCAGGAGGACGCCCTTGGCCCGGGAACTGGAGAGCAGCCGCACTGGATACCTCACAGTGCTGAGAACGATGACAGCGGAGGCGCGTCGTGGGTGACAAACTGATGGACTGCCCCGTGTGCGGTACGGGCGATGCGGAGCTTTTCGCAAAGGCTTACGACAAGGAATACTTCACCAGTTCCACGCAGTATCGTTACGCCAGATGTGGCGCCTGTTCGGCGGTGTATCTTGATGATCCGCCGGCCGATCGTCTCGACGAGATCTACCCGCCCAATTACTATTCCTACGGCGGTATCGAAGGCTCGACCGCGTTCACGGAACGCATTAAAGAGAAGCTCGACGGGCGTACCCTTCGGCGCATTCTCGCGAAGATACCCGGCGAACGGCTCCGCGTCCTCGACGTGGGGGGTGGCGCGGGGTGGCTGCTCACCACGGCGCGCCGGGTGTGTCCGCGGGTCGCCGAGACGCACGAGGTCGACATGCAGGAGGCGGCGGCGCCGGCTGCCGAGCGGGCCGGGCATGTCTACCACTGCATGCCGGTGGAGGAGTTCACCTCCGGCGAGAAGTTCGACCTCATCATGATGATGAGCGTCATCGAGCACGTCCCCGATCCGGCGCGGGTCCTGCGCCAGGCATGTGACTTGCTCAGCGACGACGGGGTGTTGCTCGTGAAGACACCCAACACCGCCACCTGGGACTGCCGGATCTTCCGGCACCGCAACTGGGGCGGCTTCCACTGCCCGCGGCACTTCGTCCTGTTCACCCGGGACGGCCTGGCCGATCTCGGTGAGCGGTGCGGCCTGCGGGCGCGCTCCAGCGCGTACACACAGGGCGCCCCGCAGTGGGCGTTGAGCGTCATGGCCTGGCTCCAGGACCGCGGCCTGATCAAGGTCACGTCCCAGCGGCCCGCCTACCGGCACTGGACGTACGAACCGCTGACGGCGCTCTTCGCCGCGCTGGACTACGCGCGTGCCCCCTTCGCCCCGACCGCGCAGATGACGATGCAGTTGGTGCGTGCCCCGCGCCCTGCCCACCCCGGCGGCGCCGATGACCCCCCGGGGACGTTCTGAAGAGCCCGTCCGGCGCGACACCCCTGACCGTTCGCCGACCGTCGTACGTCCCAGGAGCGGCAAAGGAGCAGCAATGGATCTGACGTTCGCCATCCCCATGTACAACGAGGAGGAGGTGGCCGGTGAGACCGTGACACGTGTCCTCAAGGCCGGGGTCGACTCCGGGCGCCGCTTCGAGGTGCTGGCGGTGGACGACGGCAGCACCGACGGAACGGCCCGTGTCCTGGCCGAACTCGCCGCGAGCCACGAGCATTTCCGCTGGGTGCAGCTACGTCCCAACTGCGGCCAGCCCGCCGCCAGCAAAGCCGGCATGCTCGCCGCCCGTGGCCGGATGGTGGCCGTCCTCGACGCCGACCTGCAGACCCCGCCCGAACTCGTGCCGCGGCTCGCCGACCGTCTGGAGCAGGCGGGGCCCGAGACCGTGGCCGTGTTCGGGACCACCTCCACGGCACACCGTGACGACCCGGCACGGCTGATGGCCGGACAAGCCGTCTTCTACTTCCTGCAGACCCGGCTCAGCCGCAGCCCCATCCCGCACGGCGCCAGCTCCTTCTTCGTGATGCGGGCGGACACCGCTCGGCATGTCGCGGGCCTGCGGTTCACCAAGGGCAACGTCGGCGCGGTGCTGGCAGCGCTGGGCCTGAGCATGGAATCCGTCGGGTACGAGAAGCCGGCCAGCTATCGCGAGGAGTCCCGGCTCGGCCTGCGTGGGCATGTCGAGGAGGGCCTGGGCTCGCTGGCGTTGACAGGAGCGCTCACCCGCTGTGCCGCGGCCACCGTCGCCGCCGGTCTCGGGGCGGTGGCGCTCACCCGGCGCGGGCCACTGGCGAGGGGCGGACTGGTCACCGCCGGGCTGGGTCTGCTGGGGCTCGGCGCGGCGGAGGGCTTCGCCCGCCGGTCGCTGACGGACTCGCCCGCACCACTGCCCGTCCACCCCGGCGAACCCGGCGCCGGGGGCGGTCCCGTCTGACCCGCAGGTTGTGCACGTGCACCGTCCACCGTCGATGAGCGAAGCGAGGGAACGTGCTATTAACCGTCATAGGGCAGGGCTATATCGGTCTGCCCGTATCAGTGGCGTTTGCCGCCGCGGGACACACGGTGTACGCGGCCGAGAGTGCGCCCGACCGTCATCAGGCGCTGGCCCGGGGCGATTCCTACATACCCGACGTCCCCTCGGGTGAGCTCCGGGCCCGCCTCGACAGCGGTCTCCTGCGTCCCGTCCGGGACGCCCGACTCGCGCCCGGCTCCGACGTGTACATCATCGCCACCCCGACTCCGCTGACCCCCGCGCGGGAACCCGATCTGCGGCTCGTGGAGGAGGCTTTGACGGCGATCGCCGCGACGGCGCGTCCGGGGGCCCTCATCGTGTTGGAGTCGACGGTGTACCCGGGAGCGCTGCGGCGGCACATCGCGCCGTTCTTCGAGCGGCTGACGCGTCTGCGGTCGGGTGAGGACGTCCACTTCGCCTACAGTCCCGAACGGGTCGACCCGGGGCGGGACCTCCCGCTGCGCGTGGTGCCCAAGTTGGTGTCCGGGCTGGATCACCGTGCGGTCAAACTGGCGCGGGAGCTGTACGAGACCGCCTTCGACGTCGTCGTCGAGGTGTCGAGCAGCGAGGTCGCCGAGTTCGCCAAGCTGTATGAGAACACCTTCCGTTACGTCAACGTCGCTTTCGTCAACGAGTTGAGCAAGGCGGCGCACGCCATGGCCGTCCCCTTCCGCGAGGTGGTCAGCGCCGCGGCCTCGAAGCCGTACGGGTTCATGTCCTTCCACCACGGACCGGGGGTCGGAGGGCACTGCCTGCCGAACAACATCCACTACCTCAACCACGCGATGAGCGCGGCGGGGCACCCGAGCGAGATGCTCGCGGTCGCCGAGCGCATCAACCTCTCCATGCCCGGGTACGCCGTGGAACGGCTGCGGCAGGGGCTGATGCGGCACGGCACCCCCCTGAGCGGAGCGCGGGTGCTCGTCCTCGGCCGGGCGTTCAAGGCGGGCGTCTCCGACACCCGCAACTCTCCGGCGCACACCGTGATCCGGCTGCTCACCGATGCCGGCACGCACGTCCGGGTGGCCGACCCGCTCGCGGGCACCGACCACGCCGAGGGGACCCGGTTCACCCCCGTCGAGCTGACGCGTGAGGAGTGCCGGGCGGCGGACGCCGTGATGCTGGTCACCGACCACGCGGGGGTCGACAGCCGGATGGTCCTCGAATCCAGCGGCCTCATCCTGGACTGCCGTGGCTGGTTCAAGGAGCCGGAGGTGGAGCAGCTGTGAACCAGGCTGCGCGACCCGCCCTTCAGATCACCTACGACGGACTGCGCCCCCAGCAGATCAGCGAGAAGTGGGCGGCGGAAGCGGGCGGCTTCGAGGCGTACGTCTTCGACGGGGCGGGCCTGGCCGAAGAGGCGGGCTGGCAGGCGCTGCGCGCGGGCCTGCGCACGGTGTCCGCACTCGGAGTGTCCGAGCTGACCTGCCACTTCCCCACGGAGAACGCCGACTGGGTGAACGACGACCACGCCTACCACATGCTGCTGCGATTCTGCGATGCGGCGGACGCCGCAGGGGCACGGGGTGTGGTGCTGCACGCCAACCAGTTCGTGCAGCAGGAGGATTGGCTCCGGCACGATCTGTCCGGCACCCGCGGGAAGGTGGTGGAACGGCTCGCCGAACTGGATGCCCGCCTCGCGGGCTCGCGGCTGTGGATCGGCGTGGAGAACCTCCCGGTCATCGGTGCCGAAGGCACCGACTACGACCCGGTGTTCGTCCGTCCCGACGACTATCTGCCGCTGCACGCACTCGGCTCCTCCCGGATCGGGGCGACCTGGGACATCTGTCACTGGGCTGTCACCTACGCCACCGACAGGGCCGTCGCCCAGCTCCAGCGCCGCCCACCGGAGGACGACGCGCTGGCGCTGCCGACGGTCCCTGTCAAGCACATCCACTTCTCCTCGTACACGGGCCTCGCGCTGCCCTTCACCGCGGGCCGTTGTCACGAGGGCGTACCACCGCAGGACGGCGACCCGGACCAGGAGGTGCTGGCCGCCATGGTGCGCGCGGCCCTCGCCGCCTCCGACGGTCAGGCACGCGTGGTGCTGGAGGTCCAGGAGGAGGACTACGAGAACCGCGTCAATTGCTGGCGCACTCGCGACTGGCTGCTGGGGCGGGCGCTGCCCGCAGCGGCCCGGTCGGTCGGCACGGACATCCGGCCGGCGGCTGGGGCGGACACACGAGTGGAGGGACGACGGCCATGAGGGAGCCGGAGGAGGTGCCTTACGCGCGCCCGTACTGGGACGCTGAGGAGGAGGCGCTGCTGCTGAGGGCGCTGCGCTCGGGGATGTGGACCAACGGGCCCCTGGTGCGGGAGTTCGAGGGCGCTCTCTCCCGCCTCACCGGCGCGGCGACGGTCGCGCTGTCCAGCGGCACGGCGGCGGTGCATGCCCTGCTGCACGCGCTGGGCTCCGGCAGGGACGGTCCCGCCTTGCTGATCACGCCGGCTCTGACGTTCGCCGCGGCCCCGGCTGCCGCCCTGCTGCAGGGCTGGGACGTGGCGCTGGCCGACGTCACCGAGGACGATCTCACCCTCAGCCCCACGAGTGTCGGGGAACTCCTGGAACGCACCAGCGGAGCCTATGCGTTGACGGTGGTGATGCCTGTGCACTACGCGGGGCACACCGCCGATGTCGCCGCGCTCGGCGCCCTGTGCTCCCGCTACGGCGCCGTCCTGGTCGAGGACGCCTGTCACGCGGCCGGTGCGCACTACGGGGGTACGGGACTGCCGGTGGGTTCCTGGCCGGATTCGCGCGCCGCCTACTTCAGCTTCCACCCCGTCAAACCGGTCGCCACCGGAGAGGGGGGCGCGGTGAGCAGCGGCGACACCAGCCTCGTAGAACGCCTGCGTGCTTACCGCAACCACTGCATGACTCCGCTTCCCGAGCACGAGGGCGACCTCGCGCCGTGGCCGTACACGGTGGCGGAGCCGGGGGCCAACCACCGGATGTCCGAACTGCACGCGGCCCTCGGCGTCGCCCAGGTCGGCCGCGTCGATGTCAGCCGGCGGGAGCGGGCCCGTCTCGCCGGGGAGTACCACCGTGCTCTGGCGGGGCTGCCCTCGGTCCGGACCGTGCCCCGCCGGCAGCGGCCCGGGTCCGCCCACCATCTGTTCCCGGTGGTCTTCGACCTCGGTCGGCTCGGGGTGAGCAAGCGCGCACTGCTGGAATTCTTCACCGAGCACCGCATCCGCTGTCAGGTGCACTACACACCACTGCACCGGCTGCCGGCCTTCGCGGGCACACCGACCCGGCTGCGCACCTCGCTCGACGTCACGGACGCGGCCTTCCCCGGTCTGGTCTCCCTGCCGCTGTGGCACGGGTTGGACTCCGCCGCCCACGAGCGGGTCGTCGACACCCTGCGGCGACTGGTTCTCCGAACAGGCGGCACCGGCCGCCCCCGCGTCGAAAGGACCGCATCGTGACCGCTCGTCGTGACACCCGAACCGCCCCCCGTACCCTGATCACCGGCGGCTTCGGTTTCCTCGCGGCCTGGACGGCGGCCGGGCTCCTGCGCTGCGGTCACGAGGTGATCGCCGTGGACAACCGGCCCGTCGGCGGGACCCCGCTCGACCTGGCCGGGCTGGCGGACGAGCCGGGGCTGACGACCGTGCGCGCCGACGTCACCCGGCCCGGCGCCCTGGACCCTTGCGGCGAGGTCGACCACGTCATCCACGCCGCCGCGGTCCTCGGCGTCGACGCGGTCCGCGCCGCGCCGACCGAGACTCTGCGCGTCAACATCGACGGCACCGCGACAGCTCTCGCGTACGCCGCGGCGCAGCCCGCGCTGCACCGCTTCGTGCTGCTGAGCACCAGCGAGGTCTACGGATCGGACGCGGGCGACGCGGCGGAGGGCGACTGGCTGTCGGTGCGCACGGACGACCCCCGCTGGTCCTACGCCGTCAGCAAGGTCACGGCCGAGTCGATGACGGCCGCGTACGGCACGGAACACGGTCTGCCGTACACCGTCGTCCGGCCCTTCAACGTGTACGGACCGCTGCGGGGAGGCTCCTACGCCGTGGGGAGGATGGCCCGCCAGGCGGTGCGGGGTGAGCCCGTCACCGTGCACGGCGACGGCAAGCAGGGCAGAACGTGGTGTCATGTGGAGGACTTCGCGCGTGGGCTGGTGGGTTGCCTCCGCAGTGACGAGGCCCTCGGTCACGCCTTCAACATCGGGGACGACCGGAACCATCTCACCGTCTCCGAACTGGCCCGGCTTCTGAAGGAGGTCAGCGGCAGTGCCTCTCCGGTGCGCCACATCGACCGCAACGGCCCCGACATCCAGAACCGCCGCCCCGACCTGAGCAGAGCCCGCACCCTGCTGGGGTACGAGCCGGAGCGGGACCTCGTCGAAGGACTGCGCGAGACGGTCCAGTGGATCAGCGGCGGTGCCCGGAACTGGCAGCCACGGCTGCGTCGGGCGGACTGGCCCTCGGCCGCTGTGCCCGGGGCGGGCGCGGCGGAACCAGGGGTCCGGCGGTGAACCGGCCCGGGGCACATCCGCCGCCCGGCGGCGAAGCGGTCGGCGCGGCCACCCTTGCGGAGGACGCCGAGGATCTGCGCTACCTCCCTCCCCCCGCCCGCCCCGCGATCGACCTGCACCCCTCCCGCACCGGCCCCCGCACGGTGGCCTCCGTCCTCCTGCGGCGGTCGCTCCACAGCGCCACCCGCACCCGGTTGGAGGCACGCCTGTCCGCCCAGTCGGGGCGTCCGCGCTGTGTGCTGACCCGGTCCGGGCGCAGCGCGCTGGTGCTGGCGCTGTCCTCGCTCGGCGCCGTACACGGACGTGAGGTGGTGCTGTCCACGCTCAACTGCCCCGCCGTCGCCGACGCCGTCCTGGCCGCGGGCGCCACGCCGGTTCTCGTCGACACGGACGAGCGGGACGGTCCCCACTACGGATCAGTGGATGTCCGGGGACGGGTCGTCGTCCTGACCAACGTGCTCGGGCTGGACGAGCACTCCCACCACGCGTGGTCGATCGCCGAACGTGGGGGCATCCCCGTGCTCGATCTGGCACAGGCGCTGCCCAGCGCCGCGGTCCTGGCCCGGTACCGGGCCAGCGGGTGGCCCCTCGTGCTGAGCTTCGGTGAGGGCAAGGCGTTGGGGGCCCTCGGCGGCGGCGCTCTGCTGGACTCCGGGACGGGGCCAGGGCGCGACACCGGCCCCTGGTCGCAGGGGCACGGGCCGGTCGGGGCGCGATCGCGCGGAGCGACCGCGCTGGGCCGTGGACTGGGCCAGTGGTGTCTGTCCCGGTCGCCCGCGCCGGTCCGCGCGGGCGCGGTACGGCGGCAGCGCCGCTCCCCGGGGTGGTCTCTCACCCGTGCCGACCATCTGCCCCTGGCGCCCGGCCCGGTACCCCGCGGGGCACCCGACCCTTGGGAGACGGCCGCGACGGCGACCTTGCTGGAGCGCGCCGACGTGTGGGCCACCGGCGCGGCAGAGGTACGACGGCGGGTGAGCGAGGCACTGGGCCCCGCGCTCCTCACCTGCCGGGTGGTGCCCTCGGAACCGGGACTGTCCGGCGGCATCGACCTGCTGTTCCGGGCCCCCGGGCTGCGCTACCCCTTCGCCCGAACGCTGGCCCGGCACGGCGTACCCAGCACCTGGAACCCCTATCCGCTGCATCGGACCCGGCCGTACGCGCGGTACGCGAACGGTCCGCTGCCCAGCGCCGATCTGCTGTGGCGCCGGGTGCTGACCGTCCCGGCACTGCCGCAACCCCGGCTGGATGCGCCCCTCCTGACCTCGGCTCTGCTCGCGGCCGACCGGGAGACCGCGCACAGGGGAGGCCGCGATGGGTGAGCGGCGCACACCCACGCGGCCCATGGGGACGTCGGATGTCAGTGTCCTGCCGGAGGACGTGTGGGCCGGGCGGATCAGCCGGTGTGCGCCGTCGCTGCCGTTCGCCGCCTCGCACTGGCTGCACCTGGGGCGGCGCGCCGACCCCCGGTCGCGCTTCCTGCCGCTGTCGGTGTCGCGGGCGGACGGGTCGGACGTCCTGGTGCCCGCCTTCGTCACCGCCCGGGACGGCGTGCGCATCGGGTGCTTCGGCTACGGAACGCTCGGCCTCCCCACGGACCCCACCGGCGTCATCGGCCTCCCGTGGCTCGCGGAACGGGTCAGGACGGCCGCGGGAGCCGGGCCGGTGCGTACCCTGCTCCCCCCGCCCGGCTCCGTGCCCGCGCTGGAGCGGACGGTGGGCGGCTGGCCCTCCCGTCCCGGCCCCCGCACGTACCTCCTGGATCTCTCCGGGGGCGCGCCCGGCGCCTGGCGGGCGGCGCGGGGCAAGGTGCGGACCGCCGTACGACGAGCGCGGGAAGCGGGCCTGCGGGCCGTGCCCGGCGGGCTCGAACACGCGAGCGCACTGGCGGACGGGTACAGCGAGACGATGGCCCGGCACGGGAGGCGGTCCCCGTACCGAGCCGAGGATCTGCGGTTCCTGCCCGGGGCGTCGAAGGAACCCGTGTCCGACACGGTGACCTGTGTCGTGCCGGACGCCGAAGGGCTGCTGGCCGCCTCCGTCTTCGCGTTCGCGGGAAGCACCGCCTTCCACATCATGCAGGTCACCTCGCAGCACGGTCGTCGCGTCAACGCCGGCCACCTGGCGCTGTTCAGTGCCCTGGAAACGCTCGCCGCGCGTGGTGTGCGATGCGTCGACCTGGGCTCCGCGGCAGGCCCGGGACAGGAGTTCTTCAAGCAGAACTGGGGCGGCGAGGCGGCGACGACCCGTCTCGTCCACTGGCCGCAGGAGGAGAGTTGACCGTAGTGAGCGCCCACCAGCCTGCCTACCTTCCGTGGCTGGGGTACTTCGGGAAGATCGCCGGCGCGGACCTGTTCGTCCTGCACGACCGCAGCCCCATCGGCCGCCGCAACGGCCTGAACAGCAACGTCATCCTCACCGCCAACGGGCCGCTGACGTTGACCGTGCCGCTCTCGGGTGCGGACGTGCGGAGCAAGCGGCCCCTGGACGAGATCCGGGTCGTCGACGACGGCTGGCGCCGCAGACACTGGCGGGCCCTCCAGACGGCCTACGGTCGCGCCCCGTACTTCGACCTGCACAGGGACTTCCTCGCCGACTACTACACCCGGGACCACGAGACCCTCGACGCGGTGTGCATACCCGTCATCGAGTACTGCGCCGCCGCCTTCGGCCTGAGCACCCCCCTGCGGCGGCTGTCAGAACTCGGCCTGCCCCCGGTCGACCGTCAGACCGTCATCCCCGCGCTGTGCGAGCGGTTCGGCGCCCGCAGATTCCTCGCGGGCCCGCACGCCGCCGACTACCTCGACTGGGACCTCATGAAACGTCACGGCCTGACCGTCGACCTGTTCCACTACCGACACCCCACCTATCCGCAGATGCACCGCGGCAGCGCCACGTTCGTCTCACACCTCTCCGCGCTGGACCTGCTGATGAACTGCGGGCCGCGCGCCGCCGACCTTCTGAAGGGCAGCGTCGGATGACCGGTGTGCTCGCCGTCGTCGCGCATCCGGACGACGAGGTCATCGGCCCCGGCGGGACCTTGGCCCGGCACGCGGGGGCAGGCGACCGGGTCCATGTGCTCATCCTCGCCGAGGGCAAGACCTCCCGCGGTCTCGCGGCCGGTGGTGCGGAGGCGGAACTCTCCCGCGAGGAGACGGCGACCGCCTGCGCCGAGCTGGGCGTCGCGGGCCACCGCAGGCTGGACCTGGCCGACAACATGCTCGACTCCTACCCGCTGCTGGAACTGGCCCGGCACATCGGGGACGAGGTGGCCAGGACCGAGCCGCGCATCGTGTACACGCACCACACCGGCGACCTCAACGCCGACCACGAACTCACCGCCCGCGCCACCGCGATCGCCTGCCGCCCGCACGTCAGCACCGTGGACTGGCTCCTCGGCTTCTCCACCCTGTCCTCCACCGAGGCCGGCTTCGGAGCACGTCCCGGCTTCGCGCCCGTGCTGTACGCGCCCATCGAGGAGACCCTGCCCGTCAAGCTGCGGGCGATGCGCGCCTACGCCTCGGAGCTGCGGGACTTCCCGCACCCCCGCTCCTTGCGGGCGATGCAGGCCCAGGCGGAGCTGTTCGGTGCCCATGCCGCCGTGCCGGCGGCGGAAGCGTTCACCGTGCTGCGCGGCACCTGGCGGCCACTCCCCCACGCCCTCCTCCCGCCGGACCCGGACCCGGCCCCGGACCCGAGGAGCAACCCGAGGGACCCCCGACCCCACGCGACGGAGCGATGATGACCGAGCCCCCCACCCACCTGATGGACGCCTCGTACGGAGGGATGTACGGCGACATGTCCGCGCGGCACTGGTGGTGGCGCGCACGCGAGCACAACCTGGGGCGGACTCTGCGCTCCTGCCGCACCTGGGGTCCCGGCCGGGCGAAGATCCTCGATGTCGGCTGCGCGGACGGCCTGAACTGGCGCACGTTGGAGCGGGAGGGCACGGTCGAGGGGATAGAGCCCGACGCCTCCCTGATTGCACCCGGCTCCCCCCACCGCCCGCGGATCGAGGTGACGGACTTCCTCACGGGCCGTCCCCGGAAGGCGGACCATGACCTGCTGGTCATGCTCGACGTCCTGGAACACATCGAGGACGAGCAGGCCGCGCTGGCACGGGTGCGCCGGCTTCTCGCACCGCGCGGGAGGTTCGTACTCACGGTCCCCGCGCTGCCCGCGCTGTGGAGCGAGTTCGACACCCTGAGCGGTCATTTCCGCAGGTACACCAGGGCCTCGCTGCACACCGCCCTGCATGGCGCGGGGCTGCGCGTGCTCGACGTGCGCTACTGCTCCGTGTGGACGGTGCCGCCGCTCTTCGCCCGTCGCTGGTTCTTCCGTGCCGCCCACACCGAGAACAGCAGTTTCGTCCAGCCGCCTCCTCGGCCGCTCAACCGGCTGCTGTTCGAGGTGAGCAGGGCCGAGCATGCCCTGACCCGTACCGTCCGCGCGCCCGTGGGCAGTTCGCTGCTGGCCATCGCCGCGCTTCCGCACGACGGCACCACGTGATCCGTCGCCCCGGTGCCGGCACCCCTGGGGTGCACGGCCTGACGAGAGACGACGCCATCCACCGCAGCACGCCCGCACGCCGGGCCGCTCCGGACGAGGCCCGAGGCCGCCCGCTGCCCGTGCACACCGGCATCCCACGCCCCGCGTACGCGTCCCCTCACCAGGCCCGCTGCCTGATCGCTCCCCGTCCACCGGGGCCCGGCGCCGGGTGTCGCGCCGATGCTCCGGCGGCCGGCCACCCGCGCGAGCGCCGGTGACCAGCCCGGGGCTGCGGCTGCCGAAGCCACGCCACGGGCGGATGCCCCTCTCGGGACCGGTCCGCGTCCTCGCCCTGACGGGGCTGGTCCGCGCCGTCGCGTTCGGATTCCTGTTGACCGTGAGTGTCCTCTACGGCACTCAGTTCATCGGCCTGTCCGCGCAGCAGGCCGGCCTCTCCATGACCGTCGCCGCGGCCTGCGGCGCGCTCGGTGGCATTCCCGCGGGCCGCGCTGCCGACGCCTTCGGCGCCCGGGGTACGGCCGTCGTGCTCGGCGTGGCGCAGGGCTGCGCCGGGCTCTTCTTCGTCCTGGCCGACACCTTCGCGGGGTTCGTCCTCGCCGCGAGCCTGGCCGTGGGCTGCCAGTCCGCCTCGGAGGCCGTCCGTGGGGCGCTGGTCGCCTCGCTGGTGGAAGGGGAGGGCCGGGTGCGCGCCCGCGCCTTTCTGCACGCCGTCGCGAACGCGGGCATGTCCCTCGGGGCGGTGGGCGGAGGGGTGGCGCTGGAGTCCCACTCCCGCACCGTGCTGCTGGCCGCCTTCGGCACCTGCGGACTGCTGTTCGCCCTGGCCGGTGCGGGATGCGCGCGGCTGCCACCCACACCCGCGGTGCCGCGACCCGCACGGCTCCCCGCGTCGGGCATGCTCAAAGACGCCCCGTTCGTGCTCTTCACGGTGCTCAATGTCCTGCTGGTCATGAACGACGGGCTGCTCACGGTCGTCCTGCCCTTGTGGATCGCGGAACGCACCGACGCGCCCCTGGGGGTGTACTCGGCCATTCTCGTGCTCAACACCGCCTGCGTCGTCCTCTTCCAGGTACGCGCCAGCCGTGGCACGGCCCGGCTCGCCGGAGGCGTACGGGCCCTACGCCGCTCCGGGTTGCTGCTTGCCGCCTGCTGCGTCCTCTTCCTCGCCGCCTCGGGACGCCCCGCGGGCTGGGCTGTCGTCCTGTTGCTCGCCGGTGCCCTCGTCCACGCGGTGGGGGAACTGGTGTACAGCGCGGGCTCATGGTCGATGGCGTTCGCCCTGGCACCGGACCACGCGCAGGGCCAGTACCAGGGAGTGTTCACCACCTCCATACACCTCGGCGGCATGGTGGCACCCGTCCTCGGAACGGCACTCATTCTGGGCGTGAACGAGCAGGTGGGATGGCTGGTGTTCGCCCTGCTCTTCGCCACCGCCGGTCTGCTGGCCCCCGTGGTGTCCAGGCTCGCCGCCCGGGGCTCTGTGTCCGCGCCGTCACCCCTCTGACACACCAGCGTGATTCCCCGCACGGCCACCTCCAGGTCGGCGGCAGAGTCATCTCGTCGGGCGGTGCGCGGCAGCGGAACGCAGCACAGCGCCTGCGGCGACGGTGGTCAGCCGCAGGCACGTGATCGGACGGCCGGTGACCTCAGCGGCGGTGTGCCCCCCGTGGCTCGGTCCGCCGCCGCAGGAGGAAGAACGCGGCGCCGGCCAGGGCCGCGGCACCGGCGCCGCCGATACCGATCACCCGAGTCGTACCGGCGCTCAAGAAGGAGGACCCGACGTCTTCCGCCGCCGTCACCTGGGGACTCGCGCCGGGAGCCGCGGCTGCGACCGGTGCGCCGCTGGTCGGTGTCGCGTCGGCCTTCGTGGAGGGGGACGCGGACGGGGAGGCGCTGGAGGCGGAGGGCGAGGGGGAGCCGGAGGGTGTCGCGGTACGCGAGGGAGCGGCGGCATCGTCGGTGGCGGTCGGGCGCGGCTTCGGTGCGGGGCCGCCGATCGTGCTGGTGATGGCGATGTCGTCGATGTAGAGGACCGCCTCGGCGGCGCCGTCCCGGAGCCTCTGTCCCTTCTCCGGACGCCAGCCGGGTCGGTAGGCGCCGATCCTGAAGTGCGGCGGCTGTCCGCGGTGGTAGTTGTTGGCACCCTGGTAGGAGCCCACGGCGGCGCCGTCCCGTGTGACGGCGATCGAACCGGTCGTGCTCGCGGAGGACCACGTGATGTCGAAGGTCCACTGGTTCCAGCGGCCCGGACGGGCCGCCCCGAGCGGGATGATCTTCTCCTGTATGACACCGCCGGTCATCCAGTGGACTTTCAGCCGCCAGTTGCCGCCGTTGACCGAGAGGGCCATGACGGGTTTGATCCGCATGGTGTCGTCCTGGGTGCTGAACCACTGGGTGACGATGGTGTCGAAGTCCCGGCTCTGCCAGTCGCCGGGGAGATAGTTGGCGAAGCTGAAGCGATGACTGCCCGCGTCGAGGCCCTTGATGACCAGTTCGGTCTTGAACGAACGTCCGTCGTTGGGAAGGTTGACCCGGGCGGCCATCCCGGACCTGCCTCCGGGCGCGGGTTGGAGGGCGACCCGGCCGGAGCCCTGGATCGCCATGAACGGCAGTTTCTGGGACCGCGATTCGAAGTCGTAGGAGTAGGAGTCGGCTGCGGCGGCCGGGGAGGTGGCGGCCCCGCCGAGGAGCAGCAGGGCGGTGGTGCAGGTGGTCAGGAGACGGGCGGGGTGACCGGCACGCGACAGCGGCTTTGCGGTGGGCATGAACGCATCCTCGGGAGGGCAGGGCTTCAGCCAAGGGCACACGGCAGGACGGCAGGCGAAGCCAGGGGGTGACCGGCCGAGAGGACGAGGACGGAGAGGGACTCTCGGGTCGACGGGACCGGGCACGCCGGAACTGCCCTGCGCCCCTCAAGATGTACCGCCACGCCGCGAGGCCCTCCGTACCGCGCTCAGGCGCCGGCCCGGTGGTGAAACTGCGCTGACCCTACTGGGCGGCGATGACGGAGAACCAGCAGAGATCACGGCTCGCGGAGTAACGAACCGATAACTGCACAGCCGCTGGCTGTGAGCCGCCCAGCCGTGGACATCCTGAGGGGACTCCGGGACTCCGGGGCTGAGGGCTGAGGGTCGAGAGCTGGGCCAAGATGCCGGACGACCAGCCTGCGAAATTTCGCCCGGCCTCTGCGTGACCACCACGAGGCCCGCGCCGGCTTCTCGCCCCCGCAGGGCTCGACCTGGTCCGTGGAGGCGAAGTGGTGAACCCCTCGGCCCAGCGAGCATCCGCCGGAGCGTGGCCGGTCCCTGATCGGCGAAGGTGAACACCCGACCAACTTGTATCTACAAGTATAGGGTGGGGAACGGATCCATGGCAGGTTCCCTCCATGACCTCTTCGACGGACACTGTCCCCGTCCGCTATGCACGGTGGAACGGCGTGGGCAGTGAGTTCACCCTCGTGTCGGACAGCACCCCCCGGGTCCCGGCCCGCGGGGAGCTGCTGGTGCGGATCGACCTGGCCACGGTGTGCGGCAGCGACCTGCACACCGTCGAGGGGAGACGGCCCTCCCCGGTGCCCGCCGTGCTCGGGCACGAGCAGGTGGGGACCGTGCTCGGGGTGGGTCCGGGAGGCGTGTCCTGTGTGGACGGAACCCCGGTGGTGCCCGGGATGCGGGTGGTGTGGTCGGTCACCGCGTCGTGCGGGAGCTGCGACCGGTGCGTACGCGGGCTGACCCAGAAATGCGTGAAGCTGAGCAAATACGGGCACCAACCGCTGCTGGAGGAGGCCCCGTTGACGGGAGGCTTCGCCACTCACTGCGTGGTCCTGCCGGGCACCGCCGTGGTGGCGGTGCCGGACACGCTGCCGGACACGGTGGCGAGTCCGGCGTCCTGCGCCACCGCGACTGCCGCCGCCGCGATGGTGGCCGCCGGTCCGGTCGCCGGCCGGCGGGTGCTGGTGACGGGCGCGGGGATGCTCGGTCTCACGGCAGTGGCCATGGCGGCGACGGCCGGGGCGAGCGTGAGCGCGGCGGACCCGGACCCGGCTCGGCGGCGGCAGGCTCTCACGTTCGGCGCGCGGGAGGTCGGTGACGGCTCGGCGCCGCTGGGCGCGTTCGACATCGCCATGGAGTTCTCGGGGCACCCGGACGGGGTGCGGACCTGTCTCGATTCCCTCGCGGTGGGCGGGGTGGCCGTGCTGGTGGGGTCGGTGTCCCCGGGCCAGCCGGTGGCGCTGGACCCCGAGGCGCTGGTCCGGGGCCTGCACACCGTCGTCGGCGTCCACAACTACCGGCCCGGGGACCTGCTGACGGCGGTGGAGTTCCTGGCCGCGCACCACGGCTCCGTCCCCTTCGCGGAGCTTGTGGGAACGGCCCACCCGCTGGACCAGGTGGACACCGCGATGGTGGCGGCACGGCACGGCGCCGCCCCGCGGCAGGCCCTGGCGCCCGGGCTGACGGGAGCGCCCGTCTGATCCGGGCCGAGCCCCGGCGGCGCCGATCCGCGCCCGCGGGTCGCCCGCGTCCGGTGTCACGGTCAGCTCGGCAGGGCGGCCCAGATCCTCGCCCTGGTGCAGGCTGAGGCCGAACCCCGGGAGTTCAAGGAGCCTGCCGGGCGCGGGCTCCCGAGCGCGTCCGCGGGATCACAGCATCGCCGTGCGCGCGGTGCGGGTGTTGGTGACGGTCACGGTGGCCACGTCGGGGCGGTAGCGGTCGTCGGACCATTCGATCGGCACCCCCTGGGAATCGGTCGTCAGCCGTCGCTCGCGCAACAGCGGCGATCCTTCCGGCACGTCCAGCAGCGCCGCGTCGGTGGCGTCGGCGGCGACCGCGTCGAAGGTGTGCCGCGCGGAATCCAGGTCCACTCCCCAGGTGGTCAGCAGCGCGTAGATCGAGCCGGCGTCGAGGTCCGCGTTGAGCAGAGGACGTCCGACCGGCTCGGTGTAGGTCATCCGCTCCAGCATCGCGGGCCGGCCGTCCAGCAGGCGCAGCCTCAGGAGTTGGACCACCAGGTCGTCGGGGTCGATCTGGAGGACGGCGGCCACCTTCGCGTCGGGACGCCGCAGCGCTATCTCCTGGAGTCGCTGGCCCGGCACATGACCGGTGATCTCGGCACGCGTGGTGAAGGACAGGAACGACTCGAACGGCTGGGTCGGTACGGCGTCCAGGACCACCGCGCGCTTGCCCTGGCCGCCGCCGATCAGGCCCTCGTCCCGCAGCGTGCCCAGCGCCTGCCGCACCGGACCGCGCGAGGCCGCGAACTCCTGGCAGAGGTCGGCTTCCGAGGGCAGTGCCTGGCCCACCTCGATCGCGCCGGTGCGAATACGCCGGCGCAACTCGGCCGCGACGGAGCGGTGTAGAGGTTCCTTCATGTTCCTGACTCTACAGGCAGCCACCGACCGTGATCGATCGGCTACCTGGACATGAACAGAGCACGACTTGTATCTACAAGCTCTTGCCATGGGCTCTCGGCCGCTGGAACAGTTTCGGCCAGGAGGTAACCATGACCAATGAAGGAATTCACCGCCGTTCGTTCGTAGTTGGGGGCGTGGCCACCACGCTCACCGCACTCGCCGCCACCCCGGCTCCCGCCCAGACCACGAACGCCGACACTCCAGCACCACGCGCGGCGGTGCTGGAGTTCCGTGACCCATGGACGCGCGCCACCGGTCTCGCCGAACTGCTGCGCCGCGCCGGATTCTCGGTGACGACACTGGACCTCACCCAGCCGGCCACCGCTCAGGAGGCCGACCTCATCGCCTTCGGCAGCTTCACCAACAACGACGCGCCCTACACCACCTACGTGGCCGAGCACGCGGCCTCGCTGGGCGCATTCGTCAAGGACGGCGGGGTGGTGCTGGACCTCGCGCAGTCCGACCAGCTCGGGGCGAACGTCTCGTACCTGCCCTCCCCCCTGCGAGCCGTCCGTACGGACACGGACTACGACACCGTCCATCCCGTCGCCACCGGCCACCCCTTGGTCTCCGCGCTGCCGGTGACCTCGGGCCGGGTGTTCACCGGCCGGGCGGCCGGTGTCCGGGTCAGCTGGGAGACGCTGGGGGCGTGGCAAGGGATGCGCGTCCTGCTGGCGTGTACGACGACCGGCTCCTCCCCGTGTCTGCTGGAGGGGGCGCACGGATCGGGCCGCTTCCTCGTCTCCAGCCTCTCCGTCGACAAGTGTTTCGACTCCGCCGGTGCGGCGATCCAGCCCGAGGCGGCCGTCAAGGACAGCGTCACGTTCGCCACCGCCCTCGCCGGTTACGTGACCCAGGTCCGAGCCGGCACCGCGCCCGCCGTGGTACCCACCCCCATGCCGTCCCAGACCTCGGTGGGTCCGCTGGTGGGCCATGTGGACGAGGTGAGTGCCCGCATCTGGGCGAGGCCGGGCCTGGATCCGGCGGCCCATCCGGACTGGCAGTGCGCCGTGCGCTCGGCCTCGGGCCGGTCCGTCACCGCGACAGGGCGGCTGACGACCGCCAACGACCAGACGCTCCTGCTGGACGTGACGGGCCTGACGGCGGACACCGAGTACGAGTTCACGATCACCCCGACGTCCGACGCGGCCGGTTTCACACCGCTGACCGGCTCCTTCACCACCGCGCCGAAGGCGGGGCAGCCCGCGGTCGTCACCATGGGGATGGGCTCGTGCGCGCCCTCCACGCCGAACACCGTCTGGACCCGGATACAGGACGAGGGCTGCGACAGCTTCGTGCTGCTCGGCGACACCCCGTACATCGACTCCGGCGACCTCGCGGTGGCGCGCACCGCGCACCGTACGTTCCTGATGCAGCCGGAGTTGGCGCGCCTGGTGGCGTCCATGCCCGTGTGGGGGACGTGGGACGACCACGACTTCGGCGGCAACGGCATCGACGGCAGCTTCGCCGGCAAGACGAACACCCGTACCGCCTTCGTCGACCACCGGGCCAACGCCACCTTCGGTCACGGAGACGACGACAAGCCGCTGACCGCGAGGACGGCCGGCCAGGGCCTCTACACCTCCTTCCGGCGCGGACCGGTCGAAGTGTTCCTCCTCGACCCGCGCTGGTTCAGCAACACCGGCGCGAGCTGGACCGACGGCACCAAGCCCACCTGTCTCGGGAAGGTCCAGTGGGAGTGGCTGCGTTCGAAGCTCACCAGCAGCACGGCCACCTTCAAGGCCATCGCCACCGGCATGATCTGGGACGACAAGGGCAACAGCGAGTCCGACGACTGGGCCACCTATCAGCACGAGAAGGACGCGATCCTCGATCTCATCAAGAACGAAGGCATCCCCGGATGCTTCCTCATCGGCGGTGACATCCATGTCTCACGCGCCCTGAACTACGGGCCGCGTGTCGGCTACGACCTGTGGCAGTACATCGTCAGCCCGCTGCACGAGCGGACGATCCCGAGCCTGAACATCCCGCACCCGAGTCTGGTGCACAGCGCCGTCGAGCCGCATGTGTTCCTCAAGCTGGTGGCCGACACCACGGTGTCTCCGGCGACACTCACCGCCACCTGGATCAACCGCGAGGGCAAGCAGATCTTCAAGGTCAGCCGGACGGCGACCGATCTCGGCCATCCCGCCTGACCATCCGGCTACCACCACATGAACAGAAGATGACTTGTCAAGACAAGTCGTTGACCGGTCACGGTGTGCACTGCCAGCGTGGGCGCACGTCTCCACCACACCGCGACCGGTCGCCGTGTGCGCTGCCGGCTCAGCCGCAGGTCTCTGGCACACCCCATCCTCATTCATCTCGGAGTCCACTGTGTCCGTCCGCCGTTCCACCTTCGTGTCCGCCCTCATGGCGGGCCTTGCCGCCACCTCCCTCCTCACCGGCTGCGGCGGCTCCGACGAGTCGGCCTCCTCCTCGGCGACCTGCCCGGACGGAAAGATCCGCTTCGGCGTCGAGCCGTTCGAGGACCCCGCCCGGCTCACCCCGGCCGCGAAGGTGCTCGCCGACGCGCTGTCGAAGTCCCTGGACTGTCCGGTCGAGCTGACGATCACCGAGGACTACTCGGCCGAGGTCCTCGCCATGGAGAACCGCAAGCTCGACATCGGCGTCTTCGGACCGCTGGGGTACGTGTTCGCCTCCAAGCGCGCCGATGCCGAGGCCCTCGCCTCCTTCGGCGACGCCGACGGCGAACTCTCCAGCTACACCGCCGGCATCTGGGTCCCCGCCAAGTCGCCGGTCACCTCCATCGAGGAGCTGCGCGGCAAGTCCCTCGCCCTCGCCTCGATCGGCTCCACCTCGGGCGACGCCCTGCCCCGCAAGGCCCTGCTGGACGCGGGCCTGGCCAAGGACGACGTGAAGCTCACCTACGCCGGAGGTCACCCCGAGGCCCTGCTCGCCCTGGTCAACGGCGCGGTCGACGCGGCCGAGATCAACTCGCAGCAGTTGGCCGGCGCGAAGGAGGCCGGCACCTTCGACCCCTCGAAGTTCCGCCGGGTCTGGAGCTCGGACCCCATACCCAACGACCCGATCACCGTCCGCGGTGACATGCCCGCCGAGTTCAAGACCGCCGTGCGTGACGCGCTCCTCGACCTGGACCCGGCCGCGGTCGGCAAGATCGGCGCCCTGCTCGACGTCAGCCCGCCCGGACCGCTGGTCCGCGTCGACGAGACCACCTACCAGCCGCTCTTCGAGCTGGCCGACTCGCTCGGACTGACCGAGGAGGACGTCTGATGCTGGCACTCGACGGGATCACCGTGCGCTTCGGCGACCGGCCCGTGCTGCACGGCGTGGACGTCACGGTCGCCCAGGGCGAGCTGCTGGCGGTGCTCGGCGCCAACGGCTCGGGCAAGTCGACGCTGCTGCGCGCCGCTGCCGGGCTCGTACCGGTGGACTCGGGCGCGGTGACCGTGGACGGGCGGGCACGTGAGCGGCTCGACATCGCGCTCGTCTTCCAGCAGATCCATCTCGTCCGCCGACGCTCCGTCCTCAGCAACGTGTGCGCCGGCGCGCTCGGCCGGCTTCCTCTGCGGTCCTCGCTGCTCCGGTTCCCCGACGCGGTGAAGGAGGAGGCGATGGCCTGCCTGGACCGGGTGGGCCTCGCCGACCGGGCCCACGACCGGGCCGGCAGCCTCTCCGGCGGCCAGCAGCAGCGCGTCGCCGTGGCACGGGCCCTGTGCCAGCGCTCCCCGGTGCTGCTGGCCGACGAACCGGTCTCCGCCCTCGACCCGGCCGCCTCCGAGCAGGTGCTCGCGCTGCTCGCCGAGCTGGCCCACGTCGAGCGGCTGGCCGTGCTCGCCGTCCTGCACCAGCCCGCCTACGCCGCGCGCCACGCCGACCGGGTCGTCGGCCTGCGCGCGGGCCGGGTCGTCCTCGACGGCGCCCCGGACCAGCCTGTCGACGCCCTGTACCGACCCGCGCCCCTGGAGGCCGTGTCATGACGACGGAGATCCGCCGCCTGCCCGTACCTCCCCGGCCCCGGGTCCCCAGGAAGCTGGCTGTGGGCGGGCTCGTCACGGCGCTCGTCGTGGCCGCGCACGTCGTGGCGTGGCGCACCACCGACGTGTCCTTCGGCGCACTGGCCGAGGGCTGGCGCGGCATGGTCGACTTCCTCTCCGAGGCCGTCCCGCCCGACCTGTCCTGGGGCGTCCTGGAACCCAGCTTCTCCGCCGCGCTCGTCACCCTGTGGATCGGTCTGCTGGGTACGACGCTGTCCGTGCCGTTCTCGCTGGTCCTGGCGCTGCTCGCGGCGCGGGGCACGGCACCGTCGGGCACGGTCTACCAGGCGGCGCGGTCCGTCCTGTCGTTCCTGCGCGCGGTCCCCGATGTCGTGTTCGCCCTGGTCTTCGTGACCGCCGTCGGCCTCGGGCCGTTCCCGGGTGTGCTCGCGCTGGTGTGCCACAACGTGGGGGTGATGGGCAAGCTCTGGGCCGAGGCACTGGAGGACGCCGATCCCGGGCCCGCGCAGGCTCTGCGGTCGGCCGGTGCGGGCCGTGTGCAGGTCGCCGTGCACGCCCTGCTGCCGACGGTGGCACCGCAGTTGGCCGGCCTGCTGCTCTACCGGTTCGACGTCAACGTCCGTTCCTCACTCGTGCTGGGCCTGGTGGGCGCGGGCGGCATCGGATTTCTCATCAACCAGTCCATCCGGCTGTTCAAGTTCGACGAGATGCTCACCCACATCCTCGTGGTCGTGGTCCTGATCGTCCTGGTGGACCGGCTGTCCGCCGCCGTCCGCAGCCGGCTCACCTGAGGGGATGCCCGTCGACCGACCCGGCCGTCCTGGGCCTTCCTCGACGGCGGCGTCGGTCCGGCGGCGGGTGCGCAGGGTCAGCAGCAGCGGCTCTGGGGCTGCGTCTCGCGCTGCCGTGTGCGCAGCACCTGGTACGCGCGGCGCGTCGGGACCGGCGCGAGGGGGTGACGGTGCCGGTGACGCTCGCAGTAGCGGTCGTACTCGGACTCCCCGGTCAGCTCCCGCAGGTACCAGAGCACCGCCCGCGCCCACCGCCGGATGTTCATGGCCGGGCACCCGCCAGCGGCTCACCGGCCCGCTCGGGCAGGTCGATGCGCGACTCGACGTACGGTGCCTCGGTGTTCGGCAGTGCGTCGGGCGAGCGTACGGCCCGTACGCACACCACGGCGGCGTTCACGATCACGACCGCGACCAGCAGCAGGAACAGTGCGATCAAGAGGCCGTCGACGGTGGAGTTGGTGACCACGGTGTGCATGTCGTCGAGGGACTTGGCGGGCGGCAGCACTTGCCCGGCGTCCAGGGCGTCGGCGTACTTGGCGCGCTGGGCGAAGAAGCCGACCCGGGGGTCGTCGGAGAAGATCTTCTGCCAGCCCGCGGTGAAGGTGATCGCGGTGACCCACGCGAGCGGCACGCCGGTGACCCAGGCCCAACGCAGCCTCCCGGACTTGATCAGGACCGTCGTGCAGACCGTCAGGGCGATGGCGGCGAGGAGCTGGTTGGCGATGCCGAAGAGCGGGAAGAGCTGGTTGATCCCGCCGAGGGGGTCGGTGACCCCGGTGTGGAGGAAGTAGCCCCAGGCCGCGACGACCAGGCCGCTGCACAGCCAGATGCCCGGCTTCCAGTTGACCCGGCCCATCGGCTTCCACACATGGCCGAGCATGTCCTGGAGCATGAACCGTCCGACCCGGGTGCCCGCGTCGACCGTGGTCAGGATGAACAGCGCCTCGAACATGATCGCGAAGTGGTACCAGAACGCCTTCGTCGAGGAGCCGCCGAAGACACCGGAGAAGATCTCCGACATGCCGACCGCGAGGCTCGGGGCGCCGCCGGTACGGGCGATCAGGGTCTGCTCTTCCACGGCCCGGGCCGCCTGTGTCAACTGCTCGGGGGTGATGGTGAAGCCGAGGCCGGCCACGGCCTGGGACGCCGACTCGGCCGTGGTGCCGAGGAGTCCGGCGGGGGCGTTCATCGCGTAGTACAGGCCCGGGTCCAGCGCCGCCGCGGCGATCAGCGCCATGACCGCGACGAACGACTCCATCAGCATGGCGCCGTAGCCGATCATCCGGACCTGGGACTCCTTCTGGATCAGCTTCGGAGTCGTACCGGAGGAGACCAGGGCGTGGAAGCCGGACAGGGCGCCGCAGGCGATGGTGATGAACAGGAAGGGGAAGAGGGAACCGGCGAAGACCGGGCCCGCGCCCGAGGTGGCGAACTCGCTGACGGCGTCCGTGCGCAGCACCGGAGTGGCCACGACCACGCCGATCGCGAGCAGGGCGATGGTGCCGATCTTCATGAAGGTGGAGAGGTAGTCGCGCGGGGCCAGCAGCATCCACACCGGGAGCACGGAGGCGACGAAGCCGTAGCCGATGAGGCAGAAGACGAGGGTCGTCGGGCTGAGGGTGAAGGTGGACGCGAGCGAGGAGTCCTGGACCCAACTGCCGCCGACGATCGCCAGCAGGAGCAGGGCGACGCCGATGAAGCTCGTCTCGACGACCCGGCCCGGGCGCACGCGGTGCAGCCAGAAGCCCATGAACAGGGCGATGGGGATGGTCATCGCGACGGAGAAGGTGCCCCACGGGGAGTGCGCGAGGGCATTGACGACGACCAGCGCCAGTACCCCCAGCAGGATGATCATGATGGCGAACACCGCGATCATGGCTGCCGCTCCGCCCGCCCGGCCGATCTCGTCGCGCGCCATCTGTCCGAGCGACTTGCCGTCCCGCCGCATGGACAGGAACAGGACCACCATGTCCTGCACCGCCCCCGCGAAGATCACCCCGGCGACGATCCAGAGCGTGCCCGGCAGATATCCCATCTGCGCCGCGAGGACCGGGCCGACCAGGGGGCCGGCGCCGGCGATCGCGGCGAAGTGGTGGCCCAGCAGCACCCGGCGGTCGGTGGGGTGGAAGTCGACACCGTCCTCAAGGCGCTCGGCCGGGGTGGCCCGGCGGTCGTCCGGCTTCAGCACCCGGCGGGCGATGAAGCGGGAGTAGAAGCGGTAGGCGATGGCGTAGGAGCCGAGGGCCGCGACGACCAGCCAGACCGCGGAGACCTCCTCGCCCCGGGCGAGGGCGAGAACGCCCCAGGCGACGGCGCCCAGCAGGGAGACCGTGGCCCAGAGCACGATCGCCCGAGGGGACACGCGTGACGTCTCGCCCGACCTGGGGTCGGGTTCGGGCAGGACTGTGGCGGGCATGGCAGCTCCTCACCGGAAGCGGTGCAAAGGGAAGAAACGCGGATCGAAACGGATCAGCGGCGTTGTCGGTCCGTCAGCGCGTACGCCGCGAGGAGACAGAGGCCGCACCCCGGCACCCAGGCGAGCTGGTACCAGTAGAAGAACGGCGTGCCCGCCAGTCGCGGCTCGGCGCCGGCGTACCAGGGGACCCACAGCAGACCCGCGGCGGGCGCGAGAAGCAGTACGGTGATCGCTACGCGTCGTAGCCGGTGATGACCGGTCCGTGCCATGACCTGCGCTCCTCTCCCGTTCGCTGAGGGTCTGTGCAAGAGTTGCCCACCCCCTGGAACCGGTTGACAGCAGATGGCCAGAAAGTTTCCCGCCTGTTTCTGTCATCCATCGCAGGGGTCCGCGCATCTCTTGCGCGAGGGTTCAGGCACACAAGGACGGTGACCCATGGCCGACGGCGCCATGACCGCGACGTTTCTCGCCGTGATCGGCGGAGCGTCGCTGCTCGCCGTGACCGCGCGGCGCCTGCGTCCGAGCGACCGGCTGCCGTCCCTGGAGGGCTGGGCGCTGGCCGACCGCAGTCTGGGCCCGGTGTGGACATGGTTCCTGCTCGGCGGCACGATCTTCACCGCGTACACCTTCACCGCCGTACCGGGCCTGGCCTACGGCAACGGCGCGCCCGCCTTCTTCGCGGTGCCGTACACGGTGATCGTCTGCCCGATCGCCTTCGTGCTGCTGAGCCGCCTGTGGGAAGTGGCCCGCCAGCACGGCTACATCACTGCGGCGGACTTCGTGCGCGGCCGGTACGGATCGTCCGCGCTGGCCCTGGTGGTCGCGCTGACCGGGATCCTGGCGACGATGCCGTATCTGGCGCTCCAACTGCTCGGCATACGGGCGGTGCTGGCGGCGGGAGGCTTCTCCCCCCGCAGCGTCACCGGGGACCTGGTGATGGTGGCGCTGTTCGCCGGGCTCGCGGTGGCCACCTACCGGCACGGGCTGCGGGCGCCGACGGTCATCTCCGCGCTCAAGGCGGTCGCCGTCTTCGTCTCGCTCACCGCGGTCACCTGGCTGGTCCTGGAGCGGCTCGGCCCACCGGGCCGGGTGTTCGACGGAGCCGCGGAGAAGCTCGGCGATCAGGCCCTGCTCCTCTCCCCCGCCCAGCAGCCCGCCTACGCCACCCTCGCCCTCGGCTCCGCGCTCGCCCTGCTCATGTACCCGCATGTGCTGACGGCCGGGTTCGCCGCCGACGGACCACGCACCCTGCGCAAGGTCTCCGTGGCCCTGCCCGCCTGGACCGCGCTGCTCGCCCTCTTCGGCTTCCTCGGCGTCGCGGCGCTCGCGGCGGGCGTGCCCGCGCCGGAAGGCGGCGCCGAGGCCGCCGTACCCCTGCTGGTCGACCGGCTCATGCCGGGGCCGCTGGCCGGGCTGGTGTTCGGCGCGATCATCGTGGGGGCGCTGGTTCCGGCGGCGGTGATGTCGATAGCGGCGGCCACCAGTTTCGTACGCAATGTGTATGTGGAGTACATGCATCCCACGGCCACGCCCAAGCGGCAGGTGCGCATCGCCAAAGCCGTGTCGCTCACCGCGAAGGTGGGGGCGGTGGCCTTCGTGTTCGGGCTGCGCGACCAGGACGCGATCAACCTCCAGTTGCTCGGCGGGGTCTGGATCCTGCAGATCTTCCCGGCCGTGGCCGTCGGGCTGTTCACCGGGCGGCTGCATCCGCGGGCGCTGCTCGCCGGGTGGGTCGTGGGCATGTCGGCCGGGACGTACCTGGTCGTGCGCGAGGGTTTCGCGTCCATCGTGCCGCTCGGCTCGGGGCCGCTGGAGATCTACGCCGGTCTCGCCGCGCTGCTGCTCAATCTGATCGTGGCGGTGGCCGGCACCGCCGTGCTGGAACATCGCGGCGTCCCGCGCGGCGCCGACCTGACCGACCTGCCGTCCCGCCTGACCGTCAGGCGGCGCCCGGAGACGAGAGCGGACCGATCATGAGACGCCCACCACCGACTCGCGCGCCCGAGCACTCCGTGGGGCTGCCGGGCCGGCGCCTCGCTCCCGCGCCGTCCGACCCGGCCGAACTGGAGCGCGAGGCCGCCCTCGCCCGCCTCTTCGACGTCCACTACTCGTCGATGCTGCGGCTGGCCGTGCTGCTCGGGGCGGACGACCCGGAGAACGTGGTGGCCGAGGCGTACTACCAGATCTACCGCAAGTGGCGACGGCTGCGGGACGTCGAGGCGGCGGAGGCGTATCTGCGCTCCACGGTCTGCAATCTGACGCGGATGCGCATACGCCACCTCCAGGTCGCCCGCAAGCACGTGGAGAACCCACCGGTCCCGCCGGACGGGTCCGTCGCCTCCGCCGAGAGCACGGCCCTGCTCCGTGACGACCAGCGGGTGCTCATCGACGCCCTGCAGCACCTGCCGTCCCGGCAGCGCGAGGCACTCGTGCTGAGGCACTGGCTCGGGCTGAAGGAGAGCGAGATCGCCGCCGTGATGGGGATCTCCTCCGGTTCGGTGAAGACCCACACGGCCCGCGGCATCGCCGCTCTGACCCGCGCGATGGAGGCCCGGCGATGAACGACACCGGTCCGGACCGCACCGAGCGCGAGCTGAGCGAGGCGCTCGCCGCGCTCGCCGACGGAGTGCATGCCGTCCCCGACGCCTACCGCACGGCACGCGGCGAGTGGCTGCGGCGCGAACGCCGACGCCGGTTCGTCCTCGCCGTCCTGATCGCCGTCGTCTTCACCCTGGCCACGCTGATCGGCCTGTGGGTGCTCAACCAGACGCCGTCGCACCCGGGCGTGATCTTCTCGACGACGACGGGCGGCCGTCCGGCGTTCCCCGCGTCTTAGCCCGTCCTCTTCGGTCCGAGGTCGAACCGGGCCTCGGAGCACGGGTATTGGTCCCGAGCGCATGCACGGCTGACCCGTCAATTCCCCGACGGCGGCGTCCGGACAGCCGGTCACCCACTCACTGGGGAGGTCTTTCCAATGCGTGGGTGATGGGGCATGCTCGATGGGGCTGGTGAGGGTGCTGTGCCTCTGCGGGCCCCTGTGACCAGCACTCCTTCCGGGCACATGACTTCCAAGGATCGATGTTGAGTACGCAGTCCACCACACGTCCGGCCGACGCCTCCGGCACCTTCGCCCTGGGCGGCGACCTTCCCGTGAACCGTCTCGGTTACGGCGCCATGCAACTGACCGGTCCAGGTGTCTGGGGCGAGGCCCGCGACCCGGACGAGGCCGTCCGGGTCTTACGCCGGGCGGTCGAGCTGGGCGTCACCTTCATCGACACCGCGGACGCCTACGGCCCGTGCGTCAACGAGCAGTTGATTCGCGAGGCTCTGCACCCCTACGCCGATGACCTGGTCATCGCGACCAAGGGCGGGGTGTCGCGTCCGGGTCCGGACGACTGGCGGACCGACGGCCGGCCCGAGTTTCTGCGCGAGCGGCTGGAGCTGAGCCTGCGGCACCTCGGGCTTGAGCGCATCGACCTGTACCAGCTGCACCGTATCGACCCCGAGGTCCCGCTGGCCGAGCAGCTCGGCACGTTGGCCCAGCTGCAGCGGGAGGGGAAGATCCGTCACCTCGGGCTGTCCGAGGTGACGGTCGAGCAGCTCAAGGAGGCCCGCACCCATGTGGACATCGTCTCTGTGCAGAACCTCTACAACCTCGTGAACCGGTCGGCCCAGGACGTACTCGACTTCGCCGAGTCCGAGGGCATCGCCTTCATCCCCTGGTTCCCGATCGCCACGGGCGAACTCGCCCGCCCCGGCGGTCCGCTGGACGCCGCGTCCCGGGTGTACGACGCGACCCCCGCACAGCTCGCCCTCGCCTGGCTGCTGCGCCGCTCCCCCGTGGTGCTCCCGATACCGGGCACGTCCAGCGCCGCCCACCTGGAGGAGAACGTCAACGCCGCGCTGGTGCGGCTGGACGACGCGGAGTTCGAGGCCCTCACCGCCGCCGGGTGAGGGCCGCACCGCGTGGTCCGGGCCGGGTCAGGCGTCCGAGGGGACCTCGGCCTTCTCGGTGGACCTCGCCTGCTCCCCTCCGTCCGCCGCCAGCTTGCGGTTGCGGCGGACGGAGGACCAGAAGGACCAGGCGATCAAGATGACACCGATGAGACCGGTGACCGCCTCGGGGATCTGGTAGCGGATGGAGATCATGAGGATCACGGCCAGCGCGCCGATCGCGTAGTGCGCGCCGTGCTCCAGGTAGACGTAGTCGTCGAGGGTGCCCTGGCGGACGAGGTAGATCGTCAGCGACCGGACGTACATCGCGCCGATCCCGAGGCCGAGCGACATCAGGACGATGTCGTTGGTGATGGCGAAAGCGGCGATGACCCCGTCGAAGGAGAAGGACGCGTCCAGGACCTCCAGGTAGAGGAACATGAAGAACGCGGCCTTGCCGGCCATCACGACCGCCGGGACCTTCTTGCCGCTCCTCCTGGCCTCTTCCTCGGCCTCGCGCTCGCGCTCCTCCCCTTCCTCCAGTTTCTTCTCGAAGTAGCCGGAGAGACCGCCGACGACGAGGTAGGTGATGAGGCCGAAGACCCCCGAGAGCAGGACCGTCGCCGCCTTGTCGACGTGTGTGCCGCCGTGCTGGTGGGCCTGGGTCGCGAAGGTCATGGCGCTGATCGCCAGGACGATCAGGGCGACGCAGACCGACAGCATGTCGACCCTGCCGAGCTTGGCCAGCGGGCGCTCCAGCTTGCCGAGCCATTTGATGTCACGGTCCTCGAAGATGAACTCAAGGAAGATCATCAGCAGGAACATACCGCCGAACGCCGCGATCGACGGGTGGGCGTCGGTGACGAGCCGCTCGTAGCGCTCGGCGTCGTTGATCGCGAGATCGACGGCCTCGATGGGGCCGACCTTGGCACTGATCGCCACGATCACGACAGGGAAGACCAGCCTCATGCCGAAGACGGCGATGAGCACACCGATGGTGAGGAAGATCCTCTGCCAGAAGGCATTCATCTTCTTCAGGATCCCGGCGTTGACCACCGCGTTGTCGAAGGACACCGAGATCTCAAGGATGGAAAGGATCGCCACGATCCCGAAGGCCGCCCATCCCCCGTAAAAAACCGCGACGACGAGGCCGAGCGCGGTCACCGCGAACGACCAGCCGAACGTCTTCAGAACCACTGGCTACCCAATCGTTTTGTGCGAGGCTTCCCCCGCGAGCCGTACCTGGCTTTACCAAACACTGACCGAAGCCTAGAGCGCAACCTCGGGGGTCCTGACGCATACCGGCCAAGTGCGTGTGCCTTCCAAGCACCCGCCGACCCCCAACACAGCGGCAGAGTCCGGCACTTGAAGACATCGGGGCGATGGGCGCCCTTGCGAGTTGACTCTCACCTGTGACATGATCTTCATGGATCCGTGCCTGTCTCAGCCCTCATCCAATTGTGAAACGGCGCCATCCCCGCGACCGTCTGCATGCGTTCACACACCGCACCCATGACGGGGTCGAAGCGACCTCGATGGACAAACGATCCACATCATTCCGTTTCGCCCGGCGGGATGACGGAAGAATCAATGTGTGGTACACAAATATAATGTCTCGCCAACTCTCCTTACGCTTCGGCGTCAACATGTTCGTCCCTGGTTCGGCGCACGAGTGGCGCGCGAAGTGCCGCAGAGCCGAGGAACTCGGATTCGACGTCCTCGGAGTGGCCGACCATCTCGGATTCCCCGCACCTTTTCCGGCGATGGTGCTGGCGGCCGAGGCGACCGAGCGAATACGACTGACCACCTTCGTGTTGAACACGCCGTTCTACAACCCCGCCCTCCTCGCGCGTGATGTGGCAAGCACCGACCGGTTCATCGACGGGCGCATGGAACTCGGGCTCGGCGCGGGCTATGTGAAGGCCGAGTTCGACACCGCGGAGATTCCCTTCCCCAGTGGTGGAAAGCGGGTCGAACAGCTGGAACGCACGGTCACGACCCTGCGTCGCCTGTTCGACTCCCCCGATTACCAGCCGCGTCCGGCCCAGCCGTCCGGCCCGCCTCTGCTGATCGCGGGCTGGGGCGACCGGCTGCTGCGGGTGGCCGCCGCGCACGCCGACATCATCGGCTTCCCCGGTGGTTGGGCCAACGCCGACGGCGACGCGCTCCATCTGGCCGGATCCGCGCAGATGGAAGAACGCATCACCTATGTGCGCGGCCTGCTCGGAGACCGTGCCGACTCCGTGGAACTCAATCTCCTGGTGCAGCAGGTGATTCCGCCCTCGGAAGGCGCCGCGGTGCCGGACAGGTTCGCGCCCGTGCCGCCCGACGCCGAGCACAGCCCCGACGAACTGCCGAGTGTTCTGGTCGGAACCGCCGCGGACATGGCGCAGCAGATCAAGGAACGCCGTGAGCGCTACGGCTTCACCTACTTCACGATCATGGAATACAACATGGAGAATTTCGCGCCGGTCCTCGCCGCGCTGCGGTGAACCGCGCACTTCCCCCGCTAGGGGAATCCCGGGATGGACACCCGCTTCGCACCGGCCCAGGAACCCGTCGTGGAGCAGCCGGCGTGAATCGCGCACCCGCAGCCCGCGGCGGCTCCACGACCCTTGTCCTGCTCCGTCACGGTGAGACGGCCTTGACATCGGAGAAGCGGATCTCCGGCAGCGGCGGCTCGGATCCGGCGCTGTCGGAGACCGGGCTGCGGCAGGCCGAGGCAGCCGGGAGAGTGCTCGTCACCCGCGGCCCGGTGCAGGCGGTGGTGTCGTCACCGCTGCGCCGGGCCCGGCAGACGGCCGAGGTGGTGGCTCGTCGTCTGGGCCTGGAGGTCCACATCGACGGTGGGCTCACCGAAGCGGATTTCGGCGCTTGGGAGGGGCTCACGTTCGCCGAGGTGCGTGAGCGTCACCCGGTCGAGATGGCGGCGTGGCTCGCCTCCGCGAAGGCGGTGCCGGGCCGGACCGGGGAGACGTTCGCCTCGGTCGCGCGTCGGGCCGCGCTCTCACGGGACCGGCTGCTGGCCCGGTACGAGGGGGAGACGGTACTGGTCGTCTCCCATGTCGGGGTGTTGCGGACGCTGCTTCGGCTGGCGCTGGGCGCACCACCGGCGACACTGTTCCGGATGGAGCTGTCGGCCGCCTCGCTGTCGGCGGTGTCCTATTCCGGGGACGGGGCCGCGTCGGTGCGGCTGCTCAACGACACATCTCACCTGACGGACCCTCCGTGACGTAGGCGGCCGATGGGGCGGCGCTCGGCCGGTCCCACCGGCTGTCAGTAGGCAGGCGAGGGCGACTGGATCTCGGGACCGGACGGCCCGACAGCGCCCTTCGGATCGAGCGTCTGGACGCCGAGGTGGAGCGGGCCGGGGACCTGGAGCGGTGGAACGAGGACCACTCTGCTTGGGCCCACCGCAGACCGTCCTGGGCGCGCGGGCGGGCCGGTTGAGTAGCGGGCCGGGTCCGGCTGAGTACGCGTGCTCAGGGCGGGGCGCCGAACTCCTCGTACCGTCGGGGGTGGTAGTCGAGCGGACCGGACGGCGGGGAGCCCATGAACGCACTCATGCAGCACGCGAGCGGTGGTTCCTGCGCGTCGCAGGAGTGGCCGATGCTCTACCTGGGCGCGGTAGCCGTCCTCGCGGGGTGCGGGCTCCTGGTCAACCTGATCGCGCTCTGGGTGTGCGTCAACGTCGAACAGCCGGTCAGGACGTGGACGGTGGCGATGGTCCTGCTGCCGTGGATCGGCCTGGTCGTGGCGTCGGTGGCGTCCGTGGGGCTCGGCCTCGACGCGGTGGACCGGGGCGGGTCCCCCTGGTGGTTCCTGCTCGCGGGAGCCGGGGCGCACCTGGGGGCGCTGGCCGTGGTGGCCCTTCTGGTCCGGTCCGCCACGCGGAGGGCCGACCGTGACGGCGGCCCGGCGCCGGACACGGCCGCGCCCGGCGCGCGGACCGGTGGGACACGTGCCCCCTCGGAACCGGCGCCGGCGCGGCCCTCCGCCGTCCCCGTCAACTCACCCCGCTCGCAGGAGGAGTGGCGGGCCCAGGTGATCCGCAGGCCGGACGACGTGGGATACGGGGTCCTGCTGCCGTGGCTGGCCGAGAAGTACTTCGCGCACCACCACCGCCTGATGGACCGGCACCTGCCCTCCGGCTGCCACCCCGGCGAGACCGCCACCGCGGACGACGCGCTCGCGGTCCTCGCCCTGGGTGAGAGCATGCACCGCACGCTCTTCTCGGACCGCTCCTGGTCCGTGCACGACGCCATGCGGTGGGGTGCCACCTGGAACGAGGTGGCGGGCGCGCTGGACGTGACGACGGGCCGGGCCCGGTCCGTCCTCCGGTCCTACGCGGAGGCGCAGCGGGAGCTGTACGAGGAGACGGTGGGGACGGGTGACCGGCCCTTGGGCTACTCCGCCGAGGAGTACCGCTCCGCGCTGGCGCTCATCAGGCTCGCCGACGACGCCCCGTCACCGTCCACCGCGCAGCGGGACGGACGGACTCCGTCCGGTCGGGGATGAACAGGCGCGGACACTGGGTGTCGCGCTCCGCGGGCGAACGTTGACCATGATGCCGACGAGGTGTTCGGCTACGGCGTTTCCGCAACACCGTTCCGCGACTCCTGAACACCTCATCAGCGTCGGACCGTCTTGGTGCGCATGAGGAATTCGGCGAGGTAGCCGTCGTGCGGCAGTCCGTGCGCCATCCAGGGGGTCGGATGGTCACCGACGTAGACGTTGGCGATGGTCGGCTCGGCCACCAGCGCGTCGATCAGGTTCCCGTCGGTGGTGACGGCGGTGAGGACGAGGGTGTCGCGCAGCGGCCGGACACCTGCTGCGCGGTCCCACGGCGCGACCCACGCGCAGGGGAATCCGAGTTCCATCCCGAGTTGTTCGGCGAACGGGCTGTCGAGCTGATGCACCGCCGGCCGGAGCACCGCCGAACCGTCGCCGAGATCGTCCACGACCCCGTCGCCGCCGAGCCACGCCTTGGTGCCCCGCGCCTGCTGCCGCAGATACCCGTCCCATCGACGGGCGAGGCCGAGGGGCTGCACGGGCAGGACCGCTCGTTCGTCCGTCGCGGGCAGGCTGGGCAGTTCGGCGAGGCGTTCGGCGATCGCCGCGGCCACGGGAGAGGGGTCGCCCTCGACAAGGACTGCGGTGGCGTTGACGCAGCCGACTCCCCCACCGCTGCTGATCGACTCCACGATGGTGTCGACGATCGGTTCCCAGGCGGTCTCGGCGGTGATCAGCACCTTGGAGCGCCCGGGGCCCTGTGGCAGTACGCGTCGGTCGTCCGCGTACTTCGCCACGACGTCCGCGCCGCCGTACACCATTCCCAGGTCGGCGTGGCGGAGAACGTCGTCGGCCACGTTGTGGTCGGTGGGCAGGAACACGATGCCCTCGTCGCCGAACCCGGCCTCGCGCAGGGCGGTGATCAACCGGTGCGGGGTGAAGGGCTCACGGCGCGAGGGGCGTACGGCAACGCGGTAGCCGAGCGCGAGGGCGTCGAACCAGCCCTGGTGCACCGCCGGGTGATTGCCCGCCGCGTGGACGGCGAACACCTCGCCGCGCCGGGCCCACACCGCCGCGCCGTCCCGGGCCCGCGGATCGCGCCACGAGTCGACCGCACCGGCGGGCCGCGCGTTCTCCACGCTGTGGTGGACGCGCTCGGCGGCCTGTGCGATCTCGTCGGTGGCTTGGCGTACCACCGTGATCGGCATCCCGGTGACGGTGCTGACGGTGTGCTGATACTCCTGCGGGGTGAGTCCCGCGACCGTCTGCGTCGCGAAGGCCCGGCCGGCCCGCGCGAATGCCTCGATCCGCGCGTCGTAGGCCGGCGTCGGCGCGCGGCGCAGGGCCTTCATCGCGCGGGTGACGTAGAGCGAGGGCGCGAGGCTCAGTGTCGCGACCTGGTGTCCCGAGAACTCGCCGAGGGTCTCCTGGCGCCGGGACCGGTAGGGGCCGCCGGGGCCGAGAACGTCCAGGGACAGCATCAGTACACGCCCTCGACCACGGCCGTGTCGCCGAACGACGCCACCGGTGCGACGTCGGCGACGGCATCGCCGAAGCCGCCGTCCACCGGCGCGATCCGGGTCGCGTAGTCCCGCTCGATGTTGTTGACCAGCAGGGCGCTTCGACTCATGTGGTGCACGACGATCTGCCCGCGTTCCCCGTACGGCACCACCTGTCCGGTGCCGGGGTCGATCACCCGGAAGGTGGTGTACGGCGCGAAGGAGTCGAACACGCAGGGTTCGTCGTCACCGAGGCCGGGTCGTTCCACCGAGGTGCCCAGCATCATCGTGCCACCGTACCCGCCGACCAGTTTGACGCCCGCGAACACCTCGTCGCGCAGCAGGTCCCGGGTGTCGGCGTCCAGATGCGTGCCGCCCCAGATGATCGCGCGCACCTTGCGGTTCACCAGTTCCACCAGATCGTCGTGCTGCGAAAGGCGTTCGAGCAGCGGCGGGGTGGCGAAGAGGACGCCGACGTCCTGGCCGACCAGGAGGTGGCCGACCTGTTCGATGAGGTGATCGGTGTAGGTGTCGGCGACGTCCGTCCGGCCTTCCGAGATGAGCTTCTTCACCCATCGCGGGTCCAGGTCGATGCTGAAGTTCAGCCCACCGCGGAGCATCGCGGTGTCGACCGCCATCGCTCCGACATTGTGCGGTCCGGTGGGGACGGCGCTGAGCCAGTCGACGTTCCGGGGTACGCCGTGGGAGTCCAGTCGCTCGCTGAACCACTCGACGCTGCGGCGATGCCACTCGGCGGTGTACGGAACCGCCTTGGGTCGTCCCGTGGTCCCACCGCTCTCGTAGACGGACGCCTCGTGCTTGTCGCCGTAGCCACGGGGAATCAGCTCACGTACTCCGACGTCGCGCAGTTCGTCGACCACCTGGGGAAACCGGCTGAGGTCGTCGAAGTCCCGGACGTCGGTCAGTGGATCGAAGTCGAGTCGCGCGGCTCGTTCCAGCCAGAACGGCGACCCGGTCTCCGGGCTGAAGTGCCACCGCATCATCTCCCGGACGAACTCTCCGCCCGTGTGCTCGACCATGGATGTCCTCTCGCATTGGTTGAAGTAGATCTCGGCGATCCGGTGTTCATCCGGTCGCGGGGCTCACCGAACGGCGTCTCGCGCAGGGTCGCGGCGCCGGGTCACCCGGCGCCGCGACGCAGTCCCGCGCTGGTCCTCGGCCTCACGGTGCGCTCGGGCCGTGGCCGCTCTCCTACCCGTTCCCGGCCGAACCACCGAGGTGGCGGGTGGTGGAGAGAGCCGCCGTGTCGATCCAGGATTCCTTGTCGAGCACAAGGTCTCGGACGATCTCCCCGGCGGCGGGTGCTTGGCACAGTCCCTGACCGGAGAATCCGGCCGCGTAGAAGAACCGGCGGGAGTGATCGCGGCCGATGAATGCCATGCCGTCCGGACTGACATCGAGGTTCCCGCTCCACCCGCTCTCGATGGAGCCGCCGGCGAGGCTCGGGAAGGTCGTGCCGAGGTGGTGCGACACCCGCCGGAGCCAGTCCTGTCGGGTCTCGTCCGGAGCGGGACGGCCCATCCCGACCAGGATGCGGTCACCCCAGCTGCGGATCCGCAGGCTGGAGGGGTGCATGGTCATCGGCAGGGCGTCGTGCGGGACATCGCCGGGGGTGTCGGTCAGGAGCATCTCGACGGGGTACGTGGTCACGGGAACGGTCACGTCGGCCAGGGCGGCGACCGTGCCCGCCCAGGGCCCTGCCGCACAGACGACGGTGTCGGCGCGGATGCTTCTGGCGGGCGTGTGGACCCGTCCGTCCGGGTCGATGCCGGTGACGGGCGTGTCCGTGCACAGGACGGCGCCCGCCCGCCGGGCCGCTGTGGCGTAACCGCGCACGATGGCGGCGGGGTCGCAGGTGTACGCCTGGGGTGACCAGGCTGCCGCCAGGACGGTTCGCTCGTCCACCAGGGGGTTCAGCCGGGCCGCTTCAGCAGCGGTCACCAGTTCGACCTCCACACCCGCTGCCCGCTGGGCGGCCTCGTTCTCCCGGAAGTCCCGCACCTGTCGCTCGTCGGAGAGCAGCACGAGCAGGCCGATGCGCTCCAGGCCGAGTTCGGTGCCGGTCCGCTCGGTGAAGGTCTGGTACTCCGTCAGGCTCCGGACGGCGAGGCTGCTGATGAGCGCGTTGCCGGGAAAGTAGGTACGCACCACGCCGGCGGTGGTCCCGGACGCTCCCGATCCGAGCGCGCCACGCTCCAGCAGGACGGTGCCGACGCCCGACTCGGCGAGCCGGCACGCTGTCGAGGTGCCGATGACACCGCCGCCGATGACGACGGCGTCAGCGCGTTCGGGAAGTCGACTCACGACTGGAGGACCGGTTCGTCGGGGCGCAGTTGGCGCAGGTGGTCTCCGGCTTCCCACGGGTACAGGTGCAGGTTCCAGCCGCCCAGGCAGTTGATGTAGAGGGCCAGTTGGCCGACCACGCTGAGGAAGTCCTCACGGTCGAGCCGGTCGAGACAGTCCAGGAAGCGCTGGGTGAAGCTCCACAGCCGTTCCAGGCCGCAGTAGCCCAGGAACTCGGCCGGAACACCGACCAGGAGGCGCGTCATGTGGCGCAGGGAATCCATCGGCATGCCCTGGACCGCGCCCCGGACCAGACCACCGTAGGTGGCATACCCCAGCGGGCGGGTCTCGCCGTTGACGAACAGCAGGGTCGGCAACACCGTCTCGAAGCTTCCCGCCCCGGAGGGGATCAACCCCGCGTGGAGGTCGGCCAGTTCCTTCGGTTCGGACAGCCATGCCGTCTCGGTCGCGGCGTGCACATCGTCGATGAGACGGCTCGCGTCGGGATCCGCGGCGACCAGTTTCGGAATGCGGTGGCCGCCTTCGGTTCCCGCTCTGCGGACTTCCACCAGGATCGGCTTCTTCGTCGAATAGACGGAATCCCAGATCCCCTGTCCGGCCTCCAGCAGGGCCGGAATGTCTTCCTGCCGGATCCGGCCCACCGGGGTGGCCGGCATCGGTTCGGTCAGCGTTCCGTACTTGATGCCTAAATGCTGAAGACCGGAGCAGAATACGGTCCCATCGGGCGCGTCGCGTCGATCCGCTATACGGGTGTCCGCGGTCAGATGCAGCAGCGACGGAATCGGTGCCGCGTGATAGAGATGTTCACCCGCCACGAGCGCGTGGCCTTGCAGACTCTGATAAGGCAGAGCCTCCCAGAGGGCGTCGGCGAGTTCGGCGTTGCGGCCGTCGAGTTCCGCTGTCACCGTGACGCCCAGATCGGGCCAGGCAATCTCGATGTGCCGACCGGATATCGTTTCAGTCAAGGTTTGTCCTTCGCTCGGTTGAGCTGTATGAAACTCCCTGCCGTCGCGCTTCAACGTACCGGCGATCAAGAGCGGACCCACCCCCGACCAACCCCTATCGTGGCGGAGCCCCTACCCCAGCGCGCCGTGTCGCGACCGGCTCTGACCAGGCATGGAACAACAGTCCCGCAACCATTGCTCCATACAGTTTCTTTACTGTCTCTTGGGGCTCCCTGCATACGTGCTCATCGCGGCCGACTTCTGCGTTCGGCGACCGTGCGCCGCGCAAGGCCCGGTCGAGGAGTCGGATGTCCGAATGACCGGCCGGATCGTTCTCGCCGCGTTCGGTGCGGGCCTGCCGACCTGGGGACGGAGAAGGCCGGGAGCTGGAACGCGGATGCCCGGGCTGAGCCCCTTCCGAGGGATAGGGGCCCCTATCTTCGTCGTTCGTCCTCCACAAGGCCGTGGGCGGCTGCCTAGCATCGCGACCTGACGCAGTCGGCTCAACGGCACGGGCCCGGTGCCCGACCGGGGTACGGGCGTGGGGTGGGGCCGCCGCTTCGCCGTGGCTCGTAGGGGCCGCCCAACATCCGGGAGCATGCATGGTTTCACGAATCGTGGTGGCGGGCGGGGGCATAGCCGGGCTGAGCGCCGCGCTGCTGCTGGCACGCCAGGGGTACGCGGTGGATCTGGTGGAGCGGGACGGTCCGCCGCCGAAGGATCTCGGCGGCGTTCAGGAGTGGCGGCGACCGGGTGCGCCGCAGGTCCGTCATCCGCACATGTTCCTCGGCCTGTTCCGGCACCTGCTGCACAGCCGGTTGCCGGACGTGCACGCGGATCTGCTCGCGCACGGGGTCGACGAGGTGGACATGACGGCGCCGCCCGGGGTCGAGGCTCCGGCCGACGCGACCGAGCTGGCGAGCTTCGGCTCCCGCCGGGCGACCGTCGAATGGGTCCTGCACCGCGCCCTTCAGGGGCAGGCCGGTGTCCGGGTCCACCACGGCGTCTCCGTCCGTGAGGTCGTGGTGGACCAGGGACGCGTCCAGGGTGTGCGGGTGGACACCGCGGTGCTGGAGGCGGACGCGGTGGTGGACGCGACGGGGCGTCGCTCGCCGCTGGTCGGCGCCTTCACCAAGGAAGTGGAGGAAAGCCCCTGCGGCAACGTCTACAACAGCCGTTTCTACCGGCTGCTCGACGGCGTTCCGAAGCCGCCCACGTTCCTGGTTCCCGTGGTCTTCGCGGGCGGGGAGGGCTTCGGCGGCGGGCTCTACGCACATGACAACCGTACGTTCGCGGTGGTGTTCGCCCGGCTGCCGGAGGACGCGGCGCTCGGGCGGCTGCGTGAGACCGGCGCGTTCGAGGCCGCCGCGCACGCGGTGGCTCAGTTCGAGCCGTGGCTGCGGCCGGGCAGCGCCGAGCCGATCGGTGACGTCGTACCGATGGCCGGACTCACCAACATGTGGCGCGAGTTGACGCCCGACGCCCCGTCCGGCTATCTGCCGATCGGGGACGTGCTGTGCACGACCGATCCCATCCTGGGCCGTGGCGCTTCCTTCGCCCTGGCCGGGGCGGCCGAACTCAGTGACCTGTTGGACCGTCACGGTGCGGATCTGGACGCGGTGAGTGCGGGACTGCGGGCCTACGCCCGGCGCACGGTCCGCCCCTGGTACGAGGACGGGGTCCACGAGGACACGGAGCGCATCCGGAACTGGCGCGCGACGGTGGCCGGTCGTCCGGAGCCGCCCGCGGGGCTCCCGCCGGCCCTTCTCACCGCCCTGGCCGGTCAGCAGGACCACCACCTGTGGGAACGGGCGCAACTGCGCGCCAATCTGATGGCGTCCCCGGACAGCCTGGACACCCCCGAGGTGCGGGAGCGGCTGGACGCGGTACTGGCCACCGGCTGGGAGCCTCCGGTGCTCTCCCCCGGCCCTTCCTACACGGAGCTGACGGACGCGCTGAGCGCGCACAACGGCTGAACCCGCTCGACACCCGCAGGGCCCCGGCACGTGCTGGGGCCCTGCGGTGTGTTGCACGCGGGGCCTGCGGTGGTCTGGTACGCGGGCTCTTCGGTGGTCTGGTGCATGGCCCTGCGGGGGTCTGGTACACGGGGCCTGCGGTGTCTGGTGCATGGGCCCTGCGGTGGTCTGGTGCATGGGCCCTGCGGTGTCTTGTACACGTGGGGGCGCCCCGTCCGGACCACGCCGGCCGGGGCGGCCCCGCCGTGACTCAGTCGGTCTTCGTCCGTGGGAGGTCCCGCAACCAGGCGTCGACGGCCTCGGCGGTCGTGGCGGCGCCGGACTGCATCATGGAGAAGTGGTCGCCCGGCACCTCCCGCGTGGTGTTCGGCAGCGGCCAGCTCAGGCGCCACCCGTCGTCCGCGACGGTGTCGGTGACCGGCTCGCCCGCGCGGACGAACAGGGTCGGTGTGCGCACCGGTGCGGGCTGCCAGTCGTCGAACAGTCGCAGATAGGCGCCCATCGCGGTGAGCCGGGCGCTGTCGAGCCGCCCGACGGTGGACTCGTGGTCGAACATCATGTCGGTCAGCGCGTCCTGCACCTGAGTGAACGCGGAGCTGCCCGGCAGGTAGGTGTCGATCAGTACGGTGCCCACCGGCGGCCTGCCTCGGTCCTCCAGCCGGCTCGTCACCGCGTGCGCCAGCCAGCCGCCGGCCGAGTGACCGACGAGGGTGAACGCGCGGTCCTCGGCGCACCACAGCGCGAGATCGGCCAGCAGATCGACGACGGCGTCCACATCGGCCGGTACCGGCTCTTCCGCCGTGAACCCGGGCACCGGCACGAACCACGCCTCGCGTCGCTGCTGGAGGGCCGTGCCGAAGCGGGCGTACTGGTAGACGCTGGACAGCGCGGTGATCGTGGACAGGCAGATCAGCACGGGTGCGTCGGGACCGGCGGACAGGCGGACCGGTCGGGGCGGAGCGGCCAGCGCCGCCGGGTCGGTGAACTGCTCCCGGAGCCGGGAGGCCGCGGCGAGCAGATCCATGGCCTCGTGCGCCTTACGCTGCCGGCAGGCCGCCCGGTACAACGCCTCGATGCTGTCCGGCGCGGCGCTCTCCGCCAGGTCCGTCCGGTCGTCCCGCGCCTGGGTCGGGGTCGGGGTCGGTTCGGCCGCCAGTTCCGCGTCCAGGTGCGCCGCCAGCGCGAGCGGGGTCGCGTGGTCGAAGACCAGGGTCGCGGGCAGCCGCAACTCGGTCGAGGACTGCACCCGGTTGCGCAGTTCGACCGCGGTGAGCGAGTCGAAGCCCAGCTCGGTGAACGCCCCGTCGGGCGGGATCTGGTCGGCGTCGGCGTGGCCGAGCACGGCGGCCGTGGCCGAGCGGACCAGGCGCAGCAGTACCTGCCGGCGTTCCTGCGGTGTCCGACCCGCGAGTTCCCGCCGTACCGTCGCCTCCGGCTCCCGCTGCGCCGAACCGTTCGGCGCCGTCCGGGCGGGCCCCTTCACCAGACTGCGCAGGAGCGGCGGGATCGTGGCATCGGCGCCCCGGGCGCGCAGGGTCGCCAGATCCACCCGCGCTCCGAGTACGGTCGCCTCGTCCGTGGCCAGCGCGGCATCGAGCAGCGCCAGTCCGCCCTCGGTGTCCAGCGGGGCCAGACCCGCGCGCGTCATGCGGCGCAGGTCCGCCTCGGACAGATGGGCGGTCATCCCCGTGCGCTGTCCCCACAGGCCCCACGCGATGGAGAGCGCGGGCAGTCCGGCGGCGCGTCGGTGCCGCGCCAGGCCGTCCAACAGAGCGTTCGCCGCGGCGTAGTTGCCCTGGCCGGGGCTGCCCAGGACGGCAGCCGCGGAGGAGAACAGGACGAAGGCGGCCAGCGGGTGCTCGCGGGTCAGCTCGTGCAGGTGGATCGCCCCGTCGGCCTTCGAACGCAGCACGCGGTCCAGTTGTTCCGGCGTCATCGAGGTGAGAACGGCGTCGTCCAGGACCCCGGCCGCGTGGATCACGGCGGCCAGGGGCCGCTCCGCCGGGACACCGTCCAGGGCGACGCGCAGCGCGTCCCGGTCGGAGCTGTCGCACGCCGCGAAGGTGGCCTCACAGCCCAGGGCGGCGAGGTCGGCGGAGAGTTCCGAGGCGCCGGGTGCCGTCGCGCCGCTCCGGCTGATCAACAGCAGGTGTTTCACACCGTGTTCGGCGGCGAGGTGCCGGGCCACGTGCGCGCCGAGGGTTCCGGTGCCGCCGGTGATGAGTACGGTTCCGGTGAGCGGGGCGGGTGCCCCGACCGGTGCGGGCAGGCGGACGAGCGAGGGTCCAAGGACCGCTCCGGCGCGTACCACGAGGTGGGGGGCGCCGCTCGCGACGGCTTCGACGACCGCTTGCGGCCGTACGTCACCGTCCAGGTCGAGCAGGGTGAAGCGGCCGGGGTGCTCGGCCTGCGCCGAGCGGAGGAGTCCCCCGGCCGCGGCGGCTGCCGGATCGAGGACGTTCGCGCCCCGGGTGGTCACCACCAGACGGGTGTCCGACCAGCGCGGCTCACTCAACCAGTCCTGTAGGAGGCCGAGTTGGCGCCCGGTACGCGTGTGTACGTCGTCCACGGTGTCCGTGGGTCCGGTCCGGGCCGGCTCCGGGGCCAGCAGGACGACGCCGGGTGTCTGAGCGTCGGCGACGGTGGCGCTCAGCAGGGCCGGCAGGTCGGCGTACGCCGTGGCGTCGGCTCCACCGGCGGCCAGCAGCGTCCGCAGTTCCTCCGCCCCGGGGCCCACGGCGGCCCAGGCACCGGCCTGGGGCGAGGTGTGTCCCCGCGGGCCGGGTGTCTCCCGCCAGTCCAGGCGGAACAGTCCGCCTCCGGAGAGCCCCATCCCTCGGGTCGAGAGCGGCCGGAACTCCAGCGAGCGGGCGGACAGGACCGGGGTGCCGGTCTCGTCCGTGGCCGTGACGGAGACACCGCCGTTCGCGGTCGGCGCCAGCCGCACCCGCAGGGCATCCGCGCCGACGCGGTGCAGGTGCAACCCCGTCCAGGCGAAGGGCAGCCGGACGCCTGCGGGGTCGCCGGCCGGTTCCGGTCCGCCGGAGCCATTGGAGCCGTCGGAGGCAGCGGATCCGTGGGGGCCGGTCGCGGCGAGGCCGACCGCCTGGAGGCCCGCGTCGAGCAGGGCCGGGTGCAGACCGAACCGGGCGGCCTCCCGCGCGAGGGGGTCCGGCAGCCGCACGTCGGCGAAGATCTCGTCGCCGAGGCGCCAGACCGCGCGGACTCCCCGGAAGGCGGGCCCGTAGCCGTACCCGAGTTGGGCCAGCCGGTCGTAGCCGTCGGTGAGGTCGACGGCGATCGCGCCGGCCGGTGGCCAGGGGGCCGGCTCCGCTCCCGCGTCCGGAAGGGCGGTGGGGTCGGTCTGAGTGGTGAGGTCGGTCTGAGTGGTGAGGTCGGTGGGCGTGGTCTGGGCGGTGGGCGTGGTGGGGGCGGCGGGGGTGCTCGGCGTGGTGGGGGCGGCGGCGGTGAGGGTGCCGGTCGCGTGGCAGGTCCAACCGGAGTCGTCCGTGCCGGTGCCCGTGAGGCCGGCCGCGCCGTCGCCCGTCCGGGAGTGGACGCGGAACTCGCGCCGTCCCGTGTCGTCGGACGGACCGACCCTGACCTGGATCCGCGGTTCCTCGCCCTCGGGGAGGACCAGCGGTGCCTGGAGCGTGAGTTCCTCCACGACGGGGTGGCCGCAGCGTTCACCGGCTCGGAGCGCGAGGTCCACGAAGGCGGTCCCGGGCAGCAGCGCGACGCCGGAGACCTGGTGGTCCGTCAGCCAGGGCAGTGCCGGGGTGCGGATGGCACCGGTGAGCACCAGTTCGTCGGTGTCGGCGAGCGCGATCTCCGCGCCGAGCAGCGGATGGTCCGCCCGCTCCACCCCCGCCGCCGCGACGTCCCCCGGCTCGGGGGGCGCGGCCTGGATCCAGTACCGCTGCCGCTGGAAGGCGTACGTCGGCAGCTCCATCGGGCTTGGCCGGTGGCCGGTGAAGGCGGGCCGCCAGTCCACCCGTACGCCGCGGACGTGGGCCTCTCCGAGCGAGGTGAGGAAGCGGTCGAGGCCGCCGTCGTCGCGGCGGAGCGTGCCCACCGCGAACGCGTCGGTGCCGGCCTGTTCGGCGGTGTCGAGCAGCCCGGCGGTGAGGACCGGGTGCGGGCTCATCTCGACGAAGGCCCGGTGCCCCTGGCCGAGCAGGGTGCCGACGGCGTCGTCCAGCCGGACGGTGTGGCGCAGGTTCCGGTACCAGTAGTCGGCGTCCAGGCTGGAGCTGTCGACGGACTCGCCCGTCACGGTGGAGAGGAACGGCACGGTGGCCGCGCGTGGCGACAGGCCGTGCAGCGCGGCGAGCAGCGGTTCGCGCAGTTCTTCCACGTACCGCGAGTGGGAGGCGTACCGGACCGGTACGCGCCGTACGCGTATCCCCTCGGCGGCGCACTCCTTCTCCATCAGGACCAGACCGGGGAGCGGCCCGGACACGACGACCGAGCGCGGTCCGTTGACGGCGGCGACCTCCACCTCGCCGCCCCATCGGGCCAGTCGGTCCGCCACCCAGGAGGCGGGAGCGGCGACCGAGGTCATGCCGCCGCCGTCCTGGAGGCCGGCCAGCATCCGGCTGCGCAGGGCGACGACGCGGGCGGCGTCGTCCAGGGACAGGGCTCCCGCCATGTACGCGGCGGCGATCTCGCCCTGGCTGTGGCCGACCACGGCGGCCGGTCGGACGCCGTGCGCCTGCCACAGTTCGGCCAGCGACACCATCATCGCGAACAGCGCGGGCTGCACCACGTCCACCCGGTCCAGCGGCGGCGCACCCGCGGTGCCCCGGAGCACGTCGGGCAGCGACCAGTCCAGGTGCGGTGCCAGAGCCGCGGCACACGCGTCGACGCTGTCGCGGAACACCTGCGAGGTGTCGAGGAGCCGCAGGGCCATGCCGTCCCACTGCGAGCCCTGGCCCGGGAAGACGAACACGGGGCGTTCACCCGCGTCGGCCCGGCCGCTGAACGCGTACGAGGACTGGTCCCCCGCGGCGACGGCGTCGAGGCCCGCGAGCAGTTCGCCGAGCCCGGCGCCCCGGACGGCCGCGCGGTGCGCGAAGAACGAGCGCGTGGTCGCCAGCGCGTGGCCGACGTCCACCGGGTCGGGGCCGGGTGCGGCGCGCAGTCGGCGCCGCAGCCGGTCGGCCTGGTCGCGCAGCCCTGCCGCTGACTTCGCGGACAGCAGCCACGGCGGTACGGCGGACGCCTCGTGGTCGTGGGTGGCCGGCTCGCCGGTGACCCCGGCCACGGTCGCGGGGGCCTCCTCCAGGATGACGTGGGCGTTGGTGCCGCTCATCCCGAACGACGAGACGCCGGCCCGGCGGGGGCGCTCGGAGCGCTTCCAGGGCAGCGGCGCGGTGAGCAGCCTCAGCGTGCCCTCGGACCAGTCCACGTGCGTGGACGGTTCGTCGGCGTGCAGGGTGCGGGGCAGTGACTCCCGGTCCAGCGCCATCACCATCTTGATCACCCCGGCCACTCCGGCGGCGGCCTGGGTGTGGCCGATGTTGGACTTCAGCGATCCGAGCCACAGCGGGAGGTCCGCGGGGCGGTCCTTGCCGTAGGCGGCCTGGAGCGCCTGGGCCTCGATCGGGTCGCCGAGCGTGGTGCCGGTGCCGTGCGCCTCGACGGCGTCGACGTCCGCGGCGCCGAGTCCGGCGTTGCGCAGCGCGTGTCGTATGACCCGTTGCTGCGCGGGGCCGTTCGGGGCGGTGAGCCCGTTGCTGGCGCCGTCCTGGTTGATCGCGGAGCCGCGGATCACCGCGAGCACCCGGTGCCCGTGGCGCCGGGCGTCGGAGAGCCGTTCCAGCAGCAGCATGCCGACGCCCTCGGCCATGCCCATTCCGTCGGCGTGGGCGGAGAACGCCTTGCACCGTCCGTCCGCGGCGAGGCCGCGTTGCCGGGCGAACGTGAGCAGCGAGCCGGGGGTCGTCATCACCGTGACGCCGCCGGTCAGTGCCATGGAGCACTCGCCCTGCCGCAGCGCCTGCGCGGCCCAGTGCATCGCCACCAGGGAGGACGAGCAGGCGGTGTCGACCGAGACGGCGGGGCCTTCGAGACCGAGGGTGTAGGCGACCCGGCCGGAGGCCACGCTCGCCGCGTTGCCGGTGCCGAGGTAGCCCTCCAGGCCGTCGTCGCCGGACATCAGCAGGGATCCGTAGTCCTGTCCGTTGGTGCCGACGAAGACACCGGTGTCGCTGCCGCGCATGTCCTCCGGGGCTATACCGGCCTGTTCGAACGCCTCCCAGGAGGTTTCCAGGAGCAGCCGTTGCTGGGGGTCCATGGCGGTCGCCTCACGGGGGCTGATCTCGAAGAATCCCGCGTCGAACCCGGCCACGTCGTGCAGGAATCCGCCGGTGCGCGCGTACACGGTCCCGGCCCGGTCCGGGTCCTCGTCGTAGAGGGCGGACACGTCCCAGCCGCGGTCGTCGGGGAACGGCGCGACGGCGTCGACGCCCGCGGCGACCACCTGCCACAGGTCCTCGGGAGAGGCGACGCGGCCGGGGTACCGGCAGCTCATCCCCACGATGGCGATGGGTTCGTCGGCGACCGCCCGCCGCGGGGGCGGGTCGGCCGTCTCGTCACCGGCTCCTGTCAGGTCGGGCGTCAGTTCCTGGCGCAGCAGGCGGGCCACCGCCGTCGGGTTGGGTTGGTCGAAGATCAGCGTGGCGGGGAGCCGTACGCCGGTCGCCGCCGACAGCCGGTTGCGCAGTTCGACGGCGGTCACGGAGTCCATGCCCAACTCGCGGAACGCCTTGGTCTCGCCGATGTCGTCCGGTCCGGCGTGGCCCAGCACGGCGGCGGTGGTGGCCCGGACCTCCGTCAGGACGATCCGGTCGTGCTCCGCAGGCGCGGAGGCAGCCAGGGCCCGTGCCAGCCTGGAGGTGTGCGCGGCGTCGGGGTTCCGGTCCGCGTCCAGGATGCGACGCGCCTCGGGAAGGTCGCCGATGAGCGGGCGGGGCCCGGCGGCGGTGAACGTGGGGACGAACCGCTCCCAGTGCACACGGGCCAGTACGACGGCCGGTTCGGGCAGGGCCAGCAGGCCGGGCAGCTCGGTCAGGGCCGCGGCGGAGTCGGTGACCGGCACCCCCTGTCCGCGCAGCAGGTCGGCGAGTTCGGGCTCGGCCTCCCAGGGGCTGACGGCGACGGCGGTGACCGGGCGACCGGCCGCGCGTTCGCGTTCGGCGAGGGCGTCGAGGTGTGCGCCGGCGGCGGCGAGCGCACCGTGCGCGCTTCCGCCCCAGACGCCCGCGACCGAGGTGAGCAGTACGAGGGGGGCGGCCGGATGGTCGGCGCGCAGCACCTCGGCCAGCGCTTCGGCGCCCGCGCAGCGCTCCCGCATCACTCGAGTGGCGTGTGCGGGGTCGCTCTGCCGGACCGGGGCCAGCTCGATGGCGCCCGCGGCATGCACCACGGCTGCCAACGGCCCCTCCCCGGTGGCTTCTTGAAGCAGCAGGCGGAGCGCCTCGGGGTCGGTGATGTCGCCCGTCACGGCGAAGGTCGGCGTACCCGCCTCGGTCAGCTCGGCGCACAGTTCCGTCGTGTCGGCGCCGACAAGGACCAGGCGGTCGGCGCCCTGGGAGGCCACCCAGCGGGCGACATGGCGGCCGGGCCCTTCGGTACCGCCGGTGATCACCACCGTGCCGGTCGACGGCCACGCCGGTCGTGGGTCGCCCGGCTCGTCGGTCACCGTCAGCAGCCGACGGCCGTAGGTGCCCTCGGCGCGGACGGCGACCTGATCCTCACCGCTGTCGTGCGCGAGCCGGGCCGCCGCGCGGGCCAGCACGTCGTCGGCGGCGCCGACGGGCAGGTCGATGAGGCCGCCCCAGCGGTCCGGGTGCTCCAGCGCGAAGCAGCGGCTCCATCCCCACAGTTCGGCCTGGGCGCAGTCCGCGACGAGATCTCCGCCGCCCACGCCGACCGCGCCCGAGGTCAGTTGCCACAGACGGGCCCGCCAGGGCACGGACTCCACGGCCCGCAGAAGGCCCACCGCGGCCTCGCCGCCCAGCAGCGAGACCACCCCGATCGGGTGCTCTTCAGGTACAAGGGTCGCACCCAACTGCCTTGCCAGCGCCTCCGGTTCGACCGTTCCGGACGGGACGGCGACCACACGGGCCGAGCCGCCGTCGCCCGCCAGCGCCGCGGCCAGCACAGCGGCCTCGGCGGCGCGATTCCCGTCTTCCTCGTGGACCAGCAGCCATTCGGTGTTCGGGGGCGACCCGATCCGCTCCGGCTCCGGGAGCGGCTTCCAGCCGATCCGGTACCGGCCGACGGCAGTCTGCGTCGTGCTCGCCGGAGGCATGAGCCAGTAGCGCTCGCGCTGGAAGGCGTACGTCGGCAGCGCCACCGGTTCCACGGCGGACAGCAGATCGCGCCACGCCACCGGCAGACCCGCCGCCCAGGCAGCACCCAGACTGCTCAGAAGCTGCGCGGCCTCGGGCTGGTCACGGCGCAGCGTATGCAGCACCCGACCATCGGTGACCGTCTGCTCCATCGCCAACGACAGCACCGGATGCGGACCGATCTCCACGAACACCTGCGGCCCCGCACCCTGCAACCGCCCCACCACCTGGGCGAACAACACCGGCTCCCGCAGATTCCGGTACCAGTACCCGGCATCCAGCTCCCCCTCAGGAACCGGCTCACCCGTCACCGTCGACACGAACTCCGGCCCCGAACCCCGCAGATCGACAACCCCGGCCAACTCCCCACGCAACCGCTCCTCCACCACCTCCACCTGCGCATGATGCGACGCGTAATCCACCTCGATACGACGGGCCCGTATCCCCTGCCCGTCCAACTGAGCACATAGCGCGGCCACTTCATCCTGTGGTCCGCTCACCACGATCTGCCCCGGCGCGTTCACCGCCGCCACGGTGACACCCGACGGCAGATACGCCCCCGCCTCCGCCACATCGAGCGCGACCGAGGCCATGGCCCCGCTACCGGCAAGCTCCCGCAACGCCTGCGAGCGGAGCGCCACCACCCGGGCACCGTCCTCCACACTCAACCGACCCGCCACCACCGCAGCCGCGATCTCACCCTGCGAGTGACCCACCACAGCATCGGGTACGACCCCCGCCGCACGCCACACCTCCGCCAGAGACACCATCACCGCCCACAACACCGGCTGAACCACATCCACCCGACCCAACCACTCCCGCTCCCCACCCGACAGAACCCCCCGCAACGACCAGTCCACCCACGGATCCAAAGCGCGCTCACACTCGGCAACCGCCTCCGCGAAAACCGCATCACACTCCAGCAACTCCCGACCCATACCCGCCCACTGACCACCCTGACCAGGGAAGACAAAGACCACACCGGACTCGGCACCTGCCGACAACCGCTCCCCGTCGCCGGTCACCGCGTCCAGCCCCCTCAGCAACTCCTCCACATCCGACCCCACGACCACGGCCCGCTGCTTCAGAGCAGCCCGGCCGGCCAGACCCGACGCAACACCCGCCAACCACGCCCGATCCACCCCACCCACCGCCCGCCGCTCCCGCACGAAAGCGGCAAGCCGCGCCGCCTGACCACGCAAACCCTCATCCCCGCGCCCCGACAACACCCACGGCATCGGACCCGACACCCCCACCGGCGCGGCAGCCTCCGGCTCCACTACGGGAGGCTCCTCCAGGATCACGTGCGCATTCGTGCCGCTCACCCCGAACGAGGAGATGCCCGCCCGACGCGGATGGCCGTTCACCTCCCACGCCACCGCCTCCGTCAACAGCCGCACATCACCGGTCGTCCAGTCCACATGCGGCGAGGGGGCATCCACGTGCAGCGTCGCCGGGAGTTTCCCGTGCCGCATCGCCATCACCATCTTGATCACACCAGCCACACCCGCAGCCGCCTGCGTATGACCGATGTTCGACTTCACCGACCCCAACCACAACGGACGGCCCTCCGGACGTCCTTGCCCGTAGGTGTCGAGCAGGGCCTGGGCCTCGATGGGGTCGCCGAGTGTGGTGCCGGTGCCGTGGGCCTCGACCACGTCCACCTGTGCGGCGGCGACCCGGGCGTTGCGCAGCGCCTGTCGGATGACGCGTTGCTGCGACGGTCCGTTCGGTGCCGTCAGGCCGTTGGAGGCGCCGTCCTGGTTCACCGCGGAGCCCCGCAGCACGCCGAGCACCCGGTGACCGTTCGCGACGGCGTCGGACAACCGCTCCAGGAGGAGCAGTCCGAGGCCCTCGCCCCAGCCGGTGCCGTCCGCCGCGGCGGCGAAGGGCTTGCACAGTCCGTCCGGCGACAGGCCGCGCTGCCTGCTGAACTCCACGAACGTGCCCGGGCTGGACATGACGGTGGCGCCGCCGGCCACCGCGAGATCGCTCTCGCCGGATCGCAGGGCCCGCGCGGCCAGGTGCATGGCAACCAGCGACGACGAGCACGCCGTGTCGATCGTGACCGCCGGGCCCTCCAGACCGAGGGTGTACGCGATCCGTCCGGAGGCGACGGCCGTGGCACTGCCCGTCAGCAGGTATCCCTCCACCCCTGAGGGCGTCTCGGCCAGGGTGATCCCGTAGCCGGAGGTGGAGGTGCCGATGTAGGTGCCGACCGGTCGGCCGGCCACCGAGGTCGGGTCGATGCCCGCGGCCTCGAAGACCTCCCAGGACAGTTCGAGCAGCAGCCGCTGCTGCGGGTCCATCGCCAGGGCCTCGCGCGGGCTGATGCCGAAGAACTCCGCGTCGAAGCCGCCCGCGTCGGCGAGGAACCCACCCGCGCGGGCGTACGAGGTGCCGGTCCGCTCGGGGTCCGGGTCGTAGAGGCCGTCCACGTCCCAGCCCCGGTCGCGGGGAAACGGGGTGATCGCGTCCCGTTCCCCGGCGACCAGCTCCCACAGCCCTTCGGGGGAGTCCACCCCGCCGGGGAACCGGCAGCTCATCCCGATGATGGCGATCGGCTCGGTGTCGGCGGACCGGGCCTCCTCCAGCCGCCTACGGGTCTGCCGCAGATCGGCCGTGACCTTGTTCAGGTAGTCCCGCAGCTTCTGGTTGTCTGACATCCGGTCCTAACTCCTCACGTGCGGCGGGCAGGCAGGCAGGCGAACGCGCATGTCACTGCCTGCCGAGTTCTTCGTCGATCAGGGCGAACATCTCGTCGTCGGTCACGGCGGCCAGATCGTCGTCGTCCTCCTGGGTGGCCGGTCGCCCGCCGTCCGTCCCGTCCCGCCAGGTCCAGAGGATCTCCTCCAGGCGGGCGGTGATCTCGTCGCGCAGGTCGCCGAAGTCCGCGGCCCGGGTCAGCGCGGCCTCCAGACGGGCGAGATCGGCGATGATCGGCGGCTGCCCCGTGCCGTCGTCCGGCCGGAGCTTCTCCCACAGGTGGTCGGCGAGCGCGGCGGGCGTGGGGAAGTCGAACACGACGGTCGCGCGCAGTGTCACCCCGGTCGCGGCGCCGAGCCGGTTGCGTACCTCGACGCCGGTGAGCGAGTCGAACCCCAGTTCCTTGAACGGCTTGCGGGCGCCGATGGCATCCGTGGACTCGTGCCCGAGGGCCGCCGCGGACTGCTCCCGCACCAGGGTCAGCAGGGTCCGCCGCTGTTCCTCCGCCGACAGTTCGCGGAGCCTTTCGGCCAGTGCGACGGACGGTGCGCCGGCCCCGCCGCCGCGCGTGGCGGTACGGGTCGGGCGGGACGGTCCGCCCAGATGGGCGAGGAGCGGATGGGTGTGCCGGTGCCCCGGTGCGAGCAGCAACGGTACGACGTGCGCGCGTCCACTGCGGTCACGCGCCCCGTCCAGCAGGCGCAGCCCGTGCTCGTCGCCGAGCGGCACCATCCCGGACCGGGCCACCCGCGCCAGGTCGGCGTCGGTGAGGTGACCGCTGATGGCGCTGCGCCGGGCCCACAGCCCCCAGGCCAGGGACTGTGCGGCGAGGCCCTGTGCCCTGCGGTGCTCGGCCAGGGCGTCCAGGAAGGTGTTCGCCGCGGCGTAGTTGGCCTGGCCCGGGGAGCCGAGGACTCCGGAGGCGGAGGAGAACAGGGTGAACATCGCCAGGCCCGCGTCCCGGGTCAGCTCGTGCAGATGCCAGGCCGCGTCGGCCTTGGCGGCCATGACGTGCTCGACCCGGTCGGGCGTCAGCGAGCCGAGGACCCCGTCGTCGGCGATGCCCGCCGCGTGCACGACGCCGGTGAGCGGATGGTCCGTGGCGACCTGCGCGAGCACGTCCACGGCCTCTTCGCGGCGCGCGAGATCGGCTGCCACGATACGGACGTCGGCACCGCGCTGCTCCAGTCGCCGGGTGAGTTCATCGGCACCGGGGGCCTGGGGGCCGCGCCTGCCGACGAGCAGGAGGTGCCGTACGCCGTGCGTGGTGACCAGGTGCTCGGCGACCAGCGCGCCCAGTGTTCCGGTGCCGCCGGTGATCAGGACGGTGCCGTCCGGGTCGAGCGGCGTGGGTACGGTGAGGACGACCTTGCCGGTGTGCCGGGCCAACCGCACGTGCCCGAACGCGGCCGGGGCCCTTCGTACGTCCCACGAGGTGAGCGGAAGGTGCCGCAGGGCGCCGTCCCGGAACAGTGCCAGCAGTTCGGTCAGCATCGCGCCGATCCGGGCGGGCTCCGGTTCCGTGAGGTCGAAGGTGCGGTACCCCACCCCGGACGGCAGCGAGCCCGCCTCCCGCACATCCGTCTTGCCCATCTCGATGAACCGACCACCACGCGGCAACAGTGCCAGCGAAGCATCCACAAACTCACCCGCAAGCGAGTTCAACACCACATCGACCCCACCACCACCGGTCACACCGAGAAACACCTCACGGAAACCGACATCACGCGAAGACGCGATGTGATCCTCCGCCAACCCCAACCCCCGCAACGTCCCCCACTTGGACGGATGCGCCGTCGCGAACACCTCCGCACCCCAATACCGCGCAAGCTGCACAGCCGCCATCCCCACACCACCCGCACCCGCATGAACCAACACCCGCTCACCGGGACGCACCGCCGCAAGCTCCCCGAGGGCGTAGTACGCGGTCAGGAAGACGATGGGGACGGAAGCCGCCTCCTGGAACGTCCAGTCCTCGGGCATACGGACGACCATGCGGGCGTCCGCCACCGCCGTATCGGCGAAGGAGTCCGGCATCAGTCCCATCACCCGGTCCCCGACCTCCGTGCCCGCGACGCCCGGGCCGACCTCGGTGACCACGCCCGCGCCCTCGCCGCCGATCGATGCGGCACCGGGGTACATGCCGAGTGAGATGAGCACGTCGCGGAAGTTGAGGCCGGACGCGCGTACCGCGACTCGGACCAGGCCCTCGCCGAGCGGTGCGTCGGCGGTCAAGGGCTGTGGCTCCAGGGCGAGTTCCGACGACGTGCCGCCCGAGCCGGCTGTGAGGCGCCACGGGCCCTGCGCGGGGGCGATCAGGTCCCCGCTGTCGCCGACCTTCTCCAGGCGCGGCGTCGACAGTGCGCCGTTCCGCCGGACGAGCTGGGGCAGTGGGGCGGCGGAGACGGCGGACAGCAGGGTGGGCCACTCGGCATCGCCCACCTCGGTGTCGACGTCAAGGAGGACCAGCCGGTCCGGGTGCTCCGACTGGGCCGAGCGCACCAGCCCCCAGACGCCCGCCGCGGGCACGTCGACGCCGCGGTCGCTCTCGTCGGCCGCGACCGCGCCCCGGGTCAGGACGACCAGTCTCCGCCCGGCCATCTCGGGTGCGTCGAGGAATGCCTGTACCTGGCCGAGTGTCCAGACGGTCAGGGCACGCGCACGTTCCGGCACCGTCCCTTCCTCGGGGGCGTGGCAGGACAGCACCACCCAGTGCGGCTCGGCCGTTCCGTCGCGCACCGCCGCGGAGGCCGCCGCGATGTCGGGGACGGCGTGCACATGGCCACCGCCCGGCTGCGCGTCGGCCGGGGTTCCCGCCGATTCTGCTTCCAGTGCCTCTTCCGGGGTCCGTTCCGGGAGGGGCGTCCACCGCAGGTGCAGCACGTCCCCGTCGGATGTCCCGGGCGCGGCGAGGTCGGCATGGCTGACCGGCCGGAACACCAGCGAGTCGATGGACACCACGGGGTTTCCGGCGGGGTCGACGGCCTCCAGTCCGACCCCGTCGGGCTCCTGGCGGCGCAGCCGCACGCGTAGCGTCGAGGCACCGGGCCGGTGTACTCGTACGCCGGTGAACGCGAACGGAAGCCCACCCTCACCGCTTCCAGGAGTGGCGGCGAGGGCGTGCAGCGCGGCGTCCAGCAGGGCCGGGTGCAGCGCGAAGCCGGTCGGGTCGTCGGGCAGGACGACCTCCGCGTAGACGTCCTCACCGTCCGGCCAGACCTGCGTCAGCCCTTGGAAGACGGGGCCGTAGTCGAATCCGGCGTCCGACAGTCCGGCGTAGACGTCCTCCCCCGAGGCCGGGGTTCCGGCCGGGGGCCAGACCCAGGTGGTGTCGGGGCCGTCGGTCGTCTCGGTGAGGGCGCCGGTGCCGTGCCGGGTCCACTCCCCGGCTTCGGTGTCCGGGCGGGAGTAGATCGCGACGGTCCGCTGCCCGTCGTCGTCGGGGACGTCGACGACGACCTGGACCGCCGTGCCCGGCCCGTCCTCGGCCAGCACCAGGGGTGCTTGAAGAGTCAGTTCCCGCACCTGCGGGCATCCCACTTGCCGACCCGCGTGCGCCATGAAGTCGATGAACGCGGTCCCGGGAAGCAGGACGGTGCCGGATACGGCATGGTCGGCGAGCCAGGGTTGCGTGGCCACCGACAGCCGGCCCGTGAACACCACGCCGCCGTCGGCCAGCGTGATCTGTGCACCCAGCAGACGATGGCCGGTACCGGCCAGGCCCACACCGGACAGCGAGCCCGCGGACGTCGCGACAGCGCCGCCCGGCCAGTAGCGACGGCGCTGGAAGGCGTACGTCGGGATCTCCACCGGCGGTCGCGTACGGGATACCCACTGGTCCCAGTCCACCTCGACCCCGTGCACGTGCAGCCGGGACAGGCCGGTGAGCAGCCCGGTGACCTGGTCACGGTCCCGCCGCATGAACGAGGCCACGGCCTCGCCCGTACGCTCTTCCATCGCGGCGGAAAGCGCGGGCTGTGGACCGACCTCCGCCCATACGCGGGCCCCCAACTCACGCGCTGTTTCTATGGCTTCGGCGAACCGTACCGGCTGGCGGGCGTGCTCCACCCAGTACGCGGGGCTGCCGAAGTCGACGCCCGCCGACTCACCACTCACCGTCGAGACGATCGGTATCTGAGGCGACCCGTACTCCACATCCGCAATGGTGGCGGCGAAGTCGTCCAGCATCGGGTCCATCAGCGGGGTGTGGAAGGCATGACTCACCGGAAGCGATCGGGTGCGCACGCCCTCGGCGGTCAGCTTCTCGACCACTCCACCCACCGCGTCCGCCTCACCGGCCAGTACGACCGACCCCGGCGCGTTCACCGCGGCCACCCACACCCCGGAAACCCCACTGACGCGTTCCTGGACGTCCTCAGCGGGCGCGGCTACGGACACCATCACCCCGCCGGCGGCCATCCCCTGCATCAACCGGCCCCGCACACAGGCCAACCGCACCGCGTCACGCAGACTCAGCACCCCCGCGGCCACAGCCGCACTGATCTCACCGACCGAATGCCCCACCAGCACATCCGCACGAACCCCGTGCTCGGACAGAACCCGCCAC
>NZ_JBIVUE010000021.1:106076-121338 GCF_044757045.1 Streptomyces sp. NPDC091377 | reverse complement strand
AGTTCTCAAGGAACGGACGCTTCCTTTGTACTCACCCTCTCGGGCTTTCCTCCGGGCTTCCCTTCGGTGTCTCCGACTCTATCAGATCCTTTTCTCGACCTGACCCCCAGTCAGCGGGGTTCGCCTTCCCGGCCGTTGGGCCGTTCCGACGAGTGAGACTTTAGCGGATTCCCGGCTCCCTAGCTAATCGGGGGCCGCGTCCTTTCGAACGTGGATTCCTCATTTCGCAAATACGCATGCCAGCAACAAGGTGAGCAGACGGGCAGATGTCTGACCGGCTGTTCGCCGAGAGTGGTTGGGACTTGCGGAATGGCTGTCCGGGGACCGACCGGGGTCGGCGCTCACGTCGGACAACTCGGAGAACAGTACGGACCGGCATGTCGTGTGTCAACTCTCGTCCGGACGGGCCTCCGGAGGCTACGCTGAGGCACATGACGACGCGTACGTGTCACCAGTACTGGTGGGCCGCCTGACGGCGGCCGGACTCACGTGTGCACTCGACGGCCGCCGCCTCGGCGGCCGTTTTTTTGTCTCCCTCCAGAGGGACCGGCCGGCGGGTGCGGCGGCTCTACCTGGAGGTTGTGAGATGAAGCGGGTCTTCAGCGGGGTCAAGCCGACCGGGCATCTGACGCTGGGGAACTACCTGGGGGCCATGCGGCAGTGGGCCACGGTGGACCAGCACGAGGCCGACGCCGTGTTCTGCATCGTCGATCTGCACGCCCTGACCGTGGACCACGATCCCGGGCGCGTACGCAGGCTCAGTCGGCAGGCGGCGACGCTGCTGCTGGCGGCCGGGCTGGATCCGAGCCTGTGCACCGTGTTCGTACAGAGTCATGTGGACGAGCACGCGCGGCTGTCGTATCTGCTGGAGTGCGTGGCCACCGATGGCGAGATGCGGCGGATGATCCAGTACAAGGAGAAGGCCGCGCGGGAGCGGGAGCGGGGCGGGAGTGTGCGGCTGTCGCTGCTGACGTATCCCGTGCTGATGGCCGCGGACATCCTGGCGTACGGGACCGACGCGGTGCCGGTCGGGGACGACCAGACGCAGCATGTGGAGCTGGCCCGGGATCTGGCGGTGCGGTTCAACCAGCGGTACGGGCAGGCGTTCGTGGTGCCGCGGGCGACGAAGCCGCGGGTGGCGGCACGGGTGATGAACCTCCAGGACCCCCTGTCGAAGATGGGGAAGAGCGATGACACCGGGCCCGGGATCGTCTATCTGCTGGACGAGCCGGAGGTGGCGCGGAAGAAGATCATGCGGGCCGTGACCGACAGCGGGCGGGAGGTCGTCTACGACCGGGAGGCCCGGCCGGGGCTCGCGAACCTGCTGGAGATCCTCGCGGCCTGCACGGGTGGGAACCCGGAGGGGCTGAGCGGTGTATATGAGTCGTACGGCGCCTTGAAGAAGGACACCGCGGAGGCGGTGGTGGAGGTTCTGCGGCCCGTACAGGACAGGCACAAGGAGTTGTGCGCGGATCCTGCGTATGTGGAGGGGGTGCTGCGGGATGGTGCGGAGCGGGCTCGGGCCATGGCGCGGCCGACCGTGGACGCGGCCTATCGGGCGATCGGACTGCTGCCCGCCGTCGCGGGAGGTCCGGCGAAGACGGACTCCTCGGAGCTGGATTCCCCGGAGCGGGGTTCCTTGGAGCGGGGTTCCTCCGGTGCGGGCGGTTCGGGGGCCGGTGGTTCGGTGGCCGGTGGTTCGGTGGGGTCGCTGAACGCGGCGCGGTAGGCGCGTGGGCTGGTGGCGAGGCGCGATGCGAAGTGCTGGCGCATGGTGACCTCGCTGCCGAAGCCGGCGCGGCGGGCGATCTCGGGCATGGGGAGGTCGGTGCGTTCGAGGAGTTTCTGGGCGGCGGCGACGCGCTGGTCGAGGAGCCAGTTCAGCGGGGTGGTGCCGGTGGCCGCGGTGAAGTGGCGGGCGAAGGTGCGGGCGGACATCCCGGCGTGGGCGGCCAGGTCGGCGACGGTGAGCGGTCGGTGCAGATGACGTAGGGCGTGTTCGCGTACGGCGGCCAGGGTGTCGGTGTCGCGGTCGGTCCGGGGGGTGGGGTGCTCGATGAACTGGGCCTGGTTCCCGGTGCGGAAGGGGGCGGTGACCATGGAGCGGGCGATGGTGGCGGCTGCCTCGGCTCCATGGGTGCGGCGGACGAGATGGAGGCAGAGGTCGATGCCGGCGGCGGATCCGGCGGCGGTCCAGATGTTGTCGTCCTCGATGAAGAGGGCGTCGGGAACGACGGTGACCCGGGGGTGGTGGGTGCGCAGAAGGCCGACGAGGTTCCAGTGGGTGATGGCGCGGCGGCCGTCGAGGAGTCCGGCCTGGGCGAGGGTGAAGGCTCCGCCGCAGAGTGCGGCGATGGTGGTGCCGCGGGCGTGGGCGCGGCGGAGGGCCCGGAGGACGGGGTCGGGTGCGGGGGTGAGGTGGTCGTCCAGGCCGGGGATGAGGATCAGGTCGGCTCGGGGCAGCCAGTCGAGGGTGCGGTCGGGGGTGAGGCTGAGGCCGCCGCGCATGGGGATGGGGGTGGTGGTGTCGGTGGCGACGCGGCGGAGGGAGAAGGCGGGGTTCTTGATGGCGGTTCCGCTGGTGCTGTCCGCGCGGTCGCCGTCCCAGACCTCGGTGATGATCGAGACGTCGAAGGCGCGGATGCCGGGGAAGGCCATGAGGGCTACGCGGTACACGTCCACGGTTGGCAGTAAACCATCGAACGCTGTCTTCTGTACCTCTGGGGCGGCGGGCCGGGCGGCGCCAGGATCGTGGGCATGGAGATCGCAGAGAAGACAGCGCTGGTCGTGGTGGATGTGCAGCAGGGCTTTGATGAGTTGGCGCTCTCGCTGCCGCGCAACAACCCGGACGCGGACGAGAACATCGCCGCGTTGATCGATGTCTGGCAGGCGACGGGCCGGCCGGTGGTGTTCGTCCGGCACGACTCGGTGGAGGAGGACTCGCCGCTGCGGCGGGGGTACCAGGGCAATGACTTCAAGGAGTACGTGCGGGCACGGCGTGGGAAGGGGGGTGGGGCCGAGCTGCTGCTGACGAAGTCGGTGCATTCGGCGTTTCTCGGGACGCCCGATCTGGACGGCTGGCTGAAGGCGGAGGGCATCGGGCAGATCGTGGTGGCCGGGATCCAGACCAACTTCTGTGTGGAGACGACCTCACGGATGGGAGGCAATCTGGGGTACGACGTGGTGGTGGCGTGGGATGCCACGTACACCTTCGACGTGGAGGGGCCGTTCGGCTGGCGGCTCAGTGCGGAGGAGGCGGCGCGGGCCTCGGCGGTGCAGCTGCACGGGGGCGGCTTCGCGCGGGTGGTGACGACGGCGGAGGTCGTGCGCGCGGTGGGGTGAGCGACCGGTCCGGGGCGGGGCGCTGTCGGGCGCCGGTGCCCCGGGCGGGTGGGTCGGCCGGGGTCAGCTGTTGCCGGAGGCCAGTTCGCGGCTGCGGTCGCGGGCGGCTTCGAGGGCGGCGATGAGGGCGGCTCGTACGCCGTGGCTCTCCAGTTCGCGGATGGCGTTGATGGTGGTGCCGGCCGGTGAGGTGACGTTCTCGCGGAGCTTGACCGGGTGTTCGCCGCTGTCGCGGAGCATGGTGGCGGCGCCGATGGCGGACTGGACGATGAGGTCGTGGGCCTTGTCGCGGGGCAGGCCCAGCAGGATGCCGGCGTCGGTCATGGCTTCAACCAGGTAGAAGAAGTAGGCCGGGCCGGAGCCGGAGAGGGCGGTGCAGGCGTCCTGCTGGGACTCGGGGACGCGCAGGGTCTTGCCGACGGCGCCGAAGATCTCCTCGGCGGTGGCGAGGTGGTCGGCGGTGGCGTGGCTGCCGGGGGAGATGACGGACATGGCCTCGTCCACGAGGGCGGGGGTGTTCGTCATGACGCGGACGACGGGGGTACCGGCGGCCAGGCGTTCCTCGAAGAAGGAGGTGGGGATACCGGCGGCGCCGCTGATGATCAGGCGGTCGGTGGGGATGTGGGGGGCGAGTTCGTCCAGAAGGGTGCCCATGTCCTGCGGCTTGACCGTGAGAATCAGGGTGTCCGCGGTCTTGGCGGCCTCGGCGTTGGTGACGGGGGTGACTCCGTGGCGGGCGCGGAGTTCCTCGGCGCGCTCGGGGCGGCGGGTGGTGACCAGCAGGTCGGCGGGTGACCAGCCTCCGCGGATCATTCCGCTGAGCAGGGCTTCGCCGATTTTTCCGGTGCCTAGGACGGCGACTTTCTGGGTCATGGTGCGGGTGCCCTCCGGGGGTTTGGCGTCCGGTTTCATCCTCGCACTCGTAGGGGTGGGGTGGGTGGGATGTCCGGTGGGCGGACGTCGTGGTCGGGGCCGGGGTGGGCGTCAGGTGGTGCGGCGGCGGAGGGTCGCCGCGCCCAGGAAGAGGACCAGGAGGGCGCATCCGGCGACGATCAGGGCGTCGCGGGCGAAGGCGGCGGTGAGGTCGGGGTGCTTGAGGACCTCGTTCATGCCGTCGACGGCGTAGGACATGGGGAGGGCGTCGGAGATCGCTTCGAGGGCGGGGTGCATCTGGTCGCGGGGGGTGAACAGGCCGCAGAGGAGGAGTTGGGGGAAGATCACCGCCGGCATGAACTGGACCGCCTGGAACTCGGAGGCCGCGAAGGCCGAGACGAAGAGGCCGAGGGCCGTACCGAGGAGCGCGTCGAGCAGGGCCACCAGGAGGAGCAGCCAGGGTGAGCCGGTGACGTCGAGGCCGAGGCCCCAGACGGCGAGGGCGGTGGCGAGGGCGGACTGGACGATCGCGAGGGCGCCGAAGGCGAGGGCGTAGCCGGCGATGAGGTCGCCTTTGCCGAGGGGCATGGCGAGGAGGCGTTCGAGGGTGCCCGAGGTGCGTTCGCGCAGGGTGGCGATGGAGGTGACCAGGAACATCGTGATCAGGGGGAAGATGCCGAGGAGTGAGGCGCCGATGCTGTCGAACGTGCGGGCGTTGCCGTCGAAGACATAGCGCAGCAGGAAGAGCATCACGCAGGGGACGAGGAGCATCAGCGCGATGGTGCGGGGGTCGTGGCGGAGCTGGCGCAGGACCCGGGCCGCGGTGGCGAGGGTGCGGGAGGCGTTGAGGGCGCCGGCGGGGGCTGCCGGGGGCGTGCCGGTGGGGGTCATCGGGTGCTCTCCTTCGTGCGGCCGGCTGCCGTGGCCCGGTCGACCAGGTGCAGGAAGGCTTCCTCGACGGTGTCGGTGGCGGTGCGGGTGCGCAGGGCGGCCGGGGTGTCGTCGGCGAGGATCTCGCCCTCGCGCATGAGGAGGAGGCGGTGGCAGCGCTCGGCCTCGTCCATGACGTGGGAGGAGATGAGGAGGGTGGTGCCGCGGGTGGCGGAGAGTGAGTGGAAGAGGTCCCACAGGTCGCGGCGGAGGACGGGGTCGAGACCGACGGTGGGTTCGTCGAGGACGAGGAGTTCGGGGGTGCCGAGCAGGGCGACGGCGAGGGAGACCCGGCTGCGCTGGCCGCCGGAGAGGGCACCGGCGAGGGTGTCGGCGTGGCTGGTGAGGGCGACGTCCTCGATGGCGCGGGTGACGTCGGAGCGGCGGTGGGCGGTGGCGGCGCGGCCGGGGGTGAGGACGGCGGCGAAGTAGGCGAGGTTCTGGCGGACGGTCAGGTCGTCGTAGACGGAGGGGGCCTGGGTGACGTAGCCGATGCGGGTGCGGTTGGTGGGGTGGCCGGCCGGGCGGCCCAGGACGTCGAGGGTGCCGGTGACCTTGGCCTGGGTGCCGACGATCGTGCGTATGAGGGTGGACTTTCCGCAGCCGGAGGGGCCGAGGAGGCCGGTGATCTGGCCGCGGGGCACGGTGAGGTCGAGGCCGTGCAGCACGGTGCGGGGGCCGCGTTCGACGGTGAGTCGTTCGGCGCGTACGGCGGGTGGGCGTGGGGGTGGTGGGCCGCTCGGAGTTTTATTCATCATGCGATGAATAATCCTCTCGGGGTGGGGTGCCGTCAAGCGCGGTGGGGGGGCGCAGGCGCGTGCGGGTGTGAACGGAGCGCATCCCTCCGGTCTGGGTGCTTCCGTTTGTGAGGGTGAGCCCGCGCAGATCGGCTCCCGGGGTGAAGTGGGGCTCCGGACAATGACGTTCAGTGCGCGGTGGGGAGAAAGACCGCGCACGGCCGTCCGGCCGCGCCCCCTTACGGCTGGGCGTCCCGACAGCTACCTGGCGCTCCGGCGCACAACGGAAGGTGCTGTAGCCCATGCGATGTGCCGTCTCCCGGCCTGATCTGTTCGCCTCGCTCGTCGTCTTCCTCGTCGCGTTGCCGCTGTGCGTGGGGGTGGCGTTGGCGTCCGGGGTCCCGCCCGAGCTGGGGTTGGTCACCGGGATCGTCGGTGGGCTGGTCGCCGGGGCGCTGCCCGGCAGCAGCCTCCAGGTCAGCGGGCCGGCGGCGGGGCTGACGGTGCTGGTGTACGAGGCGGTGCGGACGTACGGGCTGGGGGCGCTGGGGGTGCTGGTGGGGGCGGCGGGCCTGCTTCAGCTGGGGCTGGGGGCGCTGGGGCTGGGGCGCTGGTTCCGGGCGGTGTCGACGGCGGTGGTGCAGGGGATGCTCGCCGGGATCGGGCTGCTGCTGGTGACCGGGCAGGTGTACGCGCTGGGCGATGTGGAGGTGCCGTCCGGGGGGCTCGCGGCGATCGCGGGGCTGGTGGAGCTGCCGTGGCGGGCGGATCCGGCGGCGTTGTCAGTGGGGGGTGCCACCATTGTCGTATCGCTGCTGTGGGCGCGGTGGGGCGGTGGGGCCCGGCTGGTTCCCGCGCCGTTGGTGGCGGTGCTGGTGGCGACGGCGGCCACCTGGCTGCTCGGCCTGAAGGTGCGGCGGGTCGAGGTGCAGGGGCTGCTGGACGTGGTGCGGGTGCCGTCGGTGACGGATGTCGGGCGGCTGATGGAAGTGGGGGTGATCGGGACGGTCGTGGCGCTGGCGCTGATCGCGTCGGCCGAGTCGCTGTTCGGGGCGGCGGCGGTGGACCGGCTGCACGACGGTCCGCGTACGGACTACGACCGGGAACTGATGGCGCAGGGCACCGGCAATGTGGTGTGCGGGCTGCTCGGGGCGTTGCCGATGACGGCGGTGATCGTGCGCAGCGCCGCCAATGTGGCGGCGGGGGCCCGTACGAAGGCGGCGCGGGTGCTGCACGGGGTGTGGCTGCTGGTGGTCGTCGCCGGGGTGCCGGGGGTGCTGGGGCTGATCCCGGTGGCGGCACTGGCGGGGCTGCTGGTGCACGCCGGGTGGCGGCTGGTGCCGGTGGACGAGGTGGTGGGGCTGTGGCGAGGTCATCGGGGGGAGGTCGTGGTGCTCGGGGTCACGGCGGGGATCGTGCTCGCCGGGAGCCTGTTCGAGGGGGTGGTGGCGGGGCTGGCCCTCGCGGTGGCCAAGTCCGCCTGGGACATCAGTCAGGTGCAGATGGAGACGGAGGACCGGGGGGAGGCGGGGATCGTCGTACGGGTGCGGGGGAACGCGACGTTCGTACGGCTGCCGAAGCTGCTGGACGAGTTGGACGCGCTGCCCGCGGACCGGGCGGTGCGGCTGGAGCTGGGCGGTCTGGCGCACATGGACCACGCCAGCGCGGCGGCCCTGGAAGGCTGGGCCGCCGCTCGGGCTCAGGCGCTGGTGGTGAGCAGCAGCTCCACGTCGTAGGTCTTTTCGACCTGGCCGTCCGGGAAGCGGCTCGGCAGGTGGGCGCGCTCGCGGTGCGCGCAGTCCGGGCCCGCGGTGTTGTCGGTGGCGCGGCCGGTGATCCGGCGCAGTTCGGCGGCGGCGTCGCGGCCGAAGTGGTGGCGGACGCGGTCGCACGTTCTAGGAGCGGCGGCGTTTCTTCGAGGGGTTGCCGGTGCGGCGGGTCGAGCGCTTCTCGTGGCGGCGGCGGGCCTCCTCGTACTCGGCGCGGCGGAGTTTCTCACCGGGCGCCTCGATGAGGGTGCGGAAGAAATAGGCGAGGAGGGCGCCCACGAAGCCGACGGCCAGGAAGCCGCGGAGGGAGGACTGACGGTCGGGGTCGGCGCGCTTGGTGAAGGTGTCCCAGGTGTGGCGGAACGCCAGCGCGCTGCACACGGCGAACATCACGATCATCAGGAGGCTGACGAAGCTGCCGGAGTCGGCGAGCTGGATGCCCTCGTAGGCGAAGCGCAGGACCAGACAGGCGGCGACGGCCAGCGCGAGGGAGCCGACGGCGGTACCGGCGCGGCGCAGGGTGTAGCCGTCGGTGTGGTCGACCCAGGTGGTGCCGTAGAAGCGGATCGGCTCGGGCTGGGGACCCGCGGGGGTCGCCCGGGTGCCGTCGTCGCCGGGGGGCGTCGGCTGGTCCGGGGTGCCCTTCTGGTTCTGGCTCACCCGTCGATTATCGCTCCCGGGGGGTGTGGGGTCTCTACCGAGGCGGCAGGAAGGGCTGCGGGAGGGGTGGCAAGAGGACGGCAGGAAGGGTGGCGGGAGGGTGGCGTATCGGATCCGGGCCGGTGTGCCTGGCGTCCCTGCCCGGGGTGGGGCAGGGACGGGGGCGGGTGGTCAGGAGCAGCGCGGGGCCACGTAGCCGTCGCTGCCCGTCTTCACGTAGGCGTCGGACACGTACTGCGCGTTCGCGATGCAGTCCCAGATGTTCGACGTGCCGTAGGGGCCCGAGACGGACTCGCCGGGGCGCTGGCAGTAGATCGGGACGGTGGTGCCCAGGGGCAGGGTGCGGACGATGCGGTACTGCGTGCCGGGGCCGCTGCGGACGTTGAGCTGGACGCCCGGGGCTACGGGGTAGGCGCGGACCCGTGCCGCCGCCCCCGTGTCCGCCCGGCCTTCGGTCTCGCGGCCCTCGGTCTCGTGGCCCTGCGTCTCCCGGCCTTCCGTCTCGCGGCCCTGCGGCTCAGTGGGCTCGGGCGCCGTCTCGTGCGCGGCTGCCGTGCCTGATGCCTCGATGTCCTCCGTGGCCATGTCGGCCTCCCCCCATGTGGACGTTCTTGCACAGTTGTGAATGGTTCACGCCAAAATTATGCGGCGCACCGAGGCTAGCAAGGCGCCCCGGGTTTCGTACGGAGCATCGACTAGGCTCACCCCGTCGTGCGTGCGGAGGAGCATCCGGGGGTGAGCGATGCCGCCATGGCGCAGCACCGGTACGGATGGGGAAGCGGAATCTCCGCAGTACGCCGGGGAGTATGTGCTGGAGGCCGAGTTGGGCTCCGGGGGGATGGGGGTCGTGCATCTGGCCCGGTCCGCCTCCGGGTTGAAGCTCGCCGTGAAGGTCGTGCATGCGGAGTTCGCCCAGGACCCCGAGTTCAGGGGGCGGTTCCGGCAGGAGATCGGGGCGGCACGGAAGGTCAGCGGAGCGTTCACCGCGCCTGTTGTGGACGCCGATCCGGAGGCCGGGCGGCCCTGGATGGCCACCCTGTTCATCCCCGGTCCCACCCTCGCCGAGCATGTGAAGCGGAACGGAGCCCTGCCGGTGCCGCGGCTGCGGCAGTTGATGGCGGGGCTCGCCGAGGCGCTGCGGGACATCCACCGGGCCGGAGTGGTCCACCGCGATCTCAAACCCAGCAATGTGCTGCTCGCCGAGGACGGGCCGAAAGTCATCGACTTCGGGATCTCCCGGCCTTCCGACAGCGAACTGCGCACCGAGACCGGCAAGCTGATCGGTACGCCGCCGTTCATGGCGCCCGAGCAGTTCCGCAGGCCCAGGACGGTGGGGCCGGCCGCCGATGTGTTCGCGCTGGGGTCGGTCATCGTGCACGCGGCGACCGGAAGCGGACCGTTCGATTCGGACAGTCCGTATCTGGTGGCGTATCAGGTCGTCCATGAAGAGCCGGACTTGACAGGGGTTCCGGACGATCTCGCGCCCCTCGTCGCCCGCTGTCTCGCCAAGGAACCGGATGAACGGCCCACGCCCGACGAGCTGATGGCCGAGTTGCGGACCGTCTCGGCGTCGTACGACACACAGGCGTTCATCCCTGATCAGCGGGGGCCGGCCACGGACGGCAGTGTGGCCGACTCCCCCGTCGGCTCCCCCGTCGGTTCCGCCATCGGCTCCGCCGTCAGTTCTGTGGTGGGTTCCGTCGGTGGTGCTTCCGAGGCTCCCACCCATCGGCGTCGGGTGCCCGCCGTCGTCTCCGGCCCCGCCTCCGACGGGGTACGGCGGCCCTCGCGGCGGCGGCGGTTGTGGATGGGGATCGGCGCGGGGATCGTCGTACTGGCGCTCGGGGGTGGGGTGATGGCCCTCGGGGGTGAGGAGCCGGACGCCACGCCCGCCGGGCGGGAGCGGCCCGTGGGCGAACGGCCGGTGGGCGAACGGCCGGTGGGCGAACGGTTCCGGGCCTGGGAGGCCGAGGTGAGCGCCGAGGGTGTCCGGGCCAGTGGGGTGGCGCGGTGTGTGTACTCGTCGGCCGCGCTGTACTGCTCGCGGCCCGGTCTGCTGGCCGCCGCCGTCGATCCCGAGGACGGGACGGTGCGCTGGGCGCGGGCGGGCGCGGCGGAGGGCGGGCCGAAGGGCGGGGACGGGACCGTGGAACCGCCCGTGCTCGCGGGTGGGCTGCTGCATGTGCTGGCCGACGACGGACGGCGGCTCACCGCGCTGGATCCCGGGACCGGCCGCACCCGCTGGAGCCATGACCTGACCGGCTACGGCGGACGGTTCGCGCACGCGGGCGGGGTCGTGCTGCTGACCGCCGCCGACTCGACCGTCACCGCGCTGGACGCGGCCACCGGGGAGCGCAAGTGGCGGCACCGGGTCGAGGGGCTCGCGCAGCCTACGTTCCGGTCGTACGGGGACGGGACCGCCTACGCGGTCGGGCTGGACGGCACCCGGGGCACGCGGGTCGTCGCCGTGGACCCGGAGAGCGGCGCGACGCGCTGGGAGCGGCGGCTCGGCGGGGCGCTGACGCTGGTCGGGGCGCGGGACGGGGTGCTCTGGTTCACCTCGACCTCGGCGTCGTTCGCCGACACCGACGCCGTGGTGCGCTACGACGTGGAGGGGCGGACGAAGAAGCGGATCGCGCTGCGCCATCCGGTCGCCGGCGCGCAGACCGTCGTAGCGGACGAGACCGTGTATCTGCTCGGTGCGCAGGGGGCGCTGGTCGCGGTCGACACCCGTCGGGCCGAGCAGGTGTGGCGGCTGGAGACGTCGGTGAGTTTCCCGTCGGCGCCGGTGGTGGCGGACGGGCGGCTGTACTTCAGTGCCGGGGACGGGCGGCTGATCGCCGTCGGGGCGGCGCGGGGTGAGCCGCTGGGGCAGACGGAGGCGCGGCCCGGGGCGGCCCGGGACTCGGTGGTGTCGGGGCTGCCGGTGCCGGTCGCGGCGGACGGGAAGGTGTTCGGGGCGACGCCGGACGGGGTGCTGTTCGGGGTGGACGGGGCGAAGCCCGGTAGCTGGTGAGCGCCTGGTGAGTTCACGCGGTCCTGGTGATCAGCCCAGCTTGCTGACGTCGCGGATCGCGCCCTTGTCCGCGCTGGTCGCCATCGCGGCGTAGGCGCGCAGCGCGGCGGAGACCTTGCGCTCGCGGTTCCTCGGGGCGTACACGCCGTTCAGGGCCTGCTCGCGGCGGATCAGTTCGGCCTCGTCGACCAAGAGGTGGATCGAGCGTTTCGGGATGTCGATGCGGATGCGGTCGCCGTTCTCGACCAGGGCGATGGTGCCGCCGGACGCGGCCTCCGGGGAGGCATGCCCGATGGAGAGCCCGGACGTGCCGCCGGAGAAGCGGCCGTCGGTGATCAGCGCACAGCTCTTGCCGAGGCCCCGGCCCTTCAGGTACGAGGTCGGGTACAGCATCTCCTGCATACCGGGGCCGCCCTTGGGGCCCTCGTAGCGGATGACGACGACGTCGCCTTCCTTGATCTGCTTGCTGAGGATCTTCTCGACGGCCTCTTCCTGCGATTCGCAGACGACCGCCGGGCCCTCGAAGGTCCAGATGGAGGAGTCGACGCCGGCCGTCTTCACCACACAGCCGTCGACGGCGAGGTTCCCCTTGAGGACCGCGAGGCCGCCGTCCTTGGAGTAGGCGTGCTCGGCCGAGCGGATGCAGCCGCCCTCCGCGTCCTGGTCGAGGGTGTCCCAGCGCTCGGACTGGGAGAACGCCTCGGCGGAGCGGACGCAGCCGGGGGCCGCGTGCCACAGTTCGACGGCCTCGGGCGACGGGGAGCCGGCCCGCACGTCCCAGGTCTTGAGCCAGTCGGCGAGGGACGGGCTGTGGATGGAGTGGACGTCCTCGTTGAGCAGGCCCGCGCGGTGCAGTTCGCCGAGCAGGGCCGGGATGCCGCCCGCGCGGTGCACGTCCTCCATGTAGTACGTACGGTCCTTGGCGACGTTCGGCGCGACCTTGGCCAGGCAGGGGACACGGCGCGACACGGCGTCGATCTCCGCCAGTCCGAAGGGCACCTCGGCCTCCTGGGCGGCGGCCAGCAGATGCAGGATCGTGTTGGTGGAGCCGCCCATCGCGATGTCCAGGGCCATGGCGTTCTCGAAGGCGGCGAAGGTGGCGATGTTGCGCGGCAGGACCGTGGCGTCGTCCTGCTCGTAGTAGCGGCGGGTCAGGTCCATCACCGTGTGCGCGGCGTCGACGTAGAGCTGCTTGCGGGCGGTGTGGGTGGCGAGGACCGAGCCGTTGCCGGGGAGGGAGAGACCGATGGCCTCGGTTAGGCAGTTCATCGAGTTGGCGGTGAACATGCCGGAACAGGAGCCGCAGGTCGGACAGGCGTTCTCCTCGATACGGAGGACGTCGGCGTCGGAGATGTTCTCGTTGGCGGCGTCGACCATCGCGTCGATGAGGTCGAGCGTGCGGACCGTGCCGTCGACCAGGGTGGCGCGGCCGGCCTCCATGGGGCCGCCGGAGACGAAGACCGTGGGGATGTTCAGGCGCAGAGCCGCGTTGAGCATGCCCGGGGTGATCTTGTCGCAGTTGGAGATGCAGACCAGGGCGTCGGCGCAGTGGGCCTCGACCATGTACTCCACGCTGTCCGCGATCAGGTCGCGGGAGGGCAGGGAGTAGAGCATGCCGCCGTGGCCCATCGCGATGCCGTCGTCCACGGCGATCGTGTTGAACTCGCGGGGGATGCCGCCGGCCGCGACGATCGCCTCGCTGACGATCCGGCCGACCGGCGCGAGGTGGGTGTGGCCGGGCACGAACTCCGTGAAGCTGTTGGCGACGGCGATGATCGGCTTCCGGCCGATGTCCGCACCGGGTACACCGGAGGCGCGCATAAGGGCGCGGGCGCCCGCCATGTTGCGGCCGTGGGTGACTGTGCGGGACCTCAGCTCGGGCATCGTCGCTCGCTCCTTCGGACGGGTCGCCGGTCGGTGTCGGTACCGACGGTTTTCTGACTGATATGAGCGTACGCCGCTGGGCCAAAGGATGGACCCTGTGTCCGGGATACGGGATTGGAATTCCGCGCTCGGGGGGGGCGGGGGGGGAGGAGGGAGGGGGCTGGGGGGTGGTTTGGCTCGGGGGTGGCTCGGGGGTGCGGGGGGCCGGGGGGCTCGGGGGTGCGGGGACTCGGGGATGCCGGGGTGCGGGGGCTCGGGGGTGCAGGTGCGGGTGGCCCGGGGGGCCGGGGGCTCAGGGGCCGGTGAGGTGGGCCTGGACCGCGGGGGCCACGCGTTCGATGATCCGTTCCAGATCGGCCGAGGCCAGCGGCTCCACCTTGACCACGTAGCGGATCACCGCGGCGCCCACGAGCTGTGCCGCCGCGAGTTCGGTGCGTAGCTGGGCGTCCGGGAGTTCGATCTCGGCGGCGATCCGGCGCAGCAGCTGGCTGACGATGAGGCGGCGGAAGACCGTGGCGGCGGCCTCGTTCGTCAGGGCCGAGCGGACGACGGCCAGCAGGGGGGCGCGGGTGGCCGGGTTCTCCCAGACGCCGAAGAAGAAGCGGGTCAGCCGCTCGCCGGCGCTGTCCAGGGGGCCGGCCAGGACGACGTCCGGGGCGGAGAGGGCGGGCGCGGCGGCGATCTCCACGGCCGCTTCGAACATCTGTTCCTTTGTGCCGAAGTAGTGGTGCACGAGCGCGGAGTCCACTCCGGCCGCCTTCGCGATCCCGCGTACGGAGGTCTTCTCGTAGCCCCGTTCGGCGAACTCCTCCCGGGCGGCGTGCAGGATGCGGTCGCGGGTGGCGGGAGCGTCGGTGCCGGCGGCGCGGGCGGGGCGGCCTCGGCGGCGGGGGGTGGAGGGGGGGTGCGGGTGCTGCTCTGGCATCAGGGGGCCGCCGGGGTTGTTGTGGCTGTGGGGCTGGTGGGGTTGGTGGGGCTGGCGGGGCTGGCCGGTCTTGGGGGCGGCGTTTTCATGATCGCCGTCCGGTGCCCGGCAGGCGGGCCGTGGATGCCAGGTGGAGGCGGGTGAAGGCGAGGGCCTCCGCCAGGTCGGCCTCGCGTTCGGCGCTGGACATGGCCCGGCGGGTGTTCACCTCGATCACGACATGGCCGTCGAATCCGGTGCGGGCGAGGCGCTCCAGCAGTTCGGCGCAGGGCTGGGTGCCGCGGCCCGGGACCAGGTGCTCGTCCTTGGCGGAGCCCCGGCCGTCGGCGAGGTGGACGTGGCCGAGGCGGTCGTCCATACGGTCGATCATCTGGAGGGCGTCGGTGCGGGCGGTCGCCGTGTGGCTGAGGTCGATCGTGTAGTGGCGGTAGTCGTCCTTGGTGACGTCCCACTCGGGGGCGTACGCCAGCATTTCGCGGTCGCGGTAGCGCCAGGGGTACATGTTCTCGACGGCGAACCGTACGTCCGTCTCGTCCGCCATCCGCCAGATGCCGGTGACGAAGTCGCGCGCGTACTGGCGCTGCCAGCGGAACGGGGGGTGGACCACGACCGTGCTCGCGCCGAGCCGTTCCGCGGCGGCACGGGCGCGCTGGAGTTTGGTCCAGGGGTCGGTGGACCACACGCGCTGGGTGATCAGCAGGCAGGGGGCGTGGACGGCGAGGACGGGGATGCGGTGGTGGTCGCTGAGGCGGCGCAGGCTGTCGACGTCCTGGCTGACGGGGTCGTTCCAGACCATGACCTCCACGCCGTCGTAGCCGAGGCGCGCGGCGATCTCGAAGGCCGTCGCCGTCGACTCCGGGTAGACGGAGGCCGTCGACAGGGCGACCTTCGCGTCCGGAACTCGTACGACTGGGGGGGCCACGAAGGAAAGGGTACGTGGGTTGCGGGGAGGGGGTTCGGTGTGGCGGGGCGTGGACGCGCCTTGGTGTTGTGGGGGCGAGTGGGGTGGGGCGGGTGCGGGTCGTGGTCGCTTGTCGCGCAGTTCCCCGCGCCCCTGACGGCGACGCCATGGCCGTCGGCCGGATCGGGCGGGCGTACGCGGGGGGTGCGGGGGCGAGTGCGCGTC
>NZ_JBIVUE010000021.1:0-105978 GCF_044757045.1 Streptomyces sp. NPDC091377 | reverse complement strand
TCGTGGAGGGCTGGTCGCGCAGTTCCCCGCGCCCCTAACGGCGACGCCATGGCCGTCGGCCGGATCGGGCGGGCGTACGCGGGGGGTGCGGGGGCGAGTGCGCGTCGTGGAGGGCTGGTCGCGCAGTTCCCCGCGCCCCTAACGGCGACGCCATGGCCGTCGGCCGGATCGGGCGGGCGTACGCGGAGGGTGCGGGGGCGGGTGCGGGTCGTGGAGGGCTGGTCGCGCAGTTCCCCGCGCCCCTAACGGCGACGCCATGGCCGTCGGCCGGATCGGGCGGGTGGACGTGTCGGCGGGCGTCCGCGCCTCGCCGAGAAGGGGCGCGGGGAACTGCGCGAAGAGCGACCACGACCCGCAGCCTGCCCACCACGCCTCCCCACGCCCGCCACCAAGGGGCGCGGGGAACTGCGCGACAAGCGACCACGACCCGCAGCCTGCCCACCACGCCCGCCCGGGAGGGGCGCGGGGAACTGCGCGACAAGCGACCACAACCCGCAGCCTGCCCGCCGTGCCCCGGGGCTTCAGTCCGTGCCCACCGTCGTTCCCATGTGGTCCAGTTCACGCAGGATGATGCCCTCACGCAGGGCCCACGGGCAGACCTCCACCGTTTCCACGCCGAAGAGGTCCATCGCCCCCTCGGCGACCAGCGCGCCCGCGAGGAGCTGGGCGGCGCGGCCCTCGGAGACGCCGGGGAGTTCGGCGCGCTCGGCGGTGGTCATACCGGCGAGGCGGGGGACCCACGCCTCCAGGGACTGGCGCTTGAGGTCGCGCTGGACGTACAGCCCCTCCCCGGTGCGGGCGGCGCCGCCGATCCGGGCGAGCTGCTTGAACGTCTTGGACGTGGCGACCACATGGTCGGGGGCGCCGAACCGGCTGAACTCCCCCACCGTACGGGCGATCTGGGCCCGCACATGCCGCCGCAGAGCCCTTATCGCCTCCGGCTCGGGCGGGTCGCCCGGCAGCCACGCGGCGGTGAGCCGCCCCGCGCCGAGCGGCAGGGAGACCGCGGCGTCGGGTTCCTCGTCGATACCGAAGGCGATCTCCAGGGAGCCCCCGCCGATGTCCAGGACCAGCAGCTTCCCGGCCGACCAGCCGAACCAGCGGCGTACGGCGAGAAACGTCAGCCGGGCCTCCTCCTCGCCCGACAGGACACTCAGCTCGACCCCCGTCTCCTCCCGTACGCGCGCGAGGACCGCATCGGCGTTGGTGGCCTCGCGCACGGCGGAGGTGGCGAACGGCAGGATCTCCTCGACCCCCTTGTCCTCCGCGGCCTGGAGGGCCGCGTGGACGATGCCGATCAGCTGGTCGACGCCGTCGGGGCCGATGGATCCGTCCTCGGCGAGAAGTTGAGCGAGGCGGAGATCAGCCTTGTGCGAATGTGCGGGGAGAGGGCGTGCGCCGGGGTGCGCGTCCACCACCAGCAGATGCACCGTATTGCTTCCCACGTCGAGGACACCGAGTCTCATACACGGCACGCTACTGCCCGCCGCGCCGTGCTCCGCCCCCGAGGCGGGGACGGTCCGGATCCGGACAGCGCGCAGACGGTGCCGCGAAGGGGCCTCCGCGTCTTACCCTGGACCCGTGCCAAAGACGAACAAGGCGAAGAACATCAAGAACGGCAAGAGCCTCAAGAACGGCAAGGCCGACAAGATGGACAAGACCGATAGGGTCGACAAGGTCCGCAAGGTCGGCAAGAAGGACAGCGCCGTCACGGGTTCTTCGCCGGCGACAGCACCGAGGGCACCCAAGGGCGGCGCCCCGGCCCCGGCGGACGACGAGAAGGGGCTGGACTTCGCGCGCGCGTGGGTCGAGTTCCCGGACCCCGCCGACGACGAGCAGGTCTTCCGCTGCGATCTGACCTGGCTGACCTCCCGCTGGAACTGTGTCTTCGGCAGCGGCTGCCAGGGCATCCAGGAGGGCCGCGCGGACGACGGCTGCTGCACGCTGGGCGCGCACTTCTCCGACGAGGACGACGAGAAGCGGGTCGCCGGGTACGTGGCCCGGCTCACGCCGGAGATCTGGCAGCACCACGACGAGGGCGCCCGGCACGGCTGGGTCTCCGAGGACGAGGACGGCGACCGGCAGACCCGCCCCTTCCAGGGCTCGTGCATCTTCCAGAACCGGCCCGGTTTCGCCGGGGGCGCGGGCTGCTCGCTGCACATCCTGGCAGTGCGGGAGGGCCGCGAGCCGCTGGAGACCAAGCCGGACGTGTGCTGGCAGCTGCCGATCCGGCGCACCTTCGACTGGATCGACCGGCCCGACGACACACGGGTGCTCCAGGTGTCGATCGGTGAGTACGACCGCCGGGGCTGGGGTCCGGGCGGCCATGATCTGCACTGGTGGTGCACCTCGGCCACGTCGGCGCACGGCGCGGGTGATCCGGTCTACGTCTCCTACCGTGCCGAGCTGACCGAGCTGATGGGCAAGGCGGGGTACGACCGGCTGGTCGAGCTGTGCGAGGAGCGGCTGGCCTCACGGCTGCCGCTGCTGGCCCCGCATCCGGCGGACCCCGCGCGCTGACAGACCCCCTACGAGGAGTCCCCGGCTACCAGAAGTCCCCGGCTACGAGGAGTCCCCCGCTACCAGGAGCCCCCGGCTACCAGGAGTCCCCCGCTACCAGGAGCCCCTGGCTACGAGGCGTCCCCGGCTACGAGGCGTCCCGGTACCCCCGGCACAGCACCAGGGCCCGCCCTACGACACCCCCGGCCCCCGGCACAGCACCAGGGCCCGCCCTACGACACCCCCGGCCCCCGGCACAACACCAGGGCCCGCCCTACGGAGTCCCCGGTCCCCCGCTGCCACCCGGTGGCGGGGTGGATCCCGGGTCCGTCGGGGACGGCTCGGTCGGGGTGGGCTCCGGGTCGGTCGGGGAGGGCGGCGGGCTGCTGGGCGGCTCGGTCGGGGCGGGGGTCGTCGGGGTCGGCTCGGGGTCGGAGGGGCCCGGGTCGGTCGGGGGCGGCCCGGCGGGCCGGGTGGGGCGTGGCCGGTCGGGGCCGGGCGCGGTGCCGTAGCCCGCGATGGTGACGACCGCGCCGGCGGGAGCGATCGCCACCCGCGCGGTCCAGTGCCCGGAGGGCTCCCGCAGCGGGTCGACGTACACCTTGACCGTCAACGACTCGCCGGGCCGCAGCGTTCCCGAGGAGCGGCTGAGGTAGAGCCAGGGGGCGCCGGTGGACGCGGACCAGCGCACCGGGGTCTCGCCGGTCGCGGTGAGGGTGACGAGCGTGGTGTCGCCGCTGATGGCGGCCGTCACGTCCAGCTGTCCGGCGCTCCGGCCGCCCGCGCCGGCGACACTGACGACCTCGACGGACACATCGGTGCGCTCGCCCGGTCCGGGGCCGGGCCGGTCGTCGGCGTTGCCCGCGTTCTGGTAGCCCGCGTCCTTGCCGCCCAGGCCGCCCTCGCCGTCCTCGCGGGTGGCGGTCGCGCCGGGGCCGCCCTCGCCGTCGACCGAGGGGGCGCCCCGGTAGGCCGACCACAGGGCGATCACCGGTGCGGCGACGACCGTGGCGACGACGGTGGTGGTGACGGCACGCGCGCGCAGCCGGTCCCTGCGGGCCGCGCGGTCCTTGGGATCCATGGGGAAGCCACGCCGGTCGTAGCGCGGTACGGCGGCGCCCCGCGCGCGTACGTGGTGGGCGAGCGCCATGTGCAGGGCCGCGCGCGGCGCCTCCAGGACCGGCAGTTCGGCGGGGGTGACGGTGGCGCCGGGCCAGCGGCCGGGCACCGCGCGCTGGGCGGTGCGACGGCAGCGCGGGCAGTCGTCCACATGGCGGATCAGCTCGCGGCGCAGGGTGCTGCTGAGCACCAGCTGGTGGTCCCCGGTGAGCCGGGCGACACCGGGGCAGCCGCCCGCCTCGACCACGGCGAGCGCGGCGCGGGTGCGTTCCACCTCGCAGGCGGCGGAGGCGAGCAGGTCGCGCGCGCCCGCGAGGTCCAGGCCGAGCACGGCGGCGACCTCGTGGGCGGCCAGGTGGTGGCGGACGGCGAGTTCGAGCGCCTCGCGCTGCTCCGGGCTGGTCCCGGCGGCCTCGGGCCAGGCGAGCAGGGCCAGTTCGCGCCGCCGCAGCCGCTGGACGTCCTCGGCGACGGGCGGCTCGGAGGCCGTCGGCCCGGAGGCGGGCCGCGCGGGAGCGGGCCGGGCGGGGGCGTGGCGGCCCGCCGCGTGGGTGCCCTGACGTTTCTGCTTGGCCTCGGCCAGGGTGCGCAGACAGGTCCAGCGGGTCAGCGCGTACAGCCAGGCGCGTCGGTCGCCCGTGGCCTCGGGGGCGCGTGCGCCCCGGCGCTCGGCCAGGGCGAGTGCATCACCCAGGGCGGCGGTGGCGGTGTCGTGGTCGCAGAGCACGGACAGGCAGTAGGTGAACAGGCCGTCCAGATAGGGCTCGTAGCGCGCGGGCGGGCGCTGCGCCAGCGTGCGCGCCGCAGCACGGTCACGCGCCTCCCTGCGCGCCCGGTGTGCGCCGGTGGTGCGGGTCGGGGTCTGCTGGCTGCTGGTCATCACTCGTGGACCGTAGGGGGCATAAGACGACCGCTTCTCCCACCTTGAGCAGTTTTAATCCGTACGGGTGAAACGATCCCTCAATGGGGGACAGGAACGATTGATTCCGTGGCTGATTCTGGACGGTGTGGCCGATTTCAACGGGTGACGGGCGGCGACACCGCCGGACGTGAGACGAAAACCCCACTGTCAGACCCACCGGTTAGGGTCACCGCATGGCTGCCCGTACCAAATCCGCGAAGGACCGCCCGTCCTACCGTTGCACCGAATGCGGCTGGCAGACGGCCAAGTGGCTCGGCCGCTGCCCCGAGTGCCAGGCATGGGGCACCATCGAGGAGTACGGCGCCCCCGCGGTCCGTACGACGGCACCGGGCCGCGTCACCACCTCCGCGGTCCCCATCGGCCAGGTCGACGGCCGCCAGGCCACCGCCCGACCCACGGGCGTGCCCGAGCTGGACCGGGTGCTCGGCGGCGGCCTCGTGCCCGGCGCGGTCGTGCTGCTGGCGGGCGAGCCCGGCGTCGGCAAGTCGACGCTGCTGCTCGATGTCGCGGCCAAGTCGGCCAGTGACGAGCACCGCACGCTCTATGTCACCGGCGAGGAGTCCGCGAGCCAGGTCCGGCTGCGCGCCGACCGCATCAAGGCCATCGACGACCACCTCTACCTCGCCGCGGAGACCGACCTGGCGGCGGTGCTCGGCCACTTGGACGCGGTCAAGCCCTCCCTGCTGATCGTGGACTCGGTGCAGACGATCGCGTCCCCGGAGATCGACGGGGCGCCGGGCGGCATGGCCCAGGTCCGCGAGGTGGCGGGCGCCCTGATCCGCGCCTCCAAGGAACGCGGCATGTCCACCCTCCTTGTCGGCCATGTCACCAAGGACGGCGCCATCGCGGGCCCGCGTCTGCTGGAGCACCTGGTGGACGTCGTCCTGTCCTTCGAGGGCGACCGCCACGCGCGCCTGCGCCTCGTGCGGGGCGTCAAGAACCGCTACGGCACCACCGACGAGGTCGGCTGCTTCGAACTGCACGACGAGGGCATCACGGGCCTGGCCGACCCGAGCGGTCTGTTCCTGACCCGCCGCGCCGAACCGGTGCCGGGCACCTGTCTGACCGTCACGCTGGAGGGCCGCCGCCCGCTGGTCGCCGAGGTGCAGGCGCTCACGGTCGACTCGCAGATCCCCTCCCCGCGCCGGACCACGTCCGGCCTGGAGACCTCGCGGGTGTCGATGATGCTGGCGGTGCTGGAGCAGCGCGGCCGGATCAGCGCGCTGGGCAAGCGGGACATCTACTCCGCGACGGTCGGCGGGGTGCGGCTCTCCGAGCCCGCCGCGGACCTCGCCGTGGCCCTCGCGCTGGCCAGCGCCGCCAGCGACACCCCGCTGCCGAAGAACCTGGTCGCGATCGGCGAGGTCGGCCTCGCGGGCGAGGTCAGACGGGTCACGGGGGTGCAGCGCAGACTCGCCGAGGCCCACCGGCTGGGCTTCACCCACGCACTCGTACCGAGCGATCCCGGCAGGGTCCCGGCGGGCATGAAGGTCCTGGAAGTCGCGGACATAGGGGCCGCGCTCGGGGTCCTCCCACGCTCCCGTCGCCGAGAGGCCCCTCGGGACGAGGAGGAGCGCCGGTAGACTTTGCCCTGGTCTCGCCCGTCCGTACGAACAGAGTGCGCGATACGGGACGCCAGAGAACCTGCGACCGGAGGAGTGCAGTGGCAGCCAACGACCGGGCATCGGCTCCCGGAAAGACCGGTGGGAGCGCCGGTTCCGATGGCATGATGCGCGCCTCGCTGAGCGCCGTGGCTCCGGGCACGGCGCTGCGTGACGGCCTGGAGCGCGTGCTCCGCGGCAACACCGGCGGCCTCATCGTGCTGGGTTCGGACAAGACCGTGGAGACGATGTGCACGGGCGGTTTCGTGCTCGATGTCGAGTTCACGGCCACGCGCCTGCGTGAGCTGTGCAAGCTGGACGGCGGCATCGTGATCTCCTCCGACCTGTCGAAGATCCTGCGCGCGGGCGTCCAGCTCGTGCCCGACCCGACCATCCCGACGGAGGAGACCGGCACCCGGCACCGCACGGCGGACCGGGTCTCCAAGCAGGTCGGCTTCCCGGTGGTCTCCGTCTCCCAGTCCATGCGGCTGATCGCCCTCTACGTCGACGGCCAGCGCCGGGTCCTGGAGGACTCGGCGGCGATCCTGTCCCGCGCCAACCAGGCCCTCGCCACCCTGGAGCGCTACAAACTCCGCCTGGACGAGGTGGCGGGCACGCTCTCCGCGCTGGAGATCGAGGACCTGGTGACGGTCCGGGACGTGTCCGCGGTCGCGCAGCGGCTGGAGATGGTCCGCCGGATCGCCACCGAGATCGCGGAGTACGTGGTCGAACTGGGCACGGACGGCCGACTGCTGGCCCTCCAGCTCGACGAGCTGATCGCGGGTGTCGAGCCCGAGCGCGAGCTGGTCGTCCGGGACTACGTCCCCGAGCCCACCGCCAAGCGCTCCCGCACCGTCGACGAGGCGCTCGCCGAACTCGACGCGCTCACCCACGCCGAGCTGCTCGAACTGCCCACCGTCGCCCGCGCGCTGGGGTACGGGGGCTCGCCCGAGACCATCGACTCGGCGGTCTCCCCGCGCGGCTTCCGGCTGCTCGCCAAGGTGCCCCGGCTGCCCGGCGCCATCATCGACCGCCTGGTGGAGCACTTCGGCGGGCTCCAGAAGCTCCTCGCCGCCAGCGTGGACGACCTCCAGACGGTCGACGGCGTCGGCGAGGCACGGGCGCGCAGCGTCCGGGAGGGACTGTCGCGACTGGCGGAGTCGTCCATCCTGGAGCGCTACGTCTGATCTGGCGGGCCACGAGGGTACGACGGTCCGACCTGGCGGGGCGTGGCGGGGCGCTACGTCTGCCCTGACAGGGGGCATTACGTCTGCACCCGGCGGGGCGCCTGACGTCTGACCCTACGGGGCGCCTGACCCCGTAGGGCGACGGCTCCCTGACGGCGACCGGCTCGACGGCCCCGGGCCGGTCACCGCCGGTGAGCTGTCGCGGTCGGTGAGCCGTCACCGCCGGTGAGCTGGGGCGGTCGGTGAGCTGTCGCGGTCGGTGAGCCGGGGCGGTCGGTAAGCCGGGGCTCAGTCGGCCGTGAGCACGAACGACGCCTGCACCTTGGCGAACGCCGCGGCCTTGGCCTCCAGCAGATAGGTCCCGGCCGCGGCCGACCCCGGCGGCGGTGTCGCACAGCGCGCGGCGCTGCGGTCCCGGTCCCACTGCACGGTGTACGTGATGCTGCTCTCGGCCGGCACCCGGTACAGCAGGTTCCCCGCGCCCTTGGGGCAGTCCGCCGAGGACCAGAAGGTGTCGTCCTCCCCGGCCTGGGTAATCGTCAGCACCGCGCCCTTGGGGCCGAGGTCGACCTTGCAGTCGTTGGCGGAGGAGTTCCGCGCGATGAGCTGGAACGAGGGCTTCTGGTCCGGCGAGTAGGAGTTGCGGACACTGCGCAGGGTCAGACTCACGGACCCGGGCGCGCAGTTGGGCAGCGACGAACCGGCGGGCAACGCGTCCCCGCTGCTCACCCCGCCACCGCCCGAGGCTCCACCGCCCGAACCGGCCCCGGCGGAACCCCCGGTTCCGGCCCCGGACCCGCCCTCGGAACCGCCTGAGCCCCCCGAGCCCTCCGCGCCGTCGCCGTCACCGTCTCCATCACCGGCCCCGGACCCGCCGCCCGAACCGCCGCCGGTCTCCTCGTCGCCCGACTCGTCACGCCCACCGGGCGCTTGACTGATCGCGGGTCCCGAACCGGACGGCCCCGGAGTGATGGACGGGGCGGGGTTCTTGCCGTTGGTCCCGTCGGCGCCGTCCTTACCGTCGCCGCCGCTCGCCACCACGATCCAGGTGATCAGCAACGCCAGCACGGCGAACACGGACAGCAAGATCACCCTCCGTCGCCAGTAGATGGAGGAGGGAAGCGGCCCGATCGGATTGCGCAGAGATCCCACGCCCAAACCTTACGAGAGAACCATGCTCTCGCTCGCCCCACCCGCCGCCTGAAGCGCAACTTTTCCGGATCATCATCCCGGAGCACGCCCGCGGAGCCGACGCGGACGCGAACGGGTCACCGCACCGTCACTCCGCGCGACCGGACATCGGCGTCCGTCACCGATCCCCCTGTCCCGTAAGCCAATTGACGATGAGTCAGCAAGGAGAGGGAGCCGGGAGATCCCCTCCCGCCGGGGTCGCTCACATCCCGACCAACCCCGCCTCGTACGCCACGATCGCCGCCTGCACCCGGTTGCGCACCCCCAGCCGGTCGAGCACCGAGCTGACGTACGCCTTGACCGTGCCCTCGACCAGGTGCAGCCGCTCGGCGATCTCACGGTTGGAGAACCCCTGACCGACCAGTCCCAGCACCTCCCGCTCGCGCGGCGACAACTGCGCGACCCGGGCCCGCGCGGCGGCCTGCCGCCCGAGCCGCCCCCCACCACCACCGCCGGGACCGAAACCGGAAACGCCACCGGAACCGGAAACGCCACCGGCACCAGCGCTGCCGCCTCCGCCTCCGCCAAGGTCGTCGATGACATCACGGGCGACCTTCGGCGACAGGAACGCCGCCCCGTCCGCGACCGCCCGCACCCCGGCGATCAGCTCATAGGGATCCCCGGACTTCAGCAGGAACCCGGTCGCGCCGCCGCCCAGCGCGCGGGCCACATAGTCGCGTTCGCTGAACGTCGTCAGCATCGCCACCGCCGTGTCCGGCAGCGTCCGTACGATCTCCTCGGCGGCGGCCAGCCCGTCCATGCGCGGCATCCTGATGTCGAGGAGTGCCACGTCGGGGCGGTGGGCCTGGGCCAGTTCGACCGCCGCGCGGCCGTCCCCCGCCTCGGCGACCACCTCGGTCCGGCCGCTGCTGTCGAGGATGGCCCGCACCCCCGCCCGGACCATCGCCTCGTCGTCGGCCAGCAGTACCCGGATCATCCGGCGGTCCCTTTCCTCTCCTGCCGTCCGGCGCCCGGAACCACGTCCTTGGCGATCAGTCGGTCCGTGTCGTCGTAGCAGAGCCTGAAGTGGTCGACGGAGACGAGGAGTTCTCCGCTGGAGCGGTAGTAATGGCAGGCGGCGCCCGGCGGCGGGGCGGGCGCGCGGTCGGCGGGCGGGTCGGCCACCGAACGGTCCGGCAGCAGCGGTTCGATGTCGGACGCCGCCGTGCCGAGGCGCAGTTGGGTGTAGGTGTCGGGCCTGAGCACCGAGTGGGTCTCGGTGTACGCGTACCAGCCGAAGGCCCCGCCGACCAGGACGACTCCGGCACAGGCGGCGACCCAGAGCGCGTGCGCGGCCTTGCGACGGGCACGGACGGCGGGTTCGGAGACGGAGAGCCGGTCGGCGGTCGGGGCCGGGGCCCGGTCGGCGGTCGGGGCGGGGGCCCAGTCGGCGGTCGGGCTCGCGGGGTGGTTCACGGGGTGGTTCACGGGGTGACCCGCGGGGTGGATCCCACCGACCCGCTGCCCCGGCCGATGATCCGGCACTCGTCCCGGCACTCGGTCCGGCACTCGGTCCGGCGCCCGGTCCGGCACTCGGTCCGGCGCCCGGTCCGGCATCCACGCCCGCACCCGGAACCCGCCCTCGTACGGCGCCGAATCGCACGGTCCGGCCGTGAAGGAGCCGCCCACGGCGGTGACGGCGGCGCGCAGTCCGAGCAGACCGGAACCTCCCCCGGAGGATCGGGAACTCCGCTGGGTGGCCGGCCCGTTGGACACAATGACGGTCGTACCCGGCACACCACCGGCCGCCCTTGCCCTCTCGGTCACCTCAGCGGCCTCCCCCGTCACCGCCACCACGACCGTCGCGCCCGGCGCATGCCGTGCCGCGTTGGTGAGCGCCTCCCTCACCACCCGGTGCAGCAGCCGGTCGGTGACTCCGCCCGGCTCCGGGGCGGGTCGGCGCCCGGCCCCGGCCCGGTCCGTGTGCTCCCACCGCACGGGGAGCCCGGAATCGGCCGCGCGGGCGACGAGCTGCTCCACGCTCTCGCCCGCCGGGGAGAGCGGCGCGGGTTCGTCGTCGTCCTCACGCAGGACGCCGATGACGCGGTGCAGTCGGTCGGTGGCGTCGGCGGCGGCCACGCGCAGATCGGCCGCGGCGGCCCGATGGTGGGCGGGCAGGTCGGCGGCGACCTGGAGAGCGCCCGCCCGCAGCGCGATCAGGCTGAGTTCATGGCCCAGGGAGTCATGCATGTCCTGGGCGATACGGGCCCGCTCCCGCGTCCGGGCGCGTTCCTCGGCGTAGCGCTGCTCGTCCTCCAGGCGGGCGGCGCGCAGCCAGCCGGCCTCGGCCAGCTCCCGGCCCTGGCGCCGGTGTCCGCCGACGAGCCAGGGAAAGACACAGCAGAAGAGGAGGGTGCACATCAGGACCAGCCATTCCGGCGCCGGGTCGGCCCCGAGGAGGGCGATCCGTACGGTGCCGACGCAGCCGACCGCAGCGAAGCACAGGGCGGCCGGGCGCATCCGGTCGGCCCGCAGACCGAGCAGCAGGGCGAGGACGGCGAGAGCGGGAGCGTAGGAGAGGCTGAACAGGGCGGGGGCGGTGGCCAGGCCCAGTACGGCCGCCAGCGCGAACGCCCCGAGCGGGGTGCGCCGGGCCACGGTGACCGCCGCGGCGAGCACGACGGCGCCGACGCACTGCTGCCACAGGGGGCGGTTCTCGTTCAGCCCGAGCAGATCCGCGCCTAGCGCCGGTGCCGCGAGCCCGGCCCACAGCAGCAGGTCCCGGCAGCGCCGCCCCGCCGAGCCGGGTTTCCGCAGGGCCGCCATCCCGAGCACCCCCTCCTGATGAATCGATTCCTCCCTTGTCCTGCCTGAGCACGCTACAAGTCGGCCCGGTCCCTCCCCAGCTGTCGATCGTCAGGTGCTCTCCTCCTCCGGGGTGGCGGTTCCCCGGTGTGGCGGGCTTGGCATGGCAGGATCGGAATCGCCATGACTGCTCCCACGAAGTTCCCGCACAGCACCCTCGACGACACGGCCGCCGAAAACACCCTGCGCGGCGGCGCCCCCTCACCGCGGACCGGGGCCCCTCTGGAAGAGCACGGCTCACGGGGACGGGACCTGCACGCCCCCGTCATCGACTGGTTCGACGAGCACGCGCGTGACCTGCCCTGGCGGCGCCCCGAGGCGGGGCCGTGGGGGGTGATGGTCAGCGAGTTCATGCTTCAGCAGACGCCGGTCAACCGCGTCCTGCCTGTCTACGAACAGTGGCTGGCCCGCTGGCCGCGCCCCGCCGACCTGGCCGCCGAGGCGCCCGGCGAGGCGGTGCGCGCCTGGGGCCGGCTCGGCTATCCGCGGCGCGCGCTGCGGCTGCACGGCGCGGCCGTCGCCATAACGGAACGGCACGGAGGGGACGTACCCACGGATCACGGTCAGCTGCTCGCGCTGCCCGGGATCGGGGAGTACACGGCGGCGGCCGTGGCGTCCTTCGCCTACGGGCAGCGGCACGCGGTGCTGGACACCAATGTGCGCCGGGTGTTCGCGCGGGCCGTGGCCGGAGTGCAGTACCCGCCGAACGCGACCACCGCCGCCGAGCGGAAGCTGGCCCGTGCGCTGCTGCCGGACGAGGAGGGCACGGCCGCGCGCTGGGCCGCCGCGTCGATGGAACTGGGCGCGCTGGTGTGCACGGCCAAGGGCGAGCAGTGCCAGCGCTGTCCGATCGCCGGGCAGTGCGCGTGGCGGCTCGCGGGCAAGCCGGAGCACAGCGGTCCGCCGCGGCGGGGGCAGACGTACGCCGGTACGGACCGTCAGGTGCGCGGGAAGCTGCTCGCCGTGCTGCGCGAGGCGCACGCTCCGGTGCCGCAGACGGTGCTGGACCGGGTGTGGCACGAGCCGGTGCAGCGGGCGCGGGCGCTGGACGGTCTGGTGTCGGACGGCCTGGTGGAGCCGCTGCCGGGCGGCCTGTACCGCCTGCCCCAGACGTGAGCCGCGCCCGTCCCCTTACCTGTGCTTGAGTCCCTTGCCTGTACCTGCGCTTGAGACCCGTGCCTGTACCTGCGCTTGAGTCCCTTTCCCGCACCTGCGCTGGAGACCCGTGCCCGTGCCCGTACCCCCGGCTGGGTCCGCCCCCAAGCATGGCCGTGCGTAACAGTCGTCCCGTCGGCCCCAGCGCCGCAACCCGGCGAAACGCCCCATAGACACCCCAAGACACCCCATCCGACCAGGCTCTCTGCCCGTTTCCTCCCTTCGTTACACAACCGACGGACAGCCGAGCGCTGTCCGCCGTCTGCCCCGCACAGTGCCGTGACAACGCCTCCGTAGCTTTCTTGCCATGCCCCGCAGGACGGGGCGACTACGGATCACAGGTGACTGGGATCACACACAGGGGGCCGGCCGTCGGGGCGGGCCGGTGCACGGGGACGGGAAGGCGGTCTGGTCATGGCGCAGGGCGAGGTGTTGGAGTTCGAGGAGTACGTCCGTACTCGGCAGGACGCGCTGTTGCGCAGCGCCCGTCGGCTGGTCCCGGACCCGGTCGACGCCCAGGACCTGCTCCAGACCGCGCTGGCCCGGACGTACGGCCGCTGGGACGGCATAGCGGACAAGCGACTGGCCGACGCCTATCTGCGCCGGGTGATGATCAATACGCGGACCGAGTGGTGGCGGGCCCGCAAACTGGAGGAAGTGCCGACCGAGCAGCTTCCCGACGCCTGTGTGGACGACACCACCGAGCAGCACGCGGACCGCGCCCTTCTGATGGACGCCATGAAGGTTCTCGCCCCGAAGCAGCGCAGCGTGGTAGTGCTGCGACACTGGGAGCAGATGTCCACGGAGGAGACCGCCGCCGCCCTCGGTATGTCGGCCGGTACGGTCAAGAGCACGCTGCACCGGGCGCTCGCCCGGCTCCGCGAGGAGCTGGAGGCGCGTGACCTGGACGCGCGCGCGCTGGAGCGTGAGGAGCGGGAGCGTTGCGCGGCCTGACCGGCGAGGGGTCCCCCCGGACCCCCGGCCTGACCGGCGAAGGGTCCCCCCGACCCCCCGGCCCGGCCGGCGAAGGGTCCCCCCGGACCCGGCACCCCCTGCGGGCGGCGATGACGGCGACGGCCGTGCTCGCCGCCCTCGGTCTGCTGGTCTCGGCCTGCGCCACCGGTGGCACCGGCACCCGGGACGAGGGCCCGGCCCACGCGGACGCGGTCGCGGACGCCACCGCCACGCCCAGCGCCCCCGCCTCCACGACGCCGACCCCCGAGGACGCCGTCCTGCTGGTGAAGGGGGATCCCGATGTCTCCCCCGCCGTCAAGCGCGGCCTCCAGCCCTGTGTGGCGGACGAGTACCCGGTCGACGTCTCCTACGGCGACCTCACCGGCGGTACCGTCGACGATGTCCTGGTCAACGTGCTGACCTGCGGTGACGCCGTGGGCGTCGGCTCGTATGTGTACCGGGACGAGGGCGGGACGTACGAGAATGTGTTCCAGACCGAGGAACCGCCCGTCTACGCCGAGATAGACCGGGGCGATCTGATCGTCACCAAGCAGGTGTACGAGGGGGGTGACCCGGTCTCCAACCCGTCCGGGGAGAACGTGATCACCTATCGCTGGACGGCCGGCAAGTTCGCCGAGAAGTACCGCACCCACAACGACTACGGCGACACCACCGTCAACGAGCCCGCCCCCGCCCCCGAGGTGGACTGACCCACCGGCCCCCGCTCCGGCCCCGCCGCCTCGCCACCGGCGGGCCGCACCCACCCGACCACCCGCCACACCCACCCGACGACACCCACCCGCCAGACCCACCCGACGGCACCGACCCAACGGCACTCACCCGACCGCCCCCGAAACCAGACAGAGAGCACCGGATGGCAGAACAGACCCACGTCCTGTTCGTGGAGGACGACGATGTCATCCGCGAGGCCACCCAGCTCGCCCTGGAGCGGGACGGCTTCGCGGTCACCGCGATGCCCGACGGGCTGGCGGGCCTGGAGGCGTTCCGCGGCGACCGGCCGGACATCGCGCTGCTCGATGTGATGCTGCCGGGGCTGGACGGGGTGAGCCTGTGCCGCCGGATCCGCGACGAGTCCACCGTCCCGGTCATCATGCTCTCGGCGCGGGCCGACTCCATCGACGTGGTGCTGGGCCTGGAGGCGGGCGCGGACGACTATGTGACCAAGCCGTTCGACGGGGCGGTGCTGGTCGCGCGGATCCGGGCGGTGCTGCGCCGCTTCGGCCACGCGAGCGGGGCCGCCGGGCAGTCGGACGAGTCCGGCGGCGCCGCCGACGGCGGGGTGCTGACCTTCGGTGAGCTGGTGATCGACACCGAGGGCATGGAGGTGCTCCGGGCGGGCCGGACGGTGGCGCTGACGCCGACCGAGATGCGGCTGCTGCTGGAGTTCTCCTCCGCGCCGGGCACCGTGCTCTCGCGGGACAAGCTCCTTGAGCGGGTGTGGGAGTACGGCTGGGGTGGCGACACCCGGGTCGTCGATGTCCATGTGCAGCGGCTGCGGGCGAAGATCGGTCAGGACCGTATCGAGACGGTCCGCGGCTTCGGCTACAAGCTGCGGGCCTAGGCGGGGCGGGACGGATCATGCGGGGGAGGCTCCGCCGTATCGCGCTGCTGCGGAAGGATCGCAGCGCGCTCCGTACGGGACTCAGATGGAAGCTCAGTGCCGCGATCGCGCTGGTCGGCGCGCTGGTGGCGGTGGCGCTCAGCCTGGTGGTGCACAACGCCGCCCGGGTGTCGATGCTGGACAACGCGCGCGATCTGGCCGATGAGCGGGTGCAGATCGCCCAGCGCAACTACGAGCTGTCCGGGCGGCCCAACTTCCCGGGCATCAAGATCGACGACCCGGGTCTGCCGGCCGAGCTGCGCGAGAAGGTGGAGCGGGGGCGGCGGGCCACGTTCGTGGCCGAGGGGATGAGCGGGGCGCCGGACATCTGGGCGGCGGTCCCGCTCAAGGACGGGCATGTGATGTCCCTGCACACCGGGTTCACCGACCGGAGCACGGACATCCTCAACGATCTCGACCAGGCACTGATCATCGGCTCGATCGCCGTGGTGCTCGGGGGCAGTGCGATCGGGGTGCTGATCGGGGCGCAGTTGTCGCGGCGGCTGCGCAAGGCCGCGTCGGCGGCGAACCGGGTCGCCAAGGGCGAGACCGAGGTACAGGTCCGTGAGGCGATCGGCGGGGTGGTGCGGGACGAGACCGACGATCTGGCGCGGGCCGTGGACGCCATGGCGGACGCGCTGCGCCAGCGGCTGGAGGCCGAGCGCCGGGTGACCGCGGACATCGCGCATGAGCTGCGTACTCCGGTGACCGGGCTGCTCACGGCCGCCGAGTTGCTGCCGCCGGGGCGGCCGACCGAGCTGGTGCTGGACCGGGCCAAGGCGATGCGGACGCTGGTGGAGGACGTGCTGGAGGTGGCCCGGCTCGACGGGGCGTCGGAGCGGGCCGAGTTGCAGGACATCATGCTCGGTGAGTTCGTCGCCCGCCGGGTCGCGGCGAAGGACCCCGGGATCGGGGTGTCCGTGGTGCACGAGTCGGAGGTCACGACCGATCCGCGGCGCCTTGAGCGGGTGCTGTTCAATCTGCTCGCCAATGCCGCGCGGCACGGGCGCCCGCCGATAGAGGTCACCGTCGAGGGCCGGGTCATACGCGTCCGCGACCACGGTCCCGGCTTCCCGGAGGAACTGCTGGCGGAGGGGCCGAGCCGGTTCCGCACCGGGAGCCAGGACCGGGCCGGCGTCGGCCACGGTCTGGGCCTGACCATCGCCGCCGGTCAGGCCCGGGTCCTCGGCGCCCGGCTCACCTTCCGCAATGTCCGCCCCCCGGGCGCCCCCGACCACATACCCGCCGAGGGCGCGGTCGCGGTCCTGTGGCTCCCCGAACACGCCCCGACCAGCACGGGGAGCCATCCGATGCTGCCGGACTAGAGGGAGCGGCGAGGGTAGGCGGCGGGGGCAGGGGGCAGGGGCGGCGCGGGGCGGCGGACACGGCTGGCGGACACCGGTCGGCGGGCGCCAGAGGCTGGGCGCCGGAGGGTGGGGTCGTTCAGGACTGGGTCGGGAAGTCCTTGGAGAAGTCCAGCTCGGTGCTCCGCTCGGTCAGCGAGTACCAGTTGCCGTCGTCGTCGCGGAAGATCGCCTCGATGCCGTACGGCCGCTCCTGCGGGGCCTGGAGGAACTCGACCCCGCGTGCCTTGAAGGTCTCGTAGTCCCCGCGGCAGTCGTCCGTACGGAATGCGCCCGCGCCGATGACACCCTTGCTGACCAGCTTCTTCAGGGCTTCCGCCGACTCGGCGTCCAGGCCGGGGCCGTCCAGGCTCATCAGGGCCAGCTCCACCTCCGGCTGGGCCTTGGCGCCGACGGTGATCCAGCGGGCGTCGCCCATGGTGAGGTCGTGGCGCGGTTCCATGCCGAGCTTGTCGGTGAAGAAGGCCAGGGTCCGCTCCTGGTCGAAGGTCCATACGGTGCTGATGCCGAGGCCGGTGATCATGATGTCTCGCTCCTGATCGGTCGCTGGTGGGTGCGTGGTGGTGGGTGCGGTGATCGGGGTTCCGGCGCTGCGGTGCCGTACGGGCGCTGTGTCCCGCTGTACGGGAGCTGAGTCCCGCCGTACGGGCGCTGAGTCCCGCCGTACGGGCGCTGTGTCCCGCGTACCGGCTGGCGTACCGCCGTACCGCCGTGTCGCCGTGTCGTTCACCTACGTCACCGTAGGCAGCGCGGGGATCCGGGCGCTTCTTCAGAATTGCGGAGGTTCGGCGCGGCGGGGGAAGCCGCCGGCCCAGAGCATGGCGTAGCAGCCGGGGATCAGGGAGGCGCCCCGGCCCACGTGCTTGGCCCGGTACTCGCTGGGGGTGAGTCCGGTCCGGGTCTTGAAGCGGGTCGAGAAGGTGCCGAGGCTGCTGAAGCCGACCAGATGGCAGATCTCGGTGACGCTGAGGTCGGCTCCGCGCAGCAGTTCCTCGGCGCGCTCGATCCGGCGGTGGGTGAGGTACTGGCCGGGGGTCTCGCCGTAGGACTCCTTGAAGGCGCGGACGAAGTGAAAGCGCGAGTACCCGGCGTGGGCCGCCACCGCGTCCAGGTCCAGCTCCGGATCCGTCCAGTCGCGGTCCATGGCGTCCTTCGCCAGCCGCAGCTGCCGCGTCTTGTCCATGAGCCGATCGTGACACGGGCCACTGACAACACGACGACCCCGAGGCAGGCACGCAGCCGTCCTCGGGGTCGTCGTGGAGTTGTTCACCCGGGCCCGCGCGCAGGACAGGCGCGGGACCGGGGAGATCTAGAGGATCCCTACCGCCCTGGACCTCAGAGGGAGAGGCCCTTGGCCCGCAGGAAGGAGACCGGGTCGATCGCGGAACCGTAGTTCGCGGTCTTGCGGATCTCGAAGTGCAGGTGCGGACCGCTGGAGTTGCCGGTGTTGCCGGACAGGGCGATCTTCTGGCCGGTCTTGACGACCTGGCCGGGCTTGACGTTGACCTTCGACAGGTGCGCGTACTGGCTGAAGGTGCCGTTGCCGTGCTTGATCACGACGGCGTTGCCGTACGCGGGACCGTCGCCGCCGCCGTTGCCGCCGGCCTTGACGACGGTGCCACCGTGGGCGGCGTAGACCTGGGTGCCGGTCGGCACCGCGAAGTCCTGGCCACTGTGGGTGGAGGCCCAGCGGCCACCGTTCTGGGCGTAGCTGGCGGTCTTGGTGTACTTCTTCACCGGCTTGACCCACGACGGGGTCGAGGCGGCCTTCGCGTCGACCACCGACGCGGCGGCGGGCACCTTGGCGGGCGCGCTCTTGGCGTCGGCGGCGACAGCGACCCCGGCACCCAGTACGGCCGTGGCCCCCAGGCCGGCGGCCATGACGGTGGCGCGGGTGCGGAGCTGGGTCGTACGGGCGGAGGGGAACGTGACGCGCTTGAACATTTCAACCTCATGGGGACGGGGACATGAATCCGTCCGGCGCACAGACAGCCGCCGAACGGGTCATCCCTTGGTACCCCCTCCCCCCGAAACCCCCCAAATGTGTGACCTACGACGAAATCTAGTACAGAGGCAGCAAAAGGAATGGACCTTGACAGAGGCTTCATCCGTGATGAATCCACCCATCCCGGCCTGTGCCGGTCCAGGAATCGGAGTCATATATCCCTTTTGCCCGATTCATGATCGTCACTATTCCGGCTAGTAAGTGACGTGGGCCCTGTGCGGCACGTCACCGCTCCGCGCGATCGAGCGCCTCCGTGATGTGACCGGCGCTACTTCGCCACCTGCCCTTCGGTAACCCAATGGCCCTCCCACGCCATCCTGGCGGTCGAGCATGCCCACGACATTTCGCAGGGCACGCCCGAGGTGAGAGGACCCCCCATGACCAGCGGAAACACCTGGCCCCGCCGCACGGCCCCGACCGCCGTCGCCGCAGCCGCCCTGATGGCCGTGGCGACACCGGCCCAGGCCACCGCCTCCACGACCACCTTCACGGCCACCCCCACGACCACCCCCGTGACCCGCGCCGTCCCCGTCGGCCACACGATCATCGCCGACATCGGCAACAGCGCCACCGACCTCCCCGGAGGCCACGCCGAGCAGACGTACAAGCTCCCCGACCACGGCGGACAGCTCTCCTGATCCGGTCGCCCGACCCGGCCGACCCGCCCGACCCGGCCGCCGGGCTCGCCACGCGCGGGCACGGCCGGTCAACTCCCGGTAATCTCACACTCGTTCACGCGCACACGGGGGTGGGACGGATGGAACCGGCGACACTCGGCGGCAAACTCGCCTCCAGCCTGATCGCCCCGCTGATACGCAAGCTCTTCGCGCCGGACGGCCCGGGCGCGGGCCTGGTCGACCGCCCCGTACGCATCAAGGATCTGGTCTCCTTCCGTGGCGAGCGGCGCACCCTCGGTCGGAAACAGGTCCGCAGACTCGCCGAGCGCCTGGTCACGGGCGCCCTGGACACCCCGGGTGAGCCGCCCTTCCCGGACGGTGAGCGCCTCGCCGTCACCGACGCGCTCACCGCCCGGCTGCTCGCCCTCGGCTCCCTGGACATGGACGACGTCCAGGCCGTGCGCCTCGGCCACACGGAACTGGCCCGCACCCTGCGCGCGGAGGCCGAGCGGACCCGCGCCCTCGGCCGTGCCACCCCGTCCGGCCCCGCCCCGGACACCCTCTCCGCCGACGCGGGTCACTTCCTCGACAGCGTGACGGAGTGGGCCTGCCTCCAGATCCTGGAGTACTTCACCCGCCGTTCCACCTTTGTCCCCCGCACCCTCCTGGAGCAGACCCGCGCACAGGCCGAGCTGATCGCCAAGGTCGACGCCCTGCTCACGCGCGTCCCCGCCCCGGCGGCCCAGGACGCCGCATTCGAACGTACATACCTTTCCTACGTCGCCACCAAGCACGGCAAGCTCACCATCTACGGCATCGACCTCAGCAATTCCCCCGACCGCTGGCCGCTCGACGCCGCCTATCTCAGCCTGGAGGCGACCGAACGCCTCGAAACGGCCGTACGCACCGGCGACCCGCTGGCCCCGCCCTTCGGGCTGCCCTCGGCCGCGCCCACCTCGGCCCCCGCCGACCAGGCACTCGACGGACATGAGCGGGTGCTGCTGCGCGGGGTCGCCGGCTCCGGCAAGACCACCCTCGTCCAGTGGCTCGCGGTGGCCGCCGCGACCGGCCCCAGCGACCGGATGGCCTACCTCGCCGGCCGCGTCCCCTTCGTCCTCCCGCTGCGCACCCTCACCCGCCACGGCGAGCGCCTCCCCTCCCCCGCCGCGTTCCTCACCGCCGTCGGCTGCCCGCTGTCGGGCGCCCGGCCCGACGGCTGGGAGACCCGGGTCCTGACCGCCGGACGGGGGCTCGTCCTGGTCGACGGCATCGACGAGGTCCCCGAGGACGAACGCGACCGGGCCCGCGGCTGGCTGCGCGATCTGGTCGAGGCGTTCCCCGGCAACCGCTGGCTGGTCACCTCCCGCCCGTCCGCCGTCCGCGAGGACTGGCTGAGCGGCGACGGCTTCTCCGAGTTCACCCTCTCCGCGATGAGCCCGGCGGACGTGGCGTCGTTCGTACGACGCTGGCACGACGCCGCGTCCACCGGCGCCGACGACGAGGACGCCGCCCTCAGCGCCTACGAGGCCCAGCTCCTCGCAGCGCTGCGCACCAAGCCCGACCTGGGCCGGCTGGCCACCAACCCGCTGATGTGCGGTCTGATCTGCGCGCTGCACCGGGACCGGCGCGGCTATCTGCCGCACGGCCGCAGGGAGCTGTACGACTCCGCGCTCTCGATGCTGCTGGTCCGCCGCGACCGGGAGCGGGACATGGCGGTCCCCGGGCTGAGTGAGGAGCCCCAGCTCCAGCTCCTCCAGAGGCTCGCCCACTGGCTGATCCGCAACGGCCGTACGGAACTGGACCGCGACCGGGCGGAGCGGATCATCGCGGACGCCCTTCCCGCCGTACCGGCCGCCGCCGCCCTGGGCGACGCGGAGGCGGTACTGAACCACTTCCTGGTCCGCACCGGCCTGCTCCTGGCCCCCGGCCCGGACACCCTCCATTTCGTGCACCGCACCTTCCAGGACTTCCTGGGCGCGCGGGCGGCGGTGGAGGAGGGCGATTTCGGGCTCCTCGCGCGGCACGCCGGGGACGACCAGTGGTCGGACGTGATCCGCATGGCGGTGGCCCAGGCCCGGCCACGGGAGCGGGCCGAGCTACTGGGCCTGCTGACGGACCTGCCGGACAAGCGCGCCCATCTGCTGGCGATGGCCTGCCTGGAACATGCGACGGAGCTGGATCCGGGGGTGCGGGCACGGGTGGAGGAACGGGCCGCGGCACTGCTACCGCCCCGGACGGTGGAGGAGGCCGGGGAGCTGGCCGCGGTGGGGCCGCTGGTGCTGGAGCTGCTGCCGGGGCCGGAGGGGCTCTCGGACACGGAGGCCGAGATGGTGACGGCCACGGCGGCGCAAGTGGGGACGGAGGGGGCGATTCCCGTGCTGAAGCAGTTCGTGGACCATCCCTCCCCCTGGGTCAAGGACAATCTCGTGCGGGCCTGGGACCGCTTCGAGGCCCACACCTACGCGGAGGAGATTCTGGCCCACGTCGTGAACATAAGGGCCTACATCACCGCCACATCCGAGGATCAGTTGCGCGCCCTGCCGCTGCTCGGCCAACGGCGAGCGCTCAACATCGAAGGGGATCACGCGCTCTCCGATGTTCTCGGGGTCCTCCCCAGGGCCATCGAGTATCTCGGTCTGCTGAACAACACCACGCTTCGGGAGCTGGACCCGCTCACCTCGTTGCACTCGCTCACCGAGCTGCAACTGCTGAACTGCCCGCTCGTGCGTGACCTCTCCCCGCTGGCCGAGATCGGGCTGGGAGAGCTGCACCTCTACAGCCCGACCGGGCTGTCAGGACTCGACGCCCTGGATACCCTGCACTCCCTCGCCATCGACGGCGAACTGCGGGGCGGGCTGCGGGCCCTTCCCCGGAACGCCCCGCTGAACTGGCTCAGCATGGACCGCCGTGCCCTCTCGGACGGGGGCCTCTCCGGGTTGAGCCACTGGGACACACTGACCCATCTGCTGCTCCACGACCACACGCCGAGCCCCGAGGACTGGTCCGAGGTGGCGCGGCTTCCCGCACTCACCAACCTGTCGGTCCACTGGGAGTTGGCGGCGACCGTCGAGGGGGCGCCCACGCTGCCGGACGTCGAGTATCTCGTCGTGCGGGGAATGACACACCAGGAGGACATCTCAGCGCTGTCCCGGCTGTGTCCCAGGGCGGAGCAGGTGATTCTGTACCCCGGAATCCTGGACCATGACCTGCGCGGTGATCTGTACGCCCCGGTGTTCCCGAACGCCAGGGTCAGTGTTGCCGAGCGCCGCGTCCTCGCCTTCTGACACCCACGCGAAAGGGCCGGTACCCGAAGGTACCGGCCCTTTCCTCTGACTCACGGGGTGAGCGTCACGCGTCCTTGCTCAGGTTCGGGCCCGCTCCGCCGGCCGCCTGCTCGATCGGCGGGGCGTCGGGGAGGGCCGACTTCTCCTCGCCGCGGAAGGTGAAGGTCTTGGTCTCGCCCTCGCCCTCCGTGTCCACGACCACGATGTGGCCGGGGCGCAGCTCGCCGAAGAGGATCTTCTCGGACAGGGAGTCCTCGATCTCGCGCTGGATGGTCCGGCGCAGCGGCCGGGCGCCCAGCACGGGGTCGTAGCCCTTCTGCGACAGCAGTTCCTTCGCGGACGAGGACAGCTCGATGCCCATGTCCCGGTCCTTCAGGCGCTCGTCCACCTTGGTGATCATCAGGTCGACGATCTGGAGGATGTCCGCCTGGGTGAGCTGCGGGAAGACCACCACGTCATCGACGCGGTTGAGGAACTCGGGCCGGAAGTGCTGCTTCAGCTCGTCCTGGACCTTGTTCTTCATGCGCTCGTAGTTGGTCTTCGTGTCGCCCGCGGCGGCGAAGCCGAGGTTGAAGCCCTTGGAGATGTCCCGGGTGCCGAGGTTGGTCGTCATGATGATGACCGTGTTCTTGAAGTCCACGACCCGGCCCTGGGAGTCGGTCAGCCGACCGTCCTCCAGGATCTGCAGCAGCGAGTTGAAGATGTCCGGGTGGGCCTTCTCGACCTCGTCGAAGAGGACCACGGAGAACGGCTTGCGCCGCACCTTCTCGGTCAGCTGGCCGCCCTCTTCGTAGCCCACGTAGCCGGGGGGCGAACCGAAGAGCCGCGAGACCGTGTGCTTCTCGCTGAACTCCGACATGTCGAGGGAGATCAGCGCGTCCTCGTCGCCGAAGAGGAACTCGGCGAGCGCCTTGGACAGCTCGGTCTTACCGACACCGGAGGGACCGGCGAAGATGAACGAGCCGCCCGGACGCTTCGGGTCCTTCAGACCGGCACGGGTACGGCGGATCGCCTTCGACAGCGCCTTGACGGCGTCCTTCTGGCCGATGACCCGCTTGTGCAGCTCGTCCTCCATGCGGAGCAGACGGCTGGACTCCTCCTCGGTCAGCTCGAAGACCGGGATGCCGGTGGCCGTGGAGAGGACCTCGGCGATCAGCTCACCGTCGACCTCGGCCACGACGTCCATGTCGCCGGCCTTCCACTCCTTCTCCCGCTTGGTCTTGGCGGCGAGGAGCTGCTTCTCCTTGTCGCGCAGGGAGGCGGCCTTCTCGAAGTCCTGCGAGTCGATCGCGGACTCCTTGTCCCGGCGGACACCGGCGATCTTCTCGTCGAACTCGCGCAGGTCCGGCGGCGCGGTCATCCGGCGGATCCGCATCCGGGAACCGGCCTCGTCGATCAGGTCGATCGCCTTGTCCGGCAGGAAGCGGTCCGAGATGTACCGGTCGGCCAGGGTGGCGGCCTGGACCAGCGCCTCGTCGGTGATGGAGACCCGGTGGTGGGCCTCGTACCGGTCGCGCAGGCCCTTGAGGATCTCGATGGTGTGGGACAGGGACGGCTCGGCGACCTGGATGGGCTGGAAACGGCGCTCAAGGGCCGCGTCCTTCTCCAGGTGCTTGCGGTACTCGTCCAGGGTGGTGGCACCGATGGTCTGCAGCTCACCGCGGGCCAGCATCGGCTTGAGGATGCTCGCCGCGTCGATGGCGCCCTCGGCGGCGCCCGCGCCGACCAGGGTGTGCAGCTCATCGATGAACAGGATGATGTCGCCGCGCGTGCGGATCTCCTTGAGCACCTTCTTCAGGCGCTCCTCGAAGTCACCGCGGTAGCGGGATCCGGCGACCAGGGCACCCAGGTCGAGGGTGTAGAGGTGCTTGTCCTTGAGGGTCTCGGGCACCTCGCCCTTGACGATGGCCTGGGCGAGTCCCTCCACGACGGCGGTCTTGCCGACGCCGGGCTCACCGATCAGGACCGGGTTGTTCTTGGTACGGCGGGACAGCACCTGCATGACCCGCTCGATCTCCTTCTCGCGCCCGATGACCGGGTCGAGCTTGGATTCGCGGGCGGCCTGGGTGAGATTCCGGCCGAACTGGTCGAGGACCAGGGACGTCGAGGGCGTGCCCTCGGCAGGGCCGCCCGCGGTGGCGGTCTCCTTGCCCTGGTAGCCCGACAGCAGCTGGATGACCTGCTGGCGGACACGGTTGAGATCGGCACCCAGCTTGACCAGGACCTGGGCGGCGACGCCCTCGCCCTCGCGGATCAGGCCGAGCAGGATGTGCTCCGTGCCGATGTAGTTGTGGCCCAGCTGAAGGGCCTCGCGGAGCGACAGCTCCAGGACCTTCTTGGCACGGGGGGTGAAGGGGATGTGCCCGGACGGGGCCTGCTGGCCCTGGCCGATGATCTCCTCCACCTGCTGGCGGACCGCCTCGAGCGAAATCCCGAGGCTCTCAAGGGCCTTGGCGGCGACACCCTCACCCTCGTGGATCAGGCCCAGGAGGATGTGCTCGGTGCCGATGTAGTTGTGGTTGAGCATCCGGGCTTCTTCCTGAGCCAGGACGACAACCCGCCGCGCGCGGTCGGTGAACCTCTCGAACATCGTTAATCGCTCCTCAGAGCGGTCAGGCAGTGGGGGGAACTTCCCCTCCCTGTCCTTCCGCAGCTTAGTCCCGCAAGCGGGGACCGCTCATTCCAACTGCCGACACCGGACCGAGAACCACCACTGCCTCCTGACCCCGAACGCCGACAACTGCTCCAACCCGATGGTGCGAGACGATGTTCCCGCAGGCCAGGCAGTTACCCCCGCCATCTGTACGCCGATGGCGAACGCGAGACGGCCTTTCCTGCGTGTCGCCCCCTCCCACTAGGGATGTCTTACCCGCGGGGACTGACAGTCCATGCCGCGCGCCCCGGTCAGCTCCGCTACGGGCGAACAACGTTGCGCCGACCCGTACCGCCACCCGCCCCCATTTCCGGCACTCTGCGCACTCGGTCCGCGACCCAGCGTAACTCCAGGGTCGGTCCGGGCGGCGGCTACGGGTGGGGGTGCCAGTGGCCGGTGGGGGCCGGTGGGGGCCGGTGGGGGCCGATGGGGCCCAGTGGGGCGCTCAGTGGGTCCGGCTGCGGCTGTGGCTGTGGCCGCTTGGTGGCCGCGGGCTCCGTGGAGGGGCTGCCGAGGGATCGGGAGGGCGCTGGTGCCGGGTCTCGTCCGGTGGTGGTCGGCGCCGGGCGGGTCGATGACCGCTCCGGGGGCGCCGAGGCGGGCTCGGGGGTTCCGTGCCGGGGGCCGCTGTGTGGCTGCGGCCCCCCGAGCCGGGTGCGGGGTCGAGCCCTCGCCGCCGACGCTGCCGACCGCTGTCGGCCGTGGGGGGCGGTGGGGGGCGCCCCCGGTCTCGTACGGCTGGTGGACACGGTGGCCGTTCACCGCCACCGCGTCCGGCTGCGACGCGGATGCGCCGCGCGTGCGTCTGTCAGGCGTTCGCCTTCTCGTACGCCTCGCGAATGGTCGCGGGAACCCGGCCGCGGTCGTTGACCTCGTAGCCGTTCTCCTTGGCCCAGGCGCGGATGGCCGCGGTGTCCTGGCTGCTGCCGGAAGCCGCACGCGCCTTTCCGCGTCCGCCCGAGGCACGGCCACCGGTACGCCGGCCGCCCTTCACATAGGGCTCAAGAAGGCCGCGCAGCTTGTCCGCATTGGCCGTCGTGAGATCGATCTCGTAGGTCTTGCCGTCCAGTGCGAACGTCACGGTCTCGTCCGCCTCGCCGCCGTCGAGGTCGTCGACAAGAAGGACCTGAACCTTCTGTGCCACCGGGATTTCCTTTCATCGATAACGTGAGGGCCGGGGGCCCCGGCGTCCGCCGTTTCGCCGTACCCCTGTTATATGCACTACTGCAGTACGTCGGAAAGCAAACCGCTTTTGCTGGAAAAACACAAACCCTCGGCAGAGACTCACCGACCTCGGACGGCCGGGAAAGATGCGCGTTTCGGACATAGGGAACGTGGGCAGGGGTCCGGCGGAATATCCGTCACGATCACAGATGCAGCAGCATCCGGCTGTTGCCCAAGGTGTTCGGTTTCACTCGTTCGAGACCGAGGAACTCGGCAACACCCTCGTCGTAAGAACGCAACAGCTCAGCGTAGACATCGGTGTCAACGGGTGTCTCCCCGATCTCCACGAAGCCGTGGGCGCTGAAGAACTCCACTTCGAAGGTGAGACAGAAAACGCGTCGAACGCCGAGCCAGCGCGCGGTGTGCAGCAACTTCTGCAGCAACTGATGGCCGACGCCGGTGCCCTTGAGGCCCGGCTTCACCGCGAGAGTGCGCACTTCGGCGAGATCTTCCCACATCACGTGCAGCGCGCCGCAGCCCACCACCTCGGCGTTGTCGTCGCGTTCCGCGACCCAGAACTCCTGGATGTCCTCGTAAAGCGTCACCGTCGCTTTGTCGAGCAGGATACGGTCACTGGCGTACGCGTCGAGGAGTGCGCGTACGACGGGTACATCGCTGGTCCGGGCCCTCCGGACGGTGATGGCTTTAGCGGCGACTTCGGGGCTCTGCTCGCTCTGTGCGGACATGAACGGACGCTATCGCCCGTCGTCCTCCGGCGCCGCGCCGGGGTTCTCACCAGCGTTCTCACCGGGCTTGTCGTCCTGGTCGTCCTGCTTGTCGTCCTGCTTGTCGTCCGGCTTCTCGGCGGGGTTGTCGTCCGGCTTGTCCGCGGGCTTGTCGGTGGTGGCCGGTCCGGGTTCCGGTACTTGTGGTGTTTCCGGCCCCTGGACCATGCGTACGGCGTCGGCGAGGGCGTGGCGCTGTTCCTCGCTCATCATGCCGAAGAACGCGACGAGTGCCGCCGCCGGGTTGTCGCTCTGCGCCCAGGCGTCGTTCATCAGGGCGGCGGCGTAGGCGGCCCTGGTGGAGACCGCCTCATATCGATAGGCCCGGCCTTCCGCCTCGCGGCGGACCCAGCCCTTCTGATGGAGATTGTCCAAAACGGTCATCACCGTGGTGTACGCGATGGTCCGTTCCTGCTGAAGGTCTTCCAGGACTTCTCGAACGGTCACCGGGCGGTTCCACTTCCACACCCGCGTCATGACCGAGTCTTCGAGTTCTCCCAATGGGCGAGGCACAGCTCGCACAGTAGTGGGACATCGCGGAAATGACCCGCTGGACGTGCACTTTCAATGACAAATAGAACAAAACGGGCGTACGCCGATCGGTCGGCGCACCCCGTTCCTGTCTGTCGCGCCCGGTCAGGCGCTGTCAGGCACCGCCTGGCGCTGTCAGGCACCGCCTGGCGCTGTCAGGCGTTGTCGGTACCGGCGGGGCTGGCGGTGGAGGGCTGGCGGGCGCCCTCCACGCGCGCGAGGGCCGCGTCGACGAACGCGTCCTCCTTGGTCTTCTGGGTTCCGCCCTGGGTCTTCACGATCACGCGGATCACACCGAGGAAGAACACGGCCATGACGGCCGGGGGCAGAAGCGCGGAGACGTAGTCCATGGGGCAAGGGTAGACGCGGGCCGTCGGGCGCCCGGGAGGCGGGGGGTCAGCCGGCGGCGAGCTGCTGGGGAGGGCTGGCCGGGGGCTGGGGCGGCTTGCGGCGCGGGAAGACCTCACCGGGGGTGGGGATGGGCCGCCGCGCGGGCTGCGGGGCGGCGGGCCGGCCCGGCCGCTTCTCGGCGGGCGGCGGCGGCTTCTCGGCGGGCTTCTCCTCCTCCTCGGCCAGCCGCGCCCCGGTGTCCGCCAGACCGCCGGGAAGGGCCGTCAGACGGATCCGGGAGGGCGGGACGGCCGGGGTGGCCGGGTGGCCGGTCCGCAGCGCCGTACGGCGGGCCAGACGGGCGCGTACGTCGCGTTCGGCGAGGACCTGGCAGCGCTCCAGGAGCGCCGCGGCGGCGGGATTGCCGCGCAGGGCGCGCAGGGCGGCGAGGTCGTCGGCGACCGGCCGGTACCCGGCGCCCAGCACCTCCTCCAGAAGGGTCAGATAGCCGCCGGCGGTGGCGGGGAGCGCGGTGCGGTAGCGGGCGAGGTCCGCCACCAGGAAGGCCCGCAGCCGCGCGCCCTCACGCATCGCCTCGTCGAGCGACTCGGCGAGCCGGAGGCAGTCCTGGACGTCCTCGTCCGAAGCGCGGCCGGGGTGCAGGGCGAGGGCGAGCGCGCGCCGGATCACACGCAACTCCTCCCCGCCGAACGCCATGCCGCCACGTGATCCGTAAGGCGTGGGCATAGGGCGACGATACGCGCTAATCAGACAAACCGGGCACATGGGGAGGGTGTGGCGCGAGCGAGATACCCGCGTGGAGCCACGGGAGGGGGCGGGTGACGGGGGGTGGGTGGGGCGCGCGGGCCCGGCTGGTCACGTCGGCCGTCCGGGGCACGCCGCGTGGTGTCGCAGGTGTCGTCCGTCCCCGGGTGGAAGGCAGGTCCGTCCGGTCGGGTCAGGTGACGGGCGAGGTCCGTGGCCGACCGGCACGGGTCGCTCCCGGAGGTCTCCCCGCCCCCATGGCCGTACGCGCCGTTGCCGTCGGCCACAGGGGGCTCACATGCGGGAGACGTTGCGTTCGTAGACCAGGCGCAGGCCCATCAGGGTCAGCCAGGGCTCGTGTTCGTCGATCACGGAGGACTCGCCGAGGACCATGGGGGCGAGGCCGCCGGTGGCGATGACGGTGACGTCCTCGGGGTCGGTGGCGAGTTCGCGGGCCATGCGGGTGACCACGCCGTCGATCTGGCCGGCGAAGCCGTAGATGATGCCCGCCTGCATCGCCTCGACGGTGTTCTTGCCGATCACACTGCGTGGCCGGGCCACCTCGATCTTGCGGAGCTGCGCGCCGCGTACGCCGAGCGCCTCGACGGAGATCTCGATGCCGGGCGCGATGACCCCGCCGACGTACTCCCCGCGCGCGCTGACCGCGTCGAACGTCGTCGCCGTACCGAAGTCCACGACGATCGCCGGACCCCCGTACAGCTCGACCGCCGCGACCGCGTTGATGATGCGGTCCGCGCCGACCTCCTTGGGGTTGTCGGTGAGGATCGGCACGCCGGTCTTGACGCCGGGTTCGACGAGGACGGCCGGTACGTCGCCGTAGTACCGCCGGGTCACCTCGCGCAGTTCGTGCAGCACCGACGGCACGGTCGCGCAGATGGCGATGCCGTCGATGCCGTCGCCCAGTTCCTCGCCGAGCAGCGGATGCATGCCCATGAGGCCCTGGAGCAGCACCGCCAGCTCGTCCGCCGTGCGCCGCGCGTCCGTGGAGATGCGCCAGTGCTCGACGATGTCCTCGCCGTCGAACAGGCCGAGCACCGTGTGCGTGTTGCCTACGTCGATCGTCAGCAGCATGGCCGTCGCGCTCCCTACTCCGCCGCGCGCAGGTCGAGGCCGATGTCGAGGATCGGGGAGGAGTGCGTGAGCGCCCCCACGGCGAGGTAGTCGACACCGGTGGCGGCGTAGGCGCCGGCGTTGTCCAGGGTGAGCCGCCCGGACGCTTCGAGCGCGGCGCGGCCGTCCACGACGGCGACGGCCTCCTCGCACTCGCCCGGGGTGAAGTTGTCCAGCAGGATCAGGTCCGCGCCCGCGTCCACGACCTCGCGGAGCTGGTGCAGGGTGTCGACCTCGACCTCGATCGGCACATCGGGGAACGTCTCGCGCACGGCCTTGAACGCCTGGGCGACCCCGCCCGCCGCGACCACGTGGTTGTCCTTGACGAGGGCCGCGTCCGACAGCGACATACGGTGGTTGACGCCGCTGCCGCAGCGCACCGCGAACTTCTCCAGCGAGCGCAGCCCCGGCGTGGTCTTGCGGGTGTCGCGGACGCGGGCCTTGGTGCCGTCCAGGGCGTCCGCCCACGCGCGCGTGGCGGTCGCGATGCCCGACATGCGGCACAGCAGGTTGAGCGCGCTGCGCTCGGCGGTCAGCAGGTCGCGGGTGCGGGTCGTCACCGACAGCAGCTTCTGCCCGGCGGCCACCCGGTCACCGTCCTCGACATGCCGCTCGACCTCGAACTCGTCCGTGCACACCACCGACAGCACGGCCTCGGCGACCCGCAGCCCGGCCACGACGCCCGCCTCGCGCGCGACGAAGTCGGCGGTGGCCACGGCGTCCTCGGGGATGGTCGCGACGGTCGTGACGTCCACGCCGCCCGCGAGGTCCTCCATGATCGCGACGTTCGCGATGTCCTCGACCTCCAGGGGGTCGAGTCCGGCCTCGGCCAGCAGTTCGGCGAGCGCGGGGTCCAGCCCGCTCTCGGGGTGGTCCGCGTCGGCGCCGCAGGCGCATCCGTCGCCGCAGCCGCCTCCTTGCGCGAGGGGAAGATCGGGGGTGCTCACTGCGCTCACTGCTCCTGGGCTGGCGGGTACGGCCGGGTCGGGGGGAAGTCTGCGGTATCGGTGGGGCGTACGGCGAGCGTGCGGTCCGGATTCAGCCGTACGACGATGTGGCGGCGCCAGTTCGGATCGTCGCGCTCGGGGCGGTCCTCGCGCCAGTGGCAGCCGCGGGTCTCCTCGCGCAGCCGGGCGGCGGCGACCAGGACGCGGGCGACGCACAGCAGGTTGGTGGTCTCCCAGGTGTCGACGCCGGGCTCGGCGGTCTTGCCGTTCTCGGCGAGTGCCTCGCGCGCGTCGGCGTGCAGGGCGCTCAGCCGTTCCGCGGCCCGGTCGAGGGAGGCGGCGGAGCGCAGGACGCCCGCACCCCGGGTCATGATCCGCTGGATGGCGAACCGGTCCTCGGGGGCGAGCAGCGGGTGCTCGGGCGTCTCCGGGTGCGGCAGTGGACGCGGTACGCGCGCGGGGAGGCCGTTCCCGGCGCTGCGGGCGGTGATGTCGGCGGCGATGCGTTCGGCGTAGACCAGTCCCTCCAGGAGCGAGTTGGAGGCGAGCCGGTTGGCGCCGTGGACGCCCGTGCAGGCGACCTCACCGCACGCGTAGAGGCCGGGGACGGTGGTGCGGCCGTGGGCGTCGGTGCGGACGCCGCCGGAGGCGTAGTGGGCGGCCGGGGCGACGGGGATGGGCTCGTGCACGGGGTCGATGCCGTGGGCCCGGCAGGCGGCCAGGATGGTCGGGAAGCGGTGCTCCCACATGGCGGCGCCGAAGTGCCGGGCGTCGAGGTACATGTGCTCGGCGTCCCGCTCCTGCATGCGCCGGGTGATGCCCTTGGCGACGATGTCGCGCGGGGCGAGTTCGGCCAGTTCGTGCTGGCCGGTCATGAAGCGCACGCCGTCGGCGTCCACCAGGTGCGCGCCCTCACCGCGTACGGCCTCGGAGACCAGCGGCTGCTGGCCCTCGGCATCCGCGCCGAGGAACAGCACGGTGGGGTGGAACTGCACGAACTCCAGATCGCTGACCTCGGCCCCCGCGCGCAGGGCGAGCGCCACGCCGTCGCCGGTGGAGACGGACGGGTTGGTGGTCGCCGAGAAGACCTGGCCCATGCCGCCGGTCGCGAGCACCACGGCGGGCGCGTGCACGGCCCCCACGCCGTCGTGCTGGCCCTCCCCCATGACGTGCAGGGTCACCCCGGCCGTACGGCCGTCGGCGTCTGTCAGCAGGTCGAGGACGAGCGCGTTCTCGATGGTGCGCAGGCCCCCGCCGCCCGCCGGGGAGGCCCCGGGCTCGTCCCGGCCGCTCGCGCGGACCGCCTCGACCAGCGCGCGGGAGATCTCCGCGCCGGTGGCGTCGCCGCCCGCGTGGGCGATCCGGCGGCGGTGGTGGCCGCCCTCGCGGGTGAGTTCCAGACGGCCCTCGGCCGACTCGTCGAAGTGGGCGCCGGTCGCGATCAGCCGTCGTACGGCGTCGGGTCCCTCGGTGACCAGCAGGCGTACGGCCTCCTCGTCGCACAGGTCCGCGCCCGCCACCAGGGTGTCGACGAGGTGCTGCTCGGGCGTGTCCCCGTCGCCGAGGGCCGCGGCGATACCGCCCTGCGCCCAGCGGGTGGAGCCGTCGTCCAGGCGGGCCTTGGTGACCACGACCGTGCGCAGTCCGGCGGCCTCGCAGCGCAGGGCCGCGGTCAGCCCGGCCACGCCCGAGCCGACGACCACGACGTCCGCGGCGATGGACCAGCCGGGGGCGGGCGCGTGCAGCCGTATGCCGGTGCCGGTGGCCTTGCCCTCGCTACCGGTGCCGGTGGCCTTGCCCTCGCTACCGGTGCCGGTGCTGCCCGTGCTGCCCGTGCTGTCGTTGCCGGTCACGAGGCGGCTCCGGGGGTTCCGAAGGTTCCGAAGGTCAGGGGCAGATTGTCGATCAGCCGGGTCTCGCCGACCCGCGCGGCGACGGCGAGGACGGCCTCGCCGGTGAAGTCGTTGCCGACCTCGGTGAAGTCGGCGGGGTCGACCAGGGCGAGGTAGTCCAGGCGCAGCGGCGGGCTGAGCCGGGCGGCCTCGTCCAGGACCAGCCGGGCCGCCGCGCGGACCGCGCTCGGGCCGCCGGGCACCGCCTTGGCGACGGCGTGGGTGTCGGCCGCCGCGCGGGACTCGCCGAGCGCGCTGAGCGCCTCCGCCCGCGCGCGCGTGGCGGGCACTTCGCGGGCACGCGCGCGAAGCGCCTCCTGCGCCGCGTGCCGGTCGCCGCCCGCGAACAGGGCCTGGGACAGCGCGAGCGCGGTCGCCCGCTCCTTCGGCGAGAGGAATCGGTTGCGGCTGGAGAGCGCGAGCCCGTCGTCCTCCCGGACGGTGGGTACGGCGACGATCTCCACGCCGAAGTTCAGGTCCCGCACCATGCGGCGGATCAGCGCGAGCTGCTGGGCGTCCTTCTGCCCGAAGAGCGCGGCGTCGGGGCGGGTGAGGTGGAGCAGCTTGGCGACGACGGTGAGCATGCCGTCGAAGTGCCCGGGGCGCGAGGCGCCCTCCAGGCGCTCCCCCATCGGCCCGGCGGTGATCCGCACCTGGGGTGCGCCGCCCGGGTAGACCTCGTCCACGGAGGGCGCGAGGACGACGTCGGCGCCGGCCTGCTCGGCGACCTTGAGATCGGCCTCCAGGGTGCGGGGATAGCGGTCGAGGTCCGCGGCCTCACCGAACTGGAGCGGGTTGACGAAGACCGTCACGACGACCTCGCCGTCCGGCCCGGCCACCTCGCGCGCGGAGCGGATCAGGCTGGCGTGGCCCTCGTGCAGGGCGCCCATGGTCATCGCGACGGCCCGGCGTCCCGCGCGCGGGCGGGCGCGCAGTTCCTCGGCGGTGCGCAGCAGGGCGGTGGTCATCGGGCGTCTCCTTCGGAGCCGGGAGTGCCCTCGGCGAGCACCCCGAGGAGGTCCTCGGCGAGTTCCGGCTTGAGCAGCCCGTGGGCCAGCGCGCGGTCGGCGGTGGCGCGGGCCATCGCCAGATAGCCGGCGACCATCGGCGGCGCGTTCCTGCGCAGCTCGGCGATGTGCGCGGCCACGGTGCCCGCGTCGCCGCGCGCGACGGGCCCGGTCAGCGCCGCGTCACCGGAGCGCAGGGCGTTGTCCAGGGCGGCGCCGAGGAGCGGGCCGAGCATCCGGTCGGGTGCGGAGACCCCGGCCGTGCGCAGCAGTTCCATGGACTGCGCGACCAGGGTGACCAGGTGGTTGGCGCCCAGCGCGAGGGCCGCGTGGTAGAGCGGGCGGCTCTCCTCGGTGATCCACTCCGGCTCGCCGCCCATCTCGATGACGAGCGCCTCGGCGGCCATCCGCAGTTCGTCGGGGGCGGTGACCCCGAAGGAGCAGCCGGCCAGCCGCTGTACGTCGACCTGGGTGCCGGTGAAGGTCATCGCGGGGTGCAGGGCCATCGGCAGGGCCCCCGCGCGCAGGGCGGGGTCCAGGACGCGGGCGCCGTACCGGCCCGAGGTGTGCGCGATCAGCTGGCCCGGGCGTACGGACCCGGTCTCGGCGAGGCCCGTGACCAGGCCGGGCAGGGCGTCGTCGGGCACCGTCAGAAGCACCAGGTCGGCGCGGTCGAGCACCTGCGCGGGGGTCACGAGCGGGACATCGGGCAGCAGCTCGGCGGCCCGCCGCCGGGAGGGGTCGGAGACCCCGGAGACGGCGACCGGGCGATGTCCCGCCCGTTGCAGCGCCAGGGCGAGCGCGGGGCCCACCCGACCGGCGCCGACCACGCCGACGGTGAGCCGCGCGGGGCGGTCCTTGGGGTCTGGCTGTGGGACTGTGCTCACGCGACTACGGCCTTCCCGTTCCAGTCCGCTCCGGGTACCGGACGATTTCTCGTCATGTTAACGCGATCGGTTCCCGAGGCGTCCCGTCGTCCACCCGTCGTCCACAGGGCATCGGCGGCCGTCGTCCACAGGCTGTGGGTGGCCGTCGGCCAAGTACAGGTAAAAAGCGGGTGCCCGCGCGCTGGGAGGCGGGGGATGATCCGGCCCATGACTGATGGGGCAGAGCAGAGCGGGTCGGGAGCGGGGCCGGGGCGGGCGCCGGCGCCGGGGGCGGCCTCGGGGGCGGCCCCGGAGGCCGGGGCGGAGGCGGGGGCGGCTTCGGCGGGGACCGTCGAGGAACGGCGCGCACGTCGCTTCAAGCGGCGCAGAGAGGTCCACCGCACGGCCCGGCGCCTGGCACGCTTCAGCGTCCTCGCCTCGCTCAGGGAGCGCCTTGAGATCCTGGAGGACCCCGACGACCTCTACGACCTGTACGACCTCGACCAGCCCGTCGACCTGTACGGCGGCGGCATCGTCACCGCCCTGGAGGAGAAGGTCGCCGGTCTGCTGGGCAAGGAGGCCGCCGCGTTCTTCCCGACCGGCACCATGGCCCAGCAGGTGGCCCTGCGCTGCTGGGCGGGCCGCACCGGGAACCCGACGGTCGCGCTGCACGCGCTCGCCCATCCCGAGGTCCATGAGCGCAACGCGTTCACCGAGGTGAGCGAGTTGCGTCCGGTGCGTCTGACACGCGAGCCCCGGCAGCCGACGGCCGCCGAGGTACGTGGCTTCGAGGAGCCTTTCGGCGCGCTGATGCTGGAACTCCCGCTGCGGGACGCCGGATTTCTCCTGCCCACCTTCGAGGAACTCTCGGAGATCGTGGCCGCCGCGCGCGAGCGCGACGCCGTGGTCCACTTCGACGGCGCCCGTCTGTGGGACACCACCGAGCACTTCGGCCGCCCCCTGTCCGAGATCGCGAGCCTCGCGGACAGCGTGTACGTGTCGTTCTACAAGTCCCTGGGCGGCTTCTCCGGCGCCGCCCTCGCGGGCCCGGCGACCTTCGTGGACGAGGCCAAGGCGTGGCGGCACCGGTACGGCGGTCTGCTCTTCCAGCAGTTCCCGACCGTGCTGGCGGCGCTGAGCGGACTGGAGCGCGAGCTGCCCCGGCTGCCCGAGTACGTCCGGCACGCGCGGGTGGTCGCCGCCGCCCTGCGCGAGGGCCTCGCCGCGGCCGGGGTGCCGTGGTCGCGCGTCCACCCCGAGGTCCCGCACACCAGCGAGTTCCAGGTCTGGCTGCCGCACGACGTCGATGTGGTCGCCGAGGCCGCGGTCCGGCACGCCGAGGAGACCGGCATCCTGCTCTTCGCCCGCTCGTGGGACGCGCCCGGACCGGGGCTGGCCTTCACGGAGGTCGACGTACGGGCGGACGGGCTGGAGTGGACGGCGGAGGACGTCAGGACGGCGGTGGCGGGGTTCGTGGCGGTGCTGATGGAGGAGGCCGCGGAGCCGGGGAAGGCCGGGGAGGCGGAGAGAGCCGGAGAGGCGGGGAAGGCCGGAGAGCCGGGGAAGGCCGGAGAGCCGGGGAAGGCCGGAGGGGCAGGGAAGGCTGGGGAGGCGGGGGCCGGCGGCTGAGACGCCGGTACGGGGGCGGCGCGGCGACTGCCGGGTATGGCCCGGGGTCTCCCCCTCCCCTCCCGCCGTCCGTCAGCAGGTCGGGCAGGAGTCGTCCCGCCGGGAGGCGCGCGGGGGCCTCGGGAGGAGCGCGGGGAGCAGTCCCGCGCGGGCCGTGCGCAGGCGGGCGGCGGCCGGTCCGAGGCGGCCGTGGGCCGGGCGGCCGGCCAGGACGGCGCGGAAGCGGCGCCGGTCGCGGAGCCCGCGCAGGACGCGCAGATCATGCGTGCCGGGCGCGGGCGGCGCGGGCTCGCCCAGACGGGCGGCGCGGTAGGTGTCGAGAAGGTACTGCTGCGTGATGCTCATGGCGGTTCGCCTCTGTGGGACTCCTGGACCGGCGGTCCGGCGGTGGTCCCGGGTCGGTCGGGCCGCCCGTCGTCGGCGACGGGCGGGGTCGGCTGTCCGGGGCTCCGCGGCTGCCCCGGGGGCCTTCCAGCCTGCTCCCGGCCCGTCCGGACGTCGCCCCGATTGACGAGCGTCGTCAATCGGGGCGGGCCGCCGGTCGACGGCGTTGTCAGTGGTCAGGTGCACCATGGGGGCATGAGTGTGCGGATCGACATCGCGGGGCTGCGGCCGGAGGGGGTCTCCGTCGTGCCCTCCCCCCTGGCCGAGCTGTGCATGGCGCTGCACGCGCTGGGGGAGCCGGGCCACCACCCCGGGCTGCGGGGGTGGGCCACCGAGGTGACCGACGGGCTGGACCCGTATGTGGCCGACCGGATGTGCGAGGCCGACTTCCTGTGGCGGTCGACGTACTCGGACGTGTTCCTCCCGTTCGCCGCTCTGCCCGGCGGGCTGCCGGGTGCCACCCTCGCCGAGGATCTAGACCTGCTGGACAAGCTGACGGACGAACAGTTCGTGGACGCGGCCCTGGAGTTCACCTGTCTGCTCCGGTACGCCTTCCAGGCGCCGAATCACCTGTCGAGCCAGGAGGGCCGTGCCAGAGCCCTGGAGGTGGCCGCCTCGCGCGGACAGCGGCAGCTCCGCTTCACCCAGCGGCTGCTGGAGGACCCGCCGAGCGTCCGGGCCTGGCTGCGGCGGTTCCTGGAGGACTGCGACGCGGCGTTCTTCTCCGATGTGTGGGCCCGGCTGCGGCCCCAGCTCGCGGCCGACGCCCGGCACAAGACCGAGTTGCTGCGCCGCAAGGGCCTGGCCGAGGCGCTGGCGGCGGTCTCCCCGGCGGTCCGGTTCGAGGCGGGCAGCGGGCGGATCGTCGTGGACAAGCTGATCGAGGGCCACGCGACGGTGACGGACGGGCGGCTGGTGCTCGTGCCGACCAGCCTGGGCCGCCCCCATCTCAATGTGCTGCACCGCCCCGGCTGGCAGCCGCTGCTGCATTACCCGGTCAGCGTCCCGGAGCCGGTCCGTCCGGCCTCCGTCGAGCAGCTCACCCTGCGGATGACGGCGCTGTCCCACCCCGTCCGGATGCGGATCTGCCGTCATCTGGCCCGCAGCGCCTACACGACGACCGAGCTGGCCCAGGTCCACGGCATGACCGCACCCGAGATATCCCGCCACCTCGGCGTGCTGAAGAAGGCCGGGCTGGTCACGACGCGGCGGCGCGGACGGTATGTGCTGCACCAGCTCGACGTGGCGGTGGTGGCCCGGCTGGGGAGCGACTTCCTGGAAGGCGTCCTGAGATGACCGCCGGGCGGGGGGTCCGGGTAGAACTGCGGCGGGGAGCCCCGGTGGAGCCGCTGTCGGCGGAGCCGCCGCCCTCGGTCGAGCCTCAGGTTCGGTCCTCAGCGCCCTCAGCCACCTCAGCGCCTTCAGCGGCCTCAGCGCCTCAGTGCATTCAGCGGCCTCAGTCGAACCGGATGTGCCGTACGCCCACCCGCACCTGCCGCAGCCTGGTCCTGACCCGGCCCTCGTGGTTGGGGCGCAGCTTCAGTCCGGCCAGTACGGCGATGCGGTCGGCGGTCTTGGGCACGGTGGAGTCGTCGGTCCACAGATGCTCGGCGAACTCCGGCTCGCCCAGCCGTTCCAGACAGCGGTCGAGCTGCCGCACAGCCCAGGTCTCGCGCCCCTTCGTGGCCTTCTTCCCGGCGAAGAGCCGCACCACCTGTCCGAGGCCGCGCTCGCGCAGCCGCTTCACCACCGTCTCGCGCCGGGCGAGCAGGGTGAAGTGCTGCACGTCGTGGCCGAGTTCACGGAGCCGTCCGACGGTCTCGGCGAAGTAGCCGGAGTCGGTGACCGTCATCGGGACGATCACCACCCCCTCGTGCTGGGACAGGGCCAGGTCGAGCACCTCGACCACACCCTGCCGCCAGGCCGCGAGATCCTGGAAGTCGCCGCGCAGTTCGGGCGGCAGCATGCGGCGCAGGCCGAAGCCGGGGAACTCGGGGTCGCAGATGACGCTGCCGGGCAGACGGCGCTGTATCTCGTGTGCGGTCTGTGTCTTGCCGCCCCCGAAGGGGCCGTTGATCCACAGGAGCATGCGCAGACCTTACCGGCGCCCGCGAGCGACGGTCAGCCGGGTCGGCACACCCCCAGCGCACCCCGCACCCAAGCACCTCGCACCCAAGCACCCCGCACCCCGCAGCACAGCGCACCCGGCACAAGGCCCCCAGCCCCAGCCCCACCCCGGCCCCCGGCCCCCGGCCCCCGGCAGGCTCCCGCTCAGCCCTGACCGCCGGCCCGTACCAGCCCCGTCTCGTACGCGAGGACGACCACCTGCACCCGGTCCCGCAGCCCCAGCTTGGTCAGGATGCGGCCGACGTGGGTCTTCACGGTCGCCTCGGAGAGGACGAGCCGCGCGGCGATCTCCCTGTTGGACAGGCCCTGCGCGACCAGCACCATCACCTCGCGCTCGCGGTCGGTCAGCCGCCCCAGTTCCTTGTGCTCGGGCTGCTTCCCGGCGCTGGGCAGCATCGGTGCGAACCGGTCAAGGAGCCGCCGGGTGGTGGAGGGCGCCACCACGGCGTCCCCGCTGTGCACGGAGCGGATCGCGGTGAGCAGTTCGCCGGGCGGCACGTCCTTGAGCATGAAGCCGGAGGCACCCGCCTTCAGCCCGGAGAAGGCGTACTCGTCCAGGTCGAAGGTGGTCAGGATGAGCACCTTGGGCGGGTTGGGGCCGGAGCAGATGCGCCGGGTGGTCTCCACACCGTCCAGCTTCGGCATACGGACGTCCATCAGCACCACGTCCACGGCGGTCGCGCCGAGCACCTGGAGCGCCTCGACACCGTCGCCCGCCTCCGCGACGACCTCCATGTCCGGCTGTGCGGCGAGCACCATCCGGAATCCGGTGCGCAGCAGCACCTGGTCATCGACGAGCATCACACGGATCGTCATCGGGCTCTTCCGTTTCCTTATGCCTGGGCGGCGGGATGACCGCTCTCGCGGCGGGTTCCCCCGAGCTTGCCGGACCGGTGGACGGCGCCGACGGCCCGGGGGCCCTTTACAGGTGTCAATACAGGGCGTGCGTCGACGTCAAGGTGTTGGTTTGAGCGGGAGCAGGGCGCTGATGCGGAATCCTCCGCCGGGGCGCGGGCCCGCGTCCAGGGTGCCGCCGACCATGCCGACCCGCTCGCGCATGCCGATCAGGCCGTGGCCCTGGCCGTCCGCGCCGCCCTCCTCGTACAGCTCGTGCGGGGCGCCCTTGCCGTCGTCCTCCACGAGGAGCCCGAGGCCGTCGTCGAAGTAGACCAGCCGGACGCTCGCGCCCGTGTTCGGCCCGCCGTGCTTGCGGGTGTTGGTGAGGGCCTCCTGGACGATGCGGTACGCCGTCAGCTCGACGCCGCTGGGCATCGGGCGGGCCGTGCCCTCGACCTTGAAGTCGACGGGCAGCCCGGCGCTGCGGCACTGCTCCACGAGGTCCTCGATCTGCTGGACGTCGGGCTGCGGCACATACTCACCGCTCTCCTGGTGCTCGCCGGTGCGCAGCACCCCGAGCAGGCGGCGCATCTCGGCGAGGGCCTGGCGGCCGGTGGAGGAGATCGTCTCCAGGGCCTTCTTGGCCTGGTCGGGCGCGGCGTCGAGGACGTAGGCGGCGCCGTCGGCCTGGACCACCATCACGGACACGTTGTGCGCGACCACGTCGTGCAGTTCCCGGGCGATGCGGGCGCGCTCGGCGGCGACCGCGACCTTGGCCTGCGCCTCGCGCTCCTTCTCCAGGCGGGTGGCGCGCTCCTCCAGCTGCGCGAAGTAGGCGCGGCGGGTGCGGAGGGAGTCGCCGAGGACCCAGGCCAGGGCGAACGGCACCGTCTGGAGGACGGCCACCGCCACGTTGCCCGCCGCGCTGGTCTCCTCCATCGGCCATCGGGCCTGTGCGAGGGGGGCCGCCACGAGTCCGCCGACCAGGGCGAAGCGGGAGGCCCAGCGGGCGCCGTTCGCCGCGACCGTGTAGACGATCACCAGCAGGGCGAAGTCGGCGACGGACGTCGCCACGTCCAGGGTGAGCTGGAGGACGCCGATGAGCGCCCCAAGGATCAGCATCTGCTCCGGCCTGCGGCGGCGCAGCGTGACCACCAGGCCGAGAAGCAGGGCGACGGGGACGACCAGCCAGGGCGCGTCGGTCCCCTCGTTGACCTGACCGACCGTCGCGGTCATCACAGTCAGCCCGACGAGGACGAGGGCCCAGAAGCCGTCGACCCACGTCGGGTGTCTGCGGATGAAGTCGTAGAGGCGCTGCACGTGACCCAGCGTAGGGAAGCGTGATAGGTGCCCGGGTCAACCGGAGGGTCGATCCGTACCCCGCCCGCCTACTCCCCAAGGTGGAGGCCACCTGGTCCGCGCCGCTTAGCCTTGCGTGGTGACGAACGACACGCCTCGGGGGCCGAGGCCGCCGACCGGGGCGCGCGGAACCGGTCCGCGGACGCCCCGGCGCCCCCGGTCCGGCCTGATTCAGCCCCAGATCCAACCCCAGATCCATCCACTGATCCATCCACTGATCCATCCACTGATCCAGCCCCAGATTCACCCCCTGATCCAGCCCCTGGCTTTCGGCACGTCGGGCGCGTCCGGCGGCGTACCGGAACCCGGGCCGCGCGGCGAGGACGGCGGGCCGCGCGGCTGGCGGGCGGCCACGCGGGAGGCGCTGTACGGCCCGCACGGGTTCTACCGGCGCCCCGAAGGCCCGGCCGGGCACTTCCGTACGTCGGTCCACGCGTCCCCGTTGTTCGCCGGGGCGGTGGCCCGGCTGCTGGAGCGGGTGGACGCGGCGCTGGGCCGCCCCGGGCGGCTGGATCTCGTGGACATGGGCGCGGGGCGCGGTGAGCTGATCGCCGGGGTGCTGGACGCGCTGCCCGCGTCGGTGGCGGCCCGGACGCGGGCGTACGGCGTGGAGATCGCCGGGCGGCCACAGGGGCTGGACCCCCTGATCGAGTGGCGGGCGACGCCACCCCAAGGGGTGACGGGGCTGCTGTTCGCCAACGAGTGGCTGGACAACGTACCGGTGGAGGTCGCCGAAGTGGACGGTGCGGGCGTACCCCGGCTGGTCCTCGTCGGCGCGGACGGCACCGAGCGGCTCGGGGGGCCGGTGACCGGCGCGGACGCGGACTGGCTCGCCCGCTGGTGGCCGCTGCCGGCCGAGCCGGGACTGCGGGCGGAGATCGGGCTGCCCCGGGACACGGCCTGGGCGGCGGCCGTGGCGAGCGTCTCGCGCGGTCTGGCCGTGGCCGTCGACTACGCGCACACCGCCGACACCCGCCCGCCCTTCGGCACCCTCACCGCCTTCCGCGCCGGCCACGAGACCCGGCCGGTCCCCGACGGCTCCTGCGACATCACCGCCCATGTGGCCCTGGACGCGTGCGCCGCAGCGGGTACGCGGGACGGCCGCGTGCCCGCTGAGGGCGGACGGGTCCTGCGGCAGCGGGAGGTGCTGCGGGGGCTCGGCGTCACCGGTGGCAGGCCGCCGCTGTCCCTCGCGACCAGCGATCCCACCGCCTACGTCCGTGCCCTCGCGAACGCGGGCGAGGCGGCCGAGCTGACCGCGGAGTCCGGGCTGGGCGACTTCGGCTGGCTGATCCAGCCCCTGGGCATCACGGACCCGCTCCCCGGCTGACGGCAGATCCGCGGCACACGGCACGCGGCACACGGCAGGCGCCCGCCCCTCCCCCGCCCGGTGACGCCTACTTGTCGATGTCCCCCACCACGAAGAACATCGACCCCAGGATCGCCACCATGTCCGCCACCAGCGTGCCCGGCAGCAGTTCGGTGAGCACCTGGATGTTGTTGTAGGACGCCGAGCGCAGTTTGAGGCGGTACGGGGTCTTCTCGCCCTTGCTGACGAGGTAGTAGCCGTTGATGCCGAGGGGGTTCTCGGTCCAGGCGTACGTATGGCCCTCGGGCGCCTTCAGGACCTTGGGGAGGCGCTGGTTGATCGGGCCGGGCGGGAGGTCCCCCAGCCGATCGAGGCAGGCGTCGGCGAGGTCGAGGGCGTTGTGCGTCTGCTCCAGGAGGCACTCGAAGCGCGCGAGGCAGTCGCCCTCCTCCCGGGTCACCACCTTCAGTACGTCGCCCAGCTCGCCGTACGCGAGATACGGCTCGTCGCGCCGCAGGTCGAGGTCGACGCCCGAGGCGCGGGCGACGGGCCCGCTGGCGCCGTACGCCTGGGCGGTCGCGGCCGTGAGCGTGCCCACCCCGCGGGTACGGCCCCGGAAGATCTCGTTGCCGAGCACCAGGTCGTCGAAGCGGTCCATGCGCGAGCGCACCCCGGACACGGCCGCACGCGCGCGGGAGGCCCAGCCGGCGGGCAGATCCTCCTTGAGGCCACCGACCCGGTTGAACATGTAGTGCATCCGGCCGCCGGAGACCTCCTCCATCACGTTCTGGAGCACCTCGCGCTCCCGGAACGCGTAGAAGACCGGTGTGATGCCGCCCAGCTCCAGGGGGTAGGAGCCGAGGAACATCAGATGGTTCAGCACCCGGTTCAGCTCGGCGAGCAGGGTGCGGGTCCACACCGCGCGGACCGGTACCTCCATGCCGAGCATCCGCTCGACGGCGAGGACCACGCCCAGCTCGTTCGAGAACGCCGACAGCCAGTCGTGGCGGTTGGCGAGCATGATGATCTGGCGGTAGTCGCGCGCCTCGAAGAGCTTCTCCGCGCCCCGGTGCATATAGCCGATCACGGGCTCCGCGTGGAGGATCCGCTCGCCGTCGAGCACCAGCCTCAGCCGCAGCACACCGTGCGTGGACGGGTGCTGCGGTCCGATGTTGAGCACCATGTCGGTGCTCTCCGCGGCGCCGCCGATGCCGACCATGGTCTCCGTCGTGGGCGTCATGGGCCCAGTCTGGCCTACGTAGGCTGGCGGCATGGAGACGGGGAGCCCGCCGAGCGCGGGAGCTGAGCGCGCGGCCGAGCCGCTGTGGACCGGGCTGCCGTCCGGCCTGCTGCGGATGCGGCGGCTGCTGCTGGTGATCTGGCTGGGGCTGCTGACCCTGGCCGCCGGGCTGCTGCCGGGGCTGCTGGCGGGCCCGGCGTGGGCCGCCTTCGCGCTGGCGCCGCTGGCCCTGGCGGTCTGGGGCTGGGTGATGCTGGAGCGCAACTGGCGCTCCTGGCGGTACGCCGAGCGGGCCGACGACCTGCTGATCAGCCGGGGTGTGCTGTGGCGCCAGGTGACGGTGGTGCCGTACGGGCGGATGCAGCTCGTGGAGGTGACCTCCGGTCCGGTCGAACGGCGCTTCGGGCTGGCCAGCGTCCAGTTGCACACCGCCGCCGCGGCCTCCGACGCCACCATCCCCGGCCTCGACCCGGCCGAGGCGGAACGGCTGCGCGACCGGCTCACCCAGCTCGGCCAGGCCCGATCGGCGGGGCTGTGACGACGCCGGCGGCCGACGACAGCGTAAGAACGGCCGACGGGGACAACGCGGGGACGACCGCTGACGGCAGCGCGGGGACGACCGCTGACGGCAGCGCGGGGACGACCGCAGACGGCAGCGCGGGGACGACCGCAGACGGCAGCGCGGGGACGACCACTGGCGGTAGCCCAGAGACCGCAGACGACGGCAGCGCAGGGACGGCCACTGTCGGCAGCCCAGAGACCGCCGAGGACGGCAGCGCAGGGACCGCCGCCAAGGAACTGACCGAGCGGCGACTGCACCCCGTGACGCCCTTCCGGAGGGCGTGGGCGCCCATCGCCGTCGTCATCGGGTGGGCCCTGCACGACCCGGACCAGGCGCAGCGGCAGCTGACCCGGCTGACGACGACCACGCTGGTGATCATCGTGGCCGTGGCGATACCGGCCGCCGCCCTGTACGGCTTCCTCACCTGGTGGTTCACCCACTTCGCGGTGACGGACAGCGAGCTGCGCATCCGTACCGGCCTGTTGTTCCGGCGTACCGCCCACATCCGGCTGGAGCGCATCCAGGCGATCGACATCACTCAGCCGCTCCTCGCGCGCGTAGCGGGTGTCTCCAAGCTGAAACTCGACGTCATAGGCACCGACAAGAAGGACGAACTCGCCTTCCTCGGCGAGGGCGAGGCGCGCACGCTGCGGGCCGAACTCCTCGCGCGCGCGGCCGGTCTCGCCCCCGAGACCGCGCACGAGGTCGGCGAGGCCCCCGCGCGGCAACTGCTGCGGGTGCCCGCGCGCGGACTGGCCGTCTCGCTGCTGCTGGCCGGCTCGACCTGGGGCACGCTGGCCGCCGCTGCCGTCGTACCGCCCGTGCTGTGGTTCTTCACCCACAGCCTGTGGACGGTCATCGTGACCGGGCTGCCGCTGATCGGCGCGGCGGGCGCGAACAGCGTGGGACGGTTCGTCAGCGAGTACGACTGGACGCTCGCCGAGTCCCCGGACGGGCTGCGCATCGACCACGGGCTGCTCGACCGCGCCCACGAGACCGTGCCGCCGGGGCGGGTGCAGACGGTGCGGATCGTCGAGCCCCTGTTGTGGCGGCGGCGCGGCTGGGTGCGGGTCGAGCTGAACGTGGCGGGCTCGTCCAACTCGCTGCTGCTGCCGGTCGCCCCGCGCGAGGTCGCCGAATCGATCATCGCGCGCGTCCTGCCGGGCGTGACGGTTCCGCCGATGCCCGCCCTGTCCCGGCCGCCGCGCCGCGCGCGTTGGTGCATGCCGGTGTGGTGGCGCGGCTACGGGCTCACCGTCACCGACGCGGTGTTCGCGACCCGGCGTGGGCTGGTGAGCCGCAGCCTGGCCCTCGTGCCGCACGCCAAGGTGCAGAGCGTACGGCTCACCCAAGGGCCCTGGAAGCGTCTGTGGGGCGTCGCGGACGTCCATGTGGACACGGGGGCCAACCGGACCGAGACGGCGCGGCTGAGGGACGCCGAGGAGGCCGCGGAGTTGCTGCGCGCACAGGCGGAACGGTCCCGGACCGGCCGCCGGGACGCCCTCCCGGACCGCTGGATGGCGTGAGCCACCGGGCCGGGCGGTGACCCGGTGGCCCGGTGGCCCGGTGGCTCGATGACCCGTTGATCGGGAGCCCCGCGTCAGGAGACCGCGCTGCGCAGTCCCTGTACGTCGATCTGCTCGGTCTCGTCGTGCGCGGTCAGGTCGATCACCTGACCGTCGCCGTCGCCGTCGCCGGACGCGGTGCCGGTCCGCTCCCCGGCGGTCGGGGCCGTGTTCTCGCGGCCCGCGTCCTCGCGCTCGCCGTGCTCCACGCGCTCGACGCTCTCCGCCCTGTGCAGGTCGAGCGCCTCATGGCCGACGACATCGGCGAGGTCCTCGTCCTGCACGGCCCCAAGTGCTGTCGGCTCCTGCGGTCCGTCGAACTTCGTGCCGAAGAAATCGAAGCCGCCCTCGACCGACGGACGCCGCACCGGCGCGGGCGGTACGACGGCCACGGCGGTCGGCACGGTGAAGTGCCCGGCCGGCTGCCGCGCGGGCCCGGTGGCCCGGGGCTCGGCAGCCCCGTCGTTCCGGCCCCGCTCCCGGTCCTGGTCCTGGTCCCGGTCCTGGTCCTGCGCGTGGACCGCGGGCGTCCCGTCGCCGGGCGCCTCCGCGGAGTCCTGGGTGTCCTGGCCGCCGTGCGTGTCCTGGCTGTTCGGCGCGTCCGTGCCCGGCACCGTGACGGAGTCCGCGCCGTCGCCGGGACCCTGGGCGTCCTGAGCCTCCTGCGGGGCCTCGTCGGGCACCCCGGGACCGCCGGGACCGCCCGGCCCCTTGCCGCCCGGGTCCGGGTCGGGGTCGGTGGGGTGCTCGCGATCGACCTCCGGGGCCTCGGAGGCGTCCGCGCCCGCTGCCGTCCGGTCCGCCTCGGCCTCGGCCGTGTCGGCCGCCTCGGCCGTGTCGGCCTCGGCCATATCGGCCGCCGCCTCGTCCATCAGCGTCTCCAGACGCGCGAGCGCCTCGCCCGCGTGCAGGAAGAGGCGCGAGCCCTCGGGCGAGAAGAGCGCGGGCCTCTCGGCGTCGACGGCCCCGTCCGCGTCGTCCCCAGCCGCGTCCCCGGCCGCGTCCCCGGCCGTGCTGCCGGTGCCGCCCGTCGAGTCCGCGCCGCCCGTCGCGTCGGTACGCCCCTCCCGCTCCGTCCCCTTCGCCGCAGCCGACGTGTCGTCAGCGTCCGACGCCCCCGGCGGCAGCGCGTTCGACGGGGACGTGGTCTCTATCTCCAGCAGCCGCCGCCCTTCCAGGGCGCTGGCCCGCTCGGTCTCCGCGGTGGCGTACCGCCGTAGCAGGGCCGCGTGTTCGTTGCGCAGGCCGGTGAGTTCGGCGCGCTTCGCGCGCAGCCGGTGCTCCAGTTTGCCGCGCAGGGCGCGCGACTCCTCCAGATCGGCTTCGAGTTCGGCGACGCGCTCCTCGTGGCGCCACTCGTCGCTCGCGCGCCCGCGCGCGAGGTCGGCCACCCGCTTCCCGGCCTGGGCGTCCCAGCGGCGCAGCACGATCGCGCCGACGACGGCCGTCACCGCCGCGGTCGCGGCCAGCCCGCGGAGCACGACGGTTTCCGTGAACACCCAAGGGCCGACCGCGCAGACGACAGCGACGCCTGCGATCGCCGAGGGGGGCAGCAGCCTGTGCAGGGGCGGGGAATGGCGATGACGTCCACGTGGCATGGCCAGAAACTTACCGCGCGTAGGCGAATCGTGGTGCCCCGGGCCGTAAAAACGCGGCGCCCGCGAAGCGTTCACCAAGGACCGGCATCGGAGTTCCGCAAGATCGACGTGTGCCCCTCGGGGGATTCGCCGTCACGAGGTTTACGAATCCCCTTGAACTGCCCGGCATTTGACTCCCGCGACAGGTTCGGGGCGGCGTCCAATTCACCGTCCGCCCGCCTCTCGCACCTCCCGCACGCGCCCCTTTACGACCCCCCGCGGAAGCTCCCCACCAGGATCCCGCAAGCACCCCGCACGCCCCTCACAAGCCTCCCGGAATCCCCTCCGGCAGGGGAGTGCGTCCCGGAGTGAACCTCAGCGCCCGAGTCATCGTCCTAGAGGGCGCAATGTGACTGGATGCCCGAATCGGTACCGGTCCACCGGTCTCTCGTGGAACTACGGGTTTGCGATGGCGGTCAGGGAACAAAGGGCGGAAGGGGGAGAAGGGGGCATGTCGGTCAGCAATGCGGCGCGGGCCGGCCGGGTGCGGCGTCTGCTGCGCGGCCCGCGCCCCGGATCGGTCCCCCTCCTCGCGGCCAGGGCCTGCGCGCTCGTCGGCCTGCTGGACATCGCGGCGGGAGTGTCCCCGCGCTTCTGGCACGGTCACCCGCACGCACTGGCGCAGGTGCTGCCCAGCGCGCCCGGACCGTTCACGGCGGCGCTCTCCCTCGGCGTGGGCGTGCTGTTGCTGCGCCTCGCGCACGGGCTCGGGCGGGGCAAGCGGCGGGCCTGGCGGGCGGCGGTGGCCCTGCTGCCGCTCGGCGCGCTGGCCCAGTTCACGTACCGGCACGCGCTGGTCGGTGCGGTGGTCTCGCTGGTGCTGCTGTGGGCGCTGCTGCGGCACCGGGAGCGGTTCATGGCCCCGCCCGACCCGCGCAGCCGCTGGCGCGCGCTGACCAATCTCGTCCTCATGGGCGCGAGTTCGGTCGTCCTCGGGCTGATCGTCGTCAGCACCCACTACGGCCGTATGATCGGCGATCCCAGCCTGGCCGACCGTCTCACGCATGTGCTGTACGGCCTGTTCGGCGTCGAGGGTCCGGTCGGCTACCAGGGCGGCGCCTCCTGGGCGGTCGCCGTCTCCCTGGCCACCCTGGGCCTGCTCACGGCCGTCACCACGGCCTGTCTCGCCCTGCGCCCCGAACGCCCGGTCGCACGGCTCATCGGGGACGACGAGACCCGGCTGCGCACCCTGCTGGAGCGGCACGGCGGCCGGGACCCCCTCGGCCAGTTCGCGCTCCGCCGCGACCAGGGGGTGGTCTTCTCCCCCAGCGGCAAGGCGGCCGTCGCCTACCGGGTGGTCTCCGGTGTGATGCGCGCCGACGGCGACCCCATCGGCGACGTGGAGGCGTGGCCCGGCGCCATCGAGCGCTTCATGGACGTCGCCCGCGCCCACTCCTGGACCCCCGCCGTGACGGGCTGCTCCGAGACCGGCCGCGAGGTGTGGACCCGCGAGACCGGCCTGGACGCCCCACCGGGCGACAGGGCGGTGGTGGACGTCCGGGATTTCCCCCGCGCCGGCCGCACGATGCACAAGGCCCGCCGGACGGCCGCACGCATCGGGCGCGCCGGTTACGAGACCCGGGTACGACGCGTACGTGACCTGGGACCTGTTGTTTAGACCTGTGACCGGTAACCCGCTAGACGGGTAGACGGGTAGACCTGTGACCGGTAGACCTGTGACCGGAAGACCGGTGGAACCGGTAGACCTACCGCCGATAGACCAGATCCGGGTCATCGATCTCGAAGCGGTCCCGCAATTCGTGCGTGGCACTCAATTCCGCGGTGTTCCGCCGTATTGATTCGGCGTACGACTTCCCCGTGGAACCCGTGGAACCCATGGAACCCGTGGAACCCGTGGAACTCCCGCCTTCGCCACGCTCCGGGCGGAAGCATGCGGGGCCGGCGCGGTCGCCACCGGCGCCGCCCTCCCCCGTCCACCCCGCGGAGCCCCCGAGATCGGTGGCGACCATGGGCCTACGCTGAACGTATGAGCAAGCAGAGCGGACGCCGGAGCGTCGCGGGACTCCCGTCATGGGACCGCTGCGCGGTCATGGGGGTCGTGAACGTGACCCCCGATTCCTTCTCCGACGGGGGCCGCTGGTTCGACACGACGGCCGCCGTCAAGCACGGCCTCGACCTGGTCTCCGAGGGCGCCGACCTGATCGACGTGGGGGGCGAGTCCACCCGGCCGGGAGCCACCCGCGTGGACGAGGCCGAGGAACTGCGCCGGGTCGTCCCCGTCGTCCGCGGTCTCGCCGCCGAGGGCGCGGTGATCTCCGTCGACACCATGCGCGCCTCGGTGGCCGAGCAGGCCCTCGCCGCGGGCGCGAAGCTCGTCAACGACGTCAGCGGCGGCCTCGCCGACCCCGCGATGATCCCGGTCGTCGCCGCGGCCGACGCCCCCTTCGTGGTCATGCACTGGCGCGGCTTCCTGGAGGGCGGCAACGTCAAGGGCGTCTACGACGATGTCGTGAGCGAGGTCGTGGACGAACTCCGCGCGCGCGTGGACGCCGTACGCGCGGGCGGCATCGCCCCCGACCGGATCGTCGTGGACCCGGGCCTCGGCTTCTCCAAGGACGCCGAGCACGACCTGGTGCTCCTCGCCCATCTCGACCGGCTGCGCGCGCTCGGCCACCCGCTGCTGGTCGCCGCCTCCCGCAAGCGGTTCCTGGGGCGCGTCCTGGCCGGCCCGCAGAGCGCGCCGCCCCCCGCGCGCGAGCGCGACGCCGCCACGGCCGCCGTCTCCGCCCTCGCCGCCCACGCGGGCGCCTGGGCCGTCCGCGTCCACGAGGTCCGGGCCACCGCCGACGCCGTACGCGTCGCCCGCGCCGTCGAAGAGGCGCGCACGGACACGACCCGCGCTCCCGGCGCACACCCCGCAGAAGGAGCCCGGTGAGCGCCCCCCACACCGACGTCGAGCAGGTCGAGGCCGCCAACACCGCTTTCTACGAGGCACTGGAACGCGGTGACTTCGAGACCGTGTCCTCGCTCTGGCTCACCCCGTCCGACCTGGGCGTGGACGAGGAGTACCACGACCCGGCCGAGACCGGCGTGATCTCCTGTGTGCACCCCGGCTGGCCGGTGCTCACCGGCCGCGGCGAGGTGCTGCGGTCGTACGCGCTGATCATGGCGAACACCGACTACATCCAGTTCTTCCTCACCGACGTACATGTCTCCGTCACCGGCGACACCGCGCTGGTGACCTGCACGGAGAACATCCTCAGCGGCGGCCCCGCCCCCGAGGAGGGCGGTGAGCTGGGCCCTCTGGTGGGGCAGCTGGTGGTCGCCACGAATGTGTTCCGGCGCACCTCCGACGGCTGGAAGCTCTGGTCCCACCACGCCTCCCCGGTGCTCGCCGAGAACGACGAGGAGGACGGCGAGGAGGCCCAGCCTTCCTGAGGGGGCACCTCCGGAAGGGCACCTCCGGAAGGGCACCTCCTGAGGGGCGCCTCCTGAAGGGCATCGGCCTGGTTGGAATCACCGACCCGGGGGTAGATGCCGCTTCCGGCCCCGGGGGCGCGGGCCGGGGCCGGGGACTGTCAGTGCGCGCAGGTAGATTCGTTCGAGGCCGACCGTCCGCCCGCACGCGGTACGGACCGGCCGACACCGACGATTGCAGGAGTGATTCGCGTGGATCGTGTCGCGCTGCGCGGCCTGAAGGCCCGCGGGCACCACGGGGTGTTCCCCAAGGAGCGCGAGGAGGGCCAGACCTTCCTGGTGGACCTCGTCCTCGGGCTGGACACCCGCCCGGCCGCGGCCGACGACGACCTGACCAGGACGGTGCACTACGGCATCGTCGCCGAGGAGGTCGTGGCCGTCGTCGAGGGTGAGCCGGTCCATCTCATCGAGACGCTCGCCGAGCGCATCGCCCAGGTCTGTCTGAAGCACGAGAACGTCCAGGAGGTCGAGGTCTGCGTCCACAAGCCGGACGCGCCGATCACGGTCCCCTTCGACGACGTGACCGTCACCATCACCCGGAGCCGAGTATGACCGCGTTCACCGGAGGTTCCAGCGACCCGACCGTCCAGCCGGTGCCCGCTTCCGTGGTCGAGCAGGTCGACGCCGCCGACACCACGCTCCAGAATCCGCGCCGGGCCGTGGTCTCCCTCGGCTCCAACCTGGGCAACCGTCTGGAGACCCTCCAGGGCGCCATCGACGCGCTGGAGGACACCCCGGGGGTGCGGATCAAGGCGGTCTCGCCGGTCTACGAGACCGAGCCGTGGGGTGTCGAGCCCGGCAGCCAGCCGTCGTACTTCAACGCGGTCGTGGTCCTCAAGACCACCCTGCCGCCGTCCTCCCTGCTGGAGCGCGCGCAGGCCGTCGAGGAGGCGTTCCACCGGGTCCGCGACGAGCGCTGGGGTGCCCGCACCCTGGACGTGGACATCGTGTCGTACGCCGACGTCGTCAGCGACGACCCGCGGCTCACCCTCCCCCACCCGCGCGCCCACGAACGCGCCTTCGTCCTCGCGCCCTGGCACGACGTGGACCCCGAGGCCCAGCTCCCCGGCCGCGGCCCGGTGGCCGACCTGCTCGACAAGGTCACCCGCGACGGCGTCACGCCCCGCGCGGACCTGGAACTCCGGCTGCCCGAATAGTCGTTAAGGTCAACACGACCGTATGGGATCGGACCGGGGAGCTGAAGGCACACCGTGAGAGAGCTGCGCATCAGGCTGCTGGCCGGCGTTTTCGTCATCGCCGGAGTCGTGTCCTGGGCAGGTGCCCGGCTGTGGAACTCGGTGGGCACGCTCCCCAGCGTCCCCCTCGCCGCCCCGATCGTGCTCGCCCTGATCGCCGCGGTGCTGACCGCCACGGCGCTCTCGCTGCGCGCCCGGCTCAAGGCGCAGCGCGAGCGTCAGCCCGGCGCCAAGGGCGTGGACCCGCTGATGGCCGCCCGCGCGGTCGTCTTCGGCCACGCCAGCGCCCTGGTCGCCGCGCTCGTCGCCGGGATGTACGGCGGCACCGGTGTCTTCCTGCTGGAGTTCCTGGACATCCCGGCCCGCCGCGACCAGGCCATCTACGCCGGCTTCTCGGTCCTGGCCGGCATCGCGGTGATAGCGGCGGCCATGTTCCTGGAGCATGTCTGCAAGCTCCCGGACGACGAGGACCACGACACCACAGGCACCGCCCCAGCCGCCTGACCTGTCCTCCCGAGCCCAGCCCCCCGGGCCCACGACCCCGACCACCCACCCGGGTCCAGCCCGTCCCCCACCCCCGGGAAGGGAACCCACCCGCCGAGACCGCGCCCCGGTCCGTGGCGAGGCCGACCGGCTTCCGGATCCGTGGCGAGGCCGACCGGCTTCCCGGTCACTCCGCCCATTCCCCCGACTCACGAGGAGGGGCGGCGCTCCCGAGGGCGGAGGGGTCCCGCTTCCGCTTCCGGTCCCGCTTCCGGCGGGCGGCTGTGGCCCACTTCCAGGAACGGCCCCCGACCGCCCCCGACCGCCCCGCTCAGCCCCGCCCCGAGCCCCGCCCCCGGGAGGCCACCCGCTTGCCTCATCGGGCCATGATCAGGCTCATCGCCTCGTTGCGTGTCGCCGCGTCCCGCAGTTGGCCCCGGACCGCCGACGTGATCGTCTTCGCGCCCGGCTTGCGGATGCCCCGCATCGACATGCACATGTGCTCGCACTCCACGACCACGATCACCCCGCGCGGCTCCAGGATCTCCATCAGGGAGTCCGCGACCTGGGTGGTGAGCCGCTCCTGGACCTGGGGCCTGCGGGCGTAGACATCGACCAGTCGCGCCAGCTTGGACAGACCCGTGATCTTCCCGCTGGTCGACGGGATGTACCCGACGTGCGCCACCCCCCGGAACGGCACCAGGTGATGCTCACACGTGGAGTACACCTCGATGTCCTTCACCAGCACCATCTCGTCGTGCCCGAGGTCGAACGTCGTCGTCAGCACATCCTCCGGCCGCTGCCACAGCCCCGCGAAGATCTCCCGGTAGGCCCGTGCCACCCGCGCCGGTGTCTCCCTGAGCCCCTCGCGGTCGGGGTCCTCGCCGACCGCGATCAGCAGTTCCCGGACGGCGTTCTCGGCACGCTTCTCGTCGAACTCGCCTATGGGCCCCTCGCCGTCAAGGGTCACGGGGTCGGTCATGTGGTGCCTCGTTCCTGTGCCGTCGGCGTGCGGCCCACGCCTGTCCGCGGGCACGACACATGCCGTGCCCCCCAGGCTAAAACCTGGGGGGCACGGCATTCATTCCGGGCCGGACGGCGGCCGGACCGGGTCCGGTCAGCTCTCGGGGCGCTCCTCGGGAGCCGGTTCCGGCGTCGGTTCGGGCGCCGCGGGCGACTTCGACGTGGTGATCGCCGGAGCCGATCCGTTGGCACCGTTCGTCAGGGCCAGCTCCTTGGGGGAGAGCACCGGCGGACGGGTCGACGGGGTACGCCGTGAGGAACCGGTCCACGCGGGACGCGGGGGCCGCTTCACGATCGTGGCGAAGACCTCCGCGATCTCCTCCTTGCCCAGGGTCTCCTTCTCCAGGAGTGCCAGGACGAGGTTGTCGAGGACGTCGCGGTTCTCGACCAGGATCTCCCAGGCTTCGTTATGCGCATTCTCGATGAGCTTCTTGACTTCTTCGTCCACCAGGGCGGCGACCTCTTCCGAGTAGTCGCGCTGGTGAGCCATCTCACGCCCGAGGAAGGGCTCGGTGTTGTCGCCGCCGAACTTGATGGCGCCGAGCCGCTCGGTCATGCCGTACTGCGTGACCATCGCGCGGGCCGTGGTGGTGGCCTTCTCGATGTCGTTGGCGGCACCGGTGGTCGGGTCGTGGAAGACCAGTTCCTCCGCCGCGCGCCCGCCCAGCATGTAGGCGAGCTGGTCGAGCATCTCGTTGCGCGTGGTGGAGTACTTGTCCTCGTCCGGCAGGACCATGGTGTAGCCGAGCGCGCGGCCCCGGGACAGGATGGTGATCTTGTGGACCGGGTCGGAGTTCGGAGAGGCCGCCGCGACCAGGGCGTGACCGCCCTCGTGGTACGCGGTGATCTTCTTCTCCTTGTCCGACATGATCCGGGTCCGCTTCTGCGGGCCCGCGACCACCCGGTCGATCGCCTCGTCCAGCATGTGGTTGTCGATCAGCTTCTTGTCGCTGCGCGCCGTCAGGAGCGCCGCTTCGTTCAGCACGTTCGACAGGTCGGCACCGGTGAAGCCGGGGGTGCGACGGGCGACGGCCGACAGGTCGACGTCCGGGGCGACCGGCTTGCCCTTCTGGTGGACCTTGAGGATCTCCAGACGGCCCTGCATGTCCGGGCGGTCCACCGCGATCTGACGGTCGAACCGGCCGGGGCGCAGCAGCGCCGGGTCCAGGATGTCGGGGCGGTTGGTCGCGGCGATGAGGATCACGCCGCCCTTGACGTCGAAGCCGTCCATCTCCACGAGGAGCTGGTTCAGCGTCTGCTCGCGCTCGTCGTGACCGCCGCCGAGTCCGGCACCGCGGTGCCGGCCGACCGCGTCGATCTCGTCGACGAAGACGATCGCCGGGGCGTTCGCCTTGGCCTGCTCGAAGAGGTCGCGCACCCGGGAGGCGCCGACGCCGACGAACATCTCCACGAAGTCCGAGCCGGAGATCGAGTAGAACGGGACGCCCGCCTCGCCGGCGACAGCGCGCGCGAGCAGCGTCTTGCCGGTGCCGGGAGGACCGTAGAGCAGTACGCCCTTGGGGATCTTGGCGCCGACGGCCTGGAACTTGGCCGGCTCCTGGAGGAACTCCTTGATCTCGTGGAGTTCCTCGACCGCCTCGTCCGAACCGGCGACGTCCGCGAAGGTCGTCTTCGGTGTGTCCTTGGTGATGAGCTTGGCCTTGGACTTGCCGAAGTTCATGACCCGGGAGCCGCCGCCCTGCATCTGATTCATCAGGAACAGGAAGACGACGACGATCAGGACGAAGGGGAGCAGGGAGAGCAGAATGCCGACGATCGGGTTCTGCTTGGACGGCGAGACGGTGTAGCCGTCCGGGATCTGGTTCGCCTGGAACTTGTTCTGAAGGTTGTCGGCGATGGTGACACCCTGGTCACCGATGTAGCTCGCCTGGATCTTGGAGCTGCCCTCGATCTTCTGACCGTCCTTGAGCGTGACCTTGATGGTCTGCTCGTCGCCGGTGGTCAGCTTGGCCGCTTCTACCTTGTTCTGATTGATCGCCTGGACGACCTGGCCGGTGTCCACCGTCTTGTAGCCCCCGGACGAGCCGACGACCTGCATCAACACGACCACGGCAAGGACGGCCAGCACGATCCACATGACCGGCCCACGGAAGTATCGCTTCACGTCCATCCACACGGAGCGGTGCCGCCCCGTCCCTCCTGCCATAGTGAGTTTGATAAGACAGTTCTTCTGACGGTACCCCAGCATTGTCGCGTGACAGCGCACGGGAGTGCCGGCAATCTCGTCTACGCATGCTCCAACGGCGCGGAACCGGCTGGGGTTCCCGATCTCGCGCATCGGCCCGCACCGCTTGGTCCGTACGGTTCAGCCGGCGCCCGGCGGGCCCGGCCCGACTCGGCCGGAACCCGGCCAGTACCGGGCCGGGCCCGGCTCGGTCCAGCCGGACTCAGCCGTCTCGGCCGGTCTCGGCCGGCCTCGCCGGACCCAGCCCGCCTCGCCGGACTCAGCCCGCCTCGCCGGACTCAGCCGGTCTCAGCCGCCGTAGACATGCGGCGCGAGCGTGCCGACGAACGGCAGGTTGCGGTACTTCTCCGCGAAGTCGAGGCCGTAGCCGACGACGAACTCGTTGGGGATGTCGAAGCCGACCCACTCCACGTCGATGGCCACCTTCGCCGCGTCCGGCTTGCGCAGCAGCGTGCACACCTTCAGCGACTCGGGCTCGCGCGAACCCAGGTTGGACAGCAGCCAGGACAGGGTGAGCCCGGAGTCGATGATGTCCTCGACGATCAGGACGTGCCGCCCCTTGATGTCGGTGTCGAGGTCCTTGAGGATCCGTACGACACCGGAGGACTGGGTGCCCGCCCCGTAGGAGGACACCGCCATCCAGTCCATCGTGACGGGGGTGGACAGCGCCCTGGCGAGGTCGGCCATGACCATCACCGCGCCCTTGAGGACGCCGACGAGCAGCAGGTCCTTCCCCGCGTACTCGGCGTCGATCTTGGCGGCCAGTTCGGCCAGTTTGGCGTCGATCTCTTCCTTGGTGATGAGCACCTGCTGGAGGTCGGCACCCATGTCTTTCGCGTCCACCCGCATCACTTTCGGTCGTCCCACCGGCTGACCGGTCCCCCGTCCGGGGGGACCGATGTCCCTCACCGGAGGGGTACCGATTCCCCCGTCCGGGGGTGTCGGGTCAGCCTTGCCGAATCACCAGTCTGCCACCCTGCCGACGGGCGACGACCCGGCCCGGCAGATTGATGGCCCCCTGGCCGCGCCAGCCGGTGATCAGCCGGTCCACTTCCTCGATGTGCCGCGCGAACAGCGAACCGGCCGGGGCACCGGCCTCGATGGCCGCCCGGCGCAGCACCCTGCGGCGCACGGCGGGCGGGAGCGCGTAGAGCTTGGCGCACTCCAGCAGTCCGGCCGCGTCCCGGACGGCGGACTCGGCCTGGTGGGCCCAGGAGTCCAGGGCGTCGGCGTCGTCCCGGGAGAGCCGGGCGGTACGGGCGAGCGCCTCGACGACGCCCTTGCCGAGCGCCTTCTCCAGGGCGGGCAGCCCTTCGTGGCGCAGCCGGGAGCGGGTGTAGGCGGGGTCGGCGTTGTGCGGGTCGTCCCAGACGGGCAGGGACTGCACCATGCACGCCTTGCGGACGGTCTGCCGGTCGAGGTGGAGGAAGGGCCTGCGGTAACGGCCGGCGGCCCCCGAGACCGCGGCCATGCCCGACAGGGAGCGGATGCCGGAGCCCCGGGCGAGCCCGAGCAGGACGGTTTCGGCCTGGTCGTCGCGGGTGTGCCCGAGCAGGACCGCAATGGCCCCGTGGCGTGCGGCGGCGGCGTCGAGGGCGGCGTAGCGGGCGTCGCGGGCGGCGGCCTCGGGGCCCACCCGGCGTCCGCCGCCGCCGGCGTAGGCGGTGCCGTGCGCGGGGCTGCTGGACTCGCGGCCGACGGTGACCGAGGTGGCCTCGACGGGGTCGAGGCCGAGGGCGCGCAGCCGCAGGACGACGTCCTCGGCGCGCTCGGCGGAGGACGGCTGGAGTCCGTGGTCGACGGTGACGCCGCCCGCTCGGATGCCGAGCCGGGGCGCCTCGAAGGCGAGGGCGGAGGCGAGCGCCATGGAGTCGGCGCCGCCGGAACAGGCGACCAGTACGAGCGGAGTCGGCGGACGCTCGTACGTCCCGGGCCCGGCGGCGCCGGATGCGGCGGGGCCGGTCGGGAGGGGGCCGCCGGTAGGGCCGGTGGGGGCGGTGGGGGCGGTCGTGACGGTGCCGGTGGCGGACCGGTGGGGGGTGCGGCCGGTGGGGGTGCGGCCGGGGGCGGCCTGGGAGGTCGCGGTGGGGCCCGTCGGGTGGGGGCCGGCCGGGTCGGGGACGCGGCTGTGTTCGGTGAGGAGGTCGTGGAGGACGCGGCGGACCGCCAGGCGTATCGCCGCGACCGCAGGATGGGGACCCATGTCCGGTTCCCTTCATGAAGTTTTCGGGGGGTGAGCCCGGGTTCGGTCACTCAGAGTGTGTAGATGGTGACAGAAGCGGGCGGTGTCCCGAGCATTGCACGCCTGCCCAGGGCCCACGGTCCCTCGGACGGGTGATTGGAGGGGCGTTCGACTGCCGCGGGCGGGAACCGGTTCACCTCACCCCCATGGGTTTCACGACTCCGCCTTGCGGTGCACCCGCGCGATCCAGTCCGCCGGTTTGGCGATCTCCGTCTTGGTGGGGAGGGTGTTCGGGGAGGTCCACACCCGGTTGAAGCCGTCCATGCCGACCTCCTCCACGACGGCCCGTACGAACCGCTCGCCGTCCCGGTACTGGCGCAGTTTGGCGTCCAGGCCGAGCAGCTTGCGCAGGGCGAGATCCAGCCGTGAGGCGCCCTTGGCGCGGCGCTGCTGGAACTTCTCCCGGATCTCCGCGACGGTCGGCACGACCTGGGGGCCCACCCCGTCCATGACGAAGTCGGCGTGGCCTTCCAGGAGGGACATCACGGCGGTGAGCCGGGCGAGAACCTCCCGCTGGGCGGGGGTCTGCACGATCTCGACGAAGGAGCGTCCGCCGTCGTCCTCCTCGCCCTCCGGGCGGCCCCCGGCCAGGGACTGCGCGGCCTCGCGGATGCGTTCCAGGACGGTCATCGGGTCGACCTCGGTCTCGCCGAGGAACGACTGGATCTCGCCCTCCAGGTGGTCCCGCAGCCACGGCACGGCCGAGAACTGGGTGCGGTGGGTCTCCTCGTGCAGACAGACCCAGAGCCTGAAGTCGTGCGGCTGTACGTCGAGTTCGCGCTCGACGTGCACGATGTTCGGGGCGACCAGGAGGAGCCGGCCGCCGCCGTCGGCACCGGCCGGGAGGTCGCGGGAGGCGGGGGCGAAGGTCTCGTACTGGCCGAGGACCCGGGAGGACAGGAACGACAGCAGCATGCCCAGTTCCACGCCGGTGACCTTGCCGCCGACCGCGCCGAGCACGGCGCCGCCGGGGGTGCTGGTGCGACGTTCCTGCATCTTGTCGAGGAGGGGTTTGAGGATCTCCCGGAACCCGGCGACGTTCGCCCGCACCCAGCCGGGGCGGTCGACCACGAGGATCGGGGTGTCATGGGTGGCCTCGGTCCCCATCCGGGTGAATCCGCGGACGTGTTCCTCCGAGGCCCTGGCATGTCGGCGCAGCTCGGCGACGACGGCCCTGGCCTCGTCACGGCTCACCTCGGGGCCCGGCCGGACCAGCCGGGTCGCGGTCGCCACCGCGAGATTCCAGTCGACCATCTCGGCACCACCGATGCTCGTCATGGGTTCAACGGTACGTGAGCGGCGCCGCTTCGGGCAGGCCGTGCGGCGGCCGGACCCCGGGTGACCGCCCGGGGCGGGGGACGCGGACGCTCATCGGCACCCAGACCGCCGACGCGGTGGCCAGGGCCCGCCCGAGATACGGACGCTCATCGGCACGCAGACCGCCGACGCGGTGGCCAGGCCCCTCCCGGGACACGGACGCCCATCGGCACGCAGACCGGCGGCGCGGTGACCAGGCCCCTCCCGGGACGCGGACGCTCATCGGCACGCGCAGGTCGCCAGTGCGGTGGCGGTCCGGTCCAGGGCCGCCTGCGCCGCCTGCGGGTCGGTCGTCTCCGAGGCCAGGAAGGCGAAGGCGAGCAGATGGCCCCGGGCGTCCACGAGGGTGCCGGAGAGGGTGTTGACGCCGGTCAGGGTGCCGGTCTTGGCGCGTACGGTGCCGGCGGCGCCGTCGGTGTAGCGGGCGGTGAGGGTGCCGGTGAAGCCGGCGACGGGCAGCCCGGTGAGGGTGGCGCGCAGGTCGGGCCGGTCGGGGTCGGCGGCCTTGGCCAGGAGCGCGGTGAGGAGGTCGGCGGTGAGCCGGTCGTCGCGGTCGAGGCCGCTGCCGTCCTTCAGGGCGATGCCGGAGACCGGGACGCCGAGCTTCCTGAGGCGGTCCTTCATGGCCTTCCCGGCGCCCTTGAAGTCGGCGCGTTCGCCGGAGGCGAGGGCGGTGTGCCGGGCGAGGGCCTCGGCGATGTCGTTGTCGCTGTCGGTCAGCATCCGTTCGACCAGCGAGGACAGCGGCGGCGAGGCGACCGTCGCCAGGGTCGTGGCGCGGCCGGTGGCCTTGGAGGGGCCCGGCGCGCTCGCCTTGATGCCGTGCTGCTTGAGGAACGTCGCGAAGGCGCGGGTGGCCTCCACCGCCGGATCGGTGTGGCGGGGTGCGGGTCCGCTGGTGGAGTCGTCGGTGCGGGCCTCGTCGGCCATGAGCGGGGTGATCGACGCGAGGTTGTCGTTGACCCCGATCGGATGGCGCTCGTCCCCGGCGTAGAGGGTGGTGTCGTACGACAGCGTCACCGTGCGCAGGTCGCGCTTCTTCAGTTCCTTCGCGGTGCGTCGGGCGAGGTCGCGCAGGCTCGCGTTGCCGTCGGTGTCGGCGCGGGCGGTGAGGGTGGGGTCGCCGCCGCCGACGAGGACGAGTTCGCCGGTGTCGGGCTCCAGGGCGGCCCGGGTGGTGAGGCGGTGGTCGGCGCCGAGCGCGGAGAGCGCCGCGACGGCCGTGGCGATCTTCGTGGTGGAGGCGGGGGTGAGCGCCGTGTCCTGGTCCAGTCCGTAGAGGGGTTTCCCGGCGGTGACATCGACGACCGAGGCGCTGCGGCCCTCCCCGAGTCCGGCGTCCCTCAGGAGCGGTTCGAGAACTTCGGCGAGGGGCTTGCCTCCGTTCGGGGCGGCCTTCACTCCTCCGGCGGGCCCGGAGGCGGTGCCGAGACCGCTGAGGACGGGGGGCGCGCTCGGCGCGGGACGCGGTGCGCCGGCGGACGTATCGGAATTACGTCCGTGATCTGCGCCACCCAGGGGCCCCTGCGCGGCGGCCCGATCGGCCTCGGCCCTACGCTGGCCCGTGGAGTCCCAGGGCCCGGCGGCGGTCACCACCCCGGCGGCCAGGACCAGACCGACGGTCGCGGCGCCCGCCGTGTACTGCCAGGTCTTCACCGTGGTCAACCGCGTGACCTGCGGTTGCACGGAACGCGCCCAGCGCGCGACCCGCGGCTTCGCGGCCACCGCCGCCCGGGTGAGCCGGGGCCGTAGGGCCTGCGCGACCCGCGTCACACGCGCTTTCGCCCGCCAGCGCCTCTGCTCGGGCACGACCACCAGCCCCTTTCGCGATCACACACCTGCGTGAGGGACACTTAACCACCAGAACTGTGTGTTGATCATGGAGGAGCCACCGGTGGAGTTCGACGTCACGATCGAGATTCCGAAGGGTTCGCGCAACAAGTACGAGGTGGACCACGAGACCGGTCGTATCCGCCTGGACCGCCGACTCTTCACCTCGACCAGCTACCCGGCCGACTACGGCTTCGTCGAGAACACCCTCGGCGAGGACGGCGACCCGCTGGACGCGCTGGTCATCCTGGAGGAGCCGACCTTCCCCGGCTGCCTGATCAAGTGCCGTGCGATCGGCATGTTCCGGATGACGGACGAGGCCGGCGGGGACGACAAGCTGCTCTGCGTCCCGGCGTCCGACCCGCGGGTGGAGCACCTGCGCGACATCCACCACGTGTCGGAGTTCGACCGCCTGGAGATCCAGCACTTCTTCGAGGTCTACAAGGACCTGGAGCCCGGCAAGTCCGTCGAGGGCGCCAACTGGGTCGGCCGCACCGACGCCGAGATCGAGATCGAGCGGTCGTACAAGCGGTTCGAGGAGCAGGGCGGCCACTGAGTCCGCCGCGGCCGGGCCAATGCGCCCGGTGGAGCGGGCCACTGGGCCCGGTGCAGGGCCAATGGGCCCCCTTCGTGCCCCTCCCGGACGGGCCGTACGCGTGAGCGTGCGGCCCGTCCGCATGTCTGTGCGCATACTGAGGCGGTTGGGACCCAGTCGTACAGGGAGCGGCCTCAAGTGACGGACGCGCAGGACCGCCGGCCTCCTCAGGACGAGGCCCGGGGCGTTTTCGATCCGGAAGTCACCTCCGAGTTCGCCGTCCCCGACGGCATGGCCGTGGCCAGACCGGGGGACGAGCCGGAGACCACCTCCGAGTTCTCGGTGCCGGAAGGGCTCGACGTCCCGGCGTCGGCGGGCGGGGAGCAGGAGGGGTCGGCGTTCACGGCGCCGAGCACCTACAGCGCCAGGAACGCCCCGCCGGTGTTCACCCCGGTGGGCGGGGTGCCGGCGGTCAGTCTGACCAAGCACGCGCCCTGGCAGGACCGGATGCGCACGATGCTGCGGATGCCGGTGGCCGAGCGGCCGGCGCCGGAGACCGCGCACAAGACGGACGAGGCAGGACCGGCCGTCCCGCGGGTGCTCGACCTGACCCTGCGTATCGGTGAACTGCTGCTCGCGGGCGGGGAGGGCGCGGAGGACGTGGAGGCGGCGATGTTCGCCGTGTGCCGCTCCTACGGTCTGGACCGCTGCGAGCCCAACGTCACCTTCACGCTGCTGTCCATCTCGCACCAGCCGTCCCTGGTGGAGGACCCGGTGACGGCCTCGCGGACCGTGCGGCGGCGGGGCACCGACTACACCCGGCTCGCGGCCGTGTACCGGCTCGTGGACGACCTCAGCGACCCGGAGAGCCATCTCTCCCTGGAGGAGGCGTACCGGCGGCTCGCCGAGATGCGCCGCAACCGGCACCCCTATCCGACCTGGGTGCTCACCGCCGCGAGCGGGCTGCTGGCGGGGGCGGCGTCCGTCCTGGTCGGCGGTGATGTGATCGTGTTCGTCGCGGCGGCGATCGGCGCGATGCTCGGCGACCGGCTGGCGTGGTGGTGCGCCGGGCGGGGGCTGCCGGAGTTCTACCAGTTCGTGGTGGCCGCGATGCCGCCCGCCGCCGTCGGGGTGGCGCTCACGGTGGCCCATGTCGATGTGAAGGCGTCCGCCGTGATCACCGGTGGGCTGTTCGCGCTGCTGCCGGGGCGGGCCCTGGTCGCGGGGGTGCAGGACGGGCTGACCGGCTTCTACATCACCGCCGCCGCCCGGCTCCTGGAGGTCATGTACCTGTTTGTCGGGATCGTCGTCGGGGTGCTGGTGATGCTGTATCTCGGCGTGCAGGTGGGCGCCGAGTTGAGCCCGGACGCGGCGCTGCGGATCGCCGAGCGGCCGGGCATCCAGATCGCGGCGAGCATGCTGCTGTCGCTGACCTTCGCGATCCTGCTCCAGCAGGAACGATCCACCGTGTTCGCCGTCACCTTGAACGGCGGTGTCGCGTGGAGCGTGTACGGCGCCCTGCACTTCGCCGGGAACCTCTCCCCGGTCGCCTCCACCGCCGCCGCGGCGGGACTGGTGGGGCTGTTCGGGCAGTTGCTGTCCCGCTACCGGTTCGCCTCCGCGCTGCCCTACACGACCGCGGCGATCGGACCGCTGCTGCCGGGTTCCGCGACGTACTTCGGGGTGCTCTCGATCGTGCAGAACGAGGTGGACCAGGGGCTGGCGTCCCTGACCAAGGCCGCCGCCCTGGCCATGGCGATCGCCATCGGGGTGAACCTGGGAGCGGAACTCTCCCGGCTGCTGCTGCGGGTGCCGGGCGGCGGCGGACGCCGGGCGGCCAAACGGACCAGGGGCTTCTGACCCGACGGCGGGGCGCTCAGCCCTGGTTGTACGGCGAGTACGGGCCGTTCTGGCCGTTCTGGCCGTACTCGCCGTTCTGCTGCCGGCCCTGCGGGTACTGCGGCTGGGGCGGCTGGGGCGGGTACGGCTGCTGCTGCGGCGGGTAGGGCTGCTGCTGTTGCGGCTGCTGCGGCTGGGGGTACGGCTGCGGCTGCTGCGGCCGGCCGTAGTAGGGGCCGTACTGCTGCTGCTGAGGCTGGCCCGGGTGCTGCTGCTGGGGCTGTTGGGGCTGTTGCGGGGCCGCCGGGGGGATACGGCGGAGCTGGGTCGTGGAGTCGTCCATGACCGGGGGCTGCTGCTGCGCGTAGGGGTACGGCTGGTTCTGCTGGTTCTGCTGTGCCTGCTGGTACGGCTGCGGCTGCTGCGGCTGGGGGTACGGCTGGTGCGGCTGCTGGGCGGCGGCGGGCGGCTGCGGGTTGTTCTTCTTCTGCTTCCGGGCGCGGAGCACCTCGAAGACGATCGGCAGGACGGAGAGCAGCACGATCAGGATCAGGATCGCCTCGATGTTCTGCTTCACGAAGGCGATGTTGCCGAGCCAGGAGCCCAGCAGGGTGACACCGGCGCCCCAGAGGACGCCACCGACCACGTTGTAGGTCAGGAAGGAGCGGTACCGCATGTTGCTGACGCCCGCGATGATCGGCGTGAACGTCCGCACGATCGGCACGAAGCGGGCCAGGACCAGCGACTTCGGGCCGTGCTTCTCGAAGAACTCGTGCGCCTTCGTCACGTTCTCCTGCTTGAAGAGGCGGGAGTCCGGTCGGGTGAAGAGCGCCGGGCCGACCTTCTTGCCGAACATGTAGCCCACTTGGTCGCCGACGATCGCCGCGATCACGATCAGGATGACCGCGGCCCACAGCGGGAAGTCGAGCTGTCCGGAGGTGATCAGCAGACCGGCCGTGAACAGCAGCGAGTCACCCGGCAGGAAGAAGCCGATCAGCAGTCCCGACTCGGCGAAGACGATCAGGAGCAGGCCCCAGATGCCGAAGTTGTCGAGCAGGTTGTTCGGATCGAGCCAGCTCGGTCCGAGGGCAAGCGTCGTCACGGTTCCTGGCTCCTGAGGGGTGATGAGAACTGCGGCGTCCGTACGGCCGGACAAAGCTATCAACGCAATCAACGCGCCGGATCCGGCCCAGGTTCCACCCGTGCCTCCAGGATGCACTGTGTGTGCAGGGGGACCAAGCTGAGGGTCATGGGCATCGATGACTACGGCGGCGGGCAGGGGCCCGAGCCGACTGTGCTGGTCGTGACGACGAACGACGTACCGGGCCACCGGGTGGAGAAGGTGATCGGCGAGGTCTTCGGACTGACCGTGCGGTCCCGGCATCTGGGGAGCCAGCTCGGGGCCGGGCTGAAGTCACTGGTCGGCGGGGAGCTGCGCGGGCTGACGAAGACGCTGGTGGAGACCCGTAACCAGGCCATGGAACGGCTGGTGGAGCAGGCCCGCACCCGGGGCGCCAACGGGGTGCTGATGTTCCGCTTCGATGTCTCGGAGGCGGCCGACACCGGCACCGAGGTGTGCGCCTACGGCACCGCGGTCGTCCTCGTCCGGGAGTGACGGGTCGCCCCCACGACGACGGCGGCGCGGTGCCGGGGCGCCCGCGTCAGGTCAGGTCGCATCAGGTCAGGTCAGGTCAGGTGCCGGACGGCGTTGGCGGTGATCGCGTCGCGGAGATAGGCCGCGAGCCCGGGGCGGATCGTGTCGTAGGTCGCCGTGAACCGGGCGTCGGCGACGTACATGTCACCGAGGCCGGTGTGCATCTCGTACGAGCACGGGTAGTGCGCGGCCGAGATGAACAGCCGGTGCTCCTCGGCCACCGCCATGGCCGCCTCGGCGTCGGCGGGGGTGCCGGCCGCCATCAGATCGGCCATCCGGCGGTGGATCGCGTCGAACTCCTCCGTCAGCCGCTTCCAGTCCTCCTTGGTGAAGGTGGCGGCGCGGCGCTGCGACTCCCGGTGGGCGTCGGTGCCGCCCCAACGCCGCCGCACCTCCTCCTCGTACCGGTCCGGGTCGAAGTCCCCGAACACCTCGAACTTCTCCTCGGGCGTGAGGTTGATGCCCATGTCGTGTGCCTCCATCGCGTGCTCCACGGCCGCCGCCATCTTCTTCAGCCTCTCGATCCGGGCGGTCAGCAAGGTGTGCTGGCGGCGCAGATGCGCGCGCGGGTCCGCGTCCGGGTCGTCGAGCAGGGCGGAGACCTCTTCGAGCGGAAAGCCCAGCTCCCGGTGGAACAGGATCTGCTGGAGCCGGTCGAGGTCGGCGTCGTTGTAGCGCCGGTGCCCCGCGTGGCTGCGCTCGCTCGGCACGAGCAGGCCGATGGTGTCGTAGTGGTGCAGCGCGCGCACCGTGACCCCGGCGAACCCGGCGACCTGTCCTACGGAGTAGCTCACTTCCGCTCCTTCTGTCGGTACGCCCTCCACGCTCGGCCCTCACGTCACGTGAGGTGCAAGCCCGAATCTCCCCACGCCCGATCCCCACACCCGATCCCCATGCCCGATATACCCGGATACACCCCCCTTGCCCGTCTATCGTGTGCCGGTGGCCCCCGACACCTCGCCGCCGGCGTCGACCGCTCCGGCGACCCCGGCCCGCACCCTGCTGCCCCTGATCCTCCCCGCGCTCGTCGTGGGGGTGGTCGCCAGCCTGCTCTTCCTCGGGGTGAGCGGGGCGGCGGAGGCGCTCCAGCATGTGCTGTGGGGCAATCTGCCCGACGCCCTGGGCGTGGGCCGCTACTCCGTGCTCTGGACGATGGTCATACTCACCGGCACCGGCGTCCTCGCGGGCCTGGTGGTCTGGAAGGTGCCCGGCCACGCGGGCCCCGACCCGGCCACCACCGGTCTGGACGCGCCCGTCCTGCCGCCCGTCGTCCTGCCCGGACTGCTGCTCGCCACCGCGCTCACCCTGGCCGGCGGCCCCAGCCTCGGCCCGGAGAACCCGATCATCGCCGTGAACGTCGGGCTCGCCTACTGGCTGGGCCGACGCCTGCTGCCCCGGATGCCGGGCGGGATGTGGACGGTGCTGGCGGAGGCGGCGACGATCGGCGCGCTGTTCGGCACCCCGGTCGCCGCCGCGCTGGTGATGTCGGAGGCGCTGGCCGGACAGCCGCTCAAGGGGCGGCTGTGGGACCACGTCTTCGCCCCGCTGGTCGCCGCCGCGGCGGGCGCGATCACGACCAGCCTCGTCGCCCATCCGACCTTCGATCTGCATCTGCCGCCGCTCGGCCGGGCGGGCTGGGTCGATGTGCTGGCCGCGCTCGTGATCGCCCCGCTCGCCGCGCTGCTCGGGATGTGCGCGGTCCGCGCCTTCCCGTATGTGCACGGCGCCTTCTCCCGGCTGCGGCACCCGATGCTGATCCTGCCCGCCGGCGGGATCGTCATGGGGCTGCTGGGGGCGCTGGGCGGGCAACTGACCCTGTTCAAGGGGCTGGACCAGGTCGCCGAACTGGCGAGGGACCCGGACGGGTGGACCGCGGGCCAGTTCGCCGGGATGACCCTGGTGAAGCTGGCCGCGCTGCTCGTCGCCGCGTCCAGCGGCTTCCGGGGCGGGCGGATCTTCCCCTCGGTGTTCATCGGCGCCGCCTTCGGACTGGCCGCGCACGCCCTGGTGCCGGCCGTCCAGCCCGCGCTGGGGGTGGCCGCCGGGGTGCTCGGGATGCTGCTGGCGATCACCCGGCAGGGCTGGGTCAGCCTCTTCACCGCCGCCGTCCTGGTCGCCTCCCCCACCGTCCTCGCGCTGCTGTGCATCGCCTCCCTCCCCGCCTGGCTGCTGGTCACGGGCCGCCCGCAGATGCAGCTGACGAAGGAGGGGGCGGCGGTGCGGTGAGCGCCGGGCTCGCGGCGGCACGCGGGTGCGTGGCGGTGGTCGTGGTCTCCCGCCCCGCCTCCGCGTGCCCCGGCCGCCCGGGCTACTTGCTCATCCGCCCGAACTTCCGTACCGCCAGCGGGAAGAACACCGCCAGCAGGGCCAGTGGCCAGATCACCGCGGCCCAGAGGTGCCCCGGCTCGCCGCCCGGGTTGCCGAACAGGTCACGGACGGCCGTCGCCGTCTGGGACATCGGGTTCCACTGCACGACCGTGCCCAGCCAGTCCGGCATGGCGGATGGGGTGGCGAAGGCGTTCGAGAGGAAGCCCACCGGCCAGACCAGGATCTGGACGGCCGCCACCAGTTCGGGTCTGCCCGCCACCAGCGCCAGATGGATACCGATCCACAGCATCGCGAAACGGAACAGCAGCAGCAGTCCGAGGGCGCCGAGGAAACCGCCCACCGAGCCGGTCACCCGCCAGCCCAGTGCCGCGCCCACCCCGACCAGCACGAGCAGGCCGACCGCCGACTGGAGCATGTCGGCCGAGGCCCGGCCGACCAGGACCGCCCCGTCGGCCATCGGCAGCGACCGGAAGCGGTCGATCACCCCCTTGTCGAGATCCCGGGTCACCGCCACCATCGTGGACTCCAGACCGAAGGCCATGGTCAGCGCGAGCATGCCGGGCACCAGGAAGTCGACGTAGTCCCCGCTGATCCCGCGCCCGCCGCCGACCAGATAGCCGAACATCACCAGCAGCATCACCGGGAAGACGAGACTGACGACCACCTGCACCGGCTGCCGCGCCCAGTGGGCGAGTTCCCGCCGGGTCATGGTCCACGAATCGGTCAGTGCGTACGTGTTCACGCCACGGCCTCCTTCCTCGTGCCGGGCTTCCCAGTGCCGGGCTTCCTTGTGCCGGGCTTCCTTGTGCCCGGCCCGGCCGTCCCGGCGTCCGCGGGTTCGTCGCCGCGGCCGGTCAGCTGGAGGAACACCTCGTCCAGCGTGGGCCGCCGCAGTGCGATGTCCTCCGCCTGGAGACCGGCCGCCTCCAGGGCCCGTACGACCTCGGAGAGCGCCGTCACACGGTCCGTGACGGGTGCGCTGACCAGCCGGCGGTCCGGGTCGACCGTCACTTCGTCCCGCCCCGCCGGCAGCAGGGCGACCGCCGCCCCGAGCTGTCCCGCGTCGCGCAGGACCACATCGATCCGGTCGCCGCCGATCAGGTTCTTCAGCTCGTCCGCCGTACCGTCCGCGATGACCCGCCCCCGGTCCACGACCGAGATCCGGTCGGCGAGCTGATCGGCCTCCTCCAGGTACTGCGTGGTCAGCAGCACCGTCGTACCGCCACCGGTCAGCGAGCGGACCGCCGACCACACCTCGGCCCGGCCGCGCGGGTCGAGCCCCGTGGTCGGTTCGTCCAGGAAGAGCACCTCCGGCTCCACGATCAGCGACGCGGCGAGGTCGAGTCGGCGCCGCATCCCGCCGCTGTACCGCTTGACCTCCTTGCGGCCGGTGTCGGCCAGACCGAAGCGCTCCAGCAGTTCCGTGGCCCGGTCCCGTGAGCGGCGGGCCCCCAGGTGGTGGAGGCGGCCGAACATCTCCAGGTTCTGGTGGCCGCCCAGCCCCTCGTCGAGCGCCGCGTGCTGGCCCAGCAGACCGATGCGGCGGCGCACCTCCTGGGCCTGGGTCAGCACGTCGTACCCCGCTACCCGGACCCGGCCGGAGTCCGGCCGCAGCAGGGTGGACAGGACCCGGACCAGGGTGGTCTTGCCCGCTCCGTTCGGTCCGAGCACTCCCTGTACCGTGCCGCGCCCGACCGTGAGGTCCAGCCCGTCCAGCGCGCTCCTGTCGCCGTACTTCTTGTGTGCGCCTTCGACGGCGATCACTGTGTCGGACACTCGGTCACCCACTCAGCCAGCCCCTCCCTAGTCAAACTTGACTAACGCCGGAGAGGCTAGTACCCCCGAGACCTATTGGTCAAACTTGATTAATGGCGTTGAGCCGTGCCGCCCGACGGGTCAGATGGTCGCGTTCGGCCAGGTTGGTGGCCTTGCCGGCGGCCTCCGCGTACAGGCGCGCGGCCGTCACCGGGTCGCCGTCCCGCTCATGGAGGTACGCCGCCACCGCCGTGTACCTGGGCAGGGACGGGTCCAGCGCGGTGAGCGCCGCGAGCCCGGCGCGCGGGCCGTCGGCCTCACCGACCGCCACCACGCGGTTGAGCCGCACCACCGGACTGTCGGTGAGGCCGGCGAGTTCGTCGTACCACTCGACGATCTGCACCCAGTCGGTCTCCTCGGCGGTCGGCGCGTCCGCGTGCAGCGCGGCGATGGCGGCCTGCGCCTGGAACTCGCCCAGCCGGTCGCGCGCGAGCGCCGCCTGGAGGATCCCCACGCCCTCGGCGATCAGCCCGGTGTCCCAGCGGGCGCGGTCCTGCTCGGCGAGCGGCACGAGGCTTCCGTCGGGCGCGGTCCGCGCCGCCCGCCGGGCCTGGTGCAGCAGCATCAGGGCGAGCAGCCCGGCCACCTCGGGGTGGTCGACGGCCGCCGCGAGTTGCCGGGTGAGCCGGATCGCCTCGGCGGCGAGGTCGAGGTCGCCGGAGTAGCCCTCGTTGAAGACCAGGTAGAGCACGCGCAGCACGGTGGCGACGTCCCCGGGCCGGTCGAACCGCACCCCGGAGACGGTGCGCTTGGCCCGGCTGATGCGCTGGGCCATGGTCGCCTCGGGCACCAGGTACGCCCGGGCGATCTGGCGGGTGGTGAGACCGCCGACGGCCCGCAGCGTCAGGGCGACGGCGGAGGCCGGGGTGAGGGAGGGGTGGGCGCACAGGAAGTAGAGCCGCAGGGTGTCGTCCACCGAGGGCGCGGGCCCCGCCACCGGCTCCTCCTCCATGAGGCCCTCGCGCCGCCGGCGGGCGGTGTCCGAGCGGGCCGCGTCGAGGAACTTGCGCCACGCCACGGTGACCAGCCAGCCCTTGGGATCCCGCGGCGGATCGGCCGGCCAGACCCGGACCGCCTCGACCAGCGCGTCCTGCACGGCGTCCTCGGCCGCCGCGAACTCGGCTCCGCGGCGGACGAGGACGGTGAGGACACCCGGGGTGAGACTGCGCAGCAGGGCTTCGTCCAGGGGAGGACGGGGGCCGTGCGGGCCGAGTGGCTCGTGTGGTCCGTGCGGCCTGAGTGGCTCGTGCGGCCCCAGTGGTCCGTGCGGCCCCAGTGGTCCGTGCGGCCCCAGTGGTCCGTGCGGCCCTAGTGGTCCGTGCGGCCCAAGTGACCCGGTCACGCTGGAGGTCACTCCGTGATGGTGGGCGGGGCGGTCAGGAAGGGGCGCAGTTCCAGCCATTCGTGGATCGGCCTGCCCCCCGCTCCGGGGGCGGCGGACAGCTCCCCGGCCAGTTCGAGGGCCCGCTCGTGGCTGTCGACGTCGATCACCATCCAGCCGGCGATCAGGTCCTTGGTCTCGGCGAACGGTCCGTCGGTGACCGGCGGTCGCCCCTCACCGCCGTACTGGACCCAGGTCCCCTCGGGGGCGAGGGCCTGGCTGTCGACGTACTCGCCGGTCTTCTCCAGCCGGTCCGCGAAGTCCTGCATGTACTGGATGTGCGCCGAGATCTCCTCGGGCGTCCAGCGGTCCATCGGAACGTCGTTGACCGCGGCCGGGGCGCCCCGGTAGTGCTTCAGCAGCAGGTACTTGGCCATGATGTGTCTCCTCGGTGCCGTTTGCGACCCATGGTGGTCGCGTTCACCCCGGGGACGGAGCGGGACGCGCGTTCTCGACATCGCCGCCGGAATTTCTTTTTTCCCGGTCCGTGGGGCGGGTTCAGCGGCTGTCGCCCGGGTGCGGCCTCGGTCGGGCGTACGGGTTCTCCTCGCCGTCCGCCAGCACCCCGTGGAACGGGGCGCCCTCCCCGGCGAAGGTGTAGGCGCCGCCGCGGATGCGCTCGATCAGTCCGCGGGTCCACTCCGCGCCGGTGTCGGCGGTGTGCACCCACAGGTTCATGATCTCGCCGATATGGCCGAGCTGCCCGGGGCCCTCCTCGGGCGTGTAGTACTCGGTGACGGATTTCCGCCATGCCTCGATCGCGCGCACCCGCTCCTCCAGCAGGGTGAGCACCTCGTCGCGGGGCAGGTCGACCATGAAGCCCAGTGCGGCGGTGAGCATGTCGGGGCGCTGGTCGTAGGCGGTGAGATTGGTCCGCAGCAGGGCGAGGTACTCCTCCGTGCCCTGCTCGGTGATCTCGTACTCGGTGCGGGGCGGGCCGCCCGCGGTGGACGGCGCGACCTCATGCGCGCGCAGCAGTCCCTGCTTGTCCATCTGCTTGAGGGCGTGATAGATCGAGCCGGGTTTGGCGTTGGACCACTCGTGCGCGCCCCAGTACTCCAGGTCGTTGCGGACCTGGTAGCCATGGGCCCGCCCGTGCTGGCGTACGGCGCCCAGCACCAGGAGACGGATCGCTGACATGGGTTCAGGGTAGGCGGCACCGACCCACCGGGAGGAACCCGGTCACCGGAAGGACTCCGGCCACGGGAAGGACTCCGGCCGCCGGGCGTCGTCGCTCACCCCCAGGACTCCCCCCGCTCCAGCGCGACCAGCTCGAACGCCGTCTTTCCGTCCAGCGACTCCCGGATGATGTCCGCGTGGCCCGCGTGCCGGGCGATCTCCCGGATCAGATGCAGACACAGCCAGCGCACCGACACCCGCCCCTCCGGCGGGAACCAGGGGGCCTCGGGCAGCGCGAAGGTCTCGTCCAGGTCGGGCACCGAGCGGACGTACGCCTCGGTCTCGGCGGCCACCTTCTCCCAGTGGGCGAGTTGGGAGGCCACGGTCTCGTCCCCGACCAGCAGGAAGGTCTCGTGCCAGTTCGACTCGGACCGGGTCACGGCGGGCGGCTCGCCCTTGGCGCGGGCGACCCAGCTCTGCTCGACCTCGGCGACATGCTTGAGCAGCCCGGACAGCGAGAGGTCGCTCGCGCTGGGCTTGCTGGCCGCCTGCTCGTCGGTGAGCCCGAGCAGGGCGCGACGGACACCGCCGCGCTGCTCCTCGATGAAGTCCAGCAGCGCCCCGCGCTCGTCGCCCGCCGCCTCGGCCCGTACGTGCGTGACCATGACCGGCCCGCCTCTCCTCGGTTCAGCACCACTGCTTGCCTGACACCGACCAAGCTACGGGGGCAGTAGGTCAGCCGCTGTCCTAGTCAAGCGGCCCTGGTGGGCGAGGAGACGGGCGGCCGGGTCCGGACCGATCCCGTTCTGGACCAGGCCCGGTCTAGAACGGGAAGGCGCTGCGGCCCCGCTGGATCGAGATCCACTTCAGGGAGGTGAACGCCGCCGCCGTCGACTCGCCGTTGAGCCGGCCCATCCCGGAGTCCTTCTCGCCGCCGAAGGGGACGAGCGGCTCGTCGTTGACCGTGCCGTCGTTGACGTGGAACATCCCGGTGTCGATCCGGCGGGCGAAGCGCACCCCGCGCTCGGGGTCGGCGGTGTGGACGGCGCCGCTGAGGCCGTAGGGGGTGTCGTTGACCAGGCGTACGGCCTCCTCCTCTCCGTCGAAGGGGATGAGGAAGGCGACCGGGCCGAAAAGCTCCTGCCGGAGGAGGGGGGAGCCGGCCGGGAGGTCGGTCAGGACGGAGGGTTCGACCAGGTTGTCGCGGGTGGTGCCGCGCACCAGCGCCGTCGCGCCCTCGGCGAGCGCCTGCTCGACGGCGGACGAGATCGTCTCGGCCTGGGAGGCGTTGATCACCGGGCCGATGACGGTCTCGGGGTCGCGCGGGTCGCCCGTCTTGAGGGATGTGACCTTGGCGACGAACTTCTCGGTGAACTCGTCGGCGACCGAGCGGTCCACCAGCACCCGGTTGGCGGCCATACAGACCTGGCCCTGGTGGATGTACCGGCTGAAGACGGCCGCGTCCACGGCGTAGTCGAGGTCGGCGTCGTCCAGGACCACCAGGGCGCTGTTGCCGCCGAGTTCGAGGACGACCCGCTTGAAACGGCTCGCGCAGACCGTGGCGACATGCCGGCCGATCTTGTCGGAGCCGGTGAAGGAGATCACCTTCGGGACGGGGTGCTCGATGAACGCGTCCCCGATCTCGGCGATGTCCGTGATGACGACATTGAACACACCGGCCGGCAGTCCCGCGTCCTCGAAGATCTTGGCGAGGAGCGTGCCGCCGCAGACCGGGGTGTCCTGGTGCGGCTTGAGGACGACGCCGTTGCCGAGCGCGAGCGCGGGGGCGACGGACTTCAGGGCCAGCAGGAAGGGGAAGTTGAAGGGGCTGACGACACCGACGACGCCGACCGGGACGCGGTAGAGGCGGTTCTCCTTGCCGGGTACGGGCGACGGGATCAGCCGCCCTTCCTCCGCGGTGGCGAGGCCGATGGAATCGCGCAGGAACTCCTTGGCGAGGTGGAGTTCGAAACCGGCCTTCACCCGGGTGCCGCCGAGTTCGGAGATGATCGCCTCGGCGATCTCGGCCTCGCGCTCCTCGACCAGCCGCAGCGCCCTCTCCATGACGGTCCGGCGGACGAACGCGTTGGTTGCCGCCCACTCCCGCTGGGCCCGCTCGGCGGCGCGGTACGCCTGATCTATCTCGTCGACCGTGGCTATGGTGATCGAGGCGAGCTTCTCGCCGTCGTACGGGTCGAAGTCGATGATGTCCCAGGAGCCGGTGCCCGGACGCCACTCACCGTCGATGTACTGCTGGGCCAGATCGGTGAAGTACGACGACATGTGATCCCTCAATCCCTGCCGCTAGCACGGTCGAAGCGGTCGGCCGTCAGACGCGGCGCGCGGACCGCCACCAAGAGCGGTCCGAGACCCATCCGGAAAACCTGACGCTCTGATCACACGTCATCGTACTTGCGTTTCAGGCAAGTTGAAGCGCTTGCTAGAGAGGATTTCAGGAAGTGACCGTTGTTTTCCGGAGAGTTGTCACTTTCTCCTGACCGACTCCACCTGTTTTCAGGTGAGTTGCAGCAGCCCCCGCAGCAGATCCCGGCTCTCGGCGGGGCCCGGGCTGTCGGACTGCAGCTCCTTGAGCGCGGTCTCGTACTGGGCGACGTCCTCCGGCTTGTCGAGATAGAGGGCGCTGGTGAGCTGCTCCAGATAGACCACGTCCGAGAGGTCGGACTCGGGGAAACTGAGCATGGTGAAGGCACCGGATTCACCGGAGTGCCCGCCGAAGCCGAACGGCATGATCTGGAGCCGTACGTTGGGCCGCTCGGAGATCTCGACCAGATGCTGGAGCTGTCCGCGCATCACCTCGCGGTCACCGTACGGACGGCGCAGCGCGGCCTCGTCCAGCACGATGTGGAAGTCCGGGGCGTCCTCGGCGACCAGGTGCTTCTGCCGTTCGAGACGCAGCGCGACGCGGCGTTCGACGTCCGCCTCGCTCGCGCCCTTCATGCCGCGCCGCACCACGGCGCGGGCGTACGCCTCGGTCTGGAGCAGACCGTGCACGAACTGCACCTCGTAGGCGCGGATGAGGGAGGCCGCGCCCTCCAGGCCCACATAGGTGGGGAACCAGTTCGGCAGGACGTCGGAGTAGCTGTGCCACCAGCCGGCGACATTGGCCTCGCGGGCCAGCGACACGAGGGAGGCGCGTTCCGTCTCGTCCGTGATGCCGTACAGGGTCAGCAAGTCCTCCACGTCCCTTGTCTTGAAGCTCACCCGGCCCAACTCCATCCGGCTGATCTTCGATTCGGAGGCGCGGATGTGGTAACCCGCCGCTTCACGCGTGATGCCCCGCGCCTCGCGCAGTCGCCTGAGTTGCGAGCCGAGCAGCATGCGTCGCACCACCGATCCGGGCTCTCCCGCGCTCACGTTCGCCGCCTCTCAACCGTCTTCAGGGCCCGCAGTCTGCCACTAAAGCACTTCGAGCAGTACTCGTCCGGTTACAGAGACGGAAAGAAGCCAAACATTCCGCTTCGCCACAGGGGTCCCGATGTCCCACAGCTGGCGCAAAGATGGTGGAAAAAATGACCAAGAAGCGTTACAGGAGGGCTCAATTCGGTCGCGTGCACGTGCATCTGCCCTTGCATCTGGTGTACGCATCCGAAACCATGGTCTCGCGCCACCGCTGCATCGCAACGACCGCGAATTCCCGGGAGTGCCTCGCATGGGGACGAATGGATCGACCATGCTCAAGCCCTTACGGCAGGGCCTTCCGCCACTGGATCCCTCGGCCGTGTCCGACGCCGCCTCCTGCGCACTGCCCGCCCGCTACGAAGCGGTCCGCGAGGCCCGCCGGTTCACCCGCGACACCCTCGGCGAGTGGGACGTGGACGACCGGTTCGACGACATCTGCCTGGTGGTCTCCGAGCTGGTCACCAACGCCCTGCGGCATGCGCTGCCGCATCCCGGTCCCTGTCCGGTCGGCCATGAGGCGCCCGTGCGGCTGCAGTTGATGCGCTGGACCGAGCGGCTGGTGTGCGCGGTGCGCGACCCGAGCGGGGAGACGCCCGTCGCCCGGGAGACCGAGGACTACGCGGCGGAGTCCGGCCGGGGGCTGTTCCTCGTGGACTCCTTCGCGGACGGCTGGGGCTGGCACCCGCTGGCCGGCACCCTGCCCGGCAAGGTCGTCTGGGCGATGTTCCGCCTGGGGAACCGCGGCTGACGTGCCGTCAGATTTCTGGCGCCGTGGTTCTACGCGCGTTACCGGCTGGTATGGACCACGGGTTCTCGCGCGGGCGTTTCGGGGGCGGCCCACGGTCAGTATGCGATCAGTCCGTGATCAGCCCGCGATCAGATGGTCGAACTCCCCGTCCTTGATGCCGAGGAGCATGGCCTCGATCTCCGCCCGGGTGTAGACGAGCGCGGGGCCGTCCGGGAAGTTGGAGTTGCGTACGGCCACCCGGCCGCCCGGCAGCCGGGCGAACTCGACGCAGGATCCCTGCGAATTGCTGTGCCGGCTCTTCTGCCAGGCCACTCCGCTCAGCTTTGTGGCGGCCATGCCGTTGTACACGCCGGGGGCGGGAACTCCGCCGCGCCGGTCACCGTCGTACACATCACCGTCGTACACGTCGTGGTCCACAGGTCGCTCCCCGGTGGTGCACTGGCTGGTGTGGCCATTGATGCATCGGTCAACTGTGCCGGATCATAACCCTGTTCATCTGCAGATGCATGGGCAGATGCACGTGCACGCGGGGTGTTCCCATGGTTACAGCTTTGACGGCCGCTTTACCGCGGCCTTACCAGCTTTACCGATTCACCCGAGCCGATCCATTCGTTTTCTCCGGCGCCGTTTCACCGGTGGCCTTCCCGTCCCGTCCCGCGTCTGCCCCGGAGACCGTGTGACATGCGATCTCCGCCCTCCACCCATGATCCTCCGGGCCGTCACCGATGCCGGATCGTCCGGGTCGAATCCCACGCGCACTAGGAACAGACGCGATCCGCGGCCTTCCTGTTCCAAAGTCATGTGAGGGTCCAGTGAGAAGCGCCTACCGGATCGGCATCGGCGCGGCGGAAGCGAACCATCCGTTCAATGCCGTAACCGATGTCGGGGGCGGGACGTCGAAGTCATCCGGAGTCATCCCGGAGTCATCCGGTAACCGTGGGCGATCTCACGGTGGAACTCCCCGGAACGGGGCATCTGCCTTTGTCCGAGCGGTTCGGGGCCGGTCGGGCTGTGCCACGCCGCGGAACGCGGACGGGGGCCGGCCGTGCCGCCGGGCTCGTGCGGGAGCACGGGGCCCGGGTCGGCCCATCGTCGCAGCCGCGCTCAGGCGGCACGCCGGGATCCGTCAGCCGTTCGCGCCAGTACCTCTCGTACGGATGGAGGCGGCCCCGCGCCTCGCCTTGCGGGGCCGCCTCCGGCGCTGGGTACGGCGTCCGGCGGACGCCCCGCACCCGGTCCTTCGGGATGCAGATGCCGAGGAGATTCAGATGCCGAGGAAGGTGTCGAAGACCGGCGGCAGCCGCTTCCAGGCGGATCGTCCGGCGGCGTACTCGGCGTCGGTGAGCAGACAGGACTCCAGCAGATGCTCCACCCCGTGCCGGTCGAGGCCGGGTGAGGTGAAGACCAGGTGCTGGCAGCGGTCGCCGTGCTCGGGGTGCCAGTCCAGCGCGGCGGCGGCCCGGCGCATCGGCGGCGCCAACTCCCAGGCCGCGTCCGGGAGCGAGGCCAGCCAGGGGCCCGCCGACTCCACGCAGAGCGCGCCGCCTGCCGCGTCCCAGTGCAGCAGGGTGTCCGGTCGGTCCGCGAGCCAGAACCGCCCCCGGCTGCGGGCGGCGGCGCACGTCAGTTGCTCCAGCGCCGCGTACAGCCGCTCGGGGTGGAAGGGGCGACGGCGGTGCCAGGCGTAGGTGGTCACACCGTGCGCGTCCGCGTCCGCGGGCAACAGCGCGCACGCCGGGTGCTGGGCCGCGGCGGCGGCCTCCACGTCGAAGCCGGCCAGGGCGGCCCCGGCGAGGGTCGGGACGGGGGTGGGGATGGGTGTGGGTGTGGGGGTGGTCGGGGCCGGGGCCGGGGGGCCGAGTCGGATGTGTCGGGCGGTCGGGTGGAGTTGGGTCAGGAGTGCGTGGTCCTCGTCGTCGGCCTCCGGGGACGGGGTGAGGGCGAGGACGGGGGCGTACTCCAGTTGGCGGGCGAAGGTGTCGGCCACGGTGCGCCGGTCGGTGCCGGCCGCGGCGAGGCCGGCCTCGGCCAGGTCGTCGCCGTTGCCGAGGTAGGGCAGCAGCAGCGCCGGGTCGACGGCGGTGATGACGCCGGTCAGCCGGAGGCCGCCGGCCACGATCACCTCGGCCATCGCCTTGGGTTCGACCGAGTCCCACAGTTCGACGATCGCGAGCGGGGTCGGCCCGCCCTGCGCGAGCCGCTTCAGCTCGGGCACCAGGTCCTCGCGCAGCGCGCAGCACGCGCAGTCGTTCACCAGGGGCGTCTCGCCGGTGGACAGCACCCCGGAGGCGTCCGAGACGGTCCGTACGACGGTGCCCGCGGCGGCCGTCGCGAGGTCGTGGTGCAGGACGACACCGCCGGGCACCTCGGCGAGCAGCCGGGCCACCGCCGCCCTGCGGGCGTCGGCGTGCAGCCCGCCGACGATGACGACGGGAAGGTCGGGCAGGGGCACCGCGCTAGCCCCGCTTCCCGAAACGGCGCTCGAAGCGCTCGACGCGGCCCGCGGTGTCCAGGACGCGGGCGGTACCGGTGTGGAAGGGGTGGCTGGCGTCGGAGATCTCGACGTCCACGACCGGGTAGGTCTCGCCGTCCTCCCAGACGATCGTCTTCTCGCTCGTCATGGTGGAGCGGGTGAGGAAGGCGTGGTCGGCGGCCCGGTCGCGGAAGACGACGGGCCCGTACGGCGGATGGATCGCCTTGCGCATGGCGGGGTTCAGCGCTCCTCTCGGAAGTCGACGTGGCGGCGGGCGACCGGGTCGTACTTGCGCAGCGTGAGACGGTCCGGGTCGTTCCGCCGGTTCTTGCGGGTGACGTAGGTGTAGCCGGTGCCGACGGTGGAGCGGAGCTTGACCACCGGGCGCAGTTCGTTGCGTGCCATGCTGCTATCTTACTGAAAATGATTCCCATTAACATCCCCTGAGCAGAGAGGTACGTCACCACCGATGTCCGCGCACTGCATGCTGACCGGCGCACAGCCGGGGTTCGGCAACCGTGTCTCCCACTCCCACCGGCGCACCTCGCGCCGCTTCGACCCCAACATCCAGACCAAGCGGTACTGGCTGCCGAGCGAGGGCCGGCACGTACGGCTGCGGCTGAGCACGAAGGGCATCAAGACCGTCGACGTCATCGGCGTCGAGGCCGCCGTCGCCCGGGTCCGCGCGCGCGGCGTGAAGGTCTGAGGGGCGGAGGACACCATGGCCAAGAAGAGCAAGATCGCGAAGAACGACCGCCGCAAGGAGATCGTCGCCCGGTACGCCGTACGACGGGCCGAGCTGAAGGAGATCGTCCGCCGCCCCTCCTCGACCGAGGCCGAGCGGCTCGCGGCCCAGCGGGAGTTGCGCGGGCAGCCGCGGGACGCCAGCGCCACGCGCGTACGCAACCGGGACTCGGTGGACGGACGTCCGCGGGGGTATCTGCGGGCGTTCGGGCTGTCCCGGGTCGGGGTGCGGGAGCAGGCGCACGCGGGGTATCTGCCGGGGGTGCGGAAGGCTTCTTGGTGAGGTCGGGGGTGCCTGGGGGTTCGTAGGTCCGGAGGGTCTGGGTGCGTGGGCCGGTGGGTGCGGGGGTTCGTGGGCCGGTGGGTGCGGGGGTTCGTGGGCCGGTGGGTTCGTGGGTTCGTGGGCCGGTGGGTTCGTGGGCCGGTGGGTTCGTGGGTTCGTGGGCCGGTGGGTTCGTGGGCCGGTGGGTTCCTGGGTTCGTGGGTTCGTGGGTTCGTGAGCCGGTGAGCCTGTGGGTTCGTGAGCCCGTGGGTCCGTGGAGCTGCGGTTTCGGGGGCTGCTGGCGCGGGGGCTCGGGGCTCGGGGCTGGTGGCTCGGGCTCCGGGGCCGGGGGTCGGTGGCTGGTAGCTTGCTGCGGTCGGGGGCTGGGTCGTTGATCCCTGGGGGGGGCTGGCGGTGACTTCGGTGGCGTACGCGGGTGAGGTGGTGCGCGAGGGCGGCGGGCGCGGGCCGTCGCGGTGGGCGGCCGTTGCCGTGGGTGCGGTGGTCGCGCTGAGCGCCTGCGGTGGGGACGGCGGTGGGGGTGACGGCGCCCCGGACCGGTCCCCGAAGCCCTCCCCCACCACGTCCACCGGCGGCGGAACCGGTGCGCTGGAGGGCAGTTGGGCCACCACGTCCGGGGACGGGAAGGCCGTCGCCCTCATCATCACCGGTACCGAGGCGGGGCTCTTCGCGACCGGCGGCACCGTGTGCAGCGGGACGGCCGGGGAGTCGGACGGCGAGCGGGTGATCAGCCTCCGGTGCACCGACGGCCGTGACGAACGGACCTCGGGGACGGTGGACTCCGTGGACGGTACGACGCTCACGGTGACCTGGCGGGGCGGGCTCGGCGCGGAGACGTACGCCAAGGCGGAGGGCGGGAAGCTGCCGTCGGGGCTGCCGTCGGCCGTCGGGGGGCGCTGATCCCGACGTAGGGTCACGGGCCCTCGCGCCGGGCGGCCTTCGTGGGCACGGTCGGTTCCAGCGCCTCCGACAGGGCCGTGAGGGAGTCCAGGAGGAGACGGGCGGTGGTGTGGACGACGTTCCCGTCCGGGGAGTCGGGGGTCTGCGCGTCGGCCCAGGCGGGGTCGTCGAGCGCCTCGCGCACCGCGTCCCAGGCGGGGACCCCGCGCTCGCGGACCGTGCGGGCGCCGTTCTCGGTGGCGGTGCGCAGGACGTCGGCGAGGTGGGCGGCGGCCGGGACCGGGGGCGCGTCGGGCTTGGGCAGATGGGCCTCCAGGAGCATCGCCGCGCGGCCGAGGTGGGTGAGGGCGTCCTCGGCGTCGTCGGCGGTGACCCGGGGCAGACCGCGGTGCCGGACGGGTTCGCCCTCCGCGCGGGCGACGGCCGCGTGCCAGGCCGCCCGCGCGCCCCGGGCGGCGAGCAGCGCCTCGCGCACGTCGGGGGCGGCCTTGCCCGCGGGTTCGGCGAAGTGCCGGACGACGGTGGCGGCGTACCGGCCCTGGGCGGCCAGCCAGTCGGCGAGCCGGCCGCGCAGCCGCGGGGTCTCCCAGGCCGGGTAGACGGCGTAGGCGACCATCGCCAGCACACCGCCGAGAAGGGTGAGGACGACCCGCTCGGGCACGGTCTGCGTCCATGCCTCGCCGCCCATGCCGAGCAGGAAGACGACGTACGCGGCGATGCACGCCTGGGCCGCGAACTGGCCGGTGCGCATGAGGAGATACAGCAGCGCGGCACTGGCCACGGCGAGCGTCCCGGCGAGGGAGGTGCCCGCTCCGGTGGCCTGGAGCACCGCGGTGGCGACGGCGACGCCGACGACCGTACCGGCGAACCGGGCGACCGCCCGGCTGTACGTCTCCGAGAAGTCCGGCCGCATGATCATCACGGAGGCGAGCGGGGCCCAGTAGCCGTGGCCGAACGGCAGGGCGGTGCCGAGGAGATAGCCGACGGCGGCGACCACGGTCACGCGCGTGGCGTGCCGGGTGATCGGGGAGCCGGGGGTGTGCAGTTCCGCGCGCATGGCCGTGAGGGCGACGGGGATGAGGGCGAGGAGGGTGGGGCGGGGGCGGTGGGTGTGGGGGTGGGGGTCGGGATGGGTGTGGGCGCGGGGGGATAGGGGGTGATTTGGGGTCGGGCCGTTCGGGGTGCGGTGATGCGGGAGGGGGCGGTGCGGGAACGGGCGGTGCAGAGTCGGGCGGTGCAAGGTCAGGCGGTGCAAGGTCAGGCGGTGTGGGGTCGGGCGGTGTGGGGTCGGGCGGTGTGGGGGTGTTGTCGAGTCTGCGGTCTCGGCGACGTCCGGGAGGAGGCGGGCCAGGCGGGTGGCGGCGCGGTAGGGGGCGCCGTGGAGGAGGGCGCCGGTGTCGGGGGTGCGCAGGGCGGCGACGGCGGCGGGCGGCAGGGTGACGGGCTCGCCGCGGCGGATGGCGCGGGCGGTGGCGTCGAGGACGGTCGCGGCGGCGGCGAGCAGTTCGCGGACGCGGTCGCGTTCCCGGCCCTCCTCGGGGACGCCCATCGCCGGGTCGGCGAGGGAGGCGAGGACCGGACGGATCCGTTCGGCCAGGCCGCGGGCGCCGTGGAGTTCGGCGGGACGGCGGCGGGCCTGGCGCGCGGTGACGGCGGCGGCGTCGCGGGCGTCCATCAGCGGGACGGGGTCGAAGGGCGCGGTGGGGTCGTGCCGCAGCCTGCGCGCGTAGTCGGCCTCGGCGGCGAGCGCGTCGGCGAGGGCGTCGCGCTGGGCGCCCCAGCGTCGTACGGGGAAGAGCACGATCAGGGCCGCCTGCACCAGGCCGCCGCCGACCATGGTCGCCGCGTGGACGGCGGCATCGGCGACGGAGGTCGGGAGGGTGACGGTGACGAGCATCATGGCGACGTTGGAGGAGGCGATCAGGCCGGTGGTCGGGCCGGCCGCCCAGCTCAGGCCGGAGACGAAGGTCCAGAGCACCAGCAGGGCGAGGAACAGGCCGAGGTGGGAGACGGTGAGGTAGCCGAGGAAGGTGGAGACGGCGAGGCTGGCGCCGGAGGCGACGGCCAGTTCGGGGCGGGGGCGCCAACTGCGCTGGAAAGTGGCGATCGCGGCCTGGAACGCGCCGAAGGCGGAGCTTGCCGCCGTCTCCGGCCCGAGCGTCCACAGGCACACGGCGATCGTGATCGCGAGCCCGGCCGCGCCGCGCAGCGCGAGCAGCGGTTCCAGCCGCTTGCGCTCGACCGCGAGCCCCGAGCGGGCGGTCCGCCGCAGCGCCCGGAACCAGCTCATCCGGCCAGCGTAAGCTCCTCGCAGACCATCGTCATCGGCCACCCGTGGGGATCCCGTACATGCGCGCGCGTCCGCTTCCGTTCACCGTCCTCGCCCTCGCGGGCGCCCTGTTCCTGACCGCGTGCGGCGGCGACGGGGACGGTGGTGGCGGCAGCGACGGGGGTGCGGGGGGCGCGGGTGACGGCAAGGCGTCCGGCGCGGGCGCCGCGTGTGTCCTCGCGGAGGTGAAGGTCGAGACGGGCCCGGCGGCCGAGGCGCCCGCCGACGGGGACACCGGCAATGTCCCGGTGACCGTCACCAACGAGGGCGAGGAGTGCGTCCTGGACGGCTTCCCCGCGGTGCGGCTGAAGGGCGGCGACACGTCCCTGACCGTCCCCGCCGACGAGGCCGCCGCGGCCCAGGAACTGACCCTCCCGAAGGACGTCGCGGCGACCTTCACCCTCACCTACGTCCGTGGCGCCGGACTGGACGCCGACAACCTCCTCATCGGCCTCCCGGGCGACGACGGGACGACCAGCCTGGCGTGGTCGTACGGCCCGGTGGCCCTGGTGGACGGCGAGCCGGACGCTTCCGTCAGCGCGTTCCAACAGGCCGGGGACTGACTCTCACGGCCCGGTGACCTTCGCCCGGTCGGCGGCCCGGGTGCCCTCGGTCCAGCCGCTCGCGTCGGTGACTCCGCGCAGCCGGGCGGTGGTGGTCTCGGGGAACAGGTGGTCGGCCGTGGCGGTGACGGCGATCGCGCGGGAGGCCAGTAGGGGCAGCAGGTCGGCGGTCGAGTCGGCCTCGGCGGCCTCGGCCGCCTCCGCCGCCTCTGCGGCCCGGGCGGCGGCGGTCAGCCGGGTGCCTATGCGGTGGGCGTAGGCGGCGAGGAAGGACTGGCGGAACGTCTTGGTCCGCCGACGACCGCCCTTGCGCTGGGCGGCCTCCGCCTTGGTCATGGCGGTGGTCGCCTGGACGAGCAGCGAGGTGTGGAGCAGTTCGACGGCCGCGAGGTCGGACTCGTAGCCGACGACCGTGGTGAAGCCGAAGGGTTCGTTCCACACCGCGCGGCAGTGGTTCGCCGTCGCCACCGCGTCCAGGAGCACCGCCTTGGCCTGCTCGTACGGCGGCTCCACCCCGATCCGCCAGGCCGTCGGCGAGTCCGGGGCGGGTCCCCGCGCGGACAGCAGCGCCTCGTCCAGGCTGTGCCGGGCCATCAGTTCCTGCGCCTTGGCGCTCAGCGCCTCGGCCTCCTCCGGGAAGTCCGTGGCCTCGGCCTTGGCGAGCAGGGCCCGGATCCGGGTGAGCGTGCGGGACTCGACCCCACGGACCCCGGAGGCCCCCACCCGCGCCCCGCCCAGGGATCCCGGAGAGCCCGGAGCCCCCGGGGACCCCAGGGACCCGAGGGACTCCAGTGGTTCGAGGGCGGGGAGGTGGAGGAGCAGGCGGAACAGCTCAAGGGTGGTGGTCGCGCGTGAGAAGCGGTCGGTGCGGGGGCCTCGCGGCCCGGGTTCGAGGGCGTCGATCTGTGCGGCCCAGCGGGGGCCGCGGGGGCGGTCGTCGGGGGCCTGCGCACGGATGAGTTCCGCCACGAGCCCGAGGTGTACGTCGTCCAGGTCACGGCGTACGACCCGGATCAGGTCGGCGGGCTGCCAGCCGCGCCGCCAGGCCGCCGCGATGAACTCCCGCCCTCGCCGGTCGAGTTCGGCATCGACGGCGTCGACGGCGGGGTCGGCGGCGAGGAGGGAGGCGGCGGTGTCCAGGTCGGCGGGGGCGCGGGTGCCGTCGGCGTCGGCGTCGGCGTCGGCGGGGGCGGGGGCGGGGGTGTAGAGGGCGGCCAGCGCGCGGGTGACGGTTTCGGAGGGGGACGTACTCACCCTGCGATCGTCACACATGGGGCAGGGGGGAAGCAGACCCCGGCAGACGTCAACCTACGGTTGACACATGGAATCCAACCCGATCCGTTCCTCCGTACGCCTGGACGACCTCATCGAGTCCATCAAGACCGTCCATCAGGAGCCGCTCGAACAGCTCCAGGACGCCGTACTCGCCGGGCAGCACCTGGGTGACGTGGCCGACCATCTGATCGGACACTTCGTGGACCAGGCCCGGCGCTCGGGCGCCTCCTGGACGGACATCGGCCAGAGCATGGGCGTCACCCGGCAGGCCGCGCAGAAGCGGTTCGTGCCCAAGGAGTCCGTCGACCTCGACCCGAACCAGAGCTTCAGCCGCTACACGCCGCGCGCCCGCAAGGTCGTCCTGGCCGCGAACCAGGAGGCGGTGGCCGCGCGCAGCACCGAGGGACGCCCCGAACATCTGGTGCTGGGGCTGCTGACCGAGCCGGAGGGTCTGGCCGCGCAGGCGATCGTGGCGCAGGGCGTGCTGCTCGACGTCGTACGGCAGGCCGCGTCCGCCGCGCTGCCGCCGCCCGCCGACGAGGTCCCCGGGCTGATCCCCTACACCGCGGACGCCAAGAAGGTCCTGGAGCTGACCTTCCGCGAGGCCCTGCGCCTCGGCCACAACTACATCGGCACCGAGCACCTGCTCCTCGCCCTGCTGGAGTTCGAGAACGGAGCCGGTGTCCTGTCCGGCCTCGGCATCACGAAGGAGGGGTCGGAACGGTACGTGGCGGGGGCGCTGGCGGCGTACACGGAACGACGGGGGAGGTAGGGCCACGGCTGTCGCGCTGGCGCGGTCTGGTTGGGGGGTGGGGGGTGGCCGGGCGGGGGGGGTGGCCGGGCGGCGGGGGTGGTCGGGTGGCGGGGTGCCGGGGGCACGCAGGTGGCGGGGGCGGCGGGGGCACGCAGGTGGCGGGGGCAGCGGGGGCACGCAGGTGGCGGGGGCAGCGGGGGCACGCAGGTGGCGGGGGCGGCGGGCCATGAGGGCGCCGGGTCACCGGGTCGCTGGGCCCCGGGTTACCGGGTTACGGACTACCGGGCTACCCGGGCTACCCGGGCTGCCGGGCTACCGGATCACCGGGACGGCGGGGCCACCGGCGCCGCAGGGTGACCGGGCGGGGGCCACCGGATCACCCGGGCCGCCATGGCCGCCATGGTCGCCGGGGCCACGGAGGTCGCCGGGGTCGCCGGGGTCGCCGGGCCGTCAGGACCACGGAAGGCCGCCGTGCCTCCGAGGTCACCGGCACCGCAAGGACACCGGGCCGGGGTCACCGGATCACCCGGGCCCGCCGGACTGCCAGGGCCCCCGATGTCACCAGGCCGGGGCCACCGGACCTCCAGGGCCACCGGGCGGGCCACGGGGGCCGCCGGGCCACTGGGGTCGCGGGGGCCACCGGGGCAACCGGGGCAACCGGGCCGTCAGGGCCGCCGAGCCGCCCAGGTCACGGGCGCCACAAGGTCACCGGCCTGGGGCCCCCGGGCCACCAGGGCCCCCGGGACCGCAGGGTCCCCGGGACCGCAGGGTCCCCGGGACCGCAGGGTCCCCGGGACCGCAGGGTCCCCGGGAGCACCAGATCACCGGCGCCACGAGGTCACCGGGCCGAGGCCACCGCATCACCCGGGCCGTCGGACTGCCAGGGCCGCCGGGGCCACGGGGGTCGCCGGGGCCGCCGGGCCGTCAGGACCACCGGGGCCCCCGGGCCACCAGAGCCACCGAGATCACCGGCCCGCAAGGGGGCCGCCAAGGCCACCCAAGGCCACCGGCCCGCGAGTAGGCCGCCAAGGCGAGGCCACCAAGGCCACCGCCGCCGCAGATGGGCCGGAGGGGCGTTGTCAGACCCGGGTGTCACACTCGCGGCATGGTCGATCGGTGGGCGCTCGCTCCGGTCGAGGGAGGCGGTGTGGAGGTCGCCCCCCTCGGCCCGGACGGGCTGCCCGCCGGTCCGGTGGTGCGGGAGCCCGATCCGGCGGAGGCGGTGCGCGGGCGGCCCGAGGTGGTGCGGTGGGTGTGGCGGTCCACCGCCGAGGTGTATCCGCGTCTGCTCGAAGCGGGAGCGCGGGTCGAGCGGTGCTACGACATCGAGGCCGCCGAGACCCTGCTCCTGGGCCACGAGGGCCGGTACGGGGAGCCCCGTTCGGCCGCCGCCGCCCTGGCCCGGCTGAGCGGCGGACCCGTACCGCCGGATCCGCCGGTGCGCCCGGCCGAACCGGGCGCGCAGTCCTCGCTGTTCGAGGCGCGGCCGACCGAAGTGCCGCTGACCGACCTGCTCACGGTCTACGCGGAGCAGCAGCGCCGGCACGAGCGGGCGGAGCACCCCGACCGGATGCGGCTGCTGACGGCGGCCGAGTCGGCGGGGACGCTGGTGGCGGCGGAGATGAACGCGTCGGGGCTGCCCTGGCGGGCCGACGTCCACCGCGAGGTGCTGACCGAACTGCTCGGCGAGCGGTACGCGGGCGGGGGCGAGCCGCGTCGCCTCGCCGAACTGGCCGACGAGGTGTCGGCGGCGTTCGGGCGGCGGGTGCGGTGCGATCTGCCCGCCGATGTGATCAAGGCGTTCGCGCAGGCCGGGATCAAGGTGGGTTCCACCCGGCGCTGGGAGCTGGAGAGCATCGACCATCCGGCGGTGAAACCCCTGGTGGAGTACAAGAAGCTGTACCGGATCCGGGTCGCGCACGGCTGGTCCTGGCTCCAGGACTGGGTGCGGGAGGGCCGGTTCCGCCCGGAGTTCCTGGCCGGTGGGACGGTGACCGGGCGGTGGGTCACCAACGGCGGGGGCGGGCTCCAGATCCCGAAGGTGATCCGGCGGGCCGTGGTCGCCGACCCGGGCTGGCGGCTGGTGGTCGCGGACGCCGACCAGATGGAGCCGAGGGTGCTGGCGGCGATCTCCCGCGACCCCGGTCTGATGGAGGTCGCGGCCCGGACGAGCGACCTCTACCAGTCGGTGTCCGACCGTGCCTTCTCCGGCGACCGCGAGCAGGCGAAACTCGCCGTCCTGGGCGCCGTCTACGGCCAGACCTCCGGCGACGGACTGAAGAACCTGGCCGCGCTCAGACGCCGTTTCCCGAAGGCCGTCGCGTACGTCGACGAGGCGGCCCGGGCCGGGGAGGAGGGGCGCCTGGTGCGGACCTGGCTGGGCCGGACCTGCCCGCCCGCGGCCGACGGGGCGGGACAGGAGACCTGGGAGGAGGCCGGGATCCCGCAGGGGGAGGGGGCCGGGAGGGAGGCGGACAGCGGGGGCGGGGGCGACGGCCAGGAGTGGGTGCCGGGCTACGCGTCCGGCAACTCCCGTGCGCGCGGCCGTTTCGCGCGGAACTTCGTCGTACAGGGCAGCGGCGCCGACTGGACCCTGCTGCTGCTCGCCGCCCTGCGCCGCGCCTGCGCCGGACTCGCCGCCGAACTGGTCTTCTTCCAGCACGACGAGGTCATCGTCCACTGTCCCCAGGAGGAGGCGGAGACGGTCGTGGCGGCCGCCCGCGAGGCGTCGGAGCTGGCGGCCCGGCTGACCTTCGGGGAGACGCCGGTCCGGTTTCCGTTCACGACGGCGGTGGTGGAGTGCTACGCGGACGCGAAGTGAGGGGGGCGGCACGACGACCGTCGGCGAGAGCCGAGGCGTTGATGTCCCGGGTGTGGAGCACGCGTTGGGGCGCGCCGTCGCGGGCGACGGCGATCATCGCGCGGCCGAGTTGTTCGGTGGTGGTGACGTGGTCGGGTGCGAGCCTCCGGAGGAGGGGGTAGAGGGGCGAGGTGACTCCGTAGATCACGCGGTACAGACGGGTGCGGGAGGTGATTCCGTGGAGCGGCTGGATGTATCCGGGACGGAAGAGGTGCGTACGCAGGGGTAGGGCGAGCAGGTCGTTCTCGGTCCTGCCCTTGACCCGGGCCCACATGCTCCGGCTCCGCTCGGTGCTGTCCGTGCCCTGCCCGGACACGTACACGAAGGTGAGGTCGGGGCGCGCGGAGGACAGCGCGCCGGCCACCGCGAGGGTGAGGTCATGGGTGATCCGCCGGTACGCCTCCTCGCTCATGCCCGCGGCGGAGACACCGAGGCAGAAGAAGCAGGCGTCGTACCCGGACAGTCGGTCGACGATGCCGTCCTCGGTCATCAGGGCGTCCAGGTCCTGACGGAGGATCTCCCGCAGTTTCGGATGCGCGACGCCGGTCGCCGTGCGCCCGATCACCAGTACCTCGCTCACCGTGTCGTCGCGCAGGCACTCGCGCAGCACACCTCGGCCGACCATGCCGGTCGCCCCGAAAACGATCACCTTCATCGATCAGTCCCTGTCGTGGTGCGGATGATGACTCCCGGCCGGCGTCCGGCCACGGAGCCGCCGGTGCTCTGTTCGTCTGCTCGTCCGGTCAACTCGTACGCTTCACGGCCTGTTCGCTCAAGCCCCGCAGGGTGGTGAGGGCGGCCCCGTCGAACCAGCGCCGGATGAGGGGGGCGAGGGGCTTGAAGAGCGGGCTGAGTTCGGAGCCCATGGAGTAGTGGATGCGGCTGCTCGCGTCGTCGACGGGCTCGATCCGTACGCGTTCGACGAACCGGGAGAAGACCTTGGGCCGGAAGCCCACCGCGGTGAACGACCACAGGGAGGGCTCTTCCCACCCGACAAACCTTTCCTTGAGCTTGCCGAGGCCCCACAGGAACGTGACCTCGCGGGTGGCGCCGACGCCGTGCTCGGGATCGGAGGTCGATCGGACCTTGGTCACGAAGGACCCCATCCAGTTGACGCCGCCCGGATTGTCCTTGAGCACCTCGAAGGCGGTGGCGGCCGGAGTGGGAGAGAGGTAGGAGGCGGTCACCGTGAACGGGGCCGCGTCCACGTACGAGAGGGGTTGGGGTTCGAGCTTTCCCATGGGTTTCCTTCGATTCCTTCGGCGGGTTCGATGCGTTCGATGCGTTCGGCGGGTCCGGCGGGCTGGATGGGTCCGGCGGATTGGATGGGCTCGGCGGGCTCGGGTCAGACCGGGTAGACGACGCCGGTCAGCTCCTCGGAGACGGTCCAGAGCCGCCGCTGGACCGAGGTGTCGTACGACTTCGCGCTCGACTTCACGGCCTTCGGATAGCCGCGCATCCCGCCGAGGCCGTCCGGACCGTAGAACTGCCCGCCCGTGGCCCGGGGGTCCGTCGCGGCGCGCAGGGACGGCAGGGCGCCCATGTCGGCGGACTGCGCGGCGAGAGGGACGATCAGCTTGTCGAACAGCAGCCGCACCGGCGGATAGGAGTCGCGCGCCAGGTCGGTGCCGGCGCCGCCGGGGTGGGCGGCGAGCGCGATGGTCGGGTACTTGTCGGCGAGGCGGCGCTGGAGTTCGTAGGTGAACAGCAGGTTGGCGAGCTTGGACTGCCCGTACGCGCCGGTCCTGCTGTACGTGCGCTCGGACTGGAGGTCGTCGAAGTCGATGGAGGCGCCGAGGCGGTGGGCCTGGCTGCTGACGGTGACGACGCGTGAGCCGGGCACCGGGAGCAGGTGGTCGAGGAGCAGTCCGGTGAGGGCGTAGTGGCCGAGGTGGTTCGTGCCGAACTGCAACTCGAAGCCGTCCTCGGTCGTCGTCCGCGGGGTCCACATCACGCCCGCGTTGTTGATCAGCAGGTCGATGCGCTCATGGCGGGTCCGCAGCGCGTCGGCGGCGGCGCGGACGGAGTCGAGCGAGCTGAGGTCGAGCCGCTGGAGGGTCAGCCGGGCACCGGGGGTGCGGGCGGTGATCCGGGCGGCGGCCTGCTTGCCCTTGTCGAGGTTGCGTACGGCGAGGACGACCTGGGCGCCCCGTGCGGCCAGCGCGGCGGCGGTCTCGAAGCCGAGGCCGGTGTTGGCCCCCGTGACCACGGCGGTACGTCCGCTCTGGTCAGGGATGTCGGCGGTCGTCCACTTGCTCTTGTCGGCCCTGTCGGTCCCGGTGGCCCCGTCGATCTTGCCGGTCTTGGCGGTCCTGGCGGTCTTGGCGGTGTTCGTGGAAGTCCTGGTGGTGTCCATGAGGACCAATGTAGACGTCGACAACAAAGCTGTCAACGCCAACAATGCTGACATCATCAACAATGATGACGGCGGCAACATTGCCCTTGTAGGATGGGCGCCATGGCGTATCACCACGGAAATCTGCGGGCCGAGCTGCTGGCCCGTGCCGAGACCGTCCTCGCCGAGGACGGCGTCGGTGCCCTCTCGCTGCGTTCTCTGGCACGGGATCTCGGGGTCTCGCACGCGGCGCCCGCCCGGCACTTCCCCGACCGCCAGGCCCTGCTCGACGCGCTCGCGGTCGAGGGCTTCGAACGGCTCGGCGCCGAGCTGGGCGAGGCGGCGTCGGGCGACGGCGGGTTCGAGGACCGGCTCACCCGGGCGGCCCTCGTCTACGTCGGCTTCGCCACCCGGCACCCGGCGCTGCTGGAGGTGATGTACGCCCGTAAGTACCGCGACCCGGAGGACAAGGTGCGCGTGGCCTCCCAGGCGTGCGCGGCGATCCTGCTCGGCCTCTTCGCCGGCGACGACGCTCCCGTGACCGACCCGGAACGCTTCGCCGTCATCCTCCTGGCCGCCCTCCACGGCATCGCCGCCCTCGCCGCCGCCGACGCCCTCCCTCCCGCCCACCAGCCCGACGACCTCACGACCGACACCGTCCAACGCCTCCTGCGCGGCTCACGCGGGGATTGATCGGGGATCCCGGCAGGGAAGTGGGCGGCAGGGAAGTGGGAACAACGGTCACGTCAGTGGTGCTGCTCCCTGACATCGACGTCGCGCGGGGTGAGGACGTAGACCGGCGCGGCGGCGGCGAACAGGATGATGCCGCCGATGAGGCCGACCCGGGCCAACGATTCGGTGAAGGCGTCCTGGGCCTGGGCCGCCAGTTCGGGCAGACCCACGCGGTGGGCGACTTCGAGGGCTCCGCCCAGGGACTCCTCGGCGGCGTCGACCGCGGTCTCCGTCCGCGCGTCCGGCGAGGGTCCGGCCGTGAGCGACCCCAGGTGGGGGCTGTCGCGGTAGATGATGGCGGCGATGCTGCCGGCCTTGTCCTGGGGGCTGCCGGACATGATGAGCGCCGAGGCGATCGCCAGGGAGCCCGCGCCCGCGCCCTGGAGCGCGAGGGCGGTCGCCGCCCACCCGTGCTCCAGGGGGGAGGGAGCGACGTACAGGAGCACGAAGCCCGCACCGGACAGGGCCGACCCGCCGGACAGTACCGCGCGGGCACCGATCCGGGAGCCCAGCACGGGCGCCGCGACGGAGGTGACGACGGAACCGGCGGCCAACGGCAGCAGCCGCACCCCCGCCTCCAACGGCGAATGTCCCTCCGCCAGTTGCAGCCACTGCGCGCCCAGGAGCAGCAGGGCGGCCATGGCGAACATCGCGGCGAGCGGGCCAGCGCTCCGGCCGTGAACGGCCGGCGGGCGAACAGCCGGACGCCCAGCATCGGGTCCGGACGGCGCAGGCAGCGCAAGGTGAACCAGGTCAGCGCGGCGACGCCGAAGGCCGGCACGGACCAGGCGGCGGGGTTGGCGAAGCCCTCGTCCGTGTAGTGCTTGGCGATGTCCTTGATGGCCCACACCAGGGCGGCCATGCCGACGATCGACAGCACCGAGGCCGGCAGATCCCAGCGACCCGCGTTCGGCACCCCGGGACTCGGGCAGCAGCCACGCCCCGAAGACCAGGCCGACCACCATCAGCGGCACATTCACCAGGAACGCCGCCTGCCAGGAGAAGTGCTCCAGCAGGGCGCCTCCGACGATCGGCCCGACGATCAGCCCGACGGCCGCCCCCAGGGCCGTGACCGCCGCCCAGGCCGAGCAACACCCGCACGGCGATCACCAGTTCCGGGCTGTCGGCCACCGTCACCAGCAGTGACGCCACCCCGAACACCGCGAACCCGGCCATCAGCAGCCGCTTGCGGCCCCACCGGTCGGCCGGCGCGCTCGCCGACACCGGCAACCCGGCCAGGACCAGGGAGCAGGCGTCCACGATCCACAACTGCTGGGTCGCCGACGGTTCGAGGTCCGCCGCCAGATCCGGCAGCGCCACCTTCAGCACCGTCAGGTCCATCACGACGGCCATCAGGCTCAGCGACAGCACCGCCAGCGCACCCCAACGGCGCCCCGGGGACAGCTCCGCCCCGTCGGCCGCGGTGGGCTCCTTGTGCCGCGCCATCCCGGTCACCGCTCCCCCACGGTGGCCGCACCGCACAGCAACTTCGCCACGACGTCCGTCAGGAACTCCCGCGTCAACGGCGCGTCGTGCAGCACCGCGTGGGTCGCGGCGCCGTCCACGAACACCGCCAGTTCCCCGGCGATCTCCCGCAGATCCGCCTCGGCCCGGTTGCCCAGCAGGGCCAGCGCCTCGCGCCCCAGCTCCTCCAGCGACGCGAAGTAGTACGTCGTCGACCCCAGCGGCACCCCGGCCCCGGTCCGCCACCAGGCGATGATGCGACAACCCCGCCGCCCCGGCCCCCGGCCAGTGAGGCCGCGGCCTCCACGATCACCCGCCGCCGCCCCTCTGGATCACGCCGCGCGCGCCCACCCTCCACAGCCATGCCTACCTCCACCTCCGCCTCCGCCTCCGCCTGCGCCCGCACTTCACGTCGCCGCCGAGGACATACGGGTGCCCGCCCGACGGATGCACTCGAAAGAGCGGGGCCGGAACCGGCCCGATGGACGCGGGTCTTCGGCACAGGGTCTCTGGGCCTGGGCGGGCTCACATCATCTGAACCGGATGCTTCGAACGGGAGCTGCCGGGCGCCGAGACCACGGTCGGCAACACCACAGTGACCGCTTACGACGGCGGCCACCTCGGCAGCGGCCCGGCATCCCGCACCGACGCGGTGGACGGGTGGGAGTCCGGATCGGGCGGATCAGGAGGGCGAGCGGGCGGCGCGGGGTGGGCACGGAAGTGGCCGGTCGAACCGGTGCGGGTGGGGCTCGCTAGTCTCGTCCGATGGGAAGCGCTGAGTCCATGAGAGACATCGTCTTCACGCGCCGGAGCGGTTGGATCCCGAGCGTGATCCGCGAGGACGGTGCGCTGCGGCTGACGCTCGGTGCCGGGGCCGACGCCGCCCATGAGCCTCGTACGTTCACGTTCCCGATCGGGGAGGCTCATCTCGCGGTGATCCAGGAGGACCTGGCCAGGCATCTGCTGCTGTGGAGTGCGGTCCTTCCGTTGTGCGACGACGCCGGAACCCGGGGCCGGCTCGACGAGGACGCCGCCGTCGCGCTCCTGGACCCGATCCTCCTCTCCGCACCCGAGGACGTCGACGCGCTCTTCCAGCGCATCCGGTGGGACAAGGGCCGGCTCATCGCCCATGGGGCCGACCTCGACCTGCTGGAGCGCGGTCGGGTCAGCGCGGCGATGCGCGCGGCGACAGAGACGTCCGACGGGAAGCGGGCTCAGGAGTACCAGGCGAACCGCCGTCGCGCCGAGCGCGGAACAGTCCTCGGCGCGCTCGACGCCGCGATCCTGAGGTACACGGGCCAGTACCTGCACGGCGCGACGGTTCCGAGGCGGATACCCGAAGCCGTCGACCCCGCGCTGTTGCCCGAGGTCATGCGGGTGATCGCCACCGCGGAGCAGGCGTGCGCCGGGATGCGGATCGGCCGCGACCCGCGACGGGGGAAGCGCGCCACGGACAAGCGCGACGGGGATCGGATGGCGGCGACGGTCGACGCGGCCGTGCGCCACGCCCACCCCGCGCTCGCCGATGACGCGGTGCGCACCGTGAGCTTCCTGATGTGCTCGGAGGCCGCGGACCGCTCCAGGAGTACGCCCGTGGAGAACGACGAGGAAGCTGCCGACTGCCGCGCCGGCTCCGGCGGGAGCGCGAGGAAGCGGATCCTGTCGTTCACCGACGACAAGGGCGTCGGGAGGCGGTGGCTCCCGGACCATCCCGACCATCCCCGCACCGCCACCGCGGAGTTCTGGGATTTCGTCGGCGACCGTTCTGCCGCGGACAACGAGGTGTTCACCATCGAGGACGAGGAGCGGGGCGAAGGGATCCAGCTCCACTTCTACGCGGACTCCGTCGCCCGGATCACGACGGCGCACGAGGGGGGAGGCGGATCGGATCCGGAGTACCGGGTCGAGTACAGCCTGGTCGACGGGATCGGCGGATACCGGGCCCTGGTCAGCGCCTTCGTCCACGGCGGCTGTGCCGCACTCGACCAGCACGGCTCCTGGCTGTCCGACGCCGCCGAGCTGGAGCGCGCCCGACACCGACGCGACGCCGGGTAGCCGCGGCGGACCTCCACTTCGACGTCGACATCGCCTTCGCCTTCGCCTTCGCCTTCGACGCGGAGATCGAGAACAGCGCGGCGGCCTGCTTCAAGGAAACGGAACGAGGGGGCCACCGACCGAGAAGTCGCCCGGAACAGCGAAAAACCCCAGGTCACGGCGAGTGAGTCCTGGGGTCCTTCAGAGCCGCCTTCGGGATTCGAACCCGAGACCTACGCATTACGAGTGCGTTGCTCTGGCCATCTGAGCTAAGGCGGCGCGCTGCCGGCACTATGGTGCGATCGGCAACGCCGGTAAGTCTACACAGTTTCCGGAGGTGCTCCGCACCAGCCCCGGGGAGGGCGACCGGGGGCGGAGGCGGGGGCCTCGTACCGCTATGAGCAGCGCTTTCCGTCCTTCGGCGGGGTACCGCGGAGCAGGTAGGTGTCGATCGCGCGGTCGATGCAGGCGCTGCCGCGGCCGTACGCGGTGTGGCCGTCGCCGTCGTAGGTGAGCAGGCGGGCGGTGGTGAGCTGGCGGGAGAGGGACTGGGCCCAGCGGTAGGGGGTCGCCGGGTCGCGGGTCGTGCCGACGACCACGATCGGGGCGGCGCCCTCCGCCGCGATACGGTGCGGTTCGCCGGTCGCCGCCACCGGCCAGTACGCGCAGTTCAGGGCCGACCACGCGAAGCCTTCACCGAACACCGGCGACGCCTTCTCGAACTGCGGCAGCGCCTCCCGTACCTCCTCCGGGGTGTCGAAGGCGGGCGGCAGGTCGAGGCAGTTCACGGCCGTGTTGGCGAACATCAGGTTGCTGTACTCGCCGTCCGGCTGACGCTCGTAGTAGCTGTCCGACAGGGTCAGCAGCCCCGCCCCGTCCTTCTCCCGCATCGCCGAGGTCAGCGCCTCGCGCAACTGCTCCCAGGCACTCTCGTCGTACATCGCCGCGATCACCCCCGTCGTGGCGAGGGACTCGGTGAGCCGGCGGCCGTCCGCGTCGCCCGCCGCGACGGGCCGTGTGTCCAGCGTGCCGAAGAACGCCTTGAGGTTGCGGCCGACCCGGTCGACGGAGGTGCCCCGCCCGCCGAGCGGGCAGTCCGGCCGGGTCACGCAGTCCTTCGCGAACGCCCGGAACGCCGTCTCGAAGCCCGCCGTCTGGTCGAGGTTCAGCCGTCGCGCGGGCAGCGCGGGGTCCATCGCCCCGTCCAGCACCAGTCGCCCCGTCCGCTCCGGGAAGAGCCCGGCGTACGTCGCCCCGAGGAACGTCCCGTACGAGGCCCCCACGTAGTTCAGCTTCCGGTCGCCCAGCACCTGCCGCAGCAGGTCCATGTCCCGCGCCGACTCCACCGTGGACACATGCCGCAGCAGCCGCGGCGACTGCGCTCCGCAGCCTTCCGCGTACTTCCGGTACGACGTGACCAGCGCGTCCGTCTCCCTCGTGTCGTCCGGCGTCACATCCGTCTGCGTGTAGCGGTCCATCTCGCGTCCGTCGAGGCACTTCACCGGCTCGCTCCGGGCGACGCCGCGCGGGTCGACCGCCACCATGTCGTACCGGGCGCGCACCTTCGCCGGATAGCCGATCCCGGCGTACGACTGGAGGAAGTCCACCGCCGAGCCACCCGGTCCGCCCGGGTTCACCAGCAGCGAGCCCAGCCGCTCCCCCGGCCCCGTGGCCTTCTTCCGGGCGACCGCGAGCCGTACCTCGCCGCGCCCGGGGTCGCCGTAGTCCAGTGGGGCGCGCAGCGTGGCGCACTGGAATTCGGGGGCACCGCAGGAACGCCAGGACAGTTTCTGTCCGTAGTACGGCGCCAGCGCCTTCGGTGTGGCCCGGGGCAGCGCGGTCAGCGCCGCGTCCGCCGCCGTGGCGGAACCCGACGCGCTCCCCGCCGAGCACGACGACACCAGCAGCGCGGCGGCGACCGCGGAAGCGGCGGAGACGAGAAGGACAGCGGCCGTACGGGACCTGCGGTGAGTGCGCCTTGTGTGCATCCAGCGAGGGTAACCGTGCGCGACGGGTCGAGTGCGGTGCGTACGCTCTCCGCCACGGAAGAGGTACGTCTTCCTCTGCGTCTTCCTCTCGACTGCCCCCGGCTTCCTCCCGCTCCCCCGCTCCCCCCGCTTCCCTCTGCTTCCTCCCGACGCCCTCGCCCTACGGGCGTCAGATCCTCAGCCCGCTCTCAGCGCCATCGTCATCGCCTCCACCGCCAGCAGCGGTGCCACATTGCGGTCGAGGGCGTCCCGGCACGCGCGGATCGCCTCGATCCGCCGCAGTGTCGCCTCGGGCGTGCCGGAAAGGACCAGGCGCTCCAGGGTGTCCTCGACGTCCCCGTTCGCGATGGCCACCCGTGAGCCCAGCTGGAGGGCGAGAACATCGCGGTACAGGCTGGTCAGATCCATCAGCGCGACATCGAGGCTGTCGCGCTGCGTCCGGGTGCGGCGGCGCTTCTGCATGTCCTCCAGGTCCTTCACCACCCCGGCCGTGCCGCGCGGCAACCGACCGCCCTGCGCCGCGCCCAACGCCGCCTTCAGCTCCTCCGTCTCCTTGCCGTCCCGCTCCTCGGCGAGTTGCTTGGCGTCCTCGCTCGCGGCGTCGACCAGTTCCTGCGCGGCCTTCAGACACCCGCCGATGTCCTCGACCCGGAGCGGAAGCTTGAGGACGGTGGCCCGGCGCTGCCGCGCGCCCGGGTCGGTGGCCAGTCGGCGGGCCCGGTCGACATGGCCCTGGGTGGCACGGGCCGCCGCCGCGGCGACGTCCGGCTCGACGCCCTCGCGCCGCACCAGCATGTCCGCGACCGCCTCCACCGACGGTGTGCTCAGATTCAGATGGCGGCAACGGGACCGGATCGTCGGCAGCACATCCTCCAGCGACGGCGCGCACAGCAGCCACACCGTGCGCGGGGCGGGCTCCTCCACCGCCTTCAGGACGCCGTTCCCCGACTTCTCGTTCAGCCGCTCGGCGTCCTCGACCAGGATGATCTGCCAGCGGCCGTTGGCCGGGGACGTGAACGACTTACGGACCGTGTCCCGCATGTCGGCCGCCAGGATCTGGCTGCCGACGGCGGCGACCGTGCTCACATCCGCGTGCGTCCCGACCAGCGCCGTGTGGCAGCCTTCGCAGAACCCGCAGCCCGGTGTGCCGCCGAGCGCCCGGTCCGGGCTCACGCACTGCAACGCCGCGGCGAAGGCCCGCGCGGTCTGTGCCCGCCCGGCGCCCGGCGGGCCCGTGAACAGCCAGGCGTGCGTCATCTTCGACGCCTCCGGCACCGGCGTTCTCGTGGCCACCGCCGTGACCAGCGCGTCGGCGTCCCGGGCGGCGGCTTCGAGCTGCTCGCTCACCCGTTCCTGACCCACCAGGTCGTCCCATACGGTCATGGGTCACCCCGCCATTCCGTCAATTCCGTCGTACCGGCATTCCGGCCGCCCTTCATCAGGCTCCGGTCACGCTCACCGTCCGTATCCATTGTGGAGGGACCCACTGACAGTCGGGGGAGGGAGGGGCTCGCTCAGCCCCTGCGGCCCTGTCCCCGGCCTCTCCCCCCGCGTCCCGGCTCCTGCCCCTCGTCCGACTCGTCGTCGTCACGCGGTCCGAGCAGTTCGTCCGCCAGGGTCGGCAGGTCGTCCAGCGGAGTCTCCTCGGCCCAGTCCGGACGCGGCCGACGCCGGTGTGTCTCCTCCGCCTCCGCCCGTACCGGCTTCCCGTCCGCGCCGAGCTGCGGAATCTCCCGCGTACGGTCCTCCATCTGCGGAATCTCGCGGGTACGGTCCTCCGCGCCCGCCTGCGGCGCCTCGTCCCGGAAGTACCCGGGCGGCACCCGGTCCGAGGGGTTCTCCTCACGCACCGGAGGCAGTACGGCCGTCTCGTCGGCGGCCCCGGGCACAGCCGGCGGCACCGGCGGCAGTACGGCTGTCTCGTCCGCGGCACCCGGCGGCACCGGCGGCAGCACAGCCGTCTCGTCCGCCGCCCCCGGCACCCCGTCCACCTGCGGCAACTCCGTGGTCACCTCGTTGTCCGCACCGCCGGGACGGGCCACCCGCCCCGAGCCCTCGGCCGACTCGGAGCCCTCGGAGCCCCTGGCCGACTCGGAGCCCCTGGCCGACTCGGAGCCCCTGGCCGACTCGGAGCCCCTGGCAGACCCGGAGCCCCCGGCGGACCCGGCCTCCCCGGCGAACCCGGAGCCCTCCGCACGACGTGCCCCCGTCCCCTGGTCACCGGGGCGCTCCCCCTCGCCGGGAACGGACACCACCGGCGTGGCCACTGTCGCCGCCTCCGGTCCTCGCGTCGGCGCGTCCGGGCGCCGCGGACCCGCAGCCGCCGCGGCAGCCGCCTCCTCGGCCGCGCGCCGGGCCTGCTCGGCACGGAGCAGCGCCTCCTCAGCCTTCTGCTGCTTCTCCACCCGACGGGCCTCGGCCTCCGCCCGCAGCCGGGCCTCTTCCTCGGCCTGCTGGCGGCGCCGGTCCTCCTCGGCCTTGCGGCGGGCTTCCTCCTCCGCGCGCGCCTTCTCCTCGGCGAGCAGCCGGGCCCGCTCCTCCTCGGCCCGTCGGCGGGCCTCCTCGGCGCGCTGCCGGGCCTCCTCCGCCTGGCGTTCGGCCTCGCGCCGCTGCGCCTCCTCCAACTCGCGCTGCTTGCGCTCCTCTTCCTCCTTGCGGAGGCGTTCGAGCTGTTCCTGGCGCTCGCGTTCCAGCCGCTCCTCCTCGGCCTTGCGCGCGGCCTCCTCCTCGGCCTTGCGGCGGGCCTCCTCCTCGGCCTTCTTCCGCGCCTCCTCCTGGGCCTTCACCTCGGCCTCGGACAGCGGCAGCATCTGGTCGAGCCGGGCCCGGACCACCGTGGTGACCGCCTCGGGCTCCTGCCCGGCGTCCACCACCAGGTACCGGCCGGGGTCGGCGGCGGCCAGCGTCAGGAAACCGGACCGCACGCGCGCGTGGAACTCGGCCGGCTCCGACTCCAGCCGGTCCGGCGCCTCCGTGAACCGCTCCCGCGCCACGTCCGGCGCCACGTCCAGCAGCACCGTCAGATGCGGTACGAGCCCGTCGGTCGCCCAGCGTGAGATCCGCGCGATCTCGGTCGGGGAGAGATCGCGTCCGGCGCCCTGGTACGCCACCGAGGAGTCGATGTACCGGTCCGTGATGACGACGGCGCCCCGCTCCAGCGCGGGCCGCACCACCGTGTCCACGTGCTCCGCGCGGTCGGCGGCGTACAGCAGCGCCTCCGCGCGGTGCGACAGCCCGGCGCTCGACACGTCCAGCAGGATCGACCGCAGCCGCTTGCCGACCGGCGTCGCCCCCGGCTCGCGCGTGAGGACCACCTCGTGGCCTTTGGCCCGGATCCACTCGGCGAGCGCCTCCGCCTGTGTCGACTTCCCGGCGCCGTCGCCGCCCTCCAGGGCGATGAAGAAACCGGTGGCGGCGGGGGCCTGCACGGGGTCGTCGCCGCGCCGCACCGCGTCCCGCAGGTCATGCCGCAGCGGCACCCCGGCGCGGTCGTCGAGCTTGGCCAGCACCAGCGCGGCCACCGGCAGCAGCAGGGCGCCGACCAGCATCAGCGTGAACGCGGCGCCCCCGTGCGCGAAGACGAACTTGCCGTTCTCCATCCGGTGCGGCCCGATCAGCGCGGCCACCACGGGCGCGATGACCGCGCCGAGCGCCATGAAGACCCGTACGACCGCGTGCAGATGCTCGGTCGTGCGGGCCCGGCGGAAGTCCTCGGTCTCCTGGTCCAGCAGCGCGTGCCCGGTGTGGGCGGCCACCCCCGCGCCCGCGCCCGCGAGAGCGGAGATCAGCAGCACGGTCGTGACGTCCGGGACCAGTCCGGCGGCCAGCAGCGCGATGCCGGTGAAGGCGAGGGCCAGCGCCAGCAGCCGGCGCCGCGACAGCGACACCAGCAGCCGAGGCGCCGTACGGACGCCGATCACGACTCCGCCGGTCAGCGCCAGCACCAGCAGGCCGTACGTCACCGGCCCGCCGCCCAGGTCCTTCGCGTGCAGCACGGACACGGCGACCGCCGCGGTGATCGCGCCGGCGACCGAGGCGCCCGCGAGCACCAGCAGGGTGATCGCGCCCGTACGGCCCTTGTCGGTGCCCGTGCCCGTCCTGGGGCGGCGCAGTCCTTCGAGCGGCGACCGCGCGCGCGGCGTGCGCGTGCCCGGCACCTCCAGGAAGGTCAGCACCGACAGGGACGCGGCGAAGAGTCCGGCGGCCACGTACGAGGCGAGCGCCGCCTGGTGCTGGGCGAACCAGTCGATGCCCGCGCCCAGCAGGTTGTTCAGCAGCGCGGCGACGACCAGTGCGGCGCCCGCCAGCGGGACCGCCACGAAGGCGGTACGCAGCGACAGGCGGCGCAGGGCGTCCATGTGGTCCGGCAGCGGTCGTACGGTCGCGCCCTCTGGGGGCGGGGTGGGCAGCAGCGCGGGCGCGGCGGTCTCGCGGCTCACCGTCCAGAACCGCTCGGCGACCCCGGTGACGAAGGCCGTGACCAGCAGCACCGCCAGCGCGTCGTCCGGCGTCCAGTCGATCCACAGCGGCGCGACGATCAGCAGCGCCGCGCGCACGCCGTCCGCGCCGACCATGGTCCAGCGGCGGTCCAGCGGGCCGTCCTGGGAGGTCAGGGAGGAGAGCGGGCCGAGGAGTACGGCGCCGAAGAGCAGGACGGCGAGGATCCGCGCGGCGAAGACCGTCGCCACCGCGAACGCCACGCCCCGGTAGCCGCCGCCGAAGGAACCCTCGGCGATCGCCGCCTGGAGCGCCAGCAGAACCAGTACCAGCAGCGCCAGCACATCGCCGACACCGCCGACCAGTTGCGCGCTCCACAACCGCTTGAGCTGGGGCTCACGCAGCAGTGCGCGCACCGCCCGCTCCCGGGAGTCGGCCACGAGGGCGTCGTCCGAGGCGGAGGGTGCGGGGTGGGCCGTTGGCTGCTCGGCTCGCGTCATGCGTTCAGCCTATCGGCACCCACCGACAGTCCAGGGCGCTCACCCGAACACCCGCACGCCCTCTTCAAACCCCCGGCACCGCGACGGCATGGCAAGCGGAAGCGCGCGGTCAGTCCCCGACGATCAACGCCTCGTCGAAGATCTCGATGACGACCACCACCAGCAGCCCGTGCGCGACCACGTACTCGATCAGCAGTCCGGGCGCGACCTGTGCCTTGCGGTCGTCCTCGTGGGTGCCGATGTGGCTGCTGGCCTTGTGGTACGGGTCCTGGGCCAGGGTCGCCAGTCCGCGCTCCAGCAGGGCCCGCCGCTCGGGCGACATGCTGTCCGCGGTCGCCTTGGTCTCGACCGTGTACGTCACCCGATACGACATGCCACCCCCGTCGCGCCCCGTCGCGCCACCTTCGTGCCCCGCCCCGCCCCGCCCCGCCCCGTCCCGTCCGACTCCGCGTCGGGCGGGCCGGTCAGTCCGAGGACTCGCCGGCCGCCTTCTTCACGGCCCCGGCCGTCGTCTTCACGGCCCCGGCCGTCGTCTTCTTGGCGGCGGCCTTCTTCGCGGTGGCGGTCCCGGTCGTGGTCGTCTTCTTCGCGGCCGTCTTCTTGGTCGCCGCCGCCTTCTTGGCCGGAGCCTTCTTGGCGGTGGCCGCCTTCTTCGCGGTGGTCGCCTTCTTCGCGGTGGCCTTCTTGACGGTCTTCTTCGCCGTCTTCTTGGCCGGTGCCTTCGCCCGCTTCTCGGCGAGCAGTTCGTAGCCCCGCTCCGGCGTGATCGTCTCCACGCTGTCGCCGGAGCGCAGTGTGGCGTTGGTCTCGCCGTCGGTGACGTACGGCCCGAAGCGGCCGTCCTTCACGACCACCGGCTTCGCGCTGACCGGGTCCTCGCCCAGTTCCTTCAGCGGCGGCTTGGCCGCGGCGCGGCCCCGCTGCTTGGGCTGGGCGTAGATGGCCAGAGCCTCTTCGAGGGTGATCGTGAAGAGCTGGTCCTCGCTCTGGAGCGAGCGCGAGTCGGTGCCCTTCTTCAGATACGGGCCGTAGCGGCCGTTCTGCGCGGTGATCTCGACGCCCTCGGCGTCGGTGCCGACGACACGCGGCAGCGACATCAGCTGGAGGGCCTCCGCCAGCGTCACCGTGTCCAGCGACATCGACTTGAACAGCGACGCCGTGCGCGGCTTGACCGCGTTCTTGCCGGTCTTCGGGGTGCCGTCGGGCAGCACCTCGGTGACGTAGGGGCCGTACCGACCGGTCTTGGCGACGATCGGGTGGCCGCTCGCCGGGTCCGTGCCCAGCTCGAAGTCGCCGCTCGGCGCCGCCAGCAGTTCCTCGGCCAGTTCCACGGTCAGCTCGTCCGGCGCCAGGTCCTCCGGGATGTCGGCGCGCTGGTGCTGCTCGGTGTCCTTCTCGCCGCGCTCGATGTACGGGCCGAAGCGCCCGACGCGCAGCACGATGTCATGGCCCAGCGGGAACGACGACACCTCGCGCGCGTCGATCGCGCCCAGGTCGGTCACCAGTTCCTTGAGGCCGCCGAGGTGATCCCCGTCGCCGTTGCCGGCGTCGGCCGCGCCTCCGGTGCCCGCGCCCTCGCCGAAGTAGAAGCGCTTCAGCCACGGCACCGACTGGGCCTCGCCGCGGGCGATGCGGTCGAGGTCGTCCTCCATGCGGGCGGTGAAGTCGTAGTCGACGAGCCGCCCGAAGTGCTTCTCCAGGAGGTTGACCACGGCGAACGACAGGAAGGACGGGACGAGTGCCGTGCCCTTCTTGAAGACATAGCCGCGGTCGAGGATCGTGCCGATGATCGACGCGTACGTCGAGGGGCGGCCGATCTCGCGCTCCTCCAGCTCCTTGACCAGGCTGGCCTCGGTGTAGCGGGCGGGCGGCTTGGTGGCGTGGCCGTCGACCGTGATCTCCTCGGCGGCCAGCGGGTCGCCCTCGCTGACCTGCGGCAGCCTGCGCTCGCGGTCGTCCAGCTCGGCGTTGGGGTCGTCGGCGCCTTCGACGTACGCCTTCAGGAAGCCGTGGAAGGTGATCGTCTTGCCGGAGGCGTTGAACTCGACGTCCCGTCCGTCGGCGGCCGTGCCACCGATCTTCACGGTGACGCTGTTGCCGGTGGCGTCCTTCATCTGGGAGGCGACGGTCCGCTTCCAGATCAGTTCGTAGAGCCTGAACTGGTCGCCGGTCAGTCCGGTCTCCGCCGGGGTGCGGAAGCGGTCGCCGGAGGGGCGGATCGCCTCGTGCGCCTCCTGAGCGTTCTTGACCTTCCCGGAGTACGTCCGCGGCCGGTCCGGCAGATAGTCGGCGCCGTAGAGCTGGGTGACCTGCGTACGGGCGGCGGACACGGCGGTGTCGCTCAGGGTCGTGGAGTCCGTACGCATGTACGTGATGTAGCCATTTTCGTACAGCTTCTGCGCGACCTGCATGGTGGCCTTGGCGCCGAAGCCGAGCTTGCGGCTGGCCTCCTGCTGGAGCGTCGTCGTACGGAACGGGGCGTACGGCGAGCGGCGGTACGGCTTGGACTCGACCGAGCGCACCGAGAAGCGGGTGTTCTCCAGGGCGGCGGCGAGGGCGCGGGCGTTCGCCTCGTCCAGGTGGAGGGTGTTCGCGCTCTTGAGCTGTCCCAGGGAGTCGAAGTCGCGGCCCTGGGCGACCCGCCGGCCGTCGACGGCCTGGAGGCGGGCGACCAGCGACGACGGGTCCGACGGGTCTCCGGCGCGGCCGGTCGCGAAGGTGCCCGTCAGGTCCCAGTACTCGGCTGAACGGAACGCGATCCGCTCGCGTTCCCGCTCGACGACGAGCCGGGTGGCGACGGACTGGACGCGGCCCGCCGACAGCCGCGGCATGACCTTCTTCCACAGCACCGGGGAGACCTCGTAGCCGTAGAGCCGGTCGAGGATACGGCGGGTCTCCTGGGCGTCCACGAGCTTCTGGTTGAGCTGGCGCGGGTTGGCCACGGCGGCCTGGATCGCGGCCTTGGTGATCTCGTGGAAGACCATCCGCTTGACCGGGACCTTGGGCTTGAGCACCTCCTGAAGGTGCCAGGCGATGGCCTCGCCCTCGCGGTCCTCATCGGTGGCGAGGTACAGCTCGTCGGAGTCCTTGAGCAGGTCCTTGAGCTTCTTGACCTGAGCGCGCTTGTCGGCGTTCACCACATAGATGGGCTCGAAGTCATGGTCTACGTCCACACCGAGGCGACGGACCTCGCCGGTGTACTTCTCCGGCACCTCCGCGGCGCCGTTGGGGAGGTCGCGGATGTGCCCGACACTCGCCTCGACGACGTATCCGGGGCCGAGATAGCCCTTGATCGTCTTCGCCTTGGCGGGCGACTCGACGATGACGAGTCGGCGACCGCCCTGTGCGGTATCGCTGGTCGGGGACAACTTCGCTCTTCTCTCCGGTCGACACTGGGGCCTCCCCGGAGCCTTCGTCCCGGGGTCGGGTCATGGTGACGCTGCGGAGTGTGACGGTACATCCCGCCCCCGTGTCAAACGGGAAAAGCCCGCAACGGCCACTCGAACGGTAACCCGACTACCGCCTTTCCTGCCGCCCGGAGTACCCAGCGGGCATTCCGAGGCGATCCGGAGGGCGACCTACCGATTACCGACGATCATGGCGGAGACGAGGCCCCGGGGGTGGGCCGGGGAGGACGGCGAGCCCTGCCGCGGACGGGGCAGAGCCTGGTGGGGAGCGGGTCCGGGCGGAAAACGCCGCCCCCGCCCGAGCCCGTCGCGCAGACGACTTTCAGCCGTACGAGGGGGTGGGGCTGAAGATCGTAGACCTGGTCCGGAGCCTGTAGGACTGGCCGGAAGGTCGTCGGACGGGATCGGACCGGACCGGACCGGACCGGGCCGGGAGGGGCCGGGGGGGGCCGGGGGCCGGGGGCCGGGGGCCTGGAGGCCGGGGGGCCGGGGGGCCGGGAAGGTCGGGAGGGGCCGGGGGGCTGAAGAGGCCGGGGGGCGAAGGGGCGCGGTGGGCCGGGGGCCGGGGGCCGGGGTTGGCTCTCGGGGGCCGAGGCGCTGCGGCCGGTGTGTCCCACGCCTCACAGGCGGGTGAAGCACCACACCCCGAGGAGGAGCGCGATCACCGACACGAGGGCGGTGACGGTCGCCGAAGCGACGGGACTCACACCGATGGCCACGGGTTCGCGGCGCCGTACGCGCACCGCGGTCCACACCAGCAGACCGCTTCCGAACAGTGCGAAGACCACTCCCGCGAAGACCGCCGGCCCGCTCTCCATGTGCGCCGCGCCCTCTCTCGTCCCGACCTGCGCGTACCCAGCACCGGGAGACTGGCACGCCCGCACGGCGTCCGGGCGAACCGGAGGTGAACGTCGGGCGGCCCCGGCGAGTCTCCAGGGCCCACTACCACTCCGGTGGGCCCTGCTGCGGCTTCAGCGGGTCCGAACCTGACGACGAGCGACCTCCAGGCGCGCCGGTCCCGCCGACCCGGACCCTGCGTCGCCGGGACGCCGGGACGCCGGGATGCGGGACGCCGGGACCCCGGGACGCCGAGACTCCGGGACCCCGGGACCCCGGGATGATCCGATCGGCGTGCCGGGACGCCGGGATGCGGGACGCCGGGACGGCGGGATGATCCGAACGGCGGGGCCTAGGAGTTGTCTTCAAATGTCACGCCCACATCAGGAGTGATGCGAGGGTGACGGCTGCTTGGTAGGACTCGGCGGTCTTCTCGTAACGGGTG
>NZ_JBIVUE010000020.1:0-146032 GCF_044757045.1 Streptomyces sp. NPDC091377 | reverse complement strand
GGGGGCGGCGGCCCCGGGGGGGGGCCCCCCCCCCGCCCCGCCGCGCCGGGGGGGTGCGGGGGGGGGGGGGGGGGGGGGGGGACCCCCCCCCCGCCGCCGCACCTCCCCTTTTCCCCTTCTCCGAGGTGATCCGCGATCACCCGTGCACGGAATGGTCGGTCCCCTCCTCCAGATTGCCGCCCAGCGTCGTCCGCAGGGCCCGCACCACCTCACTCTCCCCCACAGCGACCCATTTGCGGCCGACGAGATAATGACCGCCGTAGTCCTTCGCCCCGTCGATCCACTCACGCTGTCCGCGGTCGGTGGCGAAGGTGGCGAGGACGAACCTGCCGTCGGCGTTCTCGCACAGCGCCTGGCGGAGTTCGTCGGCGTCGGTCTGCAGATCGGGCGCGCAGCGCACCTCGGCGGCCAGATGCTCCAGACTCCCGGTCGCCGTGCGCGGTACGGCCGCCTCCCGGCCGCCGTCGGAGCCGGAGCCGCATCCCGTGAGCACGGCCACCGCCACGGCGGCCCCCAGGGCGAGTTTCGGTCGGGTCAGCCTCATCTGTTCCTCCGGTCCGGCAGGGACACCCACGTACCGCACTCCGATACGGCTGCCGACCGCCCCGCGCTCAAATCCCGGAACGGGGCTGTTCCTGGTGCTGGAGGCACTCGCCCCGCATCTGCCCCGCCACCGGCGGACGAGGGGCAACCACGCCCGCGCGCTGATCGATCCCGCGTCGATCCCGCGTCCTGGGCGCGGCGGGCTGCGGTGACCATCCGCCGGTCCGCTCGTTCTCCGGACGTGCAGTCACAGGATGTCGCCCCGCGCCCCGCGCCCTCCGGATCCGGCTCCGGCTCCCCCGGGTCCGTCATCGATGTCGAGCAGGCCGAGGCCGCGCTCGTGGAGCACTATCCACGGCTGGTGCGGCTCGCCTACCTGGTGCTGCCGCCCAGTCTGAGCCGGGGCCGCCGAGTGCTGACCGCCCACGCCCTCACCCAGCGGGCGCTGCCGCGCGGCCGGACCGCCGCGCCGGTGATCCCGGCCCAGTCGACGGGCGCCCGGGACGGCGACGCCGGGTACGCCTACGTCCGGCTGCGGGTGCTGCGGACGGCGCTGGAGGCGGGGCTGCCGCTGCGGCGCCGGGCCTGGCCCCGACGGGCGCAGCTCCCTCCGATGCTGCCGCAGGTGTGGGGGCTGCGGCTGTTCCCGCGCTCGGGCGGCGCCGACGAACTCGCGCTGGACCAGCGGCTGTCGGCGCTGTCCGCCCCGGCGCGGGCCGGGTACGCCCTGCGCGGCCTGGAGCGGCTCTCGGACGCCGACGTGCGCCGGGTGCTCGGGGAGGCGGGGGTGGAGGGACCGGAGGCGGCGCTGGCGGAGGCCGACACGGTGCCCGCGCAGTACGCGCTGCTCGACTCCCCCGAGTTCGACCCCTGCTCGCTCCAGGCCCGGCCCACCGATCTGATGCGCCGCCGCCAGCACCTGAAGGCGGCGCTCGCCGCGTCGGCCGCGCTGGCGGTGTGCGGAGTGCTGCTCGGGCTGCCCGGCGACGGCTGGGGCCCGGACGGCCCCGCCGCCCCGTCCTACGCGCAGAACCCCTCCGCGCGGGCCGCCCTCGAACCGTCCCGGCTGATCAAGGTGCCCCCGGCCGCCTGGAAGTCCTCCGCGCGCACCGACTTCTCCGTGTGGCCCGCGCGCGGCGCCCTCACCGGGGACACCGAACTGCTGCACCGCGCCCTCGCCGTCTGGGCCCGCCCCGGTGCGTCCGTCAAGGTCTCGGCCACCCCCGCCACCGCGTCCGGCGGCCCCGCGGGCCCGCCCCAACTCCTCTACGCCGGTGAGATCGACACCGCGCGGGTCGTGATCTTCTACGACGGTCTGCGCCTCGCCCGCTACGCCGAGCCGAGGGACGGCCAGGAGGGCGCCGCCCTGGACTTCGCCCGGATGGACGGGGCGACCGACGCCGAGGCCAACGCCGTCCTGCTGAACCGCACCGACGGCAACGTCCGCTATCTGATGGCGCCCTGGGTGACGGAGGCCGGTGAGCGGGATCTGATGAAGCCGGGGTCCGGGGCGATGGAGCTGACCGTGACCGACGGGGTCTCGGCGCCGATGGCCAGCCCCGCCACCCGGTCCGGTACCTGCACCTCGTGGAACGTGCTCCAGGTGACCACGCCCACCGGCACCCGGCTCGCCTCGGACCTCGGTGAGCTGGTCCCGGCGCGGCTGACCACCGGACGGCCCGGCCAGGTGCATGACGCGGCCGGTGCCGAGGCGCTGCGCACCTGGTCGCCGTACGCCTGCTCGCTGGGCGCGGTGGCCGGTCAGGGCGTGCGGGCGGTGAACGCCTGGAACTACGCCGAGCAGCCGTTGCCCGAGGCGAGTGGTACGGCGTCGTGGGTGTGCACGCGCGCGGAGACCTGGCGGGGCGGCGGGCAGCGGGTGCTGGCCCAGTTCCGCACGCCGGGCAGCGCGTACGGGGCGGTCGCGGCGAAGGGGCAGAACGTGTCGGCGTGCGGAGCGCGGGACCCGCAGGTGCTGGCCGGGGTGCTGTGGAAGTCGCAGACGGGCTCCTGGTACCTGCTCGCGGCGGGCGGCCGGGACACCGCGTCGATCGCCACCACGGGCGGTGTGAAGGCCACCGCCCAGGGCAATGTGCTGGCGGTCCGCGCCGAGGCGGGCGCGAAGGCCGGGCTGAAGGGGACGCTGGAGGACGGGCGGACCATCGAGGCACTGCGCTAGCCATCTCCGGGGCCCCGTCCCGCCCGCCCGGTGCCGGGACGACAGACGGTACGAGGGGTTCCCCGACCCCTCTACCCATCAGTACATTGACGCCATGTCTAACAAGAGGGTCCGGCTGCCGGTGCCGGTCACGTCCGAGCGGACCGCGCTCAAGGCGCGGAACGTGTCCTTCTCGTGGGAGGGCACCCCGCTGCACTGGGTGCCCGGAGATCCCTTCGCGTCGCACACCATCAATGTGCTGCATCTGCTGCTGCCGGCCGGGGAGCGCTGGTTCGTGCACGTCTACCAGCAGGTGCTGCCCCACATCCGGGACGAGCGGCTGCGCGAGGACGTCATCGGGTTCATCGGCCAGGAGGCGATGCACTCCCAGGCCCACGACGAGGTGCTGCCGCATCTGCGGGAACTCGGCCTGGATCCGACGCCGTACACCGCGCAGGTCGACTGGTTCTTCGAGAAGCTGCTCGGGGACCGCACCCTGCCGCCGGGCCGGCCGCGCCGGTGGTGGCTGATGGAGCGGGTGGCGCTGATCGCGGCGATCGAGCACTACACGGCGTTCCTCGGCGACTGGGTGCTCAACGCGGAGGAGTTGGACCGGCGCGGGGCCGATCCGACGATGCTGGATCTGCTGCGCTGGCACGGCGCGGAGGAGGTCGAGCACCGGTCGGTGGCGTTCGACCTGTTCATGCATGTCGACGGCGGCTACGGGCGCCGGGTGCGCACCTGGGCCGCCGCGTTCTCGGCGCTGATGTTCCTGTGGCAGCGCGGGGCGCGGTTCTTCATGGAGAACGATCCGACGCTGCTGGACGGCAGGGCGACCTTCCGGGACTTCCATGTGCGGGGCAGGCGGGGGGTGCTGCCGTCGACGGGGGCCATGGCGCGCTCGATCCCGCGCTATCTGAGCCGTTCCTACCATCCGTCGCGGGAGGCGTCGACCGCGCAGGCCGTGGCCTATCTGGAGACCTCCCCGGCGGCCGTGGCCGCTGCCGCCGCCGGGAAGGGGGGCCGGTGAGGGCGGGGTTGCGGGCGGTCGCCGTGGTGGCGGGCGCGGCGCTGCTGGCGCGGCGGGCGTTGCGCGAGCGGATCCGGGAGTCGCCGCTGTGGCCGATGCCCGCGCTGGAGGTGCCCGTGTCGGGCCGGCCGCGTTCGCGGGCGCTGCGGTTGCGGCTCGCGGCGTACGAGACGGTCGCCGACGGGGTCGTACGGCTGCGGCTGGAAGGGCGGGCGTTGCCGCGCTGGGAGCCCGGGGCGCATCTGGACCTGGTGCTGCCGTCGGGTCTGGTGCGGCAGTACTCGCTGTGCGGGGATCCGGCGGACACCTCGTCGTACACGGTCGCGGCGCGGCTGGTGACGGACGGGCGGGGCGGTTCGCGGGAGGTGCACGAGCGGCTGCGGGAGGGCATGGAGGTGGAGGTGCGCGGGCCGCGCAACCGTTTCCCGCTGACCGGGGCCGCGTCGTATCTGTTCGTCGCGGGCGGGATCGGGATCACCCCGCTGCTGCCGATGCTGCGGGCGCTGGCGGACGGGCCGGAAGAGGTGGAGTGGCGGTTGGTGTACTGCGGGCGGTCGCGGGCGTCGATGCCGTTCCTGGAGGAGGTCGCCGGGTTCGGGCCGGAGCGGGTGACGGTGGTCGCCGAGGACGAGTCGGGGCGGCCGGATCTGGACCGGCTGGTGTCCGGGGTGCCGGAGGGCGCGGCCGTGTACTGCTGCGGGCCCGAGGGGTTGATGGCGGCGGTGGAGGACCGCTTCCCCGAGGTGCGTCTGGAACGGTTCACGCCGCGGGCCTCGGCCGGGGAGGGGGCGGCGTTCGATGTCGAACTGCGGCGCAGCGGGCGGACGGTGAGCGTCCCGGCGGGCACCTCGGCGCTGGCGGCGATCCGCGCGGCGCTGCCGGACACCCTGTACTCGTGCGAGCAGGGGTTCTGCGGGACCTGCCGGCAGCGGGTGCTGGAGGGTGAGGTGGACCACCGGGACGAGTTGCTGTCCGACGGGGAGCGGGCGGACTCGATGCTGATCTGTGTGTCGCGGGCGCGCGGGGAGCGGCTGGTGCTGGATCTGTAGCGGGCGGCCCAAGGGCCGTTGTGGCTACCTGGAGGTTCCGACGAGCCGTGCGGTGGTGTCGCTCGCGGTCGGATCCGTGTGAGCCTGATTGGTCCTGTCCGGTTCACGGCCGGATCCGATCGGTAGGGTGTCCTTATGTCTACCGGGGTTCGCCGACGCATGGGTGTCGAGGAGCGGCGTCAGCAGTTGATCGGCGTCGCCCTCGAACTGTTCAGCCGACGTTCGCCCGACGAGGTCTCGATCGACGAGATCGCGTCGGCCGCGGGCATATCGCGGCCGTTGGTCTACCACTACTTCCCCGGCAAGCTGAGTCTCTACGAGGCGGCCCTGAAGCGTGCTTCGGACGATCTGGCGCACCGGTTCGTCGAGCCGCACGAGGGCCCGCTGGGCGCCCGGCTGCTGCGGGTGATGGGCCGGTTCTTCGACTTCGTGGACGACCACGGTCCCGGTTTCTCGGCGCTGATGCGCGGTGGTCCGGCGGTCGGCTCCTCCACCACCAACGCGCTCATCGACTCCGTACGGCAGGCCGCCTACGAGCAGATCATCGCGCATCTCGGGGTCACCGATCCGCCCGCCCGGCTGGAGCTGGTGGTCCGCTCCTGGATCTCGCTCGCCGAGTCCACGGCCCTGATCTGGCTGGACGGGCGGCGGATCCCGCGCGCCGAGCTGGAGGTGCAGTTGGTGCACGACTTCGCGGCGCTGGCGGCGGTGAGCGCCGCGTACGACGAGGAGTCGGCCCAGTTGATGCGGCGGGCGCTGAAGGCCGAGCCCGCGGACAGCCCCTTCACCGACCTGGTGACCCGGCTGCTGGCGCTGGCCTCCTAGACACGCCTGTGCCCCTGTCCCGTTCCCGGGCAGGGGCACACACGTGGTCCGGGGGTCAGCGGGTGAACACCGCGACCGTCCGGCCCGGGACGGTGAAGGTGCCGTTCTTCGGGTCGTACGACGCCTTCTTGACCACCGGGTCCGCGCCGCGGGCCTGGACCGGGTGGAGGCGGTGATCCGTCCCGGCCAGGTCGGCGATCCGCTGGTCCTGGGTGCGCGGGGTGGCGTTGAACACCACGACCAGGTCACCGAGGCGCATGGTGATCACGCCCGGTGTCTCGTCCGTGCCGGAGAGCGGGAAGGCGAGCCGGTCCTGGACGGCGGCGGCGGTGCCGAGTGAGAAGTCCGGTTCGCCCGCCCGGATCCGCAGCAGGTCCCGGTAGGCGGCGGAGGTGCCGTCGATCTCGGCGCAGCCGACCTGGATCCGGGTCAGCAGGGGCTTGCCGAAGGGCCACTTCGGCGCGTTGTCGGCGGCGGGCGGCAGGCCCCGGCCGAAGCCGTTGCCGTCGGCGCAGTTCCAGTGGATGGCGTTGAACCAGTCGCCGCTGTCGTAGGAGTTGCGGTCCAGGGACTTGGAGCGGAGCAGGTCGGTGCCGGCCTGGGAGAGCGCGGGGCCCTGCGAGAGGGTGGCGGTGGCCATCGCGAGGACCTGCATCCGGGCCCGGTCGGCGGCGCCGACGGTCGGGGGCAGCTTGAAGGCGAGGGCGTCGAACAGGGTCTCGTTGTCGTGGGCGTCGACGTAGGCGAGGGCGTCGCCGGGGTCCGCCGCGTATCCGGCGGGGGCGCCGTTGTAGTCGACGTCGGAGCCCTTGACCGGGCGGCCCGCGGTGTCGGTGAAGCGGTATCCGGCGAGGTTGCCGGAGAGACCGACCTTGATCAGGTCCTGGTAGTGCAGGAGGCGGGCCTTCTGCTCGGCGGGGGTGCCGTTGGCGGGCGAGGTGTTGGGCTCGGTGTAGAGGCCGGAGGCGAAGCCCTGGACGCCGGGGTCCTCGTCGAAGGGGCCGCCGCCGCGCACGGCGTCACGGGCCCGGTCGGAGAAGGTGGCGACTCCGGTGCCGGCCATGTTGGCCTGGGTGGCCTGTTCGAAGCGGGCGTCGTCGGCGATCTCGCCGAAGTTCCAGCCCTCGCCGTACAGGATGATCTTCTTGCCGTCGACGCCGTCCTTCCGCGGGGTGAGGGCGTCGAGGGCTTCGCGGACGGCGAGGATGTTGGCCTTCGGGTGGTGGCCCATGAGGTCGAAGCGGAATCCGTCGACCTTGTACTCCTTGGCCCAGGTGACCATGGAGTCCACGACGAGCTTGCCCATCATGGCGTTCTCGGGGGCGGTGTTGGCGCAGCAGGTGCTGTCGGCGACCGAGCCGTCCGCGAGGAGCCGCTGGTAGTAGCCGGGCACGATCCGGTCGAGGACCGAGGTCTTCGCCTGTCCGGAGGCGGCCGTGTGGTTGTAGACGACGTCCATGACGACCCGCAGTCCGTCGTCGTTGAGGGCCTTGACCATCTCGCGGAACTCGACGGTGCGGGCGGTGCCGTCCGGGTCGGTGGCGTAGGAGCCCTCGGGGACGGTGTAGTGGTAGGGGTCGTAGCCCCAGTTGTAGGCGTCCTTGGCGGCGGCCTCGGCCACGCACTGCTGCTGGCGTTCGGAGTCGGCGGGCAGGGAGGCGAGGTCGCAGTCCACGGTGGCCTGGTCCTCCTTGCGTTCCGGGACGGTGGCGAGGTCGAAGGCGGGCAGCAGATGGACGTAGGAGGTGCCCGCCTCGGCGAGCTTCCTCAGATGGCGGGAGCCGTCGCTGTCCCGGTCGCCGAAGGCGCGGTAGGTGCCGGGGTCCTTCGCGGTGGGGTCGGCGACGGAGAAGTCCCGGATGTGGAGTTCCTGGATCTGAGCGTCCTCGATGGGCACGGCCCGGGGTTTCTTGAGCGTGGTCCAGCCGCGGGGCTGGAGGGAGCGGTCGGCCAGGTCCACGAGGAGGCTGCGCTCGGAGTCGGCGGTCAGGGCGAGTGAGTAGGGGTCGGTGACCCGGTTGGTGACGACCTCGCGGACGCCGGGCGCCCACACGTCGACGATGTACCGGTACGGCTTGTTCTTCCAGGACGGGGGGCCGGTGACGGACCAGACGCCGGTGGTGTCGTCGCGGCGCATCGGCTTGCGGGAGCCGTCCAGTTCGAGGGAGACGGACCGTGCCGTCGGCGCCCATACGGCGAGCGTCGGGCGGCCCTTGCGGAAGGTGGGGCCGAGGTCGGCGTCGGTGGCGTCGTAGGCGTCGTCCAGGACGCCCGCGATCTGGACGCCGGTCGCGGCGAGCACGGCGCCGTCGGCGGCGCGCTGGGCGGCGACGACCTGTCCGCGCAGGGCCTCGCGGACCATGGCGCGGTCACGGGGGTCGACGGACCAGGCGGTGGCGTCCTTCAGGTGCGGGAACTTCGCCTTCTGGGCGTCGGTGAGGGTGCTCCTGGTCAGCCGCAGGACGCGGGTGTCGGTGCCGGTGAGGGTGCCGTTCGCGGCCTTGACGGAGCCGGTGCGGGAGGTGAGGAGCGTGGTGGCGGCGGCCGTGTCGGAGGCGTTCCAGGCCACGGTGGACCGGTCGAGCCAGATCGCCTTGGAGGTGGTGAGGTCGATGGCGGCGGCGGATCCGGCCCGCTGCGGCAGCAGGTGGTTCTCCTGGCCGTTCAGCAGCCACACCTCGTGGCCGTCGGCCCGGAGGTCGAGCGACTGGTCGGCGGGGAGGTCCTTCTCGTCGCCCTTGTGGAGGATGTAGTTGAGGTGGGTGGCGCCTTCGGCGAGCGGCACCTCGAAGACGGCGCCGAAGGCATCGGTCCGTACCGGCATGAGGGGCCGGGACCAGTCGGTGGGCTGGGCGGCGCCGGTCCAGACGTGGAGGCCCCAGCCGTCGTAGTTCCCGTCGGCGCGGTGGTAGTGCAGGACCGCCTTGGTCCGGTCCGGGGCCGGGTACTCGGGCCGCTCGGTGCGGATCTCCTCCTTGCCCTGTTCGATCCAGATCTCGCCGGTCTTCGTGACGTCGATGGACCGGTCGGCGGAGACGTCCTTGTCGCCGTCCTTGTCGATGACGAGGAAGCCGACATTGGAGGCGCCGGGCTTGAGCTTGACGTAGGCGAAGGCGCCGTAGGCGTCCCGGCCGGTGAAGGGGTGGCTCTGCGGCCAGGGGGTGGACTCGCCGTCGGCGAGGTCGCCCCAGGCGTACAGGCCCCAGTCCTGGTAGTTCCCGTCCGCGCGCTTGTAGTGGACGATCGCGTAGTCCCGCGAGGACGCGGTGGGGGGCGTCACGACGGGCGGGGTGCCGCTGGTGGAGGCGGCGGTGGCGCTCGCGGTGCGCCCGGCGGCGTCGACCACGACGGCCTTGTACCGCAGGGCCGTTCCGGGCCGTACGTCCTTGCCGACGGTGTGGGTGACCTTGTAGGGGGCGTGGTCGGCGGAGCCGAGGGTGCGCCACCTGCCGTCGCCGGTCTGGGCGGCGAAGACGACCCGGGCGAGGCCGCCCCCGGTGACGTCGGCGGTCAGCTCGACGGTCCCGGTGGCGCCCGGGGCCGGGGCCTTGAGGGTGACGGTGGGCGCGGTGGCGGGGGCGGCCGGCCTGCCGTCGGCCTTGAGGACGACCGACGAGCCGGCCGGGACGGTGAGGGTGAGCCTGCTCCCGCCGTCGGACGTCACGGTGGTGTCGGTGCCGTAGAGACCGCGGTAGGCCGTCCGTCCGGAGCCGACGGGGAAGGTGACGGTCCTGGCCCGGTCGGCGTTGTTGAAGGCGACGACGTACTCGGTGCCGCGTTGCGCGTCGGTGCGGGAGACGGCGTGGACGCCGGGGCCGTCGTCGGCGTGGCGTTCGGTCTGGACGCCGTCGGCGAGCGCGGGGTGGGCCTTGCGGAGCCCGGCCAGTTCGCTGATCTGGCGGTAGAGCGGGGCCCGGGTGTCGTAGGCGTCGTCGGCGTGGGTGCGGTCGGTGCCGAGGAGGTCGTCGTCCAGGTAGTCGGGGACCTGGGAGGCGAACAGGGTCTGGCGGGCGTCCTTGTCGCCGCCGGCGCCGGTGAAGCCCTGTTCGTCGCCGTAGTAGATCACCGGGTTGCCCCGGTTGAGGAACATCAGCTCGTTGGCGAGCCGGGCCTTGCGGAGGAGTGCGGCGTCGGTCGCGTCCGGGGCGTCCTGCTTGAGGAAGGTGCCGATCCGGCCCATGTCGTGGTTGCCGAGGAAGGTGACCTGCTCGTAGGCGTTGGCCTTGTCGGTCGTGTACTTGTAGTCGTCGGCGAAGACCGAGGACAGCTTGCGGGCGCTGCCGCCCTGGGAGGCGTAGGCGCGGGCCGCGTCCTGGAAGGGGAAGTCGAGGGTGGAGTCGAGGCGGCCCTCGGTGACGTAGGGCGCGGTGACGGAGGTGTCGGCGGAGTAGACCTCGCCGAACATGAAGAAGTCGTCCCGGCCCCGCTCGGCCGCGTAGGCGTCCAGGGCGGTGGCCCACTGGGTCCAGAACTCCATGTTGACGTGCTTCACGGTGTCGATCCGGAAGCCGTCGATGCCGAAGTCCCTGACCCAGCGCTGGTAGATCTTCGCCATGCCCGCCACGACCTCGGGCCGCTCGGTCCACAGGTCGTCCAGACCGGAGAAGTCGCCGTAGGTGGTGGACTCGCCGGTCCAGGTGGAGTCGCCCCGGTTGTGGTACATGGTCGGGTCGTTGAGCCAGGACGGCACCTTGACGTTCCGCTTCGCGGCGGGGACGACAGGGGTGCGCGGGAAGGAGTCCCGGTCGACGGAGGGGAAGCGCCGCTTGCCGTCGGCGTGGTCGGCGTCGTCGAAGGGCCGTCCGTCCTCGGTCAGATAGGGGAAGGCGCCCTTGGAGAGGTAGTCGTACGCCTTCTCCTCGTAGTCGACCACGTCGGCGGTGTGGTTGGTGATGACGTCGAAGAAGACCTTCATGCCCTTGGCGTGGGCCTTGTCGATCAGGGTCTCCAGGTCCTTGTTGGTGCCGAAGTGCGGGTCGACCTGGGTGAAGTCGGTGATCCAGTAGCCGTGGTAGCCGGCGGAGGCGTCCTTGCCGGTGCCCTGGACCGGCTGGTTCTTGAAGATCGGGGCCATCCAGATGGCGGTGGTGCCCAGGCCCTTGATGTAGTCGAGCTTCTGGGTCAGGCCCTTGAGGTCGCCGCCCTGGTAGAAGCCCTTGTCGGTGGGGTCGTAGCCGGTGGCGAGGCGCGAACCGGTCAGTCCGCCGCGGTCGTTGGCGCGGTCGCCGTTGGCGAACCGGTCCGGCAGGACGAAGTAGAACTGCTCCCGGGTCAGCTCATGACGAGCGGGCTCGGCGGCGAGCTTCTTGTCGGACGGGGGCGGGGGCGGGCTGTCCGCCCGTGCCGCCAGGGGCTGGACCAGGGACGCGGCGAGCGCCGCGACGGCGACGGCCGCGACCCGTCCGCCCTGGGTGGTACGGCGCGTGCGTGGCGCCGGCCATCTCGGTATCACGAGCGTGAACTCCTTGCGATTACGGCTCCGTCGGGTCCGACCCCGTCGCCGCGGCACGGCTTCCTTGCCGGGCTCGGCGTGACCGTATCGCCGCGGAAAGGGTTGCAGCAAGACTTCTGCAAGGGGAGGAAAAAACTTTCAGTCGGGTCATGGCGAGCCACGCGGGTGCCGCGCACCCGGGAGGTCGGGGTGCGCGGCGCGCGGGCCGGTTCAGCAGGTCGTCTTCCCCGCGTGCACGGCGAGGGCGGTGTCGGCGGCCAGGGTCGCCGTGAGGTGCCCGGAGCCGTTGACGTTCACGGTGGTGTTGTTCTGGACGTTGCAGTAGGTCCCGGCCGGCAGGGAGGTCTGGTAGGTGCGGGTCAGGGAGCCGGATTCGTGGTTGACGGCGACGAATCCCTTGGTGCCGCGGCCGAAGGCGATGGCGTCGGCGCCGTTGTCCCACCAGTCGGTGACGGCCTGGCCGCGGGTGGCGTTGCGGAAGGCCACCATGCGCTGGATCTCCGGCCAGGCGTGCTGGCACTTCCAGCCGTTCTGCCAGCAGGCGTCGACCCGGCCGCCGGCGGGCGGACCGGCGTCGTGGTCGGTGAACTCGTAGCCGGAGTTGATGTCCGGGGCGCCGTAGGGCCAGGCCAGCATGAAGACCTGGGCCAGGGTGTAGTTCGCGTTGTCCTTGTAGCTGAGGGTGGAGCCGTTGCGCTCGGTGTCGTGGTTGTCCACGAAGACCCCGGAGACCCCGCTGGGCAGATATCCCCAGCCCTCGCCGTAGTTCTTCAGGTAGGCGAGGTTCTCCTGGGTGAAGACCCGCTTGAGGTCGTAGGCGTAACGGAACTCCTGGACGTCCCCGTTGCCGGTGTACTCGCCGGGCTGGACGGCCTCGCCGTTGCCCTGGATGACCTCCTGCTTCCAGTAGACGGAGGGGTTGCTGAGCCGGGACTTGATGTCCGCGAGGTCGGCGGCCGGTATGTGCTTGGCGGCGTCGATGCGGAAGCCGTCCACGCCGAGGGAGAGCAGGTCGTTCAGATAGCGGGCGAGGGCGCCGCGGACGTACTCCTCGCCGGTGTCCAGGTCGGCCAGGCCGACCAGTTCGCAGTGCTGAACGTTCCAGCGGTCCCGGTAGTCGGTGATCTGGCCGGTGCAGTCGTCGAAGTCGGCGGAGGAGTACAGGCCCGGATAGGTGTACTTGGAGTACGAGGAGCCGCCGGTGCCGGTGCCGCCGCCCGCCGACATGTGGTTGACGACGGCGTCCACGACGACCTTCACCCCGGCCGCGTGGCAGGTGCCGACCATGTTCCGGAAGGCGGTCCGGTCGCCCAGCCGCCCGGCGATCCGGTAGCTGACGGGCTGGTACGAGGTCCACCACTGGGCGCCCTGGATGTGCTCGGCGGGCGGGGAGACCTGGACGTAGCCGTACCCGGCGGGGCCGAGCCGGTCGGTGCACTCACGGGCGACCGAGGCGAAGTTCCACTCGAAGAGGACGGCGGTGACGTCCTTGGTGCCGGGCGGGGAGGCGCTCGCGGAACCGGGGGCGAGAAGGGCTCCGGTCGCCGCGAGCGCGAGGGTGAGCGCGCCTGAAACGATTCTGCTGGCCATGTGGGGGTTCCTTCACCGTTGAAGGGGCGGGGTGCCGCGCTGCATGCGCTTGCTGCAAGTCCGCAAAAAGTCTTGCGGTGGCCAGATGGTAGAGGCCCGCCGCCCAGAAGGGCAGCGGGCCGACGGAAGTTGTCGCGCGGAGGGGTTACCGGGCCGGGCCGAACCACACGGTGGTGTCGCCCGGCACCTTGGTCTCGCCGTCCGTCCCGTCGCACTCCCCGCTGGCGAGCAGCAGCCGCCCGTACCCGGGCACGGTCACCGACTCCCCCGTGGTGTTCGCGACGCACACGAACGCGCCGCGCCGGAAGGCCAGGACGCCCTCGGGGGCCCGCAGCCACTCCACGGCGTCGCCCGCGCCCAGGTCGGGCTGGTCCCGGCGCAGGGCGAGGGCGGAGCGGTACAGCTCCAGGGTGGAGCCGGGCACCCCGGTCTGCGCCTCGACGCTCAGCTCGCCCCAGCCCTCCGGCTGCGGCAGCCAGCTCCCGCCGCCGCCGAAGCCGTACGCCGGTCCCGTACGGGTCCAGGGGACGGGCACCCGGCAGCCGTCGCGGAAGCCGTCCTGGCCCTCGCCGCGGAAGTAGGCGGGGTCCTGGCGGACCTCGTCGGGCAGGTCCACGACGTCGGGCAGGCCCAGTTCCTCGCCCTGGTAGATGTAGGCCGAGCCGGGCAGGGCCAGCATCAGCAGGGTGGCCGCGCGCGCCCGGCGCAGCCCCAGTTCGCGGTCGCCCGGGGTACGGATCTGGGTGCCGAGTCCCGGCGGGTTGCCGAACCGGGTGGCGTGCCGGGTGACGTCGTGGTTGGAGAGCACCCAGGTGGCGGGGGCGCCGACGGGGCGCATCGCCTCCAGGGTGCGGTCGATGACGGCCCGCAGTTCCTCGGCGTCCCAGTCGGTGCTCAGGTACTGGAAGTTGAACGCCTGGTGCAGTTCGTCGGGGCGGACGTAGTTCGCGGTGCGCTCGACGGTCGGGGTCCACGCCTCGGCGACGAAGATGCGGTCGCCCGTGTACTCGTCCAGGATGGTGCGCCACTGGCGGTAGATGGCGTGGACGCCGTCCTGGTCGAAGAACGGCATGACGTCGTTGCCCAGCAGCCGCAGGTGTTCATGGGAGCCGAGGTCGGGCAGGCCCGGTGCCTTCACCAGTCCGTGGGCGACGTCGATCCGGAAGCCGTCGACGCCCATGTCCAGCCAGAAGCGCAGGATGGAGCGGAACTCGTCGCCGACGGCCGGGTGGTCCCAGTTGAAGTCGGGCTGCTCGGGGGCGAAGAGGTGCAGGTACCAGTCGCCGGGGGTGCCGTCGGGTTCGGTGACCCGGGTCCAGGCGGGGCCGCCGAAGATGGACTCCCAGTCGTTGGGCGGCAGTTCACCGTCCGCGCCCTTGCCGGGGCGGAAGTGGTAGCGGTCGCGCAGCGGCGAGCCCGGCCCGTCGGCGAGGGCGCGCCTGAACCAGTCGTACCGGTCGGAGGAATGGTTGGGCACCAGGTCCACGATGATCCGCAGACCGTGGGCGTGGGCGTCGCGGATCAGCGCGTCCGCGTCGAGCAGGGAGCCGAACATCGGGTCCACGGCCCGGTAGTCGGCGACGTCGTAGCCGGCGTCGGCCTGCGGCGAGGCGTAGAAGGGGCTGAGCCACACCGCGTCCACGCCGAGGTCGCGCAGATACGGCAGTCTCGACCGGGCGCCCTCCAGGTCCCCCATGCCGTCGCCGTTGCTGTCGGCGAAGCTGCGCGGGTAGACCTGGTAGATCACCGCGTCCCGCCACCAGTCCCGGCGCCGGGCGACGGTGGCGGTGGTGGAGTGCGGCGCCGAGGGGTGCGGCGCTGAGGAGTGCTGCTGGCTCATGGCGTCCTTGCTGCGAGTGGGGTCGTACGGGGGGCCGTGGGTGGAGGGGTGGGGGTGGAGGTGGTTCGCGCGGTTCCCGCACCTCCGGTACGCCGTCCGTCGGGTGCGGGTCGTGGCCGGTGCCCGCGCGGGTCAGCCCTTGGTGCCGCCGGAGGTGAGGCCGGTCACCAGGTTCTTCTGCACGAGGTAGAAGAACGCGGACACCGGTATCGCGATCAGTACGGCGGTGGCGGCCATCAGATTGCGCTGGGCGTCGTGCTCGCTGACGAAGCTCTGGAGTCCGACGGCGAAGGTGTACTTCTCGTCGTCCAGCAGGAACGTGGTGGCGAAGGCGACCTCGCCGAAGGCGGTGATGAAGCTGTAGAACGCGGCGACGGCCAGACCGGGGCGGGCCAGCGGCAGGATCAGCCGCAGGAAGGTGCCGAAGGGCGAGAGCCCGTCGACGCGTCCGGCCTCGTCGATCTCGAAGGGGATGGTGTCGAAGTAGCCCTTCATCAGCCAGGCGCAGTAGGGCACCGCGGTCGAGCAGTAGACCAGGATCAGCCCGAGGTAGGTGTCGATGAGCTGGAAGTCGCTGAGGAGCTGGTACATCGGGACCATCAGCACGGCGACCGGGAACATCTGGGTGACCAGCAGGACCCACATGAACTTCTTGTAGCCGGGGAAGCGCATCCGGGAGACGGCGTAACCGGTGGTGGCGGCGATCAGCACCCCGATGACGGTGGTGCCGAGGGAGACGATCAGCGAACTCTTCAGCCAGTCGAAGAAGTTGGTCTCGGTCAGCACATGGCTGTAGTTGGCGAGGGCCATCTTGGACCAGATGCGGCCGGGGTGGAGGTAGTCGTCCTTGTCCGGGCCGAGGGAGAGGAAGACCAGCCAGGCGACCGGGAACAGCGCGACAAGGCTGGCCAGGGTGAGGATGCCGTGCGAGGCGAGGGTCCCGAGGGGGCCGGACTCACCGCGGCGGCGCGAGGCGCGGGGCGCCGGGGCGGGAGCGGTGGTGTCCGCGGCGGCGGACTTCTTGACGGTGGTGGTGCTCATGGGGGCTCCTGCCTCAGATCGCGAACTGCTGCTCGTTGCGGTTGAGCCAGCGGCGGTACACGGAGGTGAAGACGATCAGGATGGCCAGCAGCAGGATGCCGTAGGCGGCGGACTGCGCGAAGTCGCGCGGCTGCTGCCCGAAGCCGAGCTGGTAGGCCCAGGTGACGAGGATCTGCGCGTCCGGGGCGGTGTTGCCGAAGAGCAGGAAGATCACCGCGAACTGGTTGAACGTCCAGATCACCCCGAGCAGCACGACGGTGGAGCTGACCGAGCGCAGGCCCGGCAGGGTGACGTACCAGAACCGCTGCCAGGCGGTCGCGCCGTCCATCTCGGCGGCCTCGTACAGCGTGTGGTCGATGGACTGGAGCCCGCCGAGCAGGGAGACCATCATGAACGGCACGCCGCACCAGGTGTTGACCATGATGGCGGCGAACCGCTGCCAGAAGGTGTCCTCCAGCCAGGCCGGGGTGGGCAGCCCGAGGCTGTCCAGGCCCATGTTGATGATCCCGGCGTCGGCGAGCATGAACCGCCAGCCGAAGACGGTGACGAAGGTGGGCACCGCCCAGGGCAGGACCAGCAGCAGCCGGTAGAGGGTGCGTCCGCGCAGCTTCTGGTTGAGCAGCAGGGCGAGGCCGAGGCCGATCGTGTAGTGGAGGAAGACACAGGCCGCCGTCCACACGATGGTCCAGATGAAGTGCGACCAGAACCGGTCGTAGGCGGTCTCGCCCCAGAGGATGTCGGCGTAGTTGTCGAACCCGATGAACTTGTACGTCGCCTCGATCTCGTTGACACCGATGGTGCGGGCGGTGTTGAGGCTGTTGGCGTCGGTGAGCGTGAGGTAGAAGCCGTAGGCGAGCGGGTACAGCACGAGGACGCCCAGCACGACGATCACCGGGGCGATCATCGCGTAGGCGTACCAGTACTTCTGGTAGCTGCGCTTCAGGCGCCCGCCCAGTCCTGGCCGGGGCGCACGGTCACCGAGCCGCTTGCCGGTCGCTCGGTCGATGGCGACTGTCATGGTTCGACACCTTCTGGAAGTTCAAGGGGAGAGGACCTTGCCGGGGGTCCGTGGCGGACGGGCCGGCGCCCGCGGCTCCGCGGCGGACGGCCCGATGCCCACGGCTCCGGGGCGGACGGCCCGGTGCCCGCTGGGCTGTGGCGGCCGGGCCGATGCGGGGCGCCGGGGCCGGCGCCGGGCGGGCGCGTGGGCCGGTGGCCGTGGGCCGCGACCCGGTGGCCGTGGGCCGGTGGCCGTGGGCCGCAAACCCGTGCCGGGCCCCAGGCGTGCGGGGCGTGGCATGCGGACCCGTGACCGCGAGGCCGTGGCACGCGCACCGATGGCCGTGGACCGTGGCACACGAACCGGTACCGGGCCCAGGCACACGGGCCGTGGCACCCGCACCGGTGACGGCGGGCCCGTGACCGGTGCCGGGCGCGAGGGCCGGTGGCCGTGGGCCGTGGCCCTCGAACCGGTGCCGGGCCCCGGGGCCGCGGGCCGTGGCACGCGCACCGATGGCCGTGGGCCGTGGCACACGAACCGGTATTGGGCCCAGGCACGCGGGCCGTGGCACACGAGTCCGTGACCGCGAGGCCGTGGCACACGAACCGGTACCGGGCCCAGGCACATGGACCGTGGCACCCGCACCGATGACCGCAGGCCCGTGACCGGGGCCGGGCGCCGGGCGCGAGGCCCGTGGTACGCGAACCGGTGGCCGTGGGCCGTAGCACGCGGCCGTGGACGCGAACCCGTGGCCACAGAGCCGTGGCAAGCGGGCCGGTGACCGCGCGGCCATGGCACGCGGACCCGTGGCCGCCAGGCCAGGCACGCCCACCGGGGCCGGGCCCCAGGCACGCGGGCCGTGGCACCCGCACCGGTGGCCGCAGGCCCGTGACCGCGAGGCCGTGGCACGCAGGCCCGTGCCACGCAGGCCCGTGGTCGCGAAAACCGGGGCCGCGAGGCCGTCGTGGTCGGTCGGTGGGGGGCGGAGTCCTCTCCCGCGTTCGCGGGAGGGGGGGTCCGGCGGCCGGGCGGGGTCACTTGTCGAAGTCCGGCACCAGCTTGGCGATCGCGGTCTCGGCGCTGTCCAGCCCCTCGTCCAGGGACTTCTTGCCACCGGCGACGGCGAGCAGTTCGTCGTCCAGCGGGCCCCACAGCGAGCTGTACTCGGGCAGGGCCGGGCGCGGCTGGGCGGCGGTGAGGACGCCCTGGTAGCCGGCGATGCCCGGGTCGGCCTTGACCTTGTCGGTGTAGGCGTCGTCGCGGGTGGGCAGCGTGGAGTTCTTCAGCGCGATGGTCTCCTGGGCCTTCACCGAGGTCATGAAGTTGACGAACTTCAGGGCCGCCTCCTGGCGATCGGCGCTGGAGCCGGCGTACACGGAGAGGTTGTGGCCGCCGGTGGGGGCGCCCGCCTTGCCGCTGGAGCCGGCCGGGACGGTGGCGATGCCGAGGTTGTTCTTGTCCTTGAAGGCGCTGCCCTTGTAGAAGTTGGTGATCTCCCACGGGCCCTGGACGATCGAGGCGACCTTGCCGTTGACGAACGCGTCCTGGATGTGGGCGTAGGCGTCGGCGGTGGTGTCGGCCTTGTGCAGACCCTTGCCGTCGAAGAGGCCCTGCCAGGTCTCGTAGCCCTTCTTGGCCTCGGGCGAGGTGACGGTGATCTTCTTGGCGTCGGCGTCGACCGTGTCGGCGCCCTCGCCGTAGAGGAAGGACTGGGCGTAGTAGGACTGGGTGGAGCCCCAGTAGCCGTCGACGCCGGTCTTGTCCTTGATGGTGGCGGCGGCCGTCTTCAGGTCGTCCCAGGTCTTGGGGGCCTCGACCCCGGCCTTCTCGAAGAGGTCCTTGTTGTAGACGAGGGCCAGGGTGTCGGTGGTGAAGGGGGCGCCGTAGACCTTGCCCTCGTAGGTGGCCTGCTCGATCAGGCTGGGCTGGAAGGCGTCCTGGTCGGCGAGGGCCTCGGTGCCGTCGAGCGGCAGGAAGAAGCCCTTCTTGGCGAAGGCGGGGGTCCAGCCGACCTCGGAGCGCAGCACGTCGGGGGCGCCCTTGGAACCGGCGGCGGTGTCGAACTTGTTCTGCGCCTGGTCGAAGGGGACGTTGACGTACTTGACCTTGATGTCCTTGTGGGCGGCCTCGAACTCCTTGACCAGGTCCTGGTACGTCGGCGCCTCGTTGGTGGCGTTGGAGGTGTCCCACCAGGTGATGGTGACCGGGCCGTCGGCCGAGTCGCCGCTGTCGCTTCCGCCGCAGGCCGTCGCCGCGAGGGCGAGGGACGCCGCCAGCGCGGTGGCCGCTATGCCACGCCGCATGAGTTCTCCTTGAGGGTGAAAGCCCGAGTAGCTCCAGGAGGCGGTCCCGTCCACCGCTCCTGTCGACTTGCCGACTGCGTCGTTGCTGCCGCCGCCGGGCGTCGTGAACGTAACAGCGATGTAAGCGTTGCGAAAGACCTTGCAGAAAAAAAGTGCAAGACCTGGAGGAAGTCACCCCGCCCTGTGCCTTCATGGACGGGATCACGACCCCGCCCCACCGGCGCGGGGCCAGGGCGTACGGTGTTGTGCAAGACTCTGCAAGGGTTTGCCGGACGTTTCACGCAGCGATCGATCGGGCGCACGGTCACGAACTGTCGATCACGAGGTCGACAACCGACCTGTCGGTCACGACCTGCCGACGACGACCCGGCGACACCGGTCCGCCGGTCCCGACCTGTCGATCACGATCCCAAGGGGACGCCATGACGCAGCAACCCGCCTCGGGGCGCGCAACCGCCCGCGCCAGGCGTCCGGTCGGTGGGCAGGGCGACGGGCGGCGGGTACAGTCCGGTCCCGTGACCACACGGCTTGCCGACATCGCCGCGCAGGCGGGAGTGAGCGAAGCGACCGTCAGCCGCGTCCTCAACGGGAAGCCCGGCGTCGCCGCCACCACCCGCCAGTCCGTGCTCGCCGCGCTGGACGTGCTCGGCTACGAGCGTCCGGTACGGCTGCGGCAGCGCAGCGCGGGACTGGTGGGGCTGATCACCCCGGAGTTGGAGAACCCCATCTTCCCGGCCCTCGCGCAGGTGATCGGGCAGGCGCTGACCCGGCAGGGCTACACCCCGGTGCTCGCCACCCAGACCCCCGGCGGCTCCACGGAGGACGAGCTGACCGAGATGCTGGTGGACCGCGGGGTGGCCGGCATCATCTATGTCTCGGGGCTGCACGCCGACACCACCGCCGACATGCAGCGCTACGAGCAGTTGCGCGGGCAGGGCGTGCCCTTCGTGCTGGTGGACGGCTTCTCGCCGAAGGTGCAGGCGCCGTTCATCTCCCCCGACGACCGGGCGGCGATGACCCTGGCGGTGACCCATCTGGTGTCGCTGGGCCACACCCGGATCGGGCTGGCGCTCGGGCCGAAGCGGTTCGTGCCGGTGCAGCGCAAGACGGAGGGGTTCGTGCAGGCGATGCGCGACCAGTTGGGGCTGGCGGCGGGGACCGTGGAGACCGAGCTGATCCAGCACTCGCTGTACACGCTGGAGGGCGGACAGGCGGCGGCCGGGGCCCTGATCGAGCGGGACTGCACGGCGGTGGTGTGCGCGAGCGACATGATGGCGCTGGGTGCCATACGGGCGGCGCGGCAGCGCGGGCTGGCCGTGCCGAGGGATGTCTCGGTGGTCGGTTTCGACGACTCGCCGCTGATCGCGTTCACCGATCCGCCGCTCACCACGGTCCGCAAGCCGGTGCCCGCGATGGGCCAGGCCGCGGTGCGCACCCTGCTGGAGGAGATCGGCGGGACGCCCGCGCCGCACAGTGAGTTCGTGTTCATGCCGGAACTGGTGGTGCGGGGATCGACGGCATCGGCTCCCGGGGAGCGCGCCAGGGCCGTCCCCGGGCGAACCCCCACGCTGTGATCAGGGGGAATGTCGTCCTTCGGGCGTAGGACGTGCGGGCCGAACCCGACCAGGGGATGATCGGACCAGGATGTCTTTTCTGGCAGACTCTATGCCTATGGGTGAGACGACCGTGACGACGAGGGAAGGCCGCGAAGAGGCCCTTCCGCAGGCCGTTGCGGACCCGGCGCGGCGGCGGGGGCCGCTGAGCCGGATGCGGACTCCCCGGCGGCCCCGGTTCTGGTTCGAGATCCTGCTGATCGCGGTGAGTTACTGGACGTACTCGCTGATCCGCAACGCCGTGCCGGAGCAGAAGGAACAGGCGCTGAGCAACGCGGACTGGATCTGGAAGGTCGAGCAGCAGCTGGGGCTCGCCTTCGAGCAGTCCGTGAATCACGCGGTCAACTCCGTGACTTGGCTCATCGTCGGAATGAACTACTACTACGCCACGCTGCATTTCGTGGTGACGCTGGGTGTGCTGGTGTGGCTCTACCGCAGCCATCCCGGCCGGTACGCCGCCACCCGGACAGTGCTGTTCTCCACCACCGGTGTCGCGCTGCTGGGGTACTACCTGTATCCGCTCGCGCCGCCCCGGCTGATGAACGGCCAGAACTTCATCGACACCGTGGTGGTCCATCAGACCTGGGGGTCGATGGCGTCCGGCGATCTGAAGAACATGTCCAACCAGTACGCGGCGATGCCGTCCATGCACATCGGCTGGTCGCTGTGGTGCGGGCTGACCATCTTCGCGCTGGCGACGGTGCCGTGGGCGCGGGTGCTCGGGATCCTCTACCCCGTGCTGACGCTGGTGGTGATCGTGGCGACGGCCAATCACTTCTGGCTGGACGCCGTCGGAGGCATGGTGTGCCTCGCCTTCGGTTACGGTGTGGCCCGGCTCTGGTACGGGGCGTTGCCCCATGCGCTGCCCCGGCTGGTGGTGCCCGTGCAGCGCACGAAGCCGATGCCCCGCAGGGCCGAGCCCGAGCGGCTGCCCGCCCCACGCGCCTGAGCGGCTGCCCGCCCCACATGCCTGAGCGGCTGCTCGTAGGACCCGTTGCCGAGGAAGCTCGCGGCGTTCCTACAGTTCCGTTCCGTAGAAGAGGACTTCCATCACCGCTCTCGCCCTGCGGGCGGTACGGCGGTACTCGTCCAGCATGTCGCCCGCGTGACCGGGGCCGTGGCCCAGGTAGCGGCCCACCGCGGCGAGTTCCCTCGGGTCCGACGGGAAGGTGTCGCCGGCCCGGCCGCGGACCAGCATCACCGCGTTGCGGACCCGGGTGGCAAGGACCCACGCCTCGTCCAGGGTCGCCACGTCCTCGGGGCTGATGAGGCCGGCGTCCCGGGCGGCGGCGAGGGCCGCGCGGGTGCGGGTGGTGCGCAGGGCGGGCACCTCGGCGCCGTGGCGCAGTTGGAACAGCTGAACCGTCCACTCCACGTCGGACAGCCCGCCCGGCCCCAGCTTGGTGTGGAGCTTGGGGTCGGCGCCGCGCGGCATCCGCTCCGACTCCATCCGGGCCTTGAGCCGCCGCACCTCCCGCAGTGCCTCGTCGGCCAGGCCCGCCGGCGGATAGCGCAGGGGGTCGATCAGGGCGATGAAGCGGCGGCCCAGTTCCGGGTCCCCGGCGACCGGTTCGGCCCGTAGCAGGGCCTGCGACTCCCAGCCGAGCGACCAGCGGCGGTAGTACGCCTCGTAGGACTTCAGGGTGCGGACCAGGGGGCCGGACTTGCCCTCGGGGCGCAGGTCGGCGTCGATCAGCAGGGGCGGGTCCGAGCTGGGGATCTGGAGCAGCCGGCGCATCTCGGAGACGACCTTGCCCGCGGCCTTGGCGGCCTCCTCCTCGCGGACGCCCTCGCGGGGCTCGTGCACGAAGACGACGTCGGCGTCCGAGCCGTAGCCCAGTTCGTGGCCGCCGAAGCGGCCCATGCCGATGACGGCGAACCGGGTGGGCAGTTCCTCGCCCCAGTGTTCACGGACGACGGCCCGCAGGGTGCCGGCGAGGGTGGCGGCGGTGAGGTCGGAGACGGCGGCGCCGACCCGGTCCACCAGGGCGCCCTGGTCGGCCTCGACGGCGTGGGTCTCGGTGCCGTAGGAGGAGACGATGTCGGCGGCGGTCGTACGGAACAGTTCGCGGCGCCGCACCCCGCGGGCCGCCGCGACGGCGTGCACCGCGTTGTCGGCGCGGCCGACGGCGGCGAGGATCTCCTGTTCGAGCTGGGCGCGGGGCCGGGTCGCGAGTCCGCTGCGGGCGCCGTCGCCGTCGCCGAGCAGGGCGACCGCCTCGGGGGCGCGCATCAGCAGGTCGGGGGCGAGCCGCCCGGCGGACAGGACGCGGGCGAGGTTCTCGGCCGCCGCGCCCTCGTCGCGCAGCAGCCGCAGGTACCAGGGCGTCTTGCCGAGCGCGTCGGAGACCTTGCGGAAGTTGAGCAGTCCGGCGTCCGGGTCGGCGGAGTCCGCGAACCAGCCGAGCAGCACCGGCAGCAGGGTGCGCTGGATGGCGGACTTGCGGGTGACGCCGGAGGCCAGCGCCTCCAGATGGCGCAGGGCGGCGGCCGGGTCGGCGTAGCCGAGGGCGACCAGGCGTTCGCGGGCCGCCTCGGGGCTGAGCCGGGCCTCGCCGGGGGCGAGTTGGGCGACGGCGTCGAGCAGCGGGCGGTAGAAGAGCTTCTCGTGGAGGCGGCGTACGACGGCGGCATGCCGTCGCCACGCGCGGTTCAGGTCGGTGACCGGGTCGGTGCGCAGCCCCAGCGAGCGCCCGAGGCGGCGCTGGTCGGCCGGCTCGGAGGGCACGAGGTGGGTGCGGCGCAGCCGGTGAAGCTGGATGCGGTGCTCCATGGAGCGCAGGAAACGGTACGACTCCTCCAACTGGACGGCGTCCGCGCGCCCGACGTAGCCGCCGGCGGCGAGCGCGCGCAGGGCGTCGAGGGTGGTGCCGCTGCGCAGGCCGGTGTCGGAGCGGCCGTGCACGAGCTGGAGGAGCTGGACCGCGAACTCGACGTCCCGCAGTCCGCCGGGGCCGAGTTTCAGCTCGCGGTCGACCTCGGAGGCGGGGATGTTCTCGACCACCCGGCGGCGCATCTTCTGCACGTCGGCGACGAAGTTCTCACGCTCGGCGGCCTGCCACACCAGGGGTTCCAGCGCGGCGACGTACTCCTGTCCGAGGCCGAGGTCGCCGGCGACCGGGCGGGCCTTGAGCAGGGCCTGGAACTCCCAGGTCTTGGCCCAGCGCTGGTAGTAGACGACATGGCTGCTGAGGGTGCGCACCAGCGGGCCGTTGCGGCCCTCGGGGCGGAGGTTGGCGTCCACCGGCCAGATGGAGCCCTCGACGGTGGTCTCGGAGCAGATCCGCATCAGGTGCGAGGCGAGCCGGGTGGCGGCCTGGAGCGCCTTGACCTCGTCGGCCCCCTCGGCGCCGTCGGCGCTCTCGGCGACGAAGATGACGTCGACGTCGGAGACGTAGTTCAGCTCGTGGCCGCCGCACTTGCCCATGGCGACGACCGCGAGCCGGGCCAGGGCGGCGTCCTCGGGCGCGGCGGCGCGGGCCAGCGCGAGGGCGGCGCGCAGGGTGGCGGTGGCCAGGTCGGCGAGTTCGGCGGCGGTCTGCGCCACATCGGTGGTGCCGCACACGTCGCGGGCGGCGATGGACAGCAGGCAGCGCCGGTAGGCGACCCGCAGCGACACCGGGTCGGTGGCCTCGGCGAGGCCGCGCTCGAACTCCTCGACGCCGGGGTGCAGATCGCGCGGCTCGTACGTCATCAGCACCCGCCAGTCGTGCGGGTGCCGGGCGAGGTGGTCGGCGAGGGCGGCGGAGGCGCCCAGCACCCCGAGCAGCCGGTCGCGCAGCGGCTTGGCGGCGGTGAGGGTGTCCAGCAGCTCCTGCCGGTCCAGGTCCTGCGGCTGCGCCTCCAGGAGCCGGACCAGACCGTGCAGCGCGAGATCCGGGTCGGCCGTGGCACCCAGTGCCTCCAGCAGGACCGGGTCGTCCCTGAGCGGCGCCGGCTCGGGCGAGTCGAGGAGCCGCTCGGCGGCGGACGGGTCGGTGAATCCGTGCCGCAGCAGCCGTGTGAAGGTACTGCTCCTGCGCCCCGGCGTCATCACGCTCTCCCTCCCGTCCCGATCGATCCGGTACGAGCCTATCCGCAGCCTTGACCGCGGGCTCCGATGAGTTTCCCGGCCGCGGGGAGTCTGAGCGGGGAAAGAGGACAAGATCCGCATCTGGAGGCATCCGATGACCGAGCTGCGACCCGAGACCCGGCTGGACCCCGGCTTCAGCGACCCGAAGGCGACCGCCGTGCCCTGGGCCGAGGCGGAGCGGCGGCTCGCCGAGGCCGAGCTGTTCTGGATCTCGACGGTCCGTCCGGACGGACGGCCCCATGTCACCCCGCTGCCCGCCGTCTGGTCCGGGGGCGCCCTGCACTTCTGCACGGGCCCCGGGGAGCGCAAGGCCCGCAACCTCGCACAGAACCCGCACGTGGTGCTGACGACCGGGAACAACCTGATGGAAGAGGGCCACGACCTGGTCTACGAGGGTGAGGCGGTCCGGGTGACGGACGAGGCCCGGCTGCGTGAGCTGGCCGCCGCGTGGGAGACGAAGTACGGCGGCTTCTGGCATTTCGAGGTCGCCGACGGCGCCTTCCAGCACGCGCCGGGGACGGCTCATGTCTTCTCGGTGGCGCCGCGCACGGTCTTCGGCTTCGGTAAGGGTGAGCCGTTCAGCCAGACCCGCTGGCGGTTCGTCTGACCCACGCGCACCCACGACTCGGAGGACCGGCTGTGGAGTGCACGCTCGAAGTGATCCCCCTGCCCGTGGGCGACATCGACCGGGGTGGCCGACCTCCGCGCGGCGCGGGAGGAGCTGGTCGCCCGGGGGCTCGACGGGTCCGAGCCGGTCGAGTACACCGAGGACGACGGCGCCACGTTCATGTACGTCAGGGACCCGGACGGAAACGGCTGGACCGTCCAGCAGTACCGGCGCCGTGCCGAGGAGCCCCTCCACCGGCTCCTGACCACCAGGCGGAAACCCGGTAGGCGGTGTGAGGGGCGCGGGGTACCGTGCGACAGGCCCCGCCCGGGGCAGGCCGCCGACGGACCCCCCGCCCCTCCCCCAGGGCACCGGAACCGATCCCGCCCCGCGACTTCGCGGTGCTGTAGCCCCGCGACTTCGCGGGGCTACAGCACCGGCAGGTTCTTGCGCAGTTCGAACGCCGTGACCTCGGACCGGTACTCGTGCCATTCCGCGCGCTTGTTGCGGAGGAAGAAGTCGAAGACGTGCTCCCCCAGCGTCTCGGCGACGAGATCGCTGCGCTCCATCAGCGACAGCGCCTCGCCGAGGTTCTGCGGCAACGGCTCGATCCCCATCGCGCGGCGCTCGGCGTCGGACAGCGCCCACACGTCGTCCTCCGCGCCCGGCGGCAGCTCGTACCCCTCCTCGATGCCCTTGAGGCCCGCGGCGAGCAGCACGGCGTAGGAGAGGTAAGGATTCGCCCCGGTGTCCAGTGAGCGCACCTCGACGCGGGCGGAGCCGGTCTTGCCGGGCTTGTACATGGGGACGCGGACCAGCGCGGAGCGGTTGTTGTGCCCCCAGCAGATGTACGAGGGGGCCTCGCCGCCGGCGCCCGCGGTGCGCTCGGAGCCGCCCCAGATCCGCTTGTAGGAGTTCACCCACTGGTTGGTGACGGCGGAGATCTCACCGGCGTGCCGCAGCAGCCCGGCGATGAAGGACCGGCCGACCTTGGAGAGCTGGTACTCGGCGCCGGACTCGTAGAACGCGTTGCGGTCGCCCTCGAAGAGCGAGAGGTGGGTGTGCATCCCGGAGCCGGGGTGCTCGGAGAACGGCTTCGGCATGAAGGTGGCCTGGAGGTTCTGCTCCAGCGCGACCTGCTTCATCACCAGCCGGAAGGTCATCACGTTGTCGGCGGTGGAGAGCGCGTCGGCGTAGCGCAGATCGATCTCCTGCTGGCCGGGGGCGCCCTCGTGGTGGGAGAACTCGACGGAGATGCCCATCGACTCCAGCATGGTGATCGCCTGGCGGCGGAAGTCCATGCCGACGTTGGTCGGGGTGTGGTCGAAGTACCCGGAGTTGTCGGCGGGGGTCGGCACCGAGCCGTCGACCGGCTTGTTCTTCAGCAGGAAGAACTCGATCTCCGGGTGGGTGTAGAAGGTGAACCCGAGGTCGGAGGCGCGGGCGAGGGCGCGCTTGAGGACATAGCGCGGGTCCGCGAAGGACGGGGAGCCGTCCGGCATGAGGATGTCGCAGAACATCCGGGCGGTGCCGGGGGTCTCCGCGCGCCAGGGCAGCACCTGGAAGGTGGCGGGGTCGGGCTTGGCGATCATGTCGGACTCGTAGACCCGGGCGAAGCCCTCGATCGCGGAACCGTCGAAACCGATCCCTTCATCGAACGCCTGTTCGAGTTCGGCGGGGGCCACGGCCACGGACTTGAGGAAGCCCAGGACGTCGGTGAACCAGAGGCGCACGAACCGGATGTCGCGCTCCTCCAACGTACGGAGCACGAACTCCTGCTGCTTGTCCATCTTCCGCTTCCCCATCCTTGCTGGTCAGGCCCGTTGCCCCCGGGAGCCGTGAAAGGCGGTCGGGTTCCTGAGCATCCCACCACAACACCGTTTCGTGCGCGTTGCGGCCCATCTTGCCCGCTCGTATCCGTCTCCGGAACGGCCCGCCGTCCGGGGCGGCCCGTCGGCCGATCGGGCCATTCACGCTGCCGGTCTACGAGAAGACCGTCGTATCCCACTACGATCAGCTGACCCGACCGTCGACCTCGGCTTTGTCCTCTCGCTCCATTTCACTCCATCCCCCCATATTCCAGAAGGGCAGCCCCCATGGGTTCCGCCAAGAAGAGAGACAGCGTGGCGCGCAAGGCGCGCATAGAGGAGATGCGCGCCGCCGAACGCTCCCGTGAGCGGCGCAACCGGATCCTCACCGTCGCCGCCAGTGTGGTGGTCGTCGCCGCCCTGGTCGTGGGCGGGGTGGTGCTGGTGCGGTCCCAGTCCGACGGCTCCGACACGGCGAGCGACGGCAAGGGCGGCGGCACCTTCACCACCGGCGCCGACGGCGTGGGCAAGTGGGAGGGCGAGCTGGGCCGCAACCATGTGAACGGGGACGTGGACTACCCGATGACCCCGCCGGTCGGCGGCGACCACCACCAGGCGTGGATGAACTGCAACGGGGACGTCTACGAGAAGGAGATCCCCGCCGTCAACGCGGTGCACTCGCTGGAGCACGGCGCGGTCTGGGTGACGTACACCAGCAAGGCGGCGAAGGACGACGTGGCCGCGCTGGCCGCGAAGGTGAAGGCCACGCCGTACACGCTGATGAGCCCGGTCGAGGACCAGGCGTCCCCGGTCATGCTGTCGGCCTGGGGCCACCAGCGGACGGTGACCGGCGCGGACGACCCGAAGCTCGGCGCCTTCCTGGAGAAGTTCGTCCAGGGCGAGCAGACCCCGGAGCCGGGTGCCGCGTGCACGAACGGGCTGGCCCAGTGAGGTCGCGGGCCGGATGGATCGGGGGCACCGTCGCGGCGGTGCTGGTGGCCGCCGGGGCGATCACCTACGCGGGCGCCGGCGACGACGGCTCGGGAGTGGAGCCGCCCACCGCCGACTCGGCGGACGCGGGCTTCGCCCGGGACATGTCGGTCCACCACCAGCAGGCGGTGGAGATGTCGTACATCGTGCGGGACCGCACCGACGACGAAGAGGTGCGCCGGCTCGCCTACGACATCGCGCAGACCCAGGCCAACCAGCGCGGCATGATGCTGGGCTGGCTGGACCTGTGGGGGCTCCCGAAGGTGTCCGCGAAGCCGCCGATGACCTGGATGGACATGGGCGACATGCCGACCGCGGGCGAGGGCGCGCTGATGCCCGGCATGGCCACCGACAAGGAGATGGAGAAACTCGGCGAGCTGAACGGGAAGCAGGCCGAGATCTTCTACCTCCAGCTGATGACCAAGCACCACAACGGCGGCATCCACATGGCCGCGGGCTGTGTCGAGCGCTGCACGGTGGGCGCGGAGAAGCGGCTGGCCCAGGGCATGATGCGGGGGCAGCAGTCGGAGATCGACCTGATGGCCGACCTGCTGAAGGAACGCGGGGCGGACGCCACGCCCTAGGCGTGGAAACGGCCCGTCGTCCTAGGCGAGGAAACGGCCCGGCGTCCTGGGCGAGGAAACGGCCCGGGCGTCCTAGGTGAGGAAACGGCCCGGGCGTGGGGCGGCACACACCCCGCACCACCCCATCGCGTCGGTTTGACGATTACACTGGGGCCGTGCCTCAACTACGTCTCGCCATGAACCAGATCGACGCCCGTGTCGGCGACCTCGCCGGGAACTGTGACCGGATCCTGGAGTGGACCCGGCACGCGGCCGACCGGGGGGCCCATCTCGTGGCCTTCCCGGAGATGGTGCTGACCGGGTATCCCGTGGAGGACCTGGCGCTGCGCTCCTCCTTCGTGGCGGCCTCCCGTGCCGCGCTGCGCGGGCTGGCCGCCCGCCTCGCCGAGGAGGGCCTCGGCGAGGTCCCGGTGGTCGTCGGCTACCTCGACCGCAGCGAAAGCGCCCAGCCGAGGTACGGCCAGCCGGCCGGCGCCCCTCAGGACGCGGCGGCGGTGCTGTACGGCGGCGCGGTCGTGCTCGGCTTCGCCAAGCACCATCTGCCGAACTACGGCGTCTTCGACGAGTTCCGCTACTTCGTGCCCGGCGACACCATGCCGGTACTGCGGGTGCACGGCGTCGATGTCGCCCTCGCGATCTGCGAGGACCTGTGGCAGGACGGCGGCCGGGTCCCGGCGGCGCGCTCGGCCGGGGCCGGTCTGCTGCTGTCGGTCAACGCCTCGCCCTACGAGGTGGACAAGGACGACACCCGGCTCGAACTGGTCCGCAAGCGGGCCCAGGAGGCCGGCTGCACCACCGCGTACGTCGCCATGATGGGCGGTCAGGACGAGCTGGTCTACGACGGCGACTCCATCGTGGTCGGCGCGGACGGCGAGGTGATCGCGCGGGCGCCGCAGTTCTCCGAGGCGTGCATGCTGCTGGATCTGGAACTGCCCGCCGCGCGCCCCGACGCGCCCGAGGGCGTGGTGGACGACGGGCTGCGGATCGAGCGGGTCGTGCTGTCCGAGGAGCCGCTGGCGCCGTACGAGCCGCAGCACACGGGCGGATACGCCGAGCGGCTGGAGGACGCCGAGGAGATCTACTCAGCGCTGGTGGTGGGGCTGCGGGCGTATGTCGCCAAGAACGGCTTCAGCTCCGTGCTGATCGGGCTGTCCGGGGGCATCGACTCGGCGCTCGTCGCGGCGCTCGCCTGTGACGCGCTGGGCGCGGAGCACGTGTACGGCGTGGCGATGCCGTCGAAGTACTCCTCCGAGCACTCCAAGGACGACGCGGCGGAGCTGGCGCGGCGCACCGGCCTGAACTTCCGTACCGTCTCGATCGAGCCGATGTTCGACGCGTACATGGAGGCGCTGGAGCTGACGGGGCTGGCGGAGGAGAACCTCCAGTCCCGGCTGCGCGGCACGCTGCTGATGGCGATCTCCAACCAGGAGGGGCACATCGTGCTCGCGCCGGGCAACAAGTCCGAGCTGGCCGTGGGGTACTCCACGCTGTACGGCGACTCGGTGGGCGCGTACGGGCCGATCAAGGACCTGTACAAGACGTCGGTGTTCCAGCTCGCCGAGTGGCGCAACCGGGCGGCGGCGGAGCGCGGGCAGACCCCGCCGATCCCGGAGAACTCCATCAGCAAGCCGCCGAGCGCGGAGCTGCGGCCGGGGCAAGTGGACACCGACTCTCTGCCGGACTACCCGGTGCTGGACGCGATCCTCTCGCGGTACGTGGACCGGGACGAGGGCGCGGACACGATCGTGCGGGCCGGGTTCGACGCGGACCTGGTGGCCAGGACGCTGCGGATGGTGGACACCGCCGAGTACAAGCGGCGGCAGTATCCGCCGGGCACGAAGATCTCCCCGAAGGGGTTCGGGAAGGACCGGCGGCTCCCGATCACCAACGGCTGGCGGGAGGGCACCCGGCCGACCGCCTAGCCGTCTGCCTGGCCGACTGCCTGCCCAGCTGCCCTGCTGCCCGCCTGCCCGCCTGCCCGCCTGCCTCAGGAATCGCCCAGGTCGACCCGGGCCGCCAGCGGCAGATGGTCGCTGCTGGTCTCCGGGAGGGTCCAGGAGGTGACCGGCTCGACGCCCTTGACCAGGATCTGGTCGATGCGGGCCAGCGGGAAGGAGGCGGGCCAGCTGAAGCCGAAGCCGCTGCCCGCGGCGCCCTGGGTGGAGCGCATCTGGGAGGTGACGGCGGTCAGGGAGCGGTCGTTCATGGTGCCGTTGAGGTCGCCGAGCAGGACAACCCGCTCCAGCGGCTCCTTGTGGATGGCCGAGCCGAGGGCGTCGGCGCTCCGGTCGCGCTGATGGGCCGTGAAACCGGCCTCCAGCTTCACCCGCACCGACGGGAGATGGGCGACGTACACGGCGATCTGGCCGCCCGGCGTGGTGACCGTGGCGCGCATCGCGCGGGTCCAGCCCAACTCGATGTTGACGGGGCTGACCCCGCTGAGCGGGTACTTGCTCCACAGGCCCACCGTGCCCTGCACCGAGTGGTACTTGTACGTCTTCTCCAGCGCCCTCTCGTACACCGGTACGGCGCCCGCGGTCAGTTCCTCCAGGGCGACCACGTCGGCGCCGGAGGCGGCCACCTCGCGGGCGGTGCCGGAGGGGTCGGGGTTCTCGGCGTTGACGTTGTGCGTGGCCACCGTGAGGTCGCCGCCGGAGCCGGTGCGGTCGGTGAGCAGTCCGCCGAAGAGGTTGAGCCAGACGATCGCCGGGAGCAGTACGGCGATCAGGGCGGTGGCGGAGCGGCGGAGCAGGGCGAGGAGCAGCAGCACGGGGACGCCGACGAGGCCGAACCAGGGCAGGAAGGTCTCGGTGAGACTGCCCAGGTTGCCCACCCGGTTGGGGATCTGCGCGTGCAGTCCCATGCCGAGGGCGAGCAGGACGGCGAGGGCGGCGACCACGAGGCCGCGCCGCCAGATGCGGCGGTCGCCGCGCCAGCCGTCGAGCAGACGCCGGAACCGTGATCCGCGCCGCTCGGGCCCCGAGCCGCCGTCCGCCGTTTCCGTCATGTACGCCTGTTGCGCCATACCGTCGCCTCGCTGCCTGCCGTGCACACCGTTATCTACCCGTGTCTCAACAGACACTAGGGGATGATCGGCTGAGTTCTCGCCGTCCGCGACGGCCGTATGGGGACAAGGACGAACAAGTGGGATGCGGGAGTTCCGTCCGGCGGCCCGCAATGCGCGTTCTGTGACGGAACACGCATGTTCGGATGGAAGGTCGACGGGGGGACGCCCTTCGTGCTCAGTCGTCCGGGGAACTGACGGGCCGTAGTCCTTGGAGGAGGGTGTCGACGACGTCCTCGGCGAGATTCTCCGGCAGGTCGGCGTCGCTGCGCATCACGGCGCGCACCAGCATCGGGCCGAGGAACAGGTCGCCGAGCAGGTCCAGGTCGACGTCGGTGCGCAGTTCACCGTCGCGCTGGCCGCGGCGCAGCACTTCCTCGGTGCGGCGGCGGCGTGGCGCGACCACCGTGGAGTGGTACTCGTCCCACAGCCGTGGGCTGCTCTTCATCTGGGCGTGGACGTGGTGGAGGATGGCCGAGGTGCGGTTGGCGAGGCCGCGGCGGCGCACGGAGTCCATGAGGACGACGAGGTCGTCGCGCATGGAGGTGCCGGGCAGTTCGGGGTCCTCGGGTTCGGCGGCGCGCACGACGTCGACGAAGAGTTCCTCCTTGCCCGGCCAGCGGCGGTAGATGGCGGCCTTGCCGACCCCGGCGGTGCGCGCGATGCGCTCGATGGAGAGGTCGGCGAGCGGGACGCCGTCCTCCAGGAGCTTCATCGCGCCTTCCAGGATGGCGCGTTCCACGGCCTCACTGCGGGGACGCCCCTTGGGGGCGCCGGAGGCTGCCGGGCGGTCACCTGCGAGGCTGTTCACATCGCTCCGTCCTTCGGCTGTGCTGCGGTCCCGCCGATTGTCCTACGGAAGCGGCTCAGCGGTCGGTCGCCGACACCAACTCCGGCTCCTTCCCGTCGTTGCGGACGGGGCGCGGCCGGCCCGGCAGGAACAGGGCGACCACGAGGGCGCCGACGAGGGCCACACCCGCGCCGCACAGGGCGGTGACGTGCATGGCGTGCAGGAAGGCGTCGTGGGCGGGGCCGATGAGGGACCGGCCCTCGGGGCCGAGCCCGGCGGCGACGCCGAGGGTGCCCTCGATGGACTCGCCTGCGGTGTGCCGCAGGTGCTCGGGGAGAACGCCGAGTTTGTCCTCGATGCCGGAGCGGTAGGCGGCGGAGAGCACCGAGCCGAGGACGGCGATGCCGAGGGCGCCGCCGACCTGGCGGAAGGTGTTGCTGAGGGCGGAGGCGGAGCCGGCCTTCTCCCGGGGCAGGGCCTGCATGATGACGACGCTGATCGGGGTCATGATGTGGGCCATGCCGGTGCCCATGAGGAAGAAGATGATCTCCAGCAGCCAGATCGGGGTGTCGGCGTCCAGGACGGCGAACGAGGCGAGCGTCGCGGCGATGAGCAGCATGGCGCCGGTGGTGGTGGCCCGGATGCCGACGCGGTCCACGACCAGCCGGGCGCGGGGCGCGAAGACGAGCTGGGCGAGGGCGAGCGGGAGCAGCAGCAGTCCGGTCTCCAGCGGGGAGTAGCCGCGCACGCTCTGGGTGTAGAAGACGGAGAAGAAGGTCACGCCCATGAGGGCGAAGAAGACCAGGGCGATGACCGCGACGGCGGCGGAGAAGACCTTGTTCCTGAAGTGGCCGATGTCGATGGAGGGGTGGTCGCTGCGCTTCTCGAAGATCACGAAGGCGGCCAGCACAGCGAGTCCGGCGGCGATGGTGCCGAGCACGGTGACGTCCGTGAAGTCGGCGAGTTCGCCGCCGCGGATGATGCCGTAGACGAGGAGGACCAGGCCGACGACGGACAGGACGACGCCGACGGGGTCGACACGGCCGGGCCGGGGGTCGCGGGAGTCGGGGACGAGCCAGAGCATCAGGGCGACGGCGACGATCACGATCGGCACGTTGATCAGGAAGACCGAGCCCCACCAGAAGTGGTCGAGGAGGATGCCGCCGGTGATCGGGCCGATGGCTATGGCGAGGCCGACGCCGCCGGCCCAGATGCCTATGGCCTTGGGCTGCTCCTCGCGCTCGAAGACGTTCATCAGCACGGCGAGGGTGGCGGGCATCACGAAGGCGGCGCCGAGCCCCATGAGGGCGCGGAAGCCGATCAGTTCGCCGGGGGAACCGGCGGTGGCGGCGAGCGCGGAGCCGAGGCCGAACACGACGAGCCCGCCGAGCATCACCTTCTTGCGGCCGAGCCGGTCGCCGAGCAGCCCGGCGGAGAACAGCAGCCCGGCGAAGACGAGGGTGTAGGCGTTGATGGCCCACTCCAGCTCGCTCTGACTGGCGCCCAGGCCGGTGGGGGCGGGGGTGGAGATGGTCTTGACGGCGACGTTCAGGATCGAGTTGTCGAGCACCACGATCAGCAGGCTCAGCATGAGCACGCCGAGAATCGCCCAGCGGCGCCGGTGGACCGCTTCGGGGACCCGCGGGGCGGGGGCGTCAGGTGTAGTCATGACCCCAGAGCGTAGGCAACTTACGATACGAGACCGTACCGTATCGTAAATCTTTTACCGCCTTCTTACGTACTTTCGACGTGAGGTGGGTCCCCTGGTCCTCACTGGGCCGAGATGCCACCATGGAGGGGATCCGGGGACGCCGTGAGGGCGCCTCGAGATGACGTAAGGAGCGTTGCCATGACGCAGCTCTCGGCTGCCCAGACCGCCTCGCGGAAGGCCCCCGACAGCGCCAGGACGCTGTACGGAGGCAAGGGCACCCGCCGTGTCACCGTCCGCGACATCGCCGCCGCCAAGGAGCGGGGCGAGAAGTGGCCCATGCTCACCGCCTACGACGCGATGACCGCGTCCGTCTTCGACGAGACCGGCATCCCGGTCATGCTCGTCGGGGACTCGGCGGGCAATGTCCACCTCGGCTACGAGACCACCGTGCCCGTCACTCTTGACGAGATGACCATGCTGTCCGCGGCCGTGGTGCGCGGCACCAGCCGTGCCCTGATCGTGGGCGACCTGCCCTTCGGCTCCTACCAGGAGGGCCCGGTGCAGGCGCTTCGCTCGGCGACCCGGCTGGTCAAGGAGGCCGGGGTGGGGGCCGTGAAGCTGGAGGGCGGCGAGCGCTCGCACCGGCAGATCGAGCTGCTGGTGGAGTCCGGGATCCCGGTGATGGCCCACATCGGCCTCACCCCGCAGTCCGTCAACGCCATGGGCTACCGGGTCCAGGGGCGCGGCGAGGAGGCGGCGGCCCAGCTGCTGCGGGACGCCAAGTCGGTGCAGGACGCGGGCGCGTTCGCGGTGGTCCTGGAGCTGGTCCCGGCCGAGCTGGCCGGCGAGGTGACCCGCACCCTGCACATCCCGACGGTCGGTATCGGCGCGGGGCCGGAGACGGACGCGCAGGTCCTGGTGTCGACCGACATGCTCGGACTGACCGGCGGCCGGGTGCCGAAGTTCGTCAAGCAGTACGCCGACCTGCGCGATGTCATGGGCGCGGCGGCGAAGGCGTTCGCCGAGGAGGTCATCGACGGAACGTTCCCGCAGTCGGAACACTCCGTCCACTAGACCCTCCGGGTCCGCCAGGCCCACCGGGTCCACCGGGTCCGCCAGGCCCACCAGGTCCACCAGCCACCGCCGCACCACCCGGGCGGCCCACCGACCCTCCCCCGTCGGCGGGCCGCCCGGCGCTTCCGGAGATCCGCGGGACGGCTGGAGGGCGGCGGGAGGGCGACCCGGGGACAGCCGGAGGACGGCCCGGAGACAACCAGAGGACGAACCCGGGGACAGCCGCGAGATGGCCGGAGGGCGACCGGGGGACGGCCCGAGGACAGCCGGAAGACGCCCAGAAGACGACCCGGGAGCCGCCGGGAAACGGCCGGAAGACGGCCCGGAAGATGGCCGGAGGACGGACCCGAGAGCCGCCGGAAGACGGCCGGAAGACGGCCCGGGGGCCGCCGGGAGACGGCCCGGAAGGCGGCCGGAGGACGACCCGGGAGCCGCCGGAGGACAGCCGGAAGACGGCCCGGAAGACGACCGGAAGGCGGCCCGGGGGACGGCCGGAGGGCGACCCGAGGACGACCCGGGGGACGGCCGGAGGACGACCCGGGGGACGGCCCGGGGACAGCCGGAAGGCGACCCGGGGGCGGCCGGAGGACGAACCGGGGGCGGCCGGAGGACGAACCGGGGGCGGCCCGGGGGCCGTAGGAGGATGGTCGGGGGACGGACCGGGGGCGCTGGGGCGCCGGCAGGGGGCGGTCGGACGTCGCCGGGCTGTCGGTGCTCTGTCGGTCGTTTGTCGGTGGCGCCTGACACGCTCTGGGGCATGACGCGAATCGACAAGAACCCCACCGGCGGCGACATCGCCGTCACCGTCAGGGGACTGGTCAAGCACTACGGCGAGACCAAGGCGCTGGACGGCGTCGACGTGGATGTGCGCGAGGGCACCGTGATGGGTGTGCTCGGGCCGAACGGCGCCGGCAAAACCACCCTCGTACGGATCCTGTCCACCCTCCTCGCCCCCGACGCCGGCCGGGCGACCGTGGCCGGCTACGACGTGATCCGCCAGCCCCGCATGCTGCGCCGGGTGATCGGCCTCACCGGGCAGTACGCCTCGGTGGACGAGAAGATCCCCGGCTGGGAGAACCTCTACATGATCGGCCGGCTGCTCGATCTGCCGCGCAAGGACGCCCGTGGACGCGCCGACGAACTGCTGGAGCGGTTCTCGCTGACCGAGGCGGCCCGGCGGCCCGTCCACACCTACTCCGGCGGGATGCGGCGGCGGCTGGACCTGGCCGCGTCGATGATCGGACGCCCGCAGGTGCTGTTCCTGGACGAGCCGACCACCGGACTCGACCCCCGCACCCGCAACGAGGTGTGGGACGAGGTCAAGAGCATGGTCGGCGAGGGAGTGACCGTACTGCTGACCACCCAGTACATGGAGGAGGCCGAACAGCTCGCCTCCGAGCTGACCGTGGTGGACCGGGGCAAGGTCATCGCGGGCGGCGGGATCGAGGAGCTGAAGGCGAAGGTCGGCGGCCGGACGCTGCGGATCAGACCGGCCGACCCGCTCCAGCTGCGCCCGCTGGCCAGGGAACTGGACGAGCTGGGCATCACCGGTCTGGCCGCGACCACCGTCGACACCGAGCGCTCCAGCGTCCTGGTGCCGATCCTGAGCGACGAGCAGCTCACCGCGGTGACCGGCGCGGTCGTCGCGCGCGGCATCACCCTCAGCGCCATCACCACCGAACTGCCCAGCCTGGACGAGGTGTTCCTGTCACTGACCGGGCGCCGGGCGAGCACCCCGCAGGGCACCGAGACCGCCGAAGACCGTGAGGAGGTCGCCGTATGAGCGCCGTGACCGTCGATCTCAAAGAGACCACACCGCCGAAGGACGACGCCCGGATCTCGCCGCGCGCCCACCTGCGGCACACCGGGGCGCTGCTGCGCCGCAATCTGCTCTGGATCCGGCAGGACCCGGAGTCCATGTTCGACGCCCTGCTGATGCCGGTCGTCTTCACCCTGCTGTTCGTGTACGTCTTCGGCGGCTCGATCGGCCAGGCGCTGGGCGGCGGACAGGACGGATACGTCCAGTACGTCATCCCGGGCATGATCGCGATGATGAGCATGACGCTCTCCCAGGGCGTCGGCACCGGCTTCAGCCAGGACTTCAACTCCGGGGTGATGGACCGCTTCCGGTCGCTGCCGATAGGACGCGGCTCGGTGCTGTTCGCGAAGATCGCGGTCGAGCTGGGCCGGATGCTGTTCGCGACGGCGATCCTGATGGTCGTCGCCGTGCTGGTGGGCTTCGACATCGACAGCTGGACCGGGCTGCTCGGGGCCGTCGCGCTGTCCACCGCGTTCGCCTCGGCGATCATGTGGGTCTTCCTCACCCTGGGCGTGGTGCTGAAGAACGCGCAGTCGGTGCAGGCGATGGGCTTCCTGGTGCTGTTCCCGCTCCAGTTCGGCTCGTCCATCTTCGCGCCGACGGCGTCGATGCCGGGCTGGCTCCAGGCGTTCACCGACTACAACCCGCTCTCCACCCTCGCCGACGCGGCGCGCGGCATGATGGTGGGCGGCCCGGTGGCCCAGGACCTGTGGGTGACGCTGGCCTGGACGGCCGCGATCACCGCGGTGATGGCGCCGGTGGCGATCCACAAGTTCCGCACCAAGAGCTGACCCGGCTCCGCACGGTGCGGGCGAGGCCGTCCGGTGCGCGTCGGACGTCACAGCAGGGCCGCGGCCTCATCCGCGGAGAGGCCGCGGCCCTGTGCGTGGGCGGTGTCGTACGCCTCGTCGCCCAGGGCGGCGCGGGCCGAGGCGGTGGCGCGTTCCCGGGCCCTGCGTTCGCTGGCCGCCTCCACGTGGCCGCTGGACAGCAGGGCCGCGGCGGCCCCCAGGCAGCGGGCGGCGTCCGGGGCCCGGCGGCCGTCGTCGCCCTCGGCGAGCGCGATGGCGGCGACGGTGAGGTAGACGGCCTGCATGGTCGGCTGGATCGCCCGGGACAGCGGGTCGCCGGAGAGTTCCAGCGCCTGCCGGCAGTTGGCGAGGCAGCTCTCGTACTCCCCCTCGGCCGCGTCCAGCCATGCCTCGGCGCCCAGGATGTAGGCGTCGAAGACGGGGAACTGGGCGAGCCGGAAGTCCTCGCGCAGCCGGGTCAGCTCGGCGCGGGCCTCCTGGACCCGGCCGGCCACGGACAGCAGCCCGGACAGGTAGAGCCGGGCGGCGGGCATGGCCTCGCTGAGCGGGCTCTCACTGCGGTCCAGCACCCCGCGCAGCACCGCCTCCGCCCGCTCCACCTCGCCGCCCTCGGCCAGGGCGCCGCCCAGCCGGGCGTGGAGGACGGCCACCTGGGTGCGGGCGCCGAGCCGCTCGGCGTGCTGGATGGCGGTCTCGAAGTCGGCCGCGGCCAGCGCGTGCTCCCCGCGCCGCTCCTGGGCCTCGCCGCGGGCGGAGAGCGCCTCGGCGATGCCCCAGTCGTCCCCGAGCCGGCGGTGCAGGCGCAGCGCCTCCTCGGCGTCGGCGGCGGCGGAGTCGGCCTGGTCGGTGCGGTTGGCGAGGAGGTTGGCCCGGGTGTTGAGGGCGCCGGCCAGTTCCCACTCGTAGCCCGGGGTCTCGCGGCAGGTGCGCACGGCGGCGTCGACGATCTCCTGGAGCCGGTCGATGCCGCCGGTGAGCAGGACGGCGAAGTACCAGCTCGAGCCGGGGCTGCGGCAGACCTGCGGCAGGCCCGGCTCGTACACCTGGGCGATGGTCAGCAGCTTCTGCTGGGCCCGCTCGGTCTGCCAGAGGTCCATCTCGGTGTCCATGCAGCCCAGATGGGCGAGATGGACCCCGCGCCGGGCTTCGAGGAGCGCCTCGCCGGACAGCGGCGGCGGGGCGTCGGTGACCCGCTGCCACACGGGCCGGGCGCGGCGCGGCGGCTCGGTGAACGGGTCGGGGCCGAGGGCCATCACCTCCGCGCACCAGTTGCGGCCCTCGATCCGCAGATCGCGCATCTGCCAGTACCAGATCAGCGCGTGGGTGAGGTTGAGCGCCTCCTGCTCGTCCCGCGCGGCGACGGCGCGGCGCAGCGCGGTCCGGATGTTCTCGTACTCGCGTTCGAGGTCGGCGATGGCGGCGCGCTGTCCGCCGCCGCGCAGCCCGCGGTCCGAGGTGCGGGCGAACTCGCGGTAATACGTCAGATGCGCGCGTTCGGCGCCGGTGCGCCGCCCGGACTCGGCGAGGCGTTCGGCGGCGTACTCGCCGACGGTCTCCAGCAGCCGGTAGCGCATGCCCTCGGCGGCGTCGGGGGCGGCCACGACGAGGGACTTGTCGACCAGGGAACCGAGCGTGTCGAGGGCGGCGGGCCCGCAGACGGCCTCGGCGGCGGCCAGGTCGCAGCCGCCCGCGAAGACCGACAGCCGGCGCAGCACCTCCCGCTCGTCCTCGTCCAGCAGTTCCCAGGACCAGTCCACGACCGCGCGCAGGGTCTGCTGGCGGGGCAGGGCGGTACGGCTGCCGCCGGTCAGCAGCCGGAAACGGTCGTCGAGACGGTCGGCGATCTGGCGCGGGGTGAGCATCCGCAGCCGGGCGGCGGCCAGTTCGATGGCGAGCGGCAGCCCGTCCAGGCGGCGGCAGATCTCGGCGGCAGCCCCGGGGTCGTCCTCGATCCGGAAGCCGGGGCGGGCGGCGGCGCCCCGGTCGGCGAGCAGCCGCAGCGCGAACGGCTCGGGCAGCGGCTCCACCGGGCGCAGCAGCTCCCCCGGCACCCCGAGCGGCTCCCGGCTGGTGGCCAGCACGGTCAGCCGCGGACAGCGCGCCAGCAGTTCGGCGACCAGCCGGGCGGCGGCGTCCACCACGTGCTCGCAGTTGTCGAGGACGATCAGCATCCGGCGCGGCCCGCAGTGCTCGACCAGCCGGTCCACCGGGTCGTCGTGCCGGTCGGCGACCGCCACCCGCATCTCCTCCGCGCCGGCGCCGTAGAGCACGGTCTGCCGGGCGCCGAGCGCGGTCAGCACGGCCTCGGGGACGGCGGCCGGGTCCTCCACGGGGGCCAGCTCGGCCAGCCACACCCCGTCGGGGGCCTGGTCCCGTACGGTCTCGGCGGCCTCCTGGGAGAGCCGGGTCTTGCCCGCGCCGCCCGGCCCGAGCAGGGTCACCAGGCGGGCCGTGCCCAGGTCCCCGTGGATGTCCGCGATGTCGGCGTCCCGGCCGACGAAGGAGGTCAGCCGGGACCGCAGGTTCCCGGGCCGCCGGGCGGCGGCGGGCGGCGGCGCGGGCGGCTCGGCCCGCAGCATCTCGGTGTGCAGGGCCCGCAGCTCGGGCCCGGGGTCGGAGCCGAGGCGCTCCGCGAGCAGCCGTCGTACGGCGTCGTAGGCGGCGAGGGCCTCGGCGGTGCGGCCGGTGTCGCGCAGGGCGCGCAGCCGCAGCGCCTGGAGGGGTTCGTCCAGCGGGTGGGCGTCGCACAGGGCGGTCAGCTCGGGCAGCACCCGGTCGGCGGCGCCGAGCGCGAGGGCGGCGGTCAGCCGGGTACGGCGGGCCTCCAGGCGGCGGGTCTCCCAGCGGGCGGCCTGCGCCGTGCGGTCGGGCAGGTCGGCGAGGGCGGGGCCTCGCCACAGCGCGAGGGCGTCGTCCAGGACGGCGGCGGCCTTGGCGGGGTCGCCGTCGGCGAGTGCGCGCCGCCCCTCGTCGGCGAGCCGCTCGAAGCGGTGGAGGTCGATGTCGTCGGGGGCGGCGACGAGGCGGTAGCCGCCCTCCAGCGATTCCACGGCGTCCGCGCCGAGGGCCCTGCGCAGCCGGCCGACCAGCGCCTGCACCGCGCCGGGCGCGTCGGCGGGCGGCTCGCCGTCCCACACCTCCCCGACCAGGACGGGCACGGTGACGATCCGGCCGGGCCGCGACGCCAGCACGGTCAGCAGGGCGCGAAGGCGTGCGCCGCCGACGGGAACGGCGGTGCCGTCCGGCCGGAACGCCTGAGTGGAGCCGAGTATCCGATAACGCACCGGCCCATTGTCCCTGGGGACGGGGGACGGCGCCCGGGGGTTTACCGTGCCCGGGCGCGTCCGGGGGTACGGTCAGGGGCGCGTTGTCCCCGTCCCCGACCTCTGGAGTACGTCGATGGCCACCCTCTCCGCCCGGTCCGAGCGGCGGATCAGTCCGGTGTTCCTGGGGATCGCCGCCGTGACGGCGGTGACGGGCTGGGCCACCTGGACCGACTTCGCCGAGCAGCCGGGGCTCGCGGTGTTCCTGTTCGTGACCGGGGCGTGGATCGTGTCGCTGTGTCTGCACGAGTACGCGCACGCGCGGACCGCGCTGCACAGCGGGGACATCACGGTCGGGGCGAAGGGCTACCTCACGCTCAACCCGCTGAAGTACACGCACGCGCTGCTGAGCATCGTCCTGCCGGTGCTCTTCGTGATCCTGGGCGGGATCGGGCTGCCCGGTGGGGCGGTGTTCATCGAGCGGAGCCGGATCCGGGGCCGCTGGAAGCACAGTCTGATCTCGGCGGCGGGCCCGCTGACCAATGTGCTGTTCGCGGTGGTGTGCACGGCCCCGTTCTGGCTGGACGCGCTGGACGGGGTGCCGCGGGACTTCCGGTACGCGCTGGCGTTCCTCGCGCTGCTCCAGGTGACGGCGGCGATCCTGAACTTCCTGCCGGTGCCGGGGCTGGACGGCTACGGGGTCATCGAGCCCTGGCTGTCGCACGGGGTCCGGCGGCAGGTGGAGCCGTTCGCCCCCTTCGGGCTGCTGTTCGTGTTCGCGCTGCTGTGGGTGCCGTCGATCAACGGCGTGTTCTTCGACGCGATCTACGCGCTGCTGGAGGGGCTGGGGATCAGCGAGTTCGACAGCTACTGCGGGCGTGATCTCTACCGGTTCTGGCAGGAGGCGAACCCGGTGTGCGGGTTCGGTGCCTGACGCCGGGCGCCCGGCCGGTCAGCCCGTGGGCGACGCCGGCCGGGCGGGCTTGCCGCGCTTGAGGTAGTACCAGGTCATGTTGGACGACAGGCCCGCGAGCAGGACCCACACGATCCCCAGCAGGTTGCCCTGGACGAAGGAGACCACGGCCGCCGCGACGGCGAGGAGGCAGACGGTCAGGCTGTAGAGGGCCAGGCGGGGCATGGGGTGCGGCTCCTGTCGGGCGGTCGGCGGGGACACGGCGGGCTCGGCGGTCCCGGTGGGCTCCGCCGCGCTCCCCAGTGTCCCCCATCCCCCGACACACCGATGCCCCGCCTCGTCCGGCCCGCCGGTGAGGCGCGGCGCACCGGCCGCGGGGCTCCGGCGCACCGGCCGTGGGGTTCAGGCCCACCGGCCTGCGGGGTTCAGGCCCACCGGCCCGCGGGGCTCCGGCCCACCGGCCCGCGGTCACCCGTGAGGCCCCCCGCTCACACGTCCGTGAGTCGGAGGCCGGCGTGTGCCTTGTAGCGGCGGTTCACCGAGATCAGGTTGGCCACCAGGGCCTCCACCTGGTGGGCGTTGCGCAGTCGTCCGGCGAAGACCCCGCGCATCCCGGGGATGCGGCCGGCGAGGGCCTGGACGATCTCGACGTCGGCGCGCTCCTCGCCGAGCACCATCACGTCGGTGTCGATGCGCTCGATCGCCCGGTCCTCCAGGAGCACCGCCGAGAGGTGGTGGAAGGCGGCGGTGACCCGGGACTGCGGCAGCAGCGCGGCGGCCTGTTCGGCGGCGCTGCCCTCCTCCGGCTTCAGCGCGTAGGCGCCCTTCTTGTCGAAGCCGAGCGGATTGACGCAGTCGACGACCAGCTTCCCGCTCAGTTCGGCGCGCAGGGATTCCAGGGTCTTGCCGTGGCCCTCCCACGGCACGGCGACGATCACGACGTCGCTGCGGCGGGCGGTCTCGGCGTTGTCGGCGCCCTCGACCCCGTGGCCGAGTTCCGCGGCGGCGGCCTCGGCGCGCTCGGCGGCCCGGGAGCCCACGATCACCTTCTGCCCGGCGCGGGCGAGCCGGTAGGCGAGGCCCTTGCCCTGCGGCCCGGTCCCGCCGAGCACGCCGACGACCAGCCCGGAGACGTCGGGCAGGTCCCAGGGGTCCTTGGCGGGGGCCTTCTGTGCGGCGCTGTCGCCGGAGGTCGTAGAGGTCATGGGCCGACTCTACGTCTCGTCCCCCGCCCGGCCGGAGCCCCCGCCCCGGGTGAGCCGCGTCACGGGCAGCCGCCGGAAGACGATCCGCTCGTACGCGCTGAAGTCCCCGGTCTCGTGGAGCAGTCCGACGGTTCCGGCGTCGATCCGCACCAGGTCGGAGTAGGCGGCGGGCAGTCCGTCGGCGGTGAACACCGGGCGCCAGGTGACCCCGTGGTCGTCGGAGGCGCGGACGGTCATCAGCGCGCGGAAGTCGAACAGGCCGGGGCCGGAGAAGAGCAGCACGTCGGGGTCGCGGAGTTGGAGCGCGCTGCCCTGGCAGACGGGAGCGGTCAGCCCGGCCTGCGGGCGGAAGGGCAGGACGAGGGTCCGGCCGCCGTCGGTGGAGTGGGCGTCGGCGCGGTTGCCGGGGGCCGGGGAGTCGTTGCGGGTGTTGAAGTAGACCCGCCCGTCGGGGAGTTCCGCCGCGATGGTCTCGTTGACGTTGATGTAGCCGTTGGTGTTCTCGTCGACGTAGCCGAGGTACCAGGTCTCGCCGCGGTCGTCGCTGAGCAGGCAGTGGCCGCTGTTGTACTTGGCCTCCTTGCCGGTGTCGCTGCCGGTGGGCGGCAGGGTGTGGTTGCCGGGGACGACGACCCGGCCGCCGGTGAGCTGGATGCCGTGGCCGGGGGTGGTGGCGTACCAGCGCCAGCCGGTCCGCTTGACCTGGGCGGTGATGTCGCGGGCGGCGGACCAGGTCGCCCCCTCGTCGTCGCTGTGCTGCACCCAGACCCGGCGGCCGTCGGCGTCGGAGACCTGGCCGCGCAGGATCAGGTCCTCGGAGGCGGCGGCGGCGGAGCGGACGTGCACGAGCAGGATCCGGCCGGTGTCGAGGACGACGGGCGCCGGGTTGCCCGCGAGGTCCCCGCCGTGGTCGGCGGCGACCTGGAGCGGCCCCCAGGTCAGCCCGCCGTCGGTGGAGCGCTTGAGGACGATGTCGATGTGCCCGTAGTCCTGGGACGAGCCGACCCGGCCCTCGCAGAAGGCGAGCAGCGTGCCGGAGGCGCCCCGCACGATCGCGGGGATGCGGTAGCTGGCGTAGCCCTCCTGTCCGGCGCGGAAGGGGACGGTGACGGCGGCGGGTTCGGACATGCGCGGCTCCTCGGTGCTGCGGGTGCGGCGGGGGCGGGTGGTACGCGCCCTGTTCCCCGATCGGGCGAATTCCGGATGAACTCCGGGTCACGGGTCGCCGATTGCGGCAGGATGCGGGGGCATGGACGCCGTACGGGTCGCGCTGCTGCGCGAAGTACTCGCCGGGACCCAGTGGTTGGGCGCGACGCGCGGGTTCGCGGGCGCGCTGCGCGGGTCGGTCGTGTCGCACGGCGGCGGGCTGCTGCTGGTGGGCACGCCCGAGTACGAGCCCTGGCATCTGGCCGCCCATCTGGTGGACGAGGCCGCCTGGTCGGGTACGCCCGAACTGGCGCCGACGCTAGTGCGGCACGCGGCGCGGCCCTCGGACCCGGCTCATCTGGCGGTCGGCCTCGGCCGGATCGAGGCGGCCCGACGCGGTGAGACCCTGCTGGTGGTGGCCCCGCACCGGCCGGACGCGCCGCTCCTGGAGCGGGTGAGCGACGCCCGCCGGGCCGGGGTGACGGTGCTGGCCCTCGGTTCGGGCGAACGCGAGCTGTCCGGGATGGCGCACGAGTCGCTGGCGGTCCCGGAGAGCGCCGAGCTGGATCTGGACACCGTCCAGCACCTGGTCAGCGCGGCGGCGGGCGAGAACTGGCTGCCGAGCCCCCGGGGGCGGCGCCGGCTGCGGGACCGGGTGTCCCGGCTGGCCGACCACCTGACGGCCCCGCCACCGGCCCGGTGGTGAGCGGGGCGGGCGCCGCCGGGCGGTGTCCGTGCCCCGGGTCAGGGCGGGTGCTGCCCCGGGTCGGTGTCCGTGCCGCGGGTCAGTCCTCGTCCCGGGGCTTCTCGCCGGACCGGGCGTCGTGCCAGCGGGGGTCGGTCTCCCACTCCAGATTGCGCTCCTGGGCCGTGTCCATCGCGTGCTCGGCCTCCGCGCGCGTGGTGTACGGGCCGAAGCGGTCCTTGGCGGGGCACTCGGGACCTTCCTCGACCTTCTTGTGCTCCAGGCAGTAGTACCACTCGCCCGGCTTTCCGACCGTGCGCTTCTTGAACAGGGCCATGACCGGCTCCTTTCGCCTCTGACATGGTCCCTCATGCCCGCTGGTTAGACTCGCAGGCATGTCAGGCCAGTCGCTGCTCGTCCCAGGGGAGCTGTCTCCCACCCGTTCCGTCCCCGGAAACATCCGGCGCCCCGAGTATGTCGGCAAGCCCGCGCCGACCCCGTACACCGGCCCCGAGGTGCAGACCCCGGAGACCGTGGAGGCCATGCGGACCGCCGGCCGGATCGCCGCGCGGGCCATGGCCGAGGCCGCGAAGCTGATCGCGCCGGGGGTCACCACCGACGAGCTGGACAAGGTGGCGCACACCTACATGTGCGACCACGGGGCCTACCCCTCCACGCTCGGCTACCGGGGCTTCCCCAAGTCCCTGTGCACCTCGGTCAACGAGGTCATCTGCCACGGCATCCCGGACTCGACGGTGCTGCGCGACGGCGACATCGTCAACCTGGACGTGACGGCGTACATCGGCGGGGTGCACGGCGACAACAACGCCACGTACCTGGTCGGGGACGTGGACGAGGAGAGCCGGCTGCTGGTGGAGCGCACCCGCGAGTCCCTGGACCGGGCGATCAAGGCGGTGCGGCCGGGCCGGCAGATCAACATCATCGGCCGGGTCATCGAGTCGTACGCCAAGCGCTTCGGCTACGGCGTCGTGCGGGACTTCACCGGGCACGGCATCAGCACCGCCTTCCACAGCGGTCTGATCATCCCGCACTACGACAGCCCGCACGCGACGACGGTGATCCAGCCGGGCATGACGTTCACGATCGAGCCGATGCTGACGCTGGGCACCCATGAGTACGACATGTGGGACGACGGCTGGACGGTCGTCACCAAGGACCGCAGGCGCACGGCGCAGTTCGAGCACACGCTGGTCGTGACGGAGACGGGCGCGGAGATCCTCACGCTGCCGTAACCGTCCCCGCACATCCGGCAGGCCCGTCGCAAACGCGTCGCGGACCGCCGCAGGCCCGTCGAAGGCCCGCTCTCCTCGGAGGGCGGGCCTTCGGCCGTTGGGGCACACTTTTACCGACAGAGAGTCGGCAACCCATTGACTTAGGTAACCCTAACTATAGAGAATCGGACCCATGGACTCGTTCTCGCCGTTCGCCCCCGCCTCCCCCGTCTCCCCTTTCTCCGCCGTCATCCGCACCGCGTCCCACGAGCAGCACGTGGAGGCGGAGACCTCGACGTTCATGAGCGACCTGCTCGGCGGCAGACTCGGCGTCGACGCCTACGCGCGCTATACCGAGCAGCTCTGGTTCGTGTACGAGGCACTGGAGACCGGCGCCGAGGAACTGGCCGCGGACCCGGTGGCGGGCCCCTTCGTACAGCCCGAGCTGTTCCGGCTGGGCGCGCTGGAGCGGGACCTGGAGCATCTGCGGGGCCCCGAGTGGCGTACGGGCCTGTCCGCGCTGCCCGCCACCCGGGAGTACGCGGACCGGGTGCGGGAATGCGTCCGCACCTGGCCCGGCGGCTATGTCGCCCACCACTACACCCGCTACCTCGGCGACCTCTCCGGCGGCCAGATCATCCGTGACAAGGCGGAGAAGACCTGGGGCTTCGCCCGCAAGGGGGACGGGGTGCGGTTCTACGTCTTCGAGTCGATCGGCAACCCGGCGGCGTTCAAGCGGGACTACCGCACCCTGCTGGACCTGGTTCCGGCCGACGACCTGGAGAAGCAGCGGATCGTGGCCGAGTGCAAGCGTGCCTTCGCACTCAACACGGGGGTCTTCCGGGCGCTCGGCGAGGAGTTCCCGCTGACGGCGTGACCGCCCGGAACCGGCCGGGCGACGGTCAGCGTTCCAGGACCACCCGTCCCCCCACCTCCACCCACCCCTGCGGCTGTGGAGCCGTGAGGAGTTGTGAGCCCGCGCCCTGGGTGATGTTCAGGGCGCGGCCCAGTCGTGCCGTGAGCTGTATCGCCGCGGCCCCGGTCGCCTCGTCCTCGGCGACCCCGTCCCCCCGGCCGGGGAAGCCGCGGGCCCGCATCCGGCCCGCCGCCTCGTCCTCCCAGGCCCAGGCGTAGATCCACTCCCCCTCCGGGGGCACCTCCAGCGCGTCGACCTCGGCGGCGCTCCCGTACTGACGGAACGTGCGGGGCGCGGCCCAGTCGGCGCGCGCCTCGATCCAGCTGAACTCCCCGTCGTTGCGCGCCCCCATCACCCCGGCCTCCGTGACCAGTTCGGGCAGGTCGAGCAGCCAGGCCGCGCCGACACACGGGTATCCGGCGAAGGACAGCCGGGTGCCGGGGGTGTGGATGTCGATGATCCCGCGCTCGGGGTCGTCCACGAACACGGTCTCGCTGAAGCCGACCTTCGCCGCGAACTCCTGCCGCGCCGCCCGCTCGGGCAGCACGGATCCGTCCCGTACGACGCCCAGTTCCTTGCCGAAGCCGCCGTTCGCCGCGCAGAAGACCCGCAGCACGTCGTAATCACTCTCGTTCACGGGGGCATTGAAGCGCATGGGACCGCCCGGCACCTGGTCGGGCGCCGGGCGGTCCGGTGGATCGGCGGGGGTGGGGGTGGGGGTCAGCGGGTCGGCGGGTCGGCGGGTCAGCGGGTCAGCGGGTCACGCCTGGGTACGGCGCTTACGCACCGCCAGGACCACGCCCGCGCCCGCCACGACCGTGAGGGCCGCCGCGGTGCCGAGGGCGGCCACGGGGACGTCCGAGCCGGTGGCGGCCAGGTCGCCGGTGAGACCGCCGGAGGTGGAGCCCGTGGTGCCGGCCCCGCCCGTGGTGCCGGCCCCGCCCGTGGTGCCGCCGGAGCCGGTGCCGGAACCGCCGGTGCCACCGGTGCCGCCCGAGCCGCCTTCGCCGTCGGGGAGTTCGGCGCCCTCGGTCAGTGCCACATGCAGCGCGACCGGGTCGAGGGCCTCGCCCTTCTTGTAGAAGCCGGTGAACGCCTTCTCGCCGGCCGCGGTGACCTTCGTCGTGATGCCGCTGAGGCTGATCACGTCGTTCTTCGCGGTCAGATCGGCGGAGGGGGCCTCGAGGTCGGCGAGGACGACGTCCTCGGTCTTCTTGCCGAGGCTGGTGACATCGGCGGTGAGTTCACCGCTGCCGCCGTCCAGGGTGGCCCGCACCTCGCTGAGGGTCAGGTCGAGTCCGTACGCGCCGCCCGACTTGTGGCCCTTGAAGTTCACCGCGCCCTGGAACTCGGCGGTGAGGGTGTCGGCGTCCAGGTCGTAGGCGCCGGTCGCGTCCGGGAAGGTGAACACCCCGTTGCCCGCGGCCTGCGAGGCACCGCCGGAGACCGTGATGTCCCCCTGGGCGACGCCGTCCACGACGTACGAGCGGAAGGATTCCTTCACACCCCAGCGCAGGGTGCCGTCGGAGAGGTCGCCCTTCACCGGCGCCCCGGTCGGCGCGGTGGCGGTGGGGCTGGGGCTGGGGCTGCCGGAGGGCGAGGTGCCGCCGGTCGGGGTGGGGCTCGGGCTCCGCGTGGCGGTGGGCGACGGGGAGGGCGAACCGGTCGGGGAGCCGGTGGGCGTCGGGGTCGGCTCGGGCTCCGGCTTCTTCTTCTCCACGACCGTCAGGGGGTCGCCGGCCGCGCCCGCGTAGTGCGCGCTGCCGAAGACGTCGGCGGCCTCCTTCGTCAACGTGGTCGCCATGTCCTTCATCGCGCGGGTGACGGTGACGTCGGCTAGCGGCACGTCCTGGGTGGTGGTGCCGGCCCGGGTCACATCGGCGGTGATCTCGGCGTCCGCGGTGTCGAGCCGGACGTCGGACAGGGTGATCTCAAAGCCGTGCTGCTTGGACTCGATCTTCAGGGAGCCCTGGAAGCCGAGGGCGATGGTGTGGGCGGTGGGGTCGTAGGTGCCGGAGCCCTCGGTGAAGGTGAAGGCGCCGTTGTCCGCCGCCTGCGAGGCCCCGGCCGCCGGGGTGAAGCTGCCGCTCGCGTAAGTGGTGACGTACGTGCGGTACGTCTGCTTGATGCCCCAGGTCAGTTCGTAGCCGCTGAGCGGGACACCGGCCGCAGTGGCGGGCGGGGCGGCGGCCGTGGCCAGGGCGGTGGCGCCGAGCGCGGCGGCCGTGGCGACGGCGGCGGCCAGGGCGGTGGTACGGCGGCGGGTTCTGCTGGGCATGGGGTCGATCTCCTGATGAGTCGGGTGTTCGGGGAGGGGTGTGGGGGGGGAGGGAGGTTCAGCTGTCTGTGGTGGGGGTGCGGTCGGTGGCGCCGGTGTTGTCGGTGGCGTCGGTGCGGCCGGTGCGGTCCGTGCGACCGGTGCTGCCGGTGCTGCGGGTGCTGCGGGTGCGGGTGCTGCCGGTGCTGCGGGTGCGCAGGACATAGGCCAGGGCCGCGGCCACGGCCAGCAGCAGGGCGGCGGCGAGGGTGACGGGCAGGGTGGGGAAGCCCGAGCCGTCACCGGCGTTCGCGACCGGCTCGGTGGAGGGGTCCGCCCGGTCACTCGCGGCCGACCGCTCGGGGCCGGGGGACGCCGGGCTGCCGAGGTCGGGGAGGGCGGGGAGCTTCGCGTCCTCGGTGAGGGCGACGGCGAGGGAGACCGGGTCCATCTCGGTGCCCTTCTGATACATCCCGCCGAACGCCTCGGCGCCGCTCGCGGTGAGCTTCGTCGGGGCCTCGGTGAGGGTGACCAGACCGTCCTCGGGCTTGAGGTCCCTGGCGGCGAAGGTGACGAGGGGGACCTCACCGGCGCTCTTCACGCCCTTGCCGTCCACGTCGGCGTGGAGCGTGCCCCTGCCGTCGGTGACGGTGACCCGGAAACCGCTCAGCCGCAGATCGAGGCCGTGTGCTCCGGTGAAACGGATCTCGCCTGTGAACTCGGTTTTCAGGTCTCCGCCGGTGTACGTCCCTTCACCATCGGGGAAGCGGAACAGCGCGCCACCGTCCTGAGCGCCGGACGACAGCGTCCACTCGCCCTGGGCGATGTCCCCGGTGACGTACTCGCGATAGGTGCGGCGCACCCCCCAGTCGACGGCCCCGTCCCGCACCGGCTTCCCGGCGGCACCCCCCTTGCCCTGCGCGTCCTTCGCGCCCCCCTTCTCGCCCTTCTCCCCCTTCTCACCAGGGGACTTGCCCGCCCCCGGCGCCGAGGTCTTCGGGGTCGCCGCGATGTCCGCGGAGAGGCTCACCGGGTCCAGCGGGGTCCCGGCCGAGTAGTAACCGGCGAAGGACTTGGCGCCCTCGGCGGTGAGGGTGGCGGGCAGATTGTTCAGCGCGACGGCCGTACCGCCGCCCTTCATGTCGATCCCGCCCAGGGAGAGGGAGGCGAAGGGCACCTGACGGGACGTCGTGACCGCCCCCGTGCCCTTCGCCTTGCTGGTGACGTCCGCGTACAGGGTGCCGCTGCCGCCGGAGACGCGGACGGTGGGCCGGCTGATGGTCATGTCCAGTTCGTGGGCACCGGAGTCCGTGCGGTGCCCGAGGAAGCGCACCCCGCCGGAGAACCCGGCACGGAACGCCCCGGTGCCCCCGTCGTACGAACCGGTCGCCGAGTGGAACCGGAACTGACTCGCCCCGACCGTCGCCGCACCGCCCGTCAGGGTGTAACTCCCCTGCGCGATGGGCCCGGTGACATACGTCTGGAAGGACGCCTTGATGCCCCAGTCCAGCCGCCCGCCCTGGACCGGGCTGCTCGCGGCCGACGCGGCACCGGCCGGCAGCAGCGCCCCGAGCACGGCGAGGCACAGCACCGCGATCCAGCCGTACCGACGACCCCCGGGCCGACCCTGACGGCGGGACAGCGAGGACGGCGAGGACAGCGAGGACGGCAGGGGCGACAGGGGCGACAGGGACGGCAGAGGCGGCAGAGGCGGCGAGGGCGGCGGGGGTGGGGACATGACGGACCTCCGAACGGACGACGGCGCGCGACAGCGGGCGTGGGGGCCGCACAGGGACCGTCCACCACGCAGGGGTCAGCGAAAGAAACCGGCCAGGAACCGATGCGATCTAGCCAGCAAGGTAAGGCTAACCTAAACTCCATCGAGCGATTCCGGAAGGTCCGGTGCGGAGAGGAATGAGACGGTGCGACCCTTGCGCACACGACTGGCAGGAGCCCTGCTGGCGGTGCTCTCTCTGACCACGGCGGGCTGTACGGCCGCGACCGGCACGGGCGGCGGCACCGGCGGCGGCACCGGCCCGTCGGCCGAGGCGGCGGGTGCGGCGAAGGCGGCGAAGTCGGCCCCCGCCGACCGGATCGAGCCACTCGCCGACCCCGCCGCCCCGAAGCTCCCCGTCACCGTCGCCTCGGCGGACGGCGGGCGGCTGACCGTCCGCGCGGCCGAGCGGATCGTGCCGCTCTCCGGCTCGCTGAGCGAGATCGTCTTCAGCCTCGGGCTCGGCGAACGGGTCGTCGGCCGCGATGTGTCGGCCACCTTCGCCCAGGCCGAGAAGCTTCCGCTGGTCACGCGCGGCCATGACGTCTCCGCCGAGGGCGTGCTCTCGCTCCGGCCCGACCTGGTGCTCGCCGAGACCACGAGCGGCCCCGTGGAGGCGATGGACCAGCTCCGCGCGGCCGGGGTGCCGGTGCTGACGATCGCCCCGGCGAAGGGCCTCGCCGACATCGGCCCGCGCATCCGGGCGGTGGCCGGGGCGCTCGGCGTACCGTCCTCGGGCGAGGCGCTGACCGAGCGTTCCGAGCGGCGGATCGCCGCCGTACGGGAGGAAGCCCCGGCAGCCGGACCCGAACCGCGGGTGGCCTTCCTCTATCTGCGGGGCTCGGCCTCCGTCTATCTGCTCGGCGGGGCCGGCTCCGGGGCCGGTTCGCTGATCGAGGCGGCCGGCGGGGTGGACGCCGGGGCCGCGTCCGGACTGACCGAGGACTTCACACCGATCACCAGTGAGGCCCTGGTGAAGGCCGCGCCGGACGCGATCCTCGTCATGGCCAAGGGACTTGAGTCCGTCGGCGGGGTCGAGGGGCTGGCGAAGGTGCCGGGGGTCGCCCAGACCCCGGCCGGACTGGACCGGCGGATCGTGTCGGTCGAGGACGGGGTGCTGCTCAACTACGGCCCGCGCACCGACCAGGTGCTCGCCTCCGTGATCGACCAGCTCTACGAGGGTGAGGGAAGGTGACGGCTCTGGAGAACGCCCGCAGTTCCCCTCCCGCGGAGTCCGACGCGCCCGTCGGGAAGGCGACCGCCCCGCCCGGGGCCGCCCCCCGGGTCCGCCGCGGCCCGGCCTGGCTGCTCACCCTTCTCCTCGTCGCCGGGCTGCTGGTCCTGGTGCCGGTGGCCGCCGGGATCGGCGCCTATCCGATCCCCGTGGGGGACGTCCTCTCCTCCGTGCAGCACAAGGCGGGCCTCGGCGGCCACGCGCTGGACCGGGTCGCCGAGTCGGTGCTGTGGAACGTCCGGTTCCCCCGGATCGTGCTCGCCCTGCTCGTCGGTGCCTCGCTCGGCTGCGCGGGCGCGCTGATGCAGGGCGTGTTCGGCAACCCGCTCGCCGAGCCCGGCACCATCGGGGTCTCGCTCGGCGCGGCGGTCGGCGCGGTCGCCTGCATCGCGCTGGGCCTGAGCTTCTTCGGCAACTGGACCCTGCCCGCGATGGCGTTCGTCGCCGGGCTGGCGACCGTACTGCTGGTCTACGGGATGTCCCGCGCGGGCGGCCGTACGGAGGTGGTGACCCTGATCCTGACCGGTATCGCGGTGAACGCGTTCTGCGGGGCGCTGGTCGGGCTGTTCATCTTCCTCGCGGACACCGCGGCCGTGAACCAGATCACCTTCTGGCAGCTCGGCTCCCTGTCCCAGGCGACCTGGCCGAAGGTGCTGGCGGTGCTGCCGTGCGCGCTGCTCGGGCTGATGATCGCGCCGGCGTACGCGCGCAAGCTCGATCTGCTCGCGCTCGGCGACCGGCCCGCCCGGCATCTGGGCGTGGAGGTGGAGCGGCTGCGGATCGTGCTGATCCTGGTGGTCGCGCTGCTGACGGCGGCGGCGGTGAGCGTCGCCGGAGTCATCGGCTTCGTCGGTCTCGTCGTACCGCATCTGCTGCGGATGACGGCCGGGCCCGGGCATCGCTTCCTGGTGCCGGGCAGCGCGCTGGGCGGTGCGCTGGTGCTGCTCGGCGCCGACCTCGCGGCCCGCACCCTGGCCGCCCCCGCCGAGTTGCCGCTCGGGGTACTGACCGCGCTGGTGGGCAGCCCGTTCTTCTTCTGGCTGCTGCGCCGCACCCGTCGTAGGCAAGGAGGCTGGGCATGAGGTCCACGGTCGGTGATCCCCGGGCGGTCCGCGCCCGGCGCGCGTTCCGGCTGCGTCCGCGCCGCCCCGCTCCCCCGGCCGCCCCGGTGGCCGGGGAGGTGCTCGCCGAGGCGGAGGGCCTGACGGTGCGGCTCGGTGACCGGGAGGTCCTGACGGAGGTCGGGGTCACGGTCCGGGCGGGCGAGGTGCTGGCCCTGGTCGGCCCCAACGGGGCGGGCAAGTCCACCCTGCTGGGCGCGCTGTCCGCCGACGTCCCGGCCGTCGAGGGGACCGTACGGATCCATGGGCGTCCGGCGCCCGCGTGGCCGGCGGCGGAACTGGCGCTGCGCCGGGCGGTGCTGCCGCAGTCGGCGGCGCTGTCCTTCCCGTTCTCGGTGGCGGAGGTGGTCCGGATGGGCCGGGCGCCCTGGGCCGCGGTGGACCAGGACGACGACGAGCGGGTGGTGGCCGAGGCGATGGCCGCGACCGAGGTGACCGCGTTCGCCGCCCGCCCGTTCTCGGCGCTGAGCGGCGGCGAGCGGGCCCGGGTGGCGCTGGCCCGGGTGCTGGCCCAGCGGGCGCCGCTGCTGCTGCTCGACGAGCCGACGGCGGCGCTGGACCTCAAGCACCAGGAGTTGGTGCTGCGGCTGTGCCGGGAGCGGGCGCGGGCGGGCGACGCGGTGGTGGTCGTCCTGCACGACCTGGGGCTCGCGGCGGCGTACGCGCACCGGGTGGCGGTGCTGCGGGCGGGGCGGATCGCGGCCGACGGGCCACCGGCGGAGGTGTTCTCGGAGGGGCTGCTGTCGGAGGTGTACGACCAGCCGGTGGAGGTGCTGGCGCATCCGCGCACGGGCGCGGTGCTGGTGACTCCGCGCCGGGAGCCTTGACTCCGGCTTGACCGCGCGGGAGGGATTCTTGACTCCCCCGTGGGATCTGTTTTGGGCCACTGTGATCGGGCCGTGCTCTTACACCGTCCATGAGAGCTGAATCACTGTTCGGCCGGTTATCGGGCAAGTAAGGCTCCATTAAGTTAGGCGAGCCTTCCCAACCCTTCCGACCGCCGACAGTGATGTCCGGCCAGCCTGATGGAGCCCGTATGCGCGCCGCCGGACGCTCGTTCGCCGCCACCGCCGCCACCACCGCCACCGCGGCGGCGGTGGCGCTGACCGCCCTCACCGGCTGCACCGAGAAGGGCGGTTCGGGCGACGGCGGCAATGTCATCGAGGTGACCGCCACGGACGACGCCTGCGAGGTGTCGCGGACCGAGGTCCCGGCCGGGCACATCGAGATCGCCGTCGAGAACAAGGGCTCGAAGGTCAACGAGATCTATCTGCTCTTCCCCGACGACCGGGTGGTCACCGAACGGGAGAACATCGGCCCCGGCACCACCCAGCGGGTCACCGCCGAGGTGAAGGCCGGTGACTACCGGATCGCCTGCAAGCCCGGCATGAAGGGCGACGGCATCCGGCAGGACATCAAGGTCACCGGGGGCACCGCCGCCCCGCGCGACCCGCGGCTGGACAAGGCCGTGGCCGCCTACCGGCTCTACGCGCAGACGCAGGCGGACGAGACCCTGCCGCGCGCCCGGGAGTTCGCCGACGCGGTGAAGGCCGGGGACGTCGGGGCGGCACGCACGGCGTACGCCCCCTCCCGTATCGGCTGGGAGCGCACCGAGCCGGTCGCCGAGTCGTTCGGCGACATCGACCCCAAGGTCGATCTGCGCGAGGACGGTCTGGAGGACGGCCAGGACCCGGAGCGGGACTGGACCGGCTGGCACCGGCTGGAGCGCTCGCTGTGGAAGGACGGAAAGCTGACCGACCGCGACTCCGGGCTCGCCGATCGGCTGATCACCGACCTGACGGACTGGCAGCGGCGGGTCGGCAAGGCCGAGATCACCCCGACCTCCATGGCCAACGGCGCCAAGGAACTCCTCGACGAGGTCGCCACCGGCAAGGTCACCGGCGAGGAGGAGCGCTACTCCCACACCGACCTGGTCGACTTCAAGGCCAATGTCGAGGGCGCCCAGACGTCCTACGAGCTGCTCAAGCCGGTCGCCGGGGAGAACGACCCGGCGCTGGTCACCGAGCTGGACCGGCAGTTCGCCGCGCTGAACACGCTGCTGGACGAGTACCGCGAGGACAAGACGTCGTACGACTTCGTCTCCTACGACACCGTCGGCGCCGCCGACCGCAAGGAGCTGTCGGACGCGGTCAACGCGCTCGCGGAGCCGCTGTCCAAGCTGGCCGCCGCCGTCGTGGTCAAGTAGGGGCGGCCACCATGACGCAGCCCGTCGAAGGATCCACCGAGCGACCCACGGGAGAATCCGCCGAGCCGCCCACGGGAGAATCCGCCTCGGGCCCGTCCCGGCGTGCGCTCATCGGCTGGGGCGGGGCCGGGCTCGCGCTCGGTGCCGCCGCGGCCGGGGGCACGGCCGCGCTGGCCCGCACCGACGACGGCCCCGGGCCGTCCGGCGGCGCCGTCGCCTTCCACGGCGCCCACCAGGCCGGGATCGCCACTCCCGTCCAGGACCGGCTGCACTTCGCCGCGTTCGACGTGACGACCGAGGACCGCGCCGCCTTCGTCGGGATGCTGAAGGACTGGACGGAGGCCGCCCGCCGGATGACCGCCGGGCAGCCGGTCGGCGAGGGCGGCTACGGCGGACTGCCCGAGGCCCCTCCCGACGACACCGGCGAGGCCCTCGGCCTGAAGCCCTCGCGGCTGACCCTGACGATCGGCTTCGGTCCGTCCCTGTTCGAGCGGTTCGGGCTGGCCGGTGCCCGGCCGGACGCGCTCACCGAACTGCCGAGGTTCGCGGGCGACAACCTCGACCGCGGGCGCAGCGGCGGCGACCTCTGTGTGCAGGCGTGCGCCGACGACCCGCAGGTGGCCGTGCACGCCGTCCGCAATCTCGCCCGGATCGGCTTCGGCAAGGTCGTCGTGCGCTGGTCCCAGCTCGGCTTCGGCAAGACCTCCTCCACCACCCCGGACCAGCAGACCCCGCGCAACCTCATGGGGTTCAAGGACGGCACCCGCAACATCGCGGGCACCGAGACCGACCGGCTGGAGGAGTTCGTCTGGGTCGGCGACCGGGACGGGCCCGCCTGGATGACCGGCGGCTCCTATCTGGTCGCCCGGCGGATCCGGATGCACATCGAGACCTGGGACCGTGCCTCGCTGAAGGAGCAGGAGGACATCATCGGCCGCGACAAGGGCGAGGGCGCCCCGGTCGGCAGGGCCCGCGAGCGCGACGAGCCGTTCCTCAAGGCCATGCTGCCCGACGCCCATGTCCGGCTCGCCCACCCCGACGCCAACGCCGGGGCGACCCTCCTGCGCCGCGGCTACTCCTTCACCGACGGCACGGACGGGCTCGGCCGCCTCGACGCGGGCCTGTTCTTCCTCGCCTACCAGCGCGACCCGCGTACCGGTTTCATCCCCGTCCAGCGCGGTCTCGCGAAGGACGCGCTCAACGCGTACATCCAGCACGTGGGTTCGGCGGTGTTCGCGATCCCGCCGGGCGTCCGTGACAGCGGCGACTGGTGGGGCCGGTCGCTCTTCTCCCCCGCCACCTCCCCCGACGCCGAAGGGGCGTAGCCCGTGTTCTCCAACTATCTGATCGGTCTGCGCGAGGGCCTTGAGGCCAGTCTCGTCGTCTGCATCCTCATCGCCTATCTGGTGAAGACCGGGCGCCGGGACGCGCTGAAACCCGTCTGGACCGGGATCGGCGTCGCCGTCGCGCTGGCGCTCGGCTTCGGCTGCGCGCTCGAATTCGGCTCCCAGGAGCTGACGTTCGAGGCCCAGGAGGCGCTCGGCGGCATCCTGTCGGTCCTCGCCGTGGTCCTGGTGACCTGGATGGTGTTCTGGATGCGGCGCACCGCCCGGCATCTGAGGTCGGAGCTGCACGGCAAGCTCGACGCGGCCCTGCGGATGGGCACGGGCGCGCTGGTCGCCACCGCCTTCCTCGCGGTGGGCCGCGAGGGTCTGGAGACCGCGCTGTTCGTGTGGACGTCGGTGCGCGCGGCCGGGGACGGCACTCCGCGCCCGCTGCTCGGCGCGGCCCTCGGCATCGCCACCGCCGTGGTGCTGGGCTGGCTGTTCTACCGGGGCGCGCTCCGCATCGACCTGGCCCGGTTCTTCACCTGGACCGGCGCCATGCTGGTCGTGGTGGCGGCGGGTGTGCTGGCGTACGGCGCCCATGACCTCCAGGAGGCCGACTGGCTGCCCGGCCTCACCGACAAGGCGTTCGACATCAGCGGTGCGATCCCGCCCGACAGCTGGTACGGCACCCTGCTCAAGGGGGTGTTCAACTTCCAGCCGGACCCGACCGTCGTCCAGGTCACGGTGTGGCTGCTGTACCTGGTCCCGACCCTCGCGTTCTTCTTCGCCCCGGTAGGGTTCGCCTCCGGGAAGGGGAAGGTGACGTCAGCCGATGAGCAGGGATCGCGGTCAGCGAACGCCGCGCAGGCACCGCAGGATTGACCGGAGCGCACTGATCGCGGCCTGTGCGACGGCTTTGTCGCTCACGGCGAGCGGATGTGTGGTCGTGCACGGCGAGCGCGAGGTGCTGCCGGCGACCAGCCGGGCGGAGGCCGCGAAGGCGCTCGCGGAGTTCACGGACGCGTACAACAAGGCCGACAAGGCGTACGACAGTTCGCTGGACGCCGGTCATGTCACCGGCCCGTTCGGTGCCATCGACGCGGCCCGGCTCAAGGCGGGCAAGGCCAACAGCCCGCAGGGCAATCCGGGGCACGCGCCGCTGACGCTGTCGGACGCGCGGTTCACCATTCCGAAGAAGGCGGGCTGGCCGCGCTGGTTCCTCGCCGACGCCCGGGCCAACAAGGGCGGCGAGGCGCGCTGGCTGTTCGTGTTCACCCGCGACGACCTGGACGACCCGTGGGAGGCGGCCTACCTCACGCTGGTCGCGCCGGACGCGGTGCCCGCGTTCAAGAAGGACAAGGACGGCTGGGCCGAGCCCGTTCCGGCCCGGTCCACCGATCTGGCCATAGCGCCCGAGGATCTGAGCCGGGACTACTCGGCGTATCTGAAGAAGGGCGGCGAGGGGTTCGCCGCCGGGCCGCACACCGACGCGTGGCGGGAGAAGCGGGAGAAGAACGGCAGCCGGCCGGGCCTGGCGACGCAGTACATCGACGAGCCGCTGGGCGACGGCGACTACGCGCCGCTCGCGCTGCGCACCGAGGACGGCGGGGCGCTGGTCTTCTTCGCCACCCGGCACTTCGAGAAGCAGACCGCGCACACGGGTTCCACCGTGCCCACCCCGAACGACGATGTGCTCGCGCTGACGAAGGGCGAGATCAAGCAGTCGCTGACGATGGAGTTCGTCTCCAACGAGGTGGTGCTGAACCCGAAGCGGGGCGCCGGGGAGCAGCGGGTGTCGGTGCTGGGCCGGATCCAGGGGCTGACGTCGGCCCAGGGCGAGTGAGCCCCGGGGCGAGTGAGCCCCAGGGGCCGACGGCCGTGGTGGTGTGGTCAGCGGCGCGAGGGCCAGGCGACGGACGCGTGGTCGGACTCCGTGCCGACGTGCCGGGCGCAGGCGTCCGTGAGGTGTTCCAGCAGGGTCAGCGGATCGGGTAGCTCGTGCTCCGGGCCGCGGACCCAGCGCATGCCCTGGTCGTCGCCGAGCAGCCGGGCCGGGGGGACCAGGACGTAGGAGCCGCGGCAGTGCCAGCGCAGGCCCGGGTGCTCGTCCATGGTCTCGGGGTGGCAGTCCAGCTCACAGGGCCACCACTCGTCCTCGTCCTCGGGGGTGCCGCGGGTGAGGGTGAAGAACTGCATACGGCCGTCGTCGCTCTCGGCGACCGGGCCGACCTCCACGCCCGCGGCGAGCAGCCCCGCCAGTGCCTCGCGCCCCGCCTGGAGCGGTACGTCGAGGACGTCGTGGACCATGCCGGTGGCGGTGATGAAGTTGGCCTGCGGCTGGTGGCGGGCCCAGCGCTCGATCTGGGCGCGGTCGGTGGTGGACTGGGTCTGCCAGGCGAATGACACCGGGTGCCGTGCGGGGGTGGGACAGCCGACCCGGTCGCACGAGCAGCGGTAGCCGGGGGCCGGGTGCGCGGCGGGGGCCAGCGGCAGTCCGGCCGCGGCGGCGGCGAGCAGCAGGGCCTCCCGTCCGCCGTCGTCCGTGGAGGTCTCCTTCGGGCGACGTCCGCGCAGCCACTGGCTGATTTTGCCCTGTCGGCCGGGACGGCCGCCGAACTCCGCGCTCATCTGTCCCCTCGCCTCGCCGTTGTGCCGACAGCATGCCCTATGGTCCCACCCTCGTGCGCTCCGGGGGTGCGGAGCCGACATCCGGGAGACAGCGGAGCACCTCCGGCGGAGGTGGCATCGGGTGCCGTGCCGGGAGCTACCGGGGGGCGATCCCGTACAGCGCGTAGTCGACCAGGGCGTCCGTGTAGTCGTGGGAGAGCGGCCCGGTGAACTGGAGCCAGCGCTGGGCGAGCGGGGAGACGAAGAGTTCCAGGGCGATCCGGGGGTCCACGTCGGGGCGGACCTGGCCGGCGTCCTGGGCGGCGCGCAGGCGCTGGACGTAGAGCTGGAGGGACGGTTCGAGGAACTTGGTGAAGAACTCCCGGCCGAGCGCCTCGTCGGCGACGCCCTCGGAGGCCAGGGCCCGGGAGATCGCCTGGAAGCGGGGGTCCTTGAGTTCGTCGACGGTCGCGCGGAGCACGAGTTTCAGATCGGCGGCGAGGTCGCCGGTGTCCGGGAGGGGCCGCTGGTCGGGGGCCGCGGCACCGGTCTGCTCCGACGTCTGTTCGGCGAGGTCGAGGAACGCCTCCATGAGGACGTCGGCCTTGGACGACCACCAGCGGTAGATGGTCTGCTTGCCGACTCCGGCGCGGGCGGCGATTCCCTCGATCGTGGTCTTGGCGTAACCGCTCTCGACGACCAGTTCCATGGCGGCGGCGTAGATTGCGCGACGGGACTTCTCGCTGCGGCGGGAGGCGTCGGGGGCGGTTCGGCTCTCGGGTCCGGTGGTTGCCATGCCTCGAATTTATCAGGTTGACAAGACGCTGCGTCTCGCGAACCCTGGGGGGCGACACCGAGATGAGACGCTACGTCTCGCTTGCTGGGTGGACGCGTTGGACTCGACGGAAGGAACCCCCATGAGCCGTGGCTCAGGAAACATGCTCGGAGTCGGTGGCACTCGCGCCAACCTCGGCCGCAAGGCGCTGCGCGGCGGCAAGGGCGGCGACCGGTTCGGCGCCGACCAGGACGCGCAGGCGCAGAAGCGCGAACTGCTGCGCAAGCTCCAGGCGAAACAGCAGGAAGGCCAGGAAGGCCAAGAAGGCCAAGAGGGGCAGGAGGGCCAGGACGTCCTGAAGGGCCAGGACGGCCAGGACGGCCAAGAGGGCCAGAAGAGCCAGGTCGGCCAGGAGAGCGGACGTACCGAGGGATAGTCCGGATTCTTCCCGGATCGTCCCTGATCCCGCCCGCTACGCCCCGTGCGGGGGCCAGATGTCCCCCCACGCGGCGTCGCGGGCGGCTTTGTAGAGGTCGCCGTGACGCTTGGTCACCGTCGTACGGGCGAGCCGTTCCTCCCGCTCGCACAGTTCCAGCAGCACCTGGCCCTTGCGCAATTGCGGTTTGCGGACGACCCGGGCGGGGGCGGGCGCGCAGGGCAGGCGGGTGGCGGCGACATAGGCGAACTTCTCGTCCTCGTACGCCAGTGAGCCGCCCTTGACCTGGCGGTGCAGGGAGGAGCGGCTGACCCGGGCCGAGAAGTGGCACCAGTCCGTGCCCGGCACGATGGGGCAGGCGGCGCTGTGCGGACAGGGCGCGGCGATCCGGAACCCGGCGGCGACCAGGCGGTCCCGGGCGGCGATGATCCGGCCGTAGCCGTCGGGGGTGCCGGGCTCGATGACGACGACGGCCCGCGCGGCGGAGGCGGCGCTGTCGATCAGGGCGTCGCGGTCGTCCCCGGTCAGCTCGCCGAGGACGTACGAGACGGTCACGAGGTCGGCGCTGTCCAGGGTGAGCCCGGTGCCGATCCGGGCGCGCTGCCAGCGGGCCCCGCGCAGCGCCGGGTTGGCGGCGGCCAGCTCACGGCCGAGGGCGAGCGCGGGCTCGGCCCAGTCGAGGACGGTGACCGCCCGCTCCCCGGCCCAGGTGGCGCTGACGGCCCAGGTCGCCGCCCCGGTCCCGCCGCCCACGTCGACATGGGTGCCGGGCGTCCAGCCGGGCACCGCCTCGGCGAACGCGTCCAGCGCGGCGCTGACCGCCGCGAAGGTGGCGGGCATCCGGTAGGCGGCGTAGGCCGCGACGTCCGCCCGGTCCCGCAGGATCGGCGCGTCGGTCGGGGTCCGGCCCCGGTAGGTGGCGATCAGCCGCTCGACCGCCTGCGCGGCCTGTTTCGGCGGCAGCCCGTCGAGCAGCCCGGCGAGGGCGGCACGGAGCGATTCGGGGACGGACAGGGCGGCGTTCACCGTGCGATTCTCTCAGCTACGGGGACGGAGCCGGACCGCCGGGCTGTCCCGCCGGCCGGCCCCGGACCGCCCGCGCCAGACGGGTGGCCGCCGCTGCCCGGGGGCGGCTGTCGGCGGGGCGGCGGACCGGGTGGACCGTGTTGGCCAGCAGGATCAGGAACGTGTCGGTGGCGCGGTCGAGGACGAGGGACGTGCCGGTGAAGCCGGTGTGCCCGGCGGCGCCCCGGCCGGACAGCTCACCCATGAACCAGGGCTGGTCGACGGCGAAGCCGAGGCCGGGCGGGGCAAGGAGGAGGTCCACGAAGTCGGAGCCGAGGAAGCGGGCGGGACCGTACGCGCCGCCCGCGAGCAGGGCGCGGCACAGCACGGCGAGATCGCGGCCGGTGGAGAACAGGCCCGCGTGTCCGGCGACCCCGCCGAGCGCCCAGGCGTTCTCGTCGTGGACCTCGCCGCGCAGCATGCCCCGGTCGGCCTTGGCCCAGGGCCTGCGCTGGTCCTCGGTGGCCGCCGCGCCGGGCCGGGGGCCGTAGCCGGTGGCGGTCATGCCGAGCGGGCGGGTGATGCCGTCGCGGACGAGGACGTCCAGGGCGCGGCCCGAGACCCGTTCGAGGACGTGCTGGAGGATCAGCATGTTCAGGTCGGAGTAGAGGTGGACGCCGGGCCGGGCGACGGGTTCCTGCGCGCGCAGCAGCGCCATCCGGCCGGCCGCGTCGACGCAGTGGTACAGCGGGGCCTCGGGCCGCAGCCCGGAGGTGTGGGTGAGCAGTTGCCGTACGGTGACGCCGTGCCGGGCGACGCCCCGGAAGTCGGGGAGGTAGGCGCCCACCAGCGCGTCGATGCCGAGGGTGCCCCGTTCGATCTGCTGGACGGCGGCGAGCGTGGTGCACAGCTTGGTGAGGGACGCCACGTCGAAGGGGGTGTCGAGGGTCATCGGCACCCGCCGCTCCGGCGGGAGTTCGATCCCGGCGCCGCTCTTCGGGTCGTGGGCCGCGTACCGGACCGCGTACCCGGCCGCCTCCCGGACCGCGACCACCGGGCCGCGCCCGGCGATCACGACCACGCCGGGTGCCCAGGGCCGCGGGCCGTCGGTGAGGGCGCGCGTCTCCCGGACGAGGAGGGCGATCTCGGCCGGGTCGAGTCCGGCGCGCTCCGGGGTGCCGTCGCGCAGCCTGGCGGTGCTCAGCTCTCCTCCCCCGCGGTCGGTTCCGTGCGCGCGGGGGTCCGCGGGGCGTCCCGGCCGGTCCACGGACGGCACATTCCCAGGAAGCAGCCCACCGCCAACAGCGCGGCGGCCAGTTGGACGACGGCCATCGGGACGGCGGTGTGCTCCCCGGCGACCCCGACCAGCGGTGAGGCGATCGCGCCGATGAGGAAGGACGACGTGCCGAGCAGCGCGGAGGCGGACCCGGCGGCGTGCTTGACCCGCAGCAGGGCGAGGGTCTGGGCGTTGGGCAGGGTGAGGCCCATGGCCGACATCAGCACGAACAGGCCGCCCGCGACCGGCCACAGGCCGACCTCGCCGAAGACCCCGGAGGTCATCAGCAGCAGGGCCGTCGCGGCGAGGACGACGATGCCGAGGCCGACGGCGAGGACCCGGTCCAGGCTGACCCGGCCGACCAGCACCCGTCCGTTGATCTGGCCGCAGATCACCAGGCCGATGGAGTTGAGCCCGAACAGCAGGCTGTACGTCTGCGCGGAGGCGCCGTAGATCTCCTGGACCACGAACGGGGAGGCGGCGATGTACGCGAACAGCGAGGCGAAGGCGAAACCGCCCGCGAGCATGTACCCGGCGAAGGGCGGGTCGGCGAGGAGCCCGCGCATGGCGCGCAGCGCCTGTCCGACCCCGCCCGCGTGCCGGTCGGCCGGTGCGAGGGTCTCGGGCAGTCGCGCCGAGACGACGAGGGCGAGCAGCACGCCGACGACGGTGAGGACGAGGAACACGCCCCGCCAGTCGGTGCCCCGCAGGATCTGCGCGCCGATCAGCGGCGCCACGATCGGCGCGACCCCGGAGATCAGCATGAGGGTGGAGAAGAACCGGGCCATCTCCACACCGTCGTAGAGATCGCGGACGACGGCCCGCGCGATGACGATGCCGGCCGAACCCGCGAGGCCCTGCACCAGCCGGAAGGCGATGAGCGCCTCGACGGTGGGGGCGAACGCGCACAGCAGGGTGGCGACGACGTAGAGGGCGAGTCCGGCCAGCAGCGGGCGGCGCCGGCCCCAGCGGTCGCTCATCGGGCCGACCACGAGCTGGCCCAGCGCCATGCCGGCGAGGCAGGCGGTGAGGGTGAGCTGGACGGTCGCGGCGGGGGCGTGCAGGGAGTCGGTGACCTCCGGCAGCGCCGGGAGGTACATGTCCATGGCCAGCGGGGGCGTGGCGGTGAGTCCGCCCAGGATCAGGGTGACCAGCAGGCCGGTGCGGCGTGCGGCACGGACGGGCGACCGCCGCGTCCTCGGCGCTGTGGCGGTCGCCTGTGCGAGATCCGGTATGTGTGCCCGGCTGTCGGGCATGTCGGTTCCCCTCCCTCGGATGGTGGTCCGGTCCCTATGCTCTCAGCTCGAACGGCGTGCGAAGCTCGGACGGGGATTCGTCCGTACGGGCGGCGACGAGGGCGGAAGGAAGGCTGGGCGGCGATGACGGCTGACAGCGTGCGGTGGGGGATTCTGGCGACCGGCGGGATCGCCGCCTCGTTCACCGCGGACCTGGTGGATCTGCCGGACGCGGAGGTGGTGGCGGTCGCCTCGCGCTCCGAGGACTCGGCGCGGGCCTTCGCCGAGCGGTTCGGGATCCCGCGCGCCTACGGCACCTGGGACGCGCTGGCCCGGGACACCGACGTGGATGTGGTCTACGTCGCCACCCCGCACGCGGCGCACCGGGCGGCGGCCGGGCTGTGTCTGGAGGCCGGGCGGGATGTGCTGTGCGAGAAGGCGTTCACCCTCAACGTCCGTGAGGCCGAGGAGTTGGTGGCGCTCGCGCGGCAGCACGACCGCTTCCTGATGGAGGCCATGTGGATGTACTGCAATCCGCTGATCCGGCGGCTGACGGCGCTGGTGGCGGACGGGGCGATCGGCGAAGTGCGCGGTGTGCGGGCCGATTTCGGGCTGGCGGGCCCGTTCCCGCCCGCGCACCGGCTGCGGGACCCGGCGCAGGGCGGCGGGGCGCTGCTGGACCTCGGGGTGTACCCGGTGTCGTTCGCGCAGTTGCTGCTGGGCGAGCCGGACGGGATCACGGCGAGCGCGGTCCTCTCGGACGAGGGCGTCGACCTCCAGACGGGGGCGGTCCTGTCGTGGGAGAGCGGGGCGCTGGCCACGCTGCACTGCTCGCTCGTCGGCGCCACCGGCACCACCGCGTCGGTGACCGGCTCGCTGGGCCGGATCGACATACCGGAAGGTTTCTTCCATCCGGAACGGCTGGTGCTGCACCGGGCGGGCCGTGACCCGGAGGAGTTCGTCCCCGGCCCGGCGGACGGGCCGCGCTCCACGCTCAAGCACGAGGCCCGTGAGGTGATGCGCGCGCTGCGGGCCGGGGAGAAGGAGTCCCCGCTGGTGCCGCTGGCGGGCACGCTCGCGGTGATGCGGACGCTCGACGCGGTCCGGGAGCGGATCGGGGTCCGCTATCCGGGCGAGGCCCCCGGCGGCCGGCCGGAGGCGGACCTCACCGGGGATCGCGCGCCCGCCTGAGCCGCGGACCGGGGGCGGGGTTCCCGTAGCCTCCGGGGCCATGGATACCCATGAGGTCAAAAACGCCGGGGAAGGCGCGGGGCGCCCGGAAGGTCCGCGCAGCGCCGTCGTGACCGGGGCGGGCTCCGGGATCGGGCGGGCGGTCGCCGTCGAACTGCTGCGCGCCGGGTGGTCGGTGGCGCTGGCGGGGCGGCGCCCCGGGCCCCTGGAGGAGACGGCGGCGCTGGTGCCGGAGGGCGCCGCCCTCGCCGTCCGCACCGATGTGGCCCGCCCGGAGGAGGTGGCCGCGCTGTTCTCGGCGACGGTCGGCCGGTTCGGGCGGCTGGATCTGCTGTTCAACAACGCGGGCACGTTCGGGCCCGGCGGGGTGCCGGTCGAGGAGTTGCCGTACACGGCCTGGCGGCATGTGGTGGACACCAACCTCAACGGGGCGTTCCTGTGCGCGCAGGCGGCGTTCCGGCAGATGAAGGAGCAGGACCCGCGCGGCGGCCGGATCATCAACAACGGCTCGATCAGCGCCCACGCGCCCCGCCCCCACTCGGTCGCCTACACGGCCACCAAGCACGCGCTGACCGGACTGACCAAGTCCCTGTCCCTGGACGGCCGTCCGTACGGCATCGCCGTCGGCCAGATCGACATCGGCAACGCGGCGACCGACATGACCGCGTCGATGCAGACCGGCGCGCTCCAGGCGGACGGCTCGGTGGCGCCGGAGCCGGTGATGGACGCGGCGGACGTGGCCCGGACGGTACGGCACATGGCGGAGCTGCCGCTGGAGGCGAACGTGCAGTTCGCGACCGTGTTGGCGACGACGATGCCGTACGTGGGGCGGGGGTGAGGCGAGAGGCCGGGTGGGGCCCCTTCCTGGGCGGGGCCCGGTAGCCGGGTCAGGCGGGTGTCCGGGCCGTTCAACCGGAGCCGTCCGGTCCGCGGTATTGCGGCCGATGACGCCCCTGTGCTCAACTTTCCCTCACCAGAGCTTCACACTTGGGGGTCCGGTCCTCCGTGTCCGGCTCCAAGAGGGCGTGTCCGTGGCCCGCTCGAAGGGGGGAGGCGGCCGTCCCGTGACCCGGGAGGGGGTGGACCTCGCACGACCGCGAGGGACGCACCGGTGCATGGGACGGCCGCGCCAGCCCTGCCGTCAGCAGACCGCGCCGGGGCCCGGTAGGACCGCTCAGGCTTGACCCGTCTCGAACCGCGAGATGTGGCCGTCCGGCTCCACCACGAAGCGCCAGCGGGTGCGCATCTCGCCCCAGGTGTCGTTGCGGTAGCGGGCGACGACCGAGCGACCGCTGTCGGACTCGACGTCCAGATGGCCGTTGGAGGAGAAGATCTCCCGGTCGATCCAGTCGTCCAGATCCCGGTCGGAACCGTCGTCGGACATCGTGGCGTCGGGGGTGAGCAGGGCCAGGAAGGCGTGCCGGTCGTGGGCGTTCACGGCGGTGACGAACGCGCGGACGGCCGGATCGCTGAGCTTGGCGGTCTGAATCGTCATAGCGGCAGCGTCACACCGCCCACCGGGCGCCGCCACCCGGACCGGCCGACCGGACCCGCCACCCGAACGGACTGCCGGGGGAGCCGGGGCGGGGGCGCCGGTGCGACGGTGGAGGGACCGGGCCGACCCGAGCGCCCGCCCCGCCCCGGGAGCCATCGTGACCTGTTACGACCGACGTGATCTGGGACTGCTGCTGCTCCGGCTGAGCACCGGCGGCCTGCTGGCCGCGCACGGCGCGCAGAAGCTGCTGGGCTGGTTCGGCGGCCATGGGATCGAGGGCACCGGGCAGTTCATGGAGTCCGTCGGCTACCGGCCGGGCCGCCGGAGCGCGATCGCCGCGGGCCTCGCGGAGGCGGGCGGCGGGACCCTGCTGGCCCTGGGCCTCGCGACCCCGGCGGCGGGCGCGGCGGCGGCCGGGGCGATGACGGGCGCGGCGGCCGTGCACACGCCGAACGGCTTCTTCGTCCAGGACGGCGGCTACGAGTACGCCGCCGCGCTGGGCCTGGCCGCGACCGGACTCGGGGTCGCGGGACCCGGCCGGCTCTCCCTGGACCACGCGCTGGGCCACACCCTGGACCGGGGCTGGATGGTGCCCGCGGCGCTGGGGACGACGGCGGCGGTGACGGCGGTGGTGGTCGGTCTGCGGACCCGGCGGCTGCGCCGGGAGACGGTCGGCGAGCAGGAGGCCCTGTTCGACGAGCGGGACGCCCTGGCGGGCGAGTGACCCCACCCGGCGGACCGCCGGCCGGCCGGCCGTCCCGGCGGGACTGTCAGCGGCACCTGACAGGCTGCGCCCATGGACGAACGGAACACGACGACACGGGACACGGGGGCCGGGACGGACGGGGCGGACGGGACGGGCAGCACGGCCGGGACAGGCAGCACGGCCGGGACAGGCAGCACGGCCGGGACAGGCAGCACGGCCGGGACAGGCAGCACGGCCGGGACAGGCAGCACGGCCGGGACGGGCAGCACGGCCGGGACGGGCGGTACGGACGACACAGCCGGGGCAGCCGGGGCAGCCGGTACGGACGAGACAGCCGGCGCGGACGATGCAGCCGGCGCGGACGATGCAGCCGGTACGGACGACACAGCCGGCGCGGACGATGCAACCGGCGCGGACGGTCTCTGGGTGGCCGTGGACGCCCTGCACGGCTGGCTGGAGCAGGGCCGCGAGGGCGACCGCGCGGACCTGCTGCTGCGGTTGCTGAAGCTTCAGGAGGAGGTCGGCGAGGTCGCCCAGGCGGCGATCGGCGCGATCGGCCAGAACCCGCGCAAGGGCGTCACCCACACCTGGGACGACGTGGGCGCCGAACTCTGCGACGTGGCCATCACCGCCCTGGTCGCCCTGCGCTCCCTGACCCCCGACGCCCCCGCGGTCTTCGCCGGTCATCTGGAGCGGGTCCGGACCCGGTCCGTGGGGAGCGGGTCCGGACAGGCGCCGTGACCGCGGGGGCGGCGTCCGGTCACACGGTCAACGGCGCCCCCTTGGGCGGCTGTTGCGCGAGCCGTCCCGTGCGGTGCAGCCCGTACAGGGCCGCCGCGCAGGCCGCGCCCAGCGCGCTCAGGGCGAGCCAGGGCAGGGCGGGCAGGCCCGCGGCGCGGGCGGCGTCGAGAGCGGCGCCGGTGGCCAGGTTGCCGACGGTGATGCCGATACCGCAGATGGTGTTGTAGAGGCCGTAGTGGGTGGCCACGAGCCGGTCGCCGGAGAGCCGCACGATGGTGTCCATCTCGAACGGGTAGGCGATCATCGTGCCGACGGCCAGCAGCAGCGCGGCCAGGGTCGGCGGCACGGCGGCGAGCAGCCATCGCCCGGCCCCCGGCTCCGGCACGGGCACGGCGGTGGCGAGCAGCAGCGGCACGAAGGCCAGCCCCATCACCGCGAGTCCGAGCACCAGCGCCTGTCCGGGGGCGCAGCGCGCCGCGCACCACGCGGTGACCCTGGTCTGCCCGACGATCGTGCTCAGCCCGGACACCGCGAACAGCACGGCCACCGCCGCCGTCCCGGCCTCCCCCTCGCCGCCGAGCCGCCGTACCTCCAGCGGCAGCGCCAGATACACCTGGAAGGTCAGCACGTAGGAGCCGATCATCGCGGCGGAGAAGAGCAGGAACGGGCGGTTGGCGAGGATCCCGCGCCACTGCGCGAGCACCCCCCGGCCCTTCTCCCCCTCCGCCGTCCCCGGCGTGCGGGCGCGGCGCGGGGGCAGCGCCCGGATCTGGACGACGCTGAGCACCGCGAAGATCCCGGCCGACACCAGGCAGGTGATCCGGAAGTCCACGCCGGTCAGCACCATGCCCACCAGCGGTCCGAGCAGGATGCCCGCCTGGTAGAAGACGTTGAACAGCGCGAACGCCTCCACCCTGCGCTCCTGACCGGCCCCGGCCGCGAGATACGCCCGTACCGCCGGGTTGAAGAGCGCCCCGGCCAGTCCGGTGGCCGCCGACGCGGCGAGCAGCGCGGGCAGCGAGTCCACCAGCCCGAGGGTCGCGAACCCGGCGGTGCGCAGCACGCACCCGGCGACGATCAGCGGCTTGTAGCCGAACCGGTCGGCGAGCGTCCCGCCGAGCAGGAACATGCCCTGCTGGCTGAAGTTCCGTACGCCGAGGACCAGTCCGACGATCCATCCGGCCAGCCCGAGGGTGCCGGACAGATGCGCCGCGAGGTAGGGCATCAGCATGTAAAAGCCGAGGTTGATGGTGAACTGGTTCGCCATCAGGAGCCGTACGCCGCGGTCGTAGGACCGCAGCTGACCGAGCGTCCCCCTCACCGGCCCGCCGCCTCTCCGGCCGCCTCCGCGCCCGGCCGCCCGTCCCGCTCGCCCGGCTCGTCGCGCTCCTCCAGGGTGAGGGGGTCGACGACGGCGGTGCAGCGGGTCCAGCGGGTGACCTCCTTCTCGCCGAGCCGGCCGATCAGTTCGGGCTCGGGGGCGGGCGGTCCGGCCAGCAGGCCGTGCGCGGCGCAGTAGTCGTCGTCGTAGACCGTGCCGAGGTAGCGCTGCGGTCCGTCGGGGAAGACGGCGACGATCCGGGCGTCCGCCGGCATCGTCCGGGCCAGCCAGCCGGCCACCAGCGCGACCGCGCCGACGCTCCAGCCGCCGGTGGCGTAGTGCGAGGAGGCGAGTTGGCGGCAGGTCCACACGGCCTCGTGCGGGGCGACCCAGTGCACCTCGGAGAACTGCTCGTAGGCGACATTGCGCGGATGGATGCTGGAACCGAGCCCGCGCATCAGCCGGGGCCGGGCGGGCTGGCCGAAGATGGTCGAGCCGGTGGTGTCCACGCCCACGACGGTCAGCTCGGGGTAGAGCTGGCGCAGCACGCGGGAGACGCCCGCGGAGTGCCCGCCCGTGCCGACGCTGCACACCAGGACGTCGATGTGGCCGAGTTCGGCGGCGAGTTCGAGGGCGAGGGGGGTGTAGGCGGCGACGTTGTCGGGGTTGCCGTACTGGTCGGGGCACCAGGAGCCGGGGTGCTGCTCCAGGAGCCGGGCCACCCGGTCCCGGCGGGCCTGCTGCCAGCCGCCGGTGGGGTGCGGCTCGGCGACCACGTTGACCTGGGCGCCGTACGCCGTCAGCAGCCGGGTCATGGAGAGTTCCAGGCCGGGGTCGGTGACGAGGGTGACCGGGTGGCCGTGGACCATCCCGGCCAGCGCCAGGCCGAGGCCGAGGGTGCCGCTCGTGGACTCGATGATCCGTCCGCCGGGGCGCAGATCGCCGCGGGCGCGGGCGCGCTCCACCATGTGCAGGCCGGGACGGTCCTTGATGCCGCCGGGGTTGAAGCCCTCCAGCTTCGCCCAGAAGCCGCGTCCGGCCGGGGCCAGCGGCTTCGACACCCGCAGCAGCGGGGTGTTGCCGACCAGTCCGGACAGCGCGGAACGGCCGGGTGCGTCGGCGGTGCCGGTCGTGGCACGGGCCGAGGTCTTGGTCAGGGAATGCATGTCTGTGGGTTCACTCTCGCTCGATGACGGTGAATGCGGATGCGGTGTCATCTCGCGGCCCGGGACGACGGAACGGAGCCGTCCGCCGTGGCTCGGTGCCATGGCTCGGCGGTGGCGTCCTGCGTGGAGGTGTCCGGGCGCGCGGCAGCCGGGGCCCGGGAGGCCGGGCCGGCTGCGGGCGGAGGGTCTAGATCCGCCAGCGGGAGGTGCGGGCGAGGGCCGCGCGTCCGGTGCGGGTGCCGCGCCGTCCGGGCGCGTCCCGTCGCGGGAGCGGGGGTACGAGGGTCCGGGCCGCGGTGGCGCGTGGCGCGGGGGCGTCGGGTTCGCCGGGGGTGCGTTCCTCGGCGGACTGCTCGGTGGTGCGGACGACCAGGTCGGCGGCGCAGGTGTCGGCGCCGTGCGGGGCGTGCGGGTGGTGCGGCTGCCCGTCCGAGGCGAGCGGCGCGGAACCGGCGACGGGGGGCGGCGTCGCGGGGGTGCCGTGTTCGTCGGGCAGTCCGTGCAGCACGGAGCAGAGCACGAGCGCCGTGACGAGGGCGCCGCGGATCAGGGCGAGGAGCCTGCGGGAGGCGTGCGGGAGTCGGGGGGTCGGCACAGGGTGGTCCTCCGCGCCGCGTGCCGTGCCGCCGCCGGAGGGCGGGGACGGGCGCGGGCATGGGTGGGGGGTGGGCCGGACCGGGGCTGCCGGTGGCCCGTCGGAGAACGCTCGGGGCCCGCCGCGATGGACGGGCGGGGAGGGTCTCCTAGACCTGCCGCACCAAGGAGGCCGCTATCAGGGCGACGGGTGAGGTGCCGTGCGCGGGGGCGGCCGTGGCGGGTCCGCCCGGGGGCGCGGCATGGCTGTCCGCCCGGTCGGATTCGCGAACCGAACGGGGGAGGCACGGCGGTACGTGGGCCGTGCCCGCGCTCTGCTGGGGCTGGCCGGACAGACAGCGCTCGTCCGGGTGGGACGGGTCGCTGTCGTGCGGGTGGCCGGTGTCCCCGTCCGTCGGCGCCGGGGCCGTCGCGGGCGCGCTCGCGGCGATGCCGAGATGGCCGCCGGCGCCCTCGGCCTGCATACCGTGGCTGACGAGGATCCCGAGGAGCAGGACGACCAGGGCCGACAGCCGCAGCGACGGACCGACGCGGAGCCGGTTCGCGAACCTGCGCCGGGACGCCCGAGCCGTGACCATGCCGTGATCCTAACCGCTCGGGAACCGGTGATCGTCCGTCAGCGGCGTGCCGTCGGACAACTCCTCGGAGGAATGGCCGGTTTGCGGCGGCGAGCACGGCGAAGGGCCTCCCGACCGCGTTCGAACTCCCGTCCCCCCAGAAGGGGCCACACCCACCCAAAGATCATATGATCACTCTTAGTCGTCACATGATTACCGAAATCCACATAGGGCAGTTACGAAGCGAGGAACTACGGGGACGAGGGGATGAGGGATGGGGGGTGCAACGCCCGTGTGGACGCGTCGTGTTGCGTACCCCCTGCTGCTCCTCGCGACCGTCGCCACCGCGACCGCGGTGCTCGTGCTCGGCCTCGACCGGGCACTGTCCACGACGGCGTTCCAGTACGGCGTGATCGCCTATCTCATGATCCTGGAACGAGCGATCCCCTACGACCGCTCCTGGCACCCGACCACCCGTGAATGGGGCTGGTACGGCGTCTACTTCCTGCTCACCATGGTCGGCAGCGTCGTCGCCCAGCAGTTCGTGGACGCCCTCGTGGGTCTCCTGTCGCCGGGCGAACCGAGGGCGCCGCTGGCCGTGGAGATCCCGCTGGCGCTGCTGGTGGGCTCGCTGGCCAGTTACGCGGTGCACCGCCTGGGCCACACCGTGCCGCTGCTGTGGCGGCTGCACGGGGTGCACCACGTCCCGGAGAAGGTCAACGTCGCCAACAACGGCGTCAACCACGTGGGGGACGTGTTCGTCGCCCAGACCTTCGTCCAACTGTCGCTGAGCCTGCTCGGCTTCTCGTCGGCGACCGTGTTCGCGACGGGCCTCTTCGTCATCACCCAGGGGTACTTCATCCACGCGAACGTCGATGTGCGCCTCGGCCGGTTCAATCTGCTGCTGGCCAGCCCGGAACAGCACCGGCTGCACCACAGCACGGACCTCACGGAAGCCGGTCACTACGGCTCGGACCTGGCCGTCTGGGACCGAATATTCGGCAGCTACACCTGGTTTCCGGACCGGAAGCCGCGCGCCGTGGGTCTGTCCGCCCCCGCCTCCTTCCCGAGGACCGGGGCCGTCTTCGCCAGCCACGCCCAGTTCTGGCGAGGCCCCACGACCTGACACCGCGCCACTTCGGACACCAGTCGTCGCGTACGAGGCACCCGTCCGCGCCGGGACGCCCGTCCGTGCCGGGACCCCCGGCCCGTGCGGCACCCGGCCCCGGTGAGGGACCCGCCCCGTAGCACGCGCCCCCGTCAGAACCTCCCGCCCGCCGCGGCCGGCTTCCGCCGCGACCGGGCCGTCGCCCTGCCCTTTTCCCGCGCGCCGCCCTGCCTCACGAGGTGGGCCGGCCCGCCCAGACACCCGAAGGACTCGGCCATGTCGGATCCATGCGACGCCGTCACCCAGAACGCCGCTGCCCCTACCGCCGCCCCCGCCGCCTCCGCCGCTCCCGCCACGACGACCGACGTCGGACGCGACACCGGACGCGAGAAGATCGCGATCATCGGCATCGGCTGTCGGCTGCCCGGTGGTGCCTCCGACCACCGGACGTACTGGCAGAACCTGATCGACGGCAAAGACTGCATCACACCGACACCCAGAGACCGTTACGACACGACGACCCTCGGCGCCCGTGACAAGTCCAAACCGGGCCGCCTGGTCGGCGGGCGCGGCGGATACATCGACGGGTTCGACGAGTTCGACCCCGCGTTCTTCGGCATCAGCCCGCGCGAGGCCGCGCACATGGACCCCCAGCAGCGCAAGGTGCTGGAGGTGGCCTGGGAGGCGCTGGAGGACGGCGGGCAGAAGCCGGGCGAACTGGCCGGGCAGGACGTCGGCGTCTACGTCGGCGCCTTCACCCTGGACTACAAGATCCTCCAGTTCGCCGACCTGGGCTTCGAGACACTGGCCGCGCACACCGCGACCGGCACGATGATGACGATGGTGTCGAACCGGGTCTCGTACTGCTTCGACTTCCGCGGCCCCAGTGTCTCCCTGGACACGGCGTGCAGTTCGTCGCTGGTGGCGGTCCATCTGGCCTGCCAGAGCCTGAGCCGCCGCGAGACCGGCCTCGCCCTCGCGGGCGGCACGCTGCTGCACATGGCGCCGCAGTACACCATCGCCGAGACCAAGGGCGGCTTCCTCTCCCCCGAGGGCCGCTCCCGCACCTTCGACGCCGCCGCCGACGGCTATGTGCGGGCCGAGGGCGTCGGCATGATCGCCCTCAAGCGCCTCGACGACGCCCTGCGCGACGGCGACCCGGTGCACGCCGTGATCATCGGCAGCGGCGTCAACCAGGACGGCCGGACCAACGGCATCACCGTGCCCAGCGCCGACGCCCAGGTCACCCTGATCCGGCGGGTCTGCGCCGAGGCCGGGATCGCCCCCGGCAGCCTCCAGTACGTCGAGGCGCACGGCACGTCCACCCCGGTCGGCGACCCCATCGAGGCCGAGGCGCTGGGCCGGGCCCTGTCGCTGGGCCGGACGCCGGGCGCCGCCTGCTACGTGGGGTCGGTCAAGACCAACATCGGGCACACCGAGTCGGCCGCCGGGATCGCCGGGCTCATCAAGACCGCGCTCAGCCTCGAACACCGCAAGATCCCCCCGCACATCAACCTGGAGCGGCTGAACCCGGCGATCGACCTCGCCGCCCTGCCGTACGAGATCCCGACCCGGGTGGTGGACTGGCCCGCACACGAGGGACCCGCGCGGGCCGGGGTCAACTCCTTCGGGTTCGGCGGGACCAACGCGCATGTGCTGCTGGAGGCCGCGCCCCCGAGGGACCACGAGCGCCACAGCCCGTACACCGGCACCGACACCGGCACCGACACCGGCACCGACGCCGTACCGGCCGTACCGGCGTACTCCGTCCTCCCGCTGACCACCCGGGACGCCTCGCTGCTGCCCCGGGCCGCCGCCGGGATCCGCGCCGAACTGGACCGGGGCACCGACCCGGCCGACCTCGGGTTCACGCTGGCCCGCAGACGGCAGCACCTCGAAGCGCGGCTGTCGGTCGTGCACGACTCCCCCGAGGCGCTGGCCGAGGCGCTCGACGCGTACGGGCGCGGCGAGCCGCACCCGCGGGTGCTGACCGGGCAGCGGCGCGAGGACACCCGGCTGGTGTGGGTGTTCACCGGGATGGGCCCGCAGTGGTGGGCCATGGGCCGGGAGCTGTTCGCGACCGAACCGGTGTACCGCGCGGCCGTCGAGGAGTGCGACCGGGAGATCCGGGACCTGACCGGCTGGTCGCTGGTGGAGGAGCTGTCCGCCGACGAGGCCGACTCGAAGATGGGCGAGACCTGGCTGGCGCAGCCCGCCAACTTCGCCGTCCAGGTGGGGCTCGCGGCCCTGTGGCGCAGCCGGGGCGTGACCCCGGACGCGGTCGTCGGGCACAGCACCGGCGAGGTCGCCGCGTTCCACGAGGCCGGGGTCTACACGCTGCGGGAGGCCGTCACGGTCGTCGTGCACCGCAGCCGGCTCCAGCAGAAGCTGGTGGGCACCGGGACGATGCTGGCGGTGAGCCTCTCCGAGGCGGAGGCCCGGCGCTGGGTGGAGCCGTACGCGGACCGGGTGTCGGTGGCCGCCGTGAACAGTCCGACGGCGATCACCCTCGCCGGGGACGAGGAGGCGCTCGCGGAACTGGCGGCGGGCCTCGGGGCCGAGGACGTCTTCGCCCGGTTCCTGACCGTGCGGGTGCCGTACCACAGCCCGCGCATGGACCCGATCAAGGACGAACTGCTGGCGTCGCTCGCCGGGCTGGCGCCGCGCGCGGCGCGGGTGCCGCTGTATCTGACGGGCGGTCCGGCCGCGGCGGAGCGGGGACGGGCCGAGGGGCCGGAGCTGGACGCGGAGTACTGGTGGCGCAATGTGCGCGACAGCGTGCGGTTCCGGGACGCGGTCGACCGGCTGGTCGACGACGGCTACGGGCTGTTCCTGGAGGTCGGTCCGCACCCGGTGCTGGGGCACTCGATCGCCGAATGCCTGGACGCGCGGGGCGCCGAGGGGCACAGCGTGCCCTCGATCCGGCGCCAGGAGGCGGAGCGCGAACGGTTCGCCCTGTCCCTCGCGACCCTGCACAACCTGGGCGTGGACATCGACTGGTCGGTGCTGCACCCGCGCGGGCGGCCGGTGCCGCTGCCCCGCTACCCGTGGCGGCGGGACCGGCACTGGACCGAGCCGGCGCCGGTCGAGCAGATCCGCCTCGGCCGCCGTGACCACCCCCTGCTGGGCCGTCGGCTGGCCACGGCGGAACCGGCCTGGGAGGCCCGGCTCGACACCGAGGCCCTGCCGTACCTGCGCGACCACCGCATCCAGGGCAACGCCCTCTTCCCGGCGGCGGGTTACGTGGAGATGGCGACCCAGGCGGTACGCGCGATGACCGGCGGCGGCGAGGCCGTGATCGCCGATCTGGAGCTGCGCAAGGCGCTGTTCCTCAGCGACTCCGACGCCGAGGGGGCCACCGCCGTACAGCTCGGCTTCTCCCCCGGCAGCGCCGCGTTCACCGTGGCCACCCTGCCCACCGAGGAGGGCCGGGAGCCGGTCGTGCACGCCCGCGGGGTGATCCGCGCCGGACAGCGCGCGACGGGCCGGGAGCGGCTCGACACCGCGGCGCTCCGGGCGCGCGGGCTGCGCCGGTTCGACGGCCCCGACTGCTACGCGGCCCTCGCCGGCCTTGGCTACCACTACGGTCCGGCGTTCCAGGGCATCGAGGAGGTGTGGGTCGGCCCCGGCGAGGCGCTGGCCCGGATCCGGCCGACGGACCCGATCGGCGACGACGCCGCCGGGCACCATATGCACCCGGTGCTGCTGGACGCCTGCTTCCAGACCCTGCTGACCCCCCGGCTCGTGGCCGACCCCGCCGACGGGGGCGGCGGTATCCGGCTGCCGCTGTCGATCGGCGAGATCCGGATGGCCGCCGTCGGCGACCGCCCGCTGTGGGCGCACGCCGTGGTCACGCACGAGTCCGCCGGTGAACTCGTCGGTGACATCGCTGTCCACGACGACGACGGCCACCCCCTCGGCCGGATCAGCGGCTTCCGCGCCGCCGATGTCGAGCAGGTGTCCGCGGCCGTCGGTCTGCACACGGTCGACTCCTGGCTGGCCGATGTCACCTGGGTCGACACCCCGCACCTGGACGACGGGCCCCCGACGGCCCCGAACTGCCTGCTGCTGGCCGACGCGCAGGGTGTGGCGGACGAACTGGCCGCGCTGATCACCGCGCGCGGCGGCGTCGCCCACCTCGTCCGGCCGGGCGACGCCTACTCCCTCGCCGCCGGGCTGCGGGAGTCGACGGTGCGGCCGGGCTCGGCGGCCGATCTGGAGCGGCTGTTCGCGGAGCTGGAGGCGGCCGGTCCGGTCAGGTACGAGCAGGTCGTCCATCTGTGGAACCTCGATCTGCCCGCGTTCGACGCGGTGGGTGACGCCGACGCCCTGCGCGCGCTGTCCGGGACCGGCGGCTACTCGCTGATCGCGCTCGCGCAGGCGCTGCCCGGCGACGGCCGGCTGCACATCGTCACGCGCGGCAGCCAGGCGGTCGTACCGGGGGATCCGGTCGAGCCGCTGGGCGCCCCGGCCTGGGGCATCGGACGGGTGCTGTGGCAGCAGGAGCTGTCCGGGCGGCGCGGGAAGCTGATCGACCTGGAGCACGCCCCGGCGGACCGGGCGGCGCGGGCCGTGGCGCTGCTGCGGGAGCTGACCGCCGACGACGTCGACGACGAGATCGCGCTGCGCGGCGGGCGCCGGTTCACCAGCCGGCTCGCCCCGGCCTCCGGACTGACCCGCCCGCTGCCGCTCAGGCTGCGCGCCGACGGGGCGTATCTGGTCACCGGTGCCTTCGGCGCGCTGGGGCGGCTGCTGTGCCGGGCGCTGGTCGGCTGGGGGGCGCGGCGGCTGATCCTGGTCGGCCGGACCCGGCTGCCGGAGCGGGAGCACTGGCGGGAGACCGACCCGCGGTCGGCGGCGGGGCGGGGCATCGCCTTCGTACGGGAGCTGGAGGCGCTCGGGGCGCAGCCGGTGCTCGCGCCGCTCGACGTGAGCGACGAGCGGGCCCTCGCGGGGTGGCTCGCGCAGTACCGGCGGCGGGAGGCGCCGCCGATCCGGGGCGTGTTCCATCTGGCGGGGCAGGTCCGGGACACGCTGCTGCCGGAGATGGACCGGGAGACGTTCCAGGCGGTCCACGACCCGAAGGTGCTCGGCGCGTACGCGCTGCACCGGCAGTTGCGCGACGAGCCCCTCGACCACTTCGTGCTGTTCTCCTCGATCGCCGCGCTGCTGACCACCGCCGGGCAGACCAACTACGCGGCGGGCAACGCCTTCCTGGACGCGCTGGCCCACCACCGGCGGGCGCGCGGGCTGCCCGGGCTGAGCCTGGACTGGGGGCCGTGGGCGACCGGCATGATCGAGGAGCTGGGGCTCATCGAGCACTACCGTGCCGTGCGGGGCATGAGTTCGCTGTCGCCGGACGCGGGGATGACCGTGCTGGAGCGGGTCATCGGGCAGGACCGGGCGCAGTTGCTGGTGGCGACCGTGGTGGACTGGCCGGTCTTCCTGGCCTGGTACGGCACCCCGCCGCCGCTGGTGGCCGAGCTGGCCGCCGAGCGGGGCGGCTCGGGCGCCGCGAACGGTGAGCAGAGCAGCTTCCTGGACGCGTTCCGGTCGGCGGACGGGTCGGCGCGGCGGGCGCTGGTGGCCGAGCGGTTCACGGCGGTGGTCGCCGGGGTGCTGCGGGTCGGCGCCGAACAGGTCGAGCCGGGGGCGGCGCTGGGCGCGCTGGGCCTGGACTCGCTGCTGGCGATGGAGCTGCGCTCACGGGTCCACGCCGAACTGGGGCTGGCGCTGCCGGTGGTCACGCTGCTGGGCAGCGCCCCGGTCGGCGAGCTGGTCGACAAGCTCCACGAGGGCATCGCGGAACTGGTCGCGGCCGACACGGGCGCGGGCGAGGGCGGGGCGGTGGTCGAGCGGTACGAGGACGAGGGACGGCATCCGCTCACCCAGAACCAGAAGGCGCTCTGGTTCCTCAAGCAGCTCAACCCCGACGGGTTCGCCTACAACATCGGCGGGGCGGTGGAGGTGCGGGTCGCGCTCGACCCGGAGCTGATGTTCGAGGCGTTCCGCACGCTGATCGAGCGGCATCCGAGTCTGCGCGCGAACTTCGTCCACGAGGAGGGTCAGCCGGTGCAGGTGGTGGCGCCCGCCGCCGAGGCCGCGCTGCGCCAGGACACCGCGCTGTTCGATGTCGAGAGCGTGCCGTGGGACGACATCCACGCGCTGATCGTGCGCGAGTACCGCAAGCCGTACGACCTGGAGCGCGATCCGCTGATCCGGCTGCGGCTGTTCCGGCGCGGCCCGGACCGGTGGGTGCTGATGAAGGCCGTGCACCACATCATCTCGGACGCGATCTCCACCTTCACGTTCATCGAGGAACTCCTCGCGGTCTACGAGACGCTGCGCCAGGGCCGTACGCCCGCGCTGCCGCCGGTCGCGGCCCGCTACCTCGACTTCCTGAACTGGCAGAACCGGCTGCTGGCCGGGCCGGACGCGCGCCGGATGCTGGAGTACTGGAAGGGGCATCTGCCGGCGTCGGTGCCGGTGCTCGACCTGCCGACCGACAAGCCGCGCCCGCCGGTGCAGACCCACAACGGGGCGTCGGAGTTCTTCGTGCTGGACGAGGAGCTGAGCGCCCGGGTGCACGCGGTGGCCCGGGAGCACAACGTCACCGTGTTCATGGTGCTGCTGAGCGCCTACTACGTGCTGCTGCACCGCTACTCCGGGCAGGACGACATCATCGTCGGCAGCCCGGTGACGGGCCGTACCCAGGAGGAGTTCTCCTCGGTCTACGGTTATTTCGTCAACCCGCTGCCGCTCCATGTGCACCTGGGTGACGGGCCGTCGGTGGAGGAGTTGCTCCAGCGGGTGCGGGAGGTGGTGCTGGGCGGGCTCGACCACCAGGAGTACCCGTTCGTGCTGCTGGTGGAGGAGCTGGGGCTCCAGCACGACCCGAGCCGCTCGGCGGTGTTCCAGGCGATGTTCATCCTGCTCACCCACAAGGTCGCCAACCAGAAGTACGGCTACCGCCTGGAGTACATCGAACTGCCCGAGGAGGAGGGCCAGTTCGATCTGACGCTGTCGGTGTACGAGGACGAGGCGGAGCGCCGTTTCCACTGTGTGTTCAAGTACAACACCGACCTGTTCCTGCCGGCGACGATGCGCCGGCTGGCCACGCACTACGTCCAGCTCCTGGACGCCCTGACCCGCTCCCCCGCGTCCCGTCCGGCGGCCCGGCTGGAGCTGCTGGGCGCTCCGGAGCGGCGGGCGATCCTGTCCGGCTGGAGCGGCGCCGATCGCCCGGCCGCCGGGTCCGGGGTGCCGGTGCACGAGCTGATCGTCCGCCGGGCGGCCGAGCGGCCCGACGCGCTCGCGGTGCGGGTCCCGGGGAGCGCCGGGGGGCTGACCTACGGCGAGTTGGAGCGGCGGAGCGGGCGCGCGGCCGGGCGGCTGCGTGAACGGGGTGTCGGCGCAGGCACGGTGGTCGCCGTCTGCATGGAGAAGTCGCCGGAGCTGATCGTGGCGCTGCTGGCGGTGCTGCGGGCGGGCGGCGCCTATCTGCCGCTCGACCCGGGCAACCCGGACGACCGGCTGGCGTTCCTGACGGGGCACGCGGGGGCGGCGTACGTCGTCGTGGCTGAAGGGGCTGAAGGGGCTGAGGGGGCTGAGGGGGCGCGGGAGCGCTTCGCCGGGCAGCGGCGGGTGCTGACGCTCGCGGAGCTGACCGCCCCCGGTCCCGGCCCGGCGCCGGAACCGGCCGTGGCGCCGGACAGCCCGGCCTACGTCATCTACACCTCCGGTTCCACGGGCCGCCCCAAGGCGGTCCGGGTCAGCCACCGCAATCTGGCCTCGGTGTACGACGCGTGGCGGCGGGAGTACCGGCTGGAGGACGACGTACGGGTCCATCTCCAGATGGCGAGCCCCGCGTTCGACGTGTTCACCGGTGATCTGGTGCGGGCCCTGTGCTCGGGCGGGACGCTGGTGCTGGCCGACCGGGATCTGCTGTTCGACACGGCCCGGCTGTACGGGGTGATGCGCGCCGAGGGGGTGGACTGCGCGGAGTTCGTGCCGTCGGTGGTGCGCGCGCTGATGGCGCACTGCGCGCAGGACGGGGTGCGGCTGGACTTCATGCGGCTGCTCGCGGTGGGCTCGGACACCTGGAAGGTGGAGGAGTACGAGCGGCTGCGCGGCCTCGCGGGTCCCGCGACCCGGGTGGTCAACTCGTACGGCCTGACCGAGGCGAGTATCGACAGCACCTATTTCGAGGGTCCGGCGGACGGGCTGGAGCCGGGGCACATGGTGCCGATCGGTCGGCCGCTGCCCGGTACGGAGGTGTATCTCCTGGACGCCCATGGCGAGCCGGTGGCGCCGGGGGTGGCGGGCGAGCTGTGGATCGGCGGGGCCGGGGTCGCGCTCGGCTATCTCGGCGACCCGGAGCAGACCGCCGAGCGGTTCGTGGAGCGCCGCCTGGAAGTCGCCGGAGGCGCCGGAGGCACCGGAGGCTCGGCGGGCGTCGTACGACGGCTCTACCGCACCGGTGACCTGGCGCGCTGGGACGCGGCGGGCGGGCTGCATCTGCTGGGGCGGGCGGACGCCCAGGTCAAGGTGGCCGGGCACCGGGTGGAGCCGGGCGAGATCGAGTCGCAGCTCGCGGAGTGGCCCGAACTGGCCCAGGCGGTGGTGGTGGTCCGCCCGGACGGGCGGGGCGAGAACACTCTGTGCGCGTACGGGGTCGCGGCGCCCGGCGCCCGGCTCGACTGGCGTGAGCTGCGCCGCCGACTCGGGGAGCGGCTGCCGACGTATCTGATCCCGGCGTCCTTCACCGAACTGCCCGCGCTGCCGCTGACCGCCAACGGCAAGGTGGACGTGGGCGCGCTGCCCGAGCCCCGGTTCGTCACCGGGCAGGAGGCGTACGAGCCGCCGGTGACGCTGTACGAGACGCGGATGGCGGACCACTGGCGGACCCTGCTGGGGCTGGAGCGGGCCGGGCTCCAGGACGACTTCTTCGAGGCGGGCGGCAGCTCCATCAAGCTGATCGAGCTGATCCACGGCCTCCAGGGCGAGTTCGGTATCAGCATCCCGGTCAGCCAGCTGTTCAAGGTGACCACGCTGCACGGGATGGCGCGGACGGTCGAGGACATCATCACCGGCCGGCTGCCCGGCGCCCAGCCCCTTCTGCGGATCAACCGGGAGGCGGGGCCGCCGGTGTTCTGCTTCCCGCCGGCCGGCGGACACGGGCTGGTCTACCGGCGGCTGGCGGAACAGCTCCCGGAGTACGAGCTGGTCGCGTTCAACTACCTCGCGCAGGACGACAAGGTCGCCCGGTACGCCGATCTGGTGGTCGGGCTGCGACCGCAGGGGCCGTGCGCGCTGCTCGGCTACTCGCTCGGCGGGAACCTGGCCTTCGAGGTGGCGAAGGAACTGGAGCGGCGCGGGCGGGCGGTGAGCGAGGTCGTCATCCTCGACTCGTACCGGATCGACGGCACCTTCCGGCCGGGCCCCGAGCACCTCACCGCCTTCGAACAGGAGCTGCGTGACCATCTGCGCAAGCACACCGGGTCCGAGGCGGTGGCCGAGGAGACCCTCGAACAGGCCCGTGACTACATCGAGTTCTGCGGCCGTACCCCCAATCTCGGGGTGGTCGGGGCGCGGGTCACCGTGATCTCCGACGAGCGGAAGACCGCGTTCTACGCGGCGGGCGAGTCCGGTTCCTGGCACGGCACCTCGACCGCCGCCGCCGAGGTGCTGCGGGGCGCCGGAGCCCACGCCGACATGCTGGACCCGGGGTGTGTGGAGCACAACGCGGCGCTGGTGCGCGAGGTGCTGACCGGGTCCGGCGGCGCGGTGGCGGGCGCCGGGGGCAGGCAGGCCGTGCTGATCGAGCAGGCCACCGCGCCCGCGGTCGAGCAGACCACCCCGGTGGCCGAAGGGGCGGGGTCGCATGCGCCGTAGTGACCGGCCGCAGTGGCAGGCCCGCACCCGGGGGTCCGGGGGCAGGCCCCGGGTGATCGTGGTGGGGGCGGGGATCAGCGGGCTCGCCACCGGCTGCTACGCGCAGATGAGCGGTATGGAGACCCGGGTCTTCGAGAAGCATGTGCTGCCCGGCGGCTGCTGCACGGCGTGGGCCCGGGACGGCTACGTCTTCGACTACACCATCGAGTGGCTGATCGGGACGGCCCCCGGCAACGAGGCCCATCAGATCTGGCGTGAGCTGGGCGCGCTCGACGGGAAGTCGATCCGCAACTTCGACGTGTTCAACACGGTCGTCGACGAGGACGGCCGGACGGTGTCCTTCTACAACGACCCCGACCGGCTGGAGCGGCATCTGGTGGGCCTGTCGCCCGCGGACGCCCGGCCCATCCGGTCGTTCTGCCGGGATCTGCGCCGGTTCGGCGGCCTCGACCTGTTCCCGTTCCTGAAGCCGATGCCGCTGCTGACGGTGCGGGAGAAGGCCCGGCTGGCGCGGAAGGTCGTACCGGCGCTGAATCTGTTCCGGCGCACGGCGGGCACGCAGATGGAGACGTTCGCGGCGCGGTTCGAGGACCCGTTCCTGCGGCGGGCGCTGCCGTTCATCTTCTTCCAGGACCACGAGGTCTTCCCGCTGCTGCCGTACCTGTTCAACATGGCGGGCGCCCAGCGGCTCAACACGGGCTTCCCGCAGGGCGGTTCGCTGGGTCTGGCCCGTTCGATCGAGGAGCGCTACACCGGGCTCGGCGGGCGGATCGACTACCGGGCGCGAGTGGAGCGGATCCTGGTCGAGGACGGCCGGGCCATCGGGGTCGAACTGCGCGGCGGGGAACGGCACTACGCCGACCAGGTGGTGGCGGCCTGCGACGGCGCCACCACCGTGGCCCGACTGCTGGACGGACAGCACTCAAGTCCCCGGGTGGACCGGCTCTTCGACTCGCTGGTGGAGCGCGAGGACCTGCTCTACCCGGGGGTGGTGTCGGTGTTCGTCGGCTTCGACGGGGATGTGGCGCCGGACGCCCCGCACAGCACGACGTATCTGCTCTCCGACGCCGACAGCGCGCTGCTGCCCGGGGTCCTCCAGAACAGTGTGGTGGTGCAGTTGCGGTCCCGGTTCTCCGACGGACTGGCACCGCCCGGGAAATCGGTGATCCACTGCACCTATTTCAGCGACTACGACTCCTGGAAGACGCTGCGCCACACCGACCGCCGCGCCTACCGGGCCCGCAAACAGGTCGTCGGGGAATTCATGCGGAAATTCCTGGACCGGCACCATCCGGGAATCGCCGAGCGGATCGAGGTGCTCGACGTGGCCACGCCGGTCACCACCGAGCGGTACACCGGGAACCGGCGCGGCAGCATTCTCGCCTGGAAATCCTTCACCGACGCCGACGACGTGGTGCAGAAGCTGATCGACAAGGACCGGCTGCGGCTGCCGGGGGTCGAGGGGCTCTGGCTGGCCGGCCAGTGGTTCACCGGCGGCGGGCTGATCCGGGTCGCCTCCGGGGGGCGGTTCGTCGCCCAGTACATGTGCCGGGAACTCGGACTGGAGTTCCGGGCGTGGGAGAGCAGCGGCGCACAGCCGTGGCATCCCGGGAAGCTGGGCGAGCTGCCCCAGCTCGACCAGACCATGAGGTGAGGAGAGCTTGAGCACACCAGACAAGAGCCGGGGCCGGTCCGAGCAGGCCCGGCGCCGGGAGACGATGATCATCATCGGGGCCGGTCTGGGCGGGCTGTCCACCGGCTGCTACGCCCAGATGAACGGCTACCGGACCCGCATCTTCGAGATGCATGAGATCCCGGGCGGCTGCTGCACGGCCTGGGACCGCGGCGACTTCACCTTCGACTGCTGTGTGAGCTGGCTGCTGGGCAGCGGCCCCGGCAACGAGATGCACCAGATCTGGCTGGAACTGGGCGCCCTCCAGGGCAAACAGATGCGCCATTTCGATGTGTTCAACGTGGTGCGCGGGCGGGACGGCCGGGCGGTGTACTTCTACTCCGACCCGGACCGGCTGGAAGCGCATCTGCTGGAGATCTCACCGGTCGACGCGAAACGGATCCGGGATTTCTGCGCGGGTCTGCGGAAATTCCGCAAATGCCTGTCCGTGTATCCGTTCCTCACCCCGGTGGGACTGATGGGCCGGGCCGAGCGCTACCGGATGCTGGCGTCCTTCATTCCCTATTTCAACGTCATCCGGAAATCCATCACCGTCCTGATGACGGACTACTCTGCGAAATTCCGGGACCCGCTGCTGCGCGAGGCGTTCAACTTCGTGCTCTACGAGAAGCACACCGCGTTCCCCGTGCTGCCGTACTACTTCCAGATGGCGTCCCACGCCAATCTGTCGGCCGGGGTGCCGGAGGGCGGCTCGCTCGGTCTGTCCCGCTCCATCGAGCAGCGCTATCTGCGGCTCGGCGGCGAGGTCACCTACAACACCAGGGTCGAGGAGATCCTGGTCGAGGACGACCGGGCGGTGGGGGTGCGGCTCAGCGACGGGGAGGAGGTCCGCGCCGACATCGTGGTCTCGGCCGCCGACGGCCACGCCACCACCATGAAGCTGCTGAAGGGCCGCTATCTGACCGAGGAGTACGAGCGGCTCTACACCAAGGTCATCGACGAGGACGGCATGGTCTTCCCCGGCTATGTCGCCCTCTTCCTCGGACTGCGCCGACCCTTCCCGGAGGGCGACCCCTGTACCACCCATCTGCTCACCGAGGAGGAGGCCGCCCGGCTGACCGGCATCCGCCACCCCAGCGTCAACGTCCAGTTCCGCAGCACGCACTACCCCGAACTCTCCCCCGAGCACTCCACCGTCCTCTACGTCACCTACTTCAGCGACGTCGAGCCCTGGCGGGAGCTGAGCGACGGCCCCGAGCAGCGCACCCGCAGCCGTGGCGGCACCGAGCTGCACACTCTGCCGGTGCGGCGCGGGAAGGCGTACTACGAGGCCAAGCACCGGGTGCGGGACGCGCTGCTCGATCTGCTGGAGGAGCGGTTCCCGGGGCTGCGGGACGCGGTGTCGGTGCGGGATGTGTCCACCCCGCTCACCCAGGTCCGCTACACCGGCAACTACGACGGCACCGTCCTCGGCTGGCAGCCGTTCGTGGAGAGCGGCGAGACGATGGAAGAGGTCGTCAAGAAGTACGGCCCCGCCCTGCCGGGCCTGAAGGACTTCTACATCTCCGGAGTGTGGGCCACCACCGGCGGGCTCATCCGGGCCGCCGCCGCGGGCCGGCACGTCATGCAGTTCGTCTGCCGTGACGACGGCAGGGAGTTCACCGCCGACATCGACCGGTCGGGCCCGCTGCCGACCCATGTCGTCATCCCCGTAGGTCCCCAGAGGAAGGAAGAGACCCCTGATGAGCCCGCACCCGGAACCGCTCCCGTATCCGTTCGTGTCCCCTGAATGCCTGGAGCTGTCTCCGCGCTACGCCGAGCTGCGCCCCGGACCGCTGCCCCGGGTGCGGCTGCCCTACGGGGACCCGGCCTGGCTGGTCACCCGGTACGCGGACGCCCGCTCCGTGCTGGCCGACCCCCGGTTCGGGCTGGCGGGCGGGGTGGACCGGGACCAGCCGCGGATGCGGCCCCTGAGCACCAGCGGGGTGGGCCTGCTGTCCACCGACGCGCCCGAGCACACCCGGCTGCGGGCGATCGTGGCCAAGCACTTCAGCGTCCGCCGGGTCGACCAGCTCCGGGACCGGGTGCGGGAGATCGCGGTGGAGCTGATCGACCGGCTGGAGGAGAAGGGGCCGCCCGGCGACCTGGTCAACGACTACTCGTTCCCGCTCACCATCACCCTGATCTGCGATCTGCTGGGGGTGCCGGGCGACGACCACCGCCGGATCCAGAAGTGGCTCGACGTGATGCTGGCGCACGCCGTGACGGTCGAGGACTTCCTGACCGAGTCGGAGGCGTTCGGGGCGTATCTGTCCGAACTGGTCGAGCTGCGCCGCCGGGAGCCGGGCGAGGATCTGCTGACGTGTCTCGTCGCGGCCCACGACGAGGGCCGGCTCACCTTCGACGAACTGTTCGAGCTGGCGGCCGAGTTGCTGACCGCCGGGTTCGTGACGACGTACAACCAGATCTCCAACTTCGGCTATCTGCTGCTGCAACGGCCGGAGTGGATGGCGCGGCTGCGGGAGGAGCCCGAGCGGATCCCGGTGGCGATCGAGGAGATGCTGCGGTACGTGCCGATGCCCAACGGGCTCACCTTCTGCCGGTACGCGACGGAGGACGTCGAGGTGGGCGGGGTCCTGGTCCGCGCGGGTGAGCCGGTCCTGGTGGACAACTCGGCGGCCAACCGGGATCCGGAGGTCTTCCGCGACCCCGACACCCTGATCCTGGACCGCGAGCAGGAGGCCCCGCACCTCAGCTTCGGCCACGGCACCCACTTCTGCGTCGGCGCCCGGCTGGCCCGCCTGGAGCTCCAGGTCGCCCTGGAGACCCTGCTGCTGCGTCTGCCCGGCCTCAAACCGGCCGTACCGCCGGAGGCCCTGAAGTGGAAGTCGGAGGCCATGCTGAAGGGGCTGTACGAACTGCCGGTGAGCTGGTGACCCCCTGACGGACACCGGCCCACGCCGCCGGAGCCCCTGACCGCGGTCGGGTCGGGGGCAGGTCCGCTCAGCGGCGCCCATGGGTACGCTGGACCGTCATGGACGCTCTGCTGTCGTTCCTGATCATGTTCGGTGGGCTCGCCGTGGTGGTGGGCCTCTTCTCGCTGCTGGCCGTGTGGATCCGCAGACGGGGGACCGTGGGCGGAGCGATGAGCGCGGCGCTCGCCTCCTACGAGGAGGCGTTCCGGATCACCTCCCACGAGTCCCACATCGAGCTACGCGTCCAGGCCGAGCGCAAGGCACCGCTGCGGCAGCGTCGGCGGCGGTGAGCAATGGCCGGGTAGGTGACCTGCTGGAGGTACTGGACCGGGGCTCCCCCGGTCTCCCGGGGGGTCAGGTGAAGGTGACCGTCACCGTGAGACACGGCCGCCGGAATCATCCGTGTCTTCCAGGAGTTGGCGCACGAGCGGCACAAGTGCGTCATCGTCGTCACCCACTCCCACCGACTGGCCACCGAGGCCGACGAGACCCTCACCCTCCGTCAGAGCAGCACGGCTCCCAGGACGGCCGCGGCCGCGGCGAGGACGAGCACCGCCGCGTTGACGGTGACGTCCAGCCGTTGGGAGCGGTGCTCGGCCACCCGGTCCAGGGTGAAGACGGCCGGGTCGTCCGGCACATGATGGACCGTCACCTCATGGCCGTAGGACCGGGTCAGGTCCGGCCGCTCCGAAGTGATGTGGGCGGTGACGGCCCGGCCGTCGGCGGTGGTGAACGCCACGACCGGGGTGAGGGTGGTGGCGGTGTGGCCGTCCTCGTCGGTGCTGACGTCCTTGAGCACCGCGACGACCCGTCCCGGCACGGCGGTCATGGTGGACAGCCGGTGGATACGGCGGTTGGTGTCGCGGATGTTCTCGGGGAGGTAGAAGGCGGCCAGGACCGCCAGCGCCCCGCAGGAGCCGATCAGGGCCCACGGCCATCCCCGTTCGATCGCGACGACGACCACCGCCCCGACGTACATCAGGAAGACCGCGAAGTGCGGCCAGCACAGTCCCCGGCCGCTGTCCCCGAGGTGGGTGCTGAGCCGGAAGGCGTGCGGCCGGCCCCGCGGGTAGGAGACCTCGACCTCCCGGCCCGGCCAGGCGAGGGAGATCGCCTCGCCCCGCTCACCGTCGTTCGTCACGGTGACGTCCTGTCCGGTGGCCGGGTCGGGGTAGGAGACGACCACCGATATCCCGCCGCGCCGCGAACCGCCGTGCCGGGGCTCCCGCACCCGCTCGATCCGCCCCCTGACCCGCACCATGCGCTGGGGCCGGGTCATCCCGGCCAGTGACCGCACGTAGCCGATCAGCGCCAACGAGCCGAACACCGCGCACCACAGCGCCAGATACCCGTACCAGCCCATGCGCGTTCCTCCTGCGACGGCGAGCGATCGTGCCCAGATCTACCACGCCCGGCCCGGGGCGGGCCCGGGAGTGTCCCCGGCCGGGGTTCGCTGTGCGGTCAGCGTGCCGGGCCGCGCCGCACGACCTCGCCCCGCCCGTCCGCCTCCAGCCAGGCCGAGCCCCCGGGACCGGTCACGGCGACCCTGAGCGTGAGGGAGCCGGTGGCGCCCTTGGCGGTGAGCCGCCAGGACCGCGGGGAGTCCACACCGAGGGTGGTCCTGGCCTCCCGGACCAGCGCGGGGACACGGTCGTAGGGCAGGGAATCCGGATCGAACCCCGGGGCGCGGGAGTCACTGGGCACGAACACGACGGAGAGCGTGCGTTCCTCCACGACGATGGTGAGTGCCGCGCCCCCGCGTTCCGTGCCTCGGTCCGTGCCCCGGTCCCCGTCCTCGGTGAGGGAGCCGACGGCCCGGCGCAGTTCGCCGTCGTCGAGCATGGACCGGCCGGGGCCGAGGGTGACCGTGCCGGACGCCGAGGTCACGGTGCTGGTGGACGAGGTGATGGAGACGGACGGCTGCTGGGCGGGGCGCCGCGCGGTGCTGTCCTGGTCGAACAGGTCGGCGCGGAAGAGCAGGACCACGGCGGCGGCACCGAGCAGCACGCCGAGGAGTGTGAGGAATCCGCCGCCGGATCCGTTCGGGGGTGCGCTCAGCAGGACCGGCCCGGACGCCCGGTCGATCCGGGCCCCGGCCGCCCGCTCCTCCCAGTGCGGCGTCGGCCGCTTCACGATCCGCACCTGCCACGGCCGGTCCGGCGGGTACTCGACCACGAGGACCCCGCCGGGCCGGTGGTCGGGGAGTTCGGCGACGTTGATCGCCTGGCTGACCTCCACGCGGTAGGCGCGTGCGGCGTCCGGTGCGACGGTGAGCACGAACCGCACCGGTACGTCGCTCTCCACGTCCTTGAACGCCTCCCGGCTCTCGATCACCGCGAGCGCCGTGCTGGGCGCGACAGCCGCCTCCCGGGCACGCCGCGGCCGACCGGCGAGGAAGACGAGCAGGGCGTAGGCGGCGGCCAGGGCAACGCCGGTGACGATCAGCGGGGTCCGGTCGATGACGAGGCCGACGACGAAGGCGGCCAGCGACGTACCGATCACACCCCCCGTCAGAAACCCCCATGCGAGGGCTGTGGGAGAGACCTGCGCGAGCGGAGCGCCCGTGGTGATCGTCATACCGGCGATTGTGCCGCTACCCGGATGCCGGTCGACAGACTTCGACGCAACCGAGTGCCCGTCGCTCAGGCCCAGACCGCCGCGGCCACGGCGGCACCGGCGAACGCGGCGCCGACCCCGGCGACCACGCTCGCCAGCACATTGGCCGCCGCGAAGAACCCCGCCCCCGCCTCGGCCAGCCGCATCGTCTCGTAGGCGAAGGTCGAGTACGTGGTCAGCGCCCCGCACAGCCCGGTGCCCACCAGCAACTGGACCGAGCCGGACGCCGCTCCGTACGTGACGGCACCGGTCACCACGCCCAGGATCAGACAGCCGGTCACATTGACGGTGAAGGTGCCCCAGGGGAAGAGGGTGTCGTGCCGCTTCTGCACCGCCACATCGGTCAGATAGCGCAGGGGCGCGCCGACGGCGGCCCCGGCGATCACCAGCAGCCAGTTCATCCCCCGCTCACCCCGCGGGTTCCCGGTCGCGGCCGACGTAGCGGATGACCTCGCAGTCGTCCAGGATCACCAGCCCCTCGGCGACCAGTCCGTCGAGGTGCGGCAGGAACGCGCGGACGCGGGGCTCGTCGTCCACGATGACCACGGCGACCGGCAGATCCTCGCTGAGTGACAGCAGCCGGGCGGTGTGGACCAGCGACGAGGCGCCGAACCCCTCGATCCCCCGGAACACCGACGCGCCCGCGAGCCCGGCCCGGTGCGCACGGTGCACGATCTCGGTGTACAGCGGCTTGTGGTGCCAGACGTCGTTCTCGCCGATGAAGATGGTCACGCGCAGCGCGCGCCCGGTCAGTCTCGTCATGCTTGCCTCCACGCCACGATCCGGCGGGTCACCCACGCCGCGCTCCACACCGCCGTCAGCGCCGCCGGCGGCGTCACTCCCAGATACACCAGCCCGGTCGGCACCCGGCCGCCGTCCACGAGCCGCTGGACGTCGGCCGCGTAGGCGGAGAAGGTGGTGAACCCGCCCAGCACACCGGTGCCGAAGAAGGGCCGCATCAGCCGGTGGGCGGCCCACACCTCGCTGATGACCACCATGAAGACGCCGATGACCGCACAGCCGGCCACGTTCACCCAGAACGTCGTCCACGGGAAGCCGTCACCGGCGGTCGGCCACAGCAGGGCCGCGCCGTAGCGGGCGCAGGCTCCGACGGCCCCGCCCAGGGCCACCACGGCGACCATCGGATGAGGCTCCATCAGTTCCGTGTCTCCTCCCGCTCGCCGGTACCCCCAGTGTCGGGGTACGCGCGACCGGGGACCGGGACCGCGGCGGCCCCGGTGTGCCGCAGGTCCGGTCACGGTACGGCAGCGGGAGGAAGGGAGGGGACGGATGGACGGGAGGAGCGAGAGGAGCGGGAGGTCACCCGCGGCTGCGGCCCCGGGGGGAGTTGTTCCTCGGCTGGGGCGTGTGGGGGGTGGAACGTGCCGGTTCCTGACGGCCGTTCGTCGAGGACGGCGACACGGACCGGTCCCGTTCGGTGGTCCGCGAGGTGGTGGTGTCCCGCGCCGCGGCCACGCCGAGGGGCCCGGCCAGGGAGCTTCGCTCGGGGCTTACTGGACTCACGGGGCTTACGGGGCTCGGTGGCGAGGCGGCGTCGGATCGGGCGGCGTCGGGTGCCTTGGGATCGGCTGCCTTGGGATCGGGAACCTTGGGACCGGCCGTGGTCCGCAGTTCCTCCCCCCTGGTCGTGGCGAAGAGGTTGCCGTCGTAGTGCTGGTTCGACTCCAGGTCCCGGATGGTGGCGGCGGCGGACGAGGAGTCCCGCTGCTCCTGGCCCTCCGGCGCCTCACGCACGAACCGCTGCCGCTCTTGCCGGGCGTCGTCGGCCCCGCGCCCTTGACCGGCCCGGTGGCGTGCCTCCACGGCGTCCCACAGCGCGGGGCCGTCCGGCAGTCTCGGGGCCGTCCGGGGCCGGTCGAGGCGCGGAGCACCGCCGGTCAGCTTGCTCTCGTACGCGCGGTTGGCGTAGTGCGAGACGGTCGGCATCTTCTTGCCCCAGCCGTCCTCATAGGCGTTCCGCAACGGCCCCTCGGCCTGGAGCAGCCGTAGCAGCGCGGTGTCGAAGGCCCTGCGCGCGGGGTCCGGCAGACGGTCGATCACGTCCACGAGCCGGGCCAGCCGCTCCTGCGGCGACTCCTCGGCCCCAGACGCCCCACGGTCCCGCCCACCCCGGTCCGGTCCGCCCCCGTCCCGCTCGGGCGCCGTCCGTCCGGACGAGCCGGTGTCCCGGCCTCCGGCGCGGGAGGCGTCCCGCTCGTCCGTCCCGGGCCTCAGCCGGCCCGTCAGTCCGCGCCACGCGTCCCGCAGCGCCTGCACGATCTCTTGTACGGCGTCCCTGAACCCCCCGCCGCGTTCGTTGCTGAGCGCGTACTCGGTCTCGACCAGTTCACGCGCCAGTGCGACTTCGGGGCGCTCGCGTGTGCCGGGAGGCTCCTTGGTCAGCCGCCTCGGTCGCTGGGGAGGTGGAGTGCTGTCGGCCATGGCTGCCCTCGCTTCCGAGCCGCTCAGGACGGGCCCGAACGGCCACCGCCGTGCCGCTTCCCGGACCGTGCCGATGAGGTCGTGTGCGCCGGGGCGTCGGCCCCGTGCCGGTGGCGACGGCGGGACGAGGTCACCTGGTACCACGCCTCGGCCGCGCCGGATGGCTGCGCCGACGCCTGCTGGGCCACCGAGTAGGGCCCCCTGTCGTCCCGGACGCCCTGACCGGCGTAGGGCTGACCGGCGTAGGGCTGACCGGCGTAGGGCTGGCCGGCGTAGGGCTGGCCGCCGTACTCCTGACCGCCCCCGTGAGGGAAGCCGAGTCCCACCGTGTAAGGGAGGGTGCTGTAGGCCACCTGGCTGAAGTCCCTCGTCGAGACGGGACCGAGGGCGTCCTGCGGCACGACACCGGCGTTGGGAGGCGCCGGAACGGTGTAGGTGAAGTCGGCGTACGCCGAGATCTGCTGCCCCGAGTACACCGGGTCCTGGACCGGTTCCCGCACCGACTCCTCCACCCCCTCGGAGAGGGCCTCTTCATAGGTCGGCGGTGGGGACTCAGGGTAGGAATCCGCGGGATCCGCCGCTCCGCGGTACGAAGCGCGGCCCCCCTGCCGGTTGCCGTGGCCCTGTCGGTTGCTGTGCCTGGGCATGTCGTCCTCATCCCCTTCCCCTGCGCGAGTGCGCGAGACCGAAGCCACAGGCACAACGGGGCGCCGGTGCCGGTCGGTTCACCCGGCGACTGAACCGACGGGCCTCGGCCCGCCGTAGTGCTGTGCGACCGCTCGGCAGTGATCGCGACCGAGTGAGCGAGTGAACGGAGCACCGCATGACCCTCGCGCCGGAGCAGAGGGAGGAGGGACCGCAGGAAGCGCAGGAGCAGCGACCGGCGTTCATCCTCTACATGGACGGCCCCGAGTACGACGACGCCCTGTACCGGCTGACCCTGTGGGTACGCCATCTGGTGCTCCCGGTGTACGGCCGTGAGGTCACCTCAAGTGACCCGTGGTGCCCGAGCTGGTGGAAGCACCCTGAGGCGGTGGCGCAGTTGTACGGGCTGTGGATGGCCTGGCAGGACCTGACGGGCCCCGGCTCCCCGCCGACCGGCCCCGCCAACTGGCACCGCGACTACCTCGGCCCCGTCATGGACTCCCTGCGCAACCCGACAGGCCCCTTCGCGGGCTGCAAACCCAACGGCCACCGCGAGAAGGAGACCCCGGGGATGAACCCGTTCCCTTAGGGCGGCAGACGAGTCGGGGCATACGCCGGGTTCTGTGCTCCAGGACCTCGCGGTCGGTGGAGTGACGGCCATCCATCTAGGGCCGGTGTTGCCACCGGCCTCGTGCGGTCTACCCGCGGACTCGGGCGGGCAGCCCTCGAACGTCCGCGCAGAGCGCTTTTCACGGCGCTCCTCTTGACCTTGCTCCGGGTGGGGTTTACCTAGCTGCCCAGGTCACCCTGGGCACTGGTGGTCTCTTACACCACCGTTTCACCCTTACCGAGGACCGAGGTCCCCGGCGGTCTGTTTTCTGTGGCACTGTCCCGCGGGTCACCCCGGGTGGCCGTTAGCCACCACCCTGCCCTGTGGAGCCCGGACGTTCCTCGGGGAGATCCATCAGGACCTCCACGCGGCCGTCCGCCCGGCTCGTCTGCCGTGTGGACCATGGTACCGGGCGCGGGGAGCGCCTCGGGCCGCCGCCGCCCGACGCCGTCGCCAGGACGGAGCCCAGGAGGATCAGGGTGAAGGCGGCGACCGTCCCCGCGGTCAGGGACTCGTCCAGGAACAGGGCGCCCGCCGCCACGGCCACCGCCGGATTGACGTAGGTGATCACCGTCGCCCGGGTCGGGCCCGCCTCCTTGATGAGTTCGAGGAACGCCACGAACGCGATCGCCGTGCAGATCACGCCCAGGGCCGCCAGCGCGAGGAGCACCTCCGTCGACGGCAGCGCCGACGGGCGGCTCACCACCGCCGCCGGGGCGTACACCAGGGCCGCCAGGGCCAGGCACGGGGCCGTCAGATGCAGGGACGGGACGTCCCGTAGATGGCGGGCCGCTATCAGCGGGGCCGTCGCATAGCCGAGGACCGTCAGGAACACCTCGCCCAGCGAGCGCGCGTCGCCGCCCGTGAGATGCGGGACGGTCAGCACCCCCACCCCGGCCAGGCCCAGGGCCAGGCCCGTGATCCGGCGCGGGCCCAGATGCTCCTCGCTGCCGAAGAAGCGGGCCAGCAGCACGCCCACGATCGGGACACCGGCGATGAGCAGGCCCGCCGTCGAGCTGGACAGATGGCGTTCGGCGTCCGTCAGGGTCCACCACGGGCCGATGACCTCGATACACGCGAAGGCCAGCATGGGCTTCCAGTGGCGGCGGACCGTGTCCGTCAGACCGCCCTGCCGGATCGCGAACGGCAGCAGCAGCGCCGCGCCCAGCGCACAGCGGACGAACACCACCGTCGACGGCGACAGATCAGCGTCCACCGCCACTTTGATCAGCAGGTAGGGGATGCCCCACACCACTCCCATCAGGGAGAACAACAGCCAGCCTCGTGCAGTCATGAGCGCAGTGTGCGGGGGGTGGGTGAGGGGTGTCTTGAACGTCGTTGCGTCCCCGACAAGATCGAGTCCGTCGCTACGCCTTGCGGTACGCCGCCGGGGTCACCCCCAGCACCCTGCGGAACCAGCGCGTCAGATGGGCCTGGTCGGCGAAGCCGACGAGGGGGGCCACCTCGGCGGGGCGCAGCCCGGTGTCCAGGAGGGTGCGGGCGCGGGCCACCCGGTGCTGGGCCAGCCAGGCGTACGGCGGCAGCCCCATCGCCGTACGGAAGGCCCGCAGGAGTTGGTAGCGGGAGAGGCCCAGTTCGGCGGCGAGGTCGGTGAGGGAGGGCGGGGCGAGGAGTTCGTCGGCCAGCCGGTCCCGGACCGTGTGGGCGATGCGGGCCGCGCCGGGGATCGCGTCGGGCGCCGCGGGCGCGGTGGAGTGGCGGCGGGCCAGTGCCGTCAGCAGCCACGGCAGCCGGGACTCCACCTCCAGGGGGTCGGGGTGGCGGTCGGAGAGGTCGGTGTGGGCCAGGTGGAGGGCGGCGGTGAGTTCCGGGTCGTCGATCACCGGTTCGGGGAAGTGGGGCAGGCCGCGGCCGAGGACTCCGTCGGTGAGGAGCGCGGGGGCGGCGTACAGGGCGCGGTACGCGTAGCCCTCGCAGCCCTCGGGGCCGCCGGTGTGGGTCTCGCCGGGGGCCAGGACGACGAAGGCTCCGGGGTGGGTGACGATCCGCTCGCCGCGGTAGTCGATGAACTCGCGCCCGGCCACGGTGACGCCGATCGTGTACTCGTCGTGGGCGTGCGGGGCGTAGACATGGCGGTCGAAGCGGGCCGTCAGGAGGTGGAGGGGCGGGCCGTCACGGCCCAGGCTCGCTCTCGTCCAGGTCGCCAGTTCCATCGTCTCCCCCTGTGCTCTCCGGTGCGCTTGCGGTGCTCTCCGGTGCGCTTGCAGTGCGCTTGCGGTGCTCTCGCGTGGCTCACACCACAGCACGGCCCTTTCCCGTGGCTCAACACCGCTCGGCGGTGATCCCATACCGAGGGCGCCCGCCGCGCCACGCGGCTCGCTTGACCTTGCCGTGGCGTCAACGTTTCTACTGAGGGCATGCGGATCGGAGAACTCGCCGCGGCGGTCGGTGTCACCACCCGTACCGTCCGGCACTACCACCATCTGGGCCTGCTGCCCGAACCGACGCGGCTGGCCAACGGCTACCGGGACTACACCCTGCGGCACGCCGTCGTGCTCGCCCGGATCCGGCGGCTGACCGAGCTGGGGCTGGGGCTGGCGGAGGTGCGGGACGTGCTCGCGGAGGACGCCGGGCGGGACCTGGCCGAGGTGCTGGAGGAACTGGACGCGGACCTCGCCCGCCAGGAGGCCGCGATCCAGGAGCGGCGGACCCGGCTGCGCGCGTTGCTGCGCTCGGAGGCGCTGACCCCGGAGGGGCCGGTCTCCCCGGAACTCGCCGAGCTGTTCGCCGGGATGGTCCCCTCCTCCAGCTCCCCGATGGCCGCCAAGGACCGGGAGATCTTCGCCCTGCTGGAGACCAACGCGAACCCGGAGGACCGGGAGCGGATGATGACCACGCTGCGCGACGCCTTCGACCGTCCGGGGGCGGTCGCGGCGGCCGAGCGTGCCTATGCCCTGCTGGACGCCCTGGCCGACGCCGACGCCGACGATCCCCGGGTGGAGGAGGCCGCGCGGGCGCTCGCCGGCTGTCTGCCGCCGGGTCTGATGCCGGCGGAGGGCGTCCCGGCCGAGGCGGACCACAGTTTCCTGCGGGCGTTCTTCTCGGACTTCCCGCCCGCCCAGGCCGCCGCGATCCGGCTGGCCATGCGCTTGATGACGGAGGGGTCGTGAACACGTCGGTTCCGTCGGTCCGGATGCGGGTGCCCATGGCGATACGGGTCGTGCTGCGGCTGGTCCGGCACGAGGTACGGCTCCTGCACAGTCTCGTGCTGTGGATCGCGCGGCGGCGGCAGGGCGCCGCGCTCGGTGAGCTGTTCCCGTCCGCGCGCGGTTCGGGGGCGCTGATGTTCGGGCTCGGGTTCGTGTGTGTCGTCGAGACGGTCATGCTGTCGATGCTGCTCGCCCCGTGGCCGACCGTGCACCTGGTGATGCTGGTGGTGGATGTGTACACCGTGTTCTTCGTGATCGGGCTGTACGCCGCTTCGGTCGTACGGCCGCACGTGCTGGAGAGTGACGCCGTACGGGTCCGGTACGCGGGCCATGTCGATCTGCGGATCCCGCTGGAGCGGATCGCGGGGGCGCGGCGCGAGCTGATGCTGACCCACCCCAAGGCGGAGGGCGTGCTGAACATCGCCGTGGCCGGTCAGACGTCGGTGACGATCGAGCTGGCCGAGCCGTTGACGTACCCGCCGCTGTTCGGGCGGGCCCGGGAGGTACGGACCGTGCGGGTGAACGCCGACGCCCCCGCCGCGTTCGTACGGGCGGTGAACGACGCGGTCACCCGGGCACGCGGTGACTCCCCGTACGCTGGCGCGGGGCCCGAACGCTGACGCCCGACCGAAGGAGAACCCGTGCTCGTCCTGCTCCCGCCCTCCGAGGGCAAGGCCGCCTCCGGCCGTGGCGCCCCGCTGAAGCCCGAGGGGCTGTCGCTGCCGGGGCTCGCGCCCGCCCGGGAGGCGGTGCTGACGGAACTGGTCGAGCTGTGCGCGGCCGACGAGACCAAGGCGAGCGAGGTGCTGGGGCTCAGCGAGGGGCTGCGCGGCGAACTGGCGAAGAACACGGAGCTGCGCACGGCCGGGACCCGTCCGGCCGGGGAGATCTACACGGGGGTGCTCTACGACGCCCTGGACCTGGCCTCGCTGGAACCGGCCGCCAAGCGGCGGGCGGCCCGCTCGCTGCTGGTGTTCTCGGGGCTGTGGGGCGCGGTGCGGGTCACCGACCGGATCCCGTCGTACCGCTGCTCGATGGGGGTACGGCTGCCGGGGCTCGGCGCGCTGGCCGGGCACTGGAAGGCGCCGATGGCGGAGGTGCTGCCGGAGGTGGCGGGCGGCGGGCTGGTGCTGGATCTGCGGTCGGCGGCGTACGCGGCGGCCTGGAAGCCGAAGGGCGGGACAGCGGAGCGCACGGCGACGGTACGGGTGCTGCACGCGCCGACGCGGAAGGTGGTCAGCCACTTCAACAAGGCGACCAAGGGGCGGATCGTACGGAGTCTGCTGACGGCGGGGGCCGCGCCGCGCAGGCCGGCCGAGCTGGTGGAGGCCCTGCGGGACCTGGGCTACGAGGTGGAGGCGGAGGCGCCCGCGCGGGCCGGGCAGGCGTGGTCCCTGGATGTGCTGGTCGCCGAGGTGCACTGAACCGGCGGGACATCGACAGCCCCCCTCTCGTTGCAGCCCACGCAACGCGCTTTGCGTGGGCTGCATCGCACCGGCAGGATGAGGCCATGGCTGCCTCCACCCCCTCCGCCCCCGGCTCCTCCGGCTCCCCCGGCTCCTCCGACGCCTCCGTGCTGGATCTCGCGCCCGTCGTCCCGGTCGTGGTCGTCGACGACCCCGCCGACGCGGTGCCCATGGCCCGGGCCCTGGTCGCGGGCGGGCTGCCCGCGATCGAGGTGACGCTGCGGACGCCGGGCGCGCTGGACGCGATCCGCGCGATCGCCGCCGAGGTGCCGGAGGCGGTCGTCGGGGCCGGTACGGTCATCGGCCCCGCGCAGGTCGAGGCGGCGGTGGCGGCCGGGGCGCGCTTCCTGGTGAGCCCGGGCTGGACGGACCTGCTGCTGGAGTCGATGCGGGGGTCCGGGGTGCCGTTCCTGCCGGGGGTGTCCACCACGTCCGAGGTGGTGGCGCTGCTGGAGCGCGGGATCACGGAGATGAAGTTCTTCCCGGCGGAGGCGGCGGGCGGGACGGCGTATCTGAAGTCGTTGTACGGCCCGCTGCCCCAGGCCCGTTTCTGTCCCACGGGCGGTATCGGGCCGGGGTCGGCGCCGACCTATCTGGCGCTGCCCAACGTGGCCTGCGTGGGCGGCAGTTGGATGCTCCCCGGGGACGCGGTGGGGGCGCGGGACTGGGCCCGGGTGACCGGGCTCGCGGCGGAGGCGGCCGGGCTCAGCGCAGGTGTGACGTCTCGTTGAACAGCCGGACGCTGGCGTTGCCGTCGGCGTAGTAGGCGACCACGGACAGGGACGCGGCCGACAGTTCCATGCGGAACACCGACTCCGGCGGGGCGCCCAGCGCCAGCCGCAGCAGCGTCTTGATGGGCGTGACATGGGTGACGAGCAGGACCGTACGGCCCGCGTACGCCGCCACCAGCCGGTCACGGGCCGCCGCCACGCGGACCGCCGTGGCCGCGAAGCTCTCGCCGCCGCCGGTGGGTTCGGCCTCCGGCGAGGAGAGCCAGGCGGTCAGGTCGTCGGGGTGACGCGCCCGCGCCTCGCCGAAGGTGAGGCCCTCCCACGCGCCGAAGTCGGTCTCGCGCAGACCGTCCTCCACGGCGACGGGGAGAGCGAGCCGCTCGGCGACGGCGGCGGCGGTCTCACGGGTGCGGGCGAGAGGGGAGGCGACGACGGCCTCGATCGTGCCGCGCCGGGCGAGGGCGGCGGCGGCCCGCCGGGCCTGTTCCCTGCCGACGTCCGAGAGGGACGGGTCGGAGCCGCCGCTGCCCGAGAAGCGCTTCTGGGGGGTGAGGGGGGTCTCGCCGTGGCGGAGCAGGACGAAGGTGGTCGGCGGACCGAGATCGGGCGCGCTCCAGCCGGCCTTCGCGACATTGCTCGCCGCCCGCAGATCGGCGGCGGCCTTGCCACTGACGGCGGCGGTCGCGGTGGTGGCGGCGGGCGCGGCGGGCGCGGCGGGCGCGGCGGGCGCAGGTTCGGTTTGAGCTACGACTTCGGCTTCGGCTACGGCATCTGCTTGGGCTACGGCATCTGCTTGGGCTACCGCCTCCGCCGGGGCGGTCTTGCCGGTCCCCGCGTCCATCGCCTCGTTCGCCAGCCGGTCCGCGTGCTTGTTCCGCTCGCGCGGGATCCACTCGTACGTCACCCGCGCCGCCGGGAACACCCGGGCCGCCTCCGACGCCAGCGGCTTCAGGTCGGGGTGCTTGATCTGCCAGCGGCCGGACATCTGCTCGACCGCCAGCTTGGAGTCCATCCGGACGTGAACCCGGGCCCCGGGGTCGAGGGCGTGGGCGGCGCGCAGCCCCGCGAGCAGGCCCCGGTACTCGGCGACATTGTTCGTCACCACACCCAGGTACGCGGACTCCTCCGCCAGCACCTCCCCGGTCACCGCGTCGAAGACCACCGCTCCGTAGCCCGCGGGCCCGGGGTTGCCCCGCGAGCCGCCGTCGGCCTCGACCATGAACTCCCGCACGCCGCCACGCCCTCCGAACGAACCGTCCGACCGTCCCCTGCTACAGACCCGACTCGCCCGTGCGCACCAGGATGCGGCGGCAGTTCTCGCACCGCACCACCGTGTCCGGCGCCGCCGAGCGGATCGCGTTGATGTCGGTGATGGCCAGCTCCTGGCGGCAGCCCTGGCAGGTGCGCTGGTAGAGCTTGGCGGCGCCGATGCCGCCCTGCTGCTCGCGCAGCTTGTCGTAGAGCTTGAGGAGGTCGGCCGGGAGGGTGGCGGCGATGACCGCGCGCTCCTTCGTCACCGACGCCGTCTCCCCGTCCAGCGCCTCGAACGCGGCGTCACGGCGGGCGGTCGTGTCATCGACCCGGCCCTGGACGGAGCCGACCCGCTCGGTCAGCTCGGTGACCCGCTCCTGCGCGGACTCCCGGCGCTCCATGACCTCCAGGACGACGTCCTCCAGGTCGCCCTGGCGCTTGGCGAGGGAGGTGATCTCGCGCTGGAGGTTCTCCAGGTCCTTGGGCGAGGTGACCGCGCCGGAGTCCAGGCGCTGCTGGTCGCGGGCGGCGCGCTGGCGGACCTGGTCGACGTCCTGCTCGGCCTTGGTCTGCTCGCGGGCGCAGTCGCTCTCCTCGGTCTGCGCGGCCACGAGCAGGTCGCGCAGCTGGGTGTGGTCCTTGGTCAGCGACTCCAGTTCGGCGTGCTCGGGGAGCGACCTCCGCTTGTGCGCGAGCTGCTGGAGGCGGACGTCGAGATCCTGGACGTCGAGGAGTCGGATCTGGTCGGCGGGCGCGGCGTTCAGTTGGGGGCTCCAGGTGATCCAGGTGTAGATGAGGACGAAAGCGGTGCGGACGAGGGCGGTGCGGAAGCGGAGGATCCGGACGCGGGCTGCGCGGAGGGGTGCTGTGCGGAGGGGTGCCGGCCGGTCCACGGGTCGGTGACCGTGGCGGAGACATGGACCCGCAGGCCCCATCCGTGCCGGTCGGAGAGCTGGTCGAGCTGGGTGGCGGCCAGTTCGCACCAGGGCCACTCGGTGGCCCAGTGCGCCGCGTCGAGCAGCGCGAGCGGGGCCCCGGCGTGGTCCGCCATGAACTCGGACGCCGGGTGGTGGCGCAGGTCCGCGGTGAGGAAGGCGTCGACACCGGCGGCCCGCACCTGGTCGAAGAGGCTGTCGCCGGAGCCGCCGCTGACGGCGACCGTACGGATCGTGGCCTCCGGGTCGCCGGCCACACGGATGCCCTGCGCGGTGGCGGGCAGCCGCTCGGCGGCCCGCGCGGCGAACTCCCGCAGCGGCAGCGGATGGTCCAGCTCGCAGATCCGGCCCAGGCCCCGGCGCCCCCGCGGGTCGGACGCGTCCGGCACCAGCGGTCCCGTGATCCGCAGGTCCAGGGCGCCGGCGAGGGCGTCGGAGACCCCGGGGTCGGCGGTGTCGGCGTTGGTGTGGGCGACGTGCAGCGCGATGTCGTGCTTGATCAGGGTGTGCACGACCCGGCCCTTGAAGTGGCTCGCGGCGACGGTCGTCGTCCCCCGCAGATAGAGCGGATGGTGGGTGACCAGCAGATCGGCACCCAGCTCCACCGCCTCGTCCACGATCTCCTGGACCGGGTCGACGGCGAACAGGACCCGGGAGACCTCCTGGTCGGGGTCGCCCACGACGGTGCCGACCGCGTCCCAGGACTCGGCCCGCTCGGCGGGCCACAGGTTCTCCAGCGCGGCGATGACTTCTGACAGACGGGGCACGGGTGAAAGGCTACCTGGCTGTTTCCCGGGGCTGAACCGGTGGCGTACGGCTCCTTCCACGGCCCGCGACGGCCCGTGCCCCGCCCGCGGTCCCCCACGCGGAGCGACGAGAGACCCGCACGCCGACGCACGCCGACCCACCCGCGTCACATCCAGCACATGGTTCACCGGTTTCCCGGGCGAACTGCCGGGTGGCCATCCTTATGTGTGAAGCAGTCGCCCGCCGGTCCCCGACTGTGCGTACGAAAACTACCTTCGTCGCCGGAGGTGACCGAACGATGACAGCCTGTGCGACCGAGCCCGTGACGGTGGACCGGGACGACTCCGCGCCACCGGCGGGCTGTGTGATCACGGTGGACGGCGGCTACGCCGCGCGGCTCGCCGTCCGGGGGGACTCCTGGTTCCCGGAGCGCTGGACGCTGGCCGGGCCCGAGCCGTACGCGGTGCCGCTGCCCGCCCATCAGCCCGAGGAGCCCGGCTCCGGCACCGAGGTGCAGCCGATGGGCGACGGGCGGGTGCTGATCCGCCGTACCGCCGACGGCCGCTGCTTCTTCTCGCTGCTGTATCCGACCGGTCCCGGCACGGGCGAGGCGCTGCTGGGCGCGGTCGAGTGCCCGGCGGACACCCGGCTGCGGCTGCTGCCCCCGGCGCCGGGCGGCGCCCACGCGTACGCGCTCGCCGTGGGCCCGGAGTCCAGCACGGTGTGGCTGGTGGCGGGCGGCTCGTTCGGGCCCGAGCAGGTGGCGCGGATCCCGGGGCGCTGTTCCGGCGGGGTCTGGCTGGACCGGGCGGGGCGGCTGCTGGCCCTCGACCGGACCGACGACACCGGCCGCACCAAGGCGGTGGTGGTGGATCTGGGGCGGGCCGGTGAGGTCGCGCCGCTGCTCCAGATCGCCGACGACAGCGACGACCGGGTGCTGCTCGCCGATCCGGACAGCGCGCTGCTGCTGATCGGCTCCGACGCGCCCGCGCCCGGTGAGCCCGCCCGGCTGGGCTGGGGGGTGCTGGGCTCGACGCTGCCGGTGCGGTTCCCGGAGTGTCTGCGGGGCGCGGGCGGCGCGGTCACTCCGTTCGCGATCCAGCCGGGGCAGGTGCTGACGCCGGAGACCTGCGGGGTGGCGCTGCGGGTGGACGGACCGGCCGGCGCCTGGGTCGCCGTATGGCGGCCGTCGGACCGGCGGCTACGGCATCTTCCGGCACCGCGGGGATGGCTGGCGGGGGCCGGGCTGTGGACCCGGGAGGGCACGCTGCTGCTGCCGTACACGACGGAGGCGACCCCTTGCGGGGTGGGGCGGTGGGAGACGCCCTGGGGGCAACGGGCAGAGAAGGAGCAGGAGAAAGAGCAGGAGCAGGAGCAGGGCGGAGAGCTGGAGGGACGAGAGGAACCAGGGGGGCCACAGGGGCCACAGGGGCCGAAGGGGCCACAAGGGCCACAGGGGCCGGACGGAGGTGGTGGGGAAGCGGGCGCGGAACCCGCTTCGGCCGCCGCCGCCGTCACCCGCCCCGTCCCGCTGGCCCAGGCTCCCCTGGCCCGGTCCGCCGCGCCGTCCTGATCCTCGGCGCCCCCCGTCTTCACCCAGGTGACCGGCGCGAGACCGGTGGGTTGTAACGAACTCGCTGCGGTTGGTGGTGTCGCCTGGATCCGGTGCCTGGAGGGCCGGTTAAAATCCCCGGGCGGTTTTGAACGATCATATTTTGACGGGGTGGGTTCTTCCGATGAGTGACGCCAACACGGCCGAGCCGCTGTCCGCCGACGCCGAGGGGGCCGACAACGGCCACGGTCGGCACCGGGGGGAGATCTCGGCGCACGACACCGAGTCGCTGCCCAGCGGGCGGCACCGCAAGCCGGTGGAGCAGCAGACCGGGACGGCGGCCTGACGGCACGTCGCCCCGGTGGCTCGGACCCCGCTCACCCGAGAGGTGGGCGGGGTCTTCTCATGCGGTGCCCGACCGCTCCCGCCGCAGGCCCAGCACCTCCGTCGCCGCGAACGTCTCCCCGACCGGGCGCCCCGCGTAGTGCGGGGTGAGCAGCGCGTCGAGTTCGTCGTACGTGAAGGTCTCCTGCTTGCTGTCGAACTGCACCGCCACCCGGGGCCGTTCCATCACGGCGACCATGCCGCCGTGCACCACGAGCAACTGCCCGTTGACCCGGGCGGCGGCGGGCGAGGCCAGATAGCCGACGAGCGGGGCGACATGCTCGGGGGCGAGCGGGTCGAGGCCGGTGTCGGGGCGGGCCAGGCCCGCGAAGACGTCCTCGGTCATCCGGGTGCGGGCCCGCGGGCAGATGGCGTTGGCGGTGACCCCGTACTTGGCGAGGGCGAGGGCCGTGGAGGTGGTCAGCCCCACGATGCCCCCTTTGGCGGCGGCGTAGTTGGGCTGGCCCGCCGAACCGGCGAGGAACGCCTCGGAGGAGGTGTTCACGATCCGCCCGTACACCGGCGCGCCCGTCGCCTTGGACCGCTCACGCCAGTGCGCGGCGGCGAGCCGGGTGGTGGTGAAGTGCCCCTTGAGATGGACCCGGACGACCGAGTCCCACTCCTCCTCCGTCATCGAGAAGACCATCCGGTCGCGGAGGATCCCGGCATTGTTGACCAGCACGTCCAGTGCCCCGAACTCCCGTACGGCGAGGTCCACGAGGGCGCGGGCCTGTTCGGCGTCGGCGATGTCCCCGGTGTGGGCGAGGGCGGTGCCGCCCGCCGCGCGGATCTCGGCGGCGACCTGTTCGGCGGGGGCGGCGGACGCCTCGCCGGTGCCGTCGCGGCCGGGCTGCCCGTAGTCGTTGACGACGACGGCGGCGCCGAGCCGGGCCAGTTCCAGCGCCTCGGCCCGGCCGAGGCCCCGCCCGGCGCCGGTGACGATCGCGGAGCGCCCTTCGAGGGGCAGTGCCATGGGGTTGACCTCCTGGGGCTCAGATCTCGATGCAGGTACGCAGCGCGGTCCCGGTGCGCATCTGGTCCAGTGCCTCGTTGATCCCGGCGAGCGGCACCCGGTGGGTGATCAGCCCCTCCAGGTCGACCCGGCCCGCGCGCCACAGGGCGATGGTGCGCTCGTAGGAACGCAGGACGTCGCCGCCGCCGTACAGGGACGGCAGGATCCGCTTCTCGTCGAAGAACAGCTCGAACATGTTGAGCTGGAGGAAGTCGTCCATGGCACCGGCGCCGACGACGACCAGGGTGCCGCCGCGCCGGGTGGTCTCGTAGGCGGTGCGGGCGGTGGCGGACCTGCCGACGACCTCGAAGACATGGTCGAAGCCCTCGCCCGCGGTGACGGACTGCTTGGCGTCGGCCAGTTCGTCGGGGGCGACGGCCCGGGTGGCGCCGAAGCGCAGGGCGGCCTCGCGGCGGGACGGGACCGGGTCGACGGCGACGATCTCGGCGGCGCCCTTGAGCCGGGCCCCTTGGATGACGGAGACGCCGACGCCCCCGCAGCCGATCACGGCGACCGACGAACCGGCGGCCAGGTCAGCGGTGTTGAGCGCGGCGCCCAGTCCGGTGGTGACGCCGCAGCCGATGAGGGCGGCGATGTCGTACGGCACGTCGTCGGGGATCGGGACGGCGCAGCCGGCGTCGACCACGACCTCCTCGGTGAAGGTGCCGGTGCCGGCGAAGCCGAAGACGTCGCCGGTGGGGCGGGCGAAGTTGGGGGTGCCGGCGTTCATGAAGCCGGCGAGGCAGAGTTCGGTCTGGCCGCGCTTGCAGGCGGGGCAGGCGCCGCAGGAGGGCAGCCAGCAGATCACCACCCGGTCGCCGGGCTTCAGTCCGCTCACCCCCTCGCCGACCTCGGTGATCTCGCCCGCGCCCTCGTGTCCGGGGACGAAGGGGGCGGGCTGGGGCAGGACACCGTTCATGGCGGACAGGTCGGAGTGGCACAGTCCGGTGGCCCGGATCCGGATCCGTACCTTGCCGGGGCCGAAGCCCACCGCCTCGACGTCGTCGAGGACCTCCAGTTTGTCCTGGCCGATCTCGTGCAGTACGGCTGCGCGCATGGTGCGGCTCCCCTGGGTGGCTGGTTCAGGTGTGCTGGACGAGGGTGTCGGCGAGGACGGGCGCGTCGTCCCGTTCGACGGCGCTCACCGCGACCCGCACGGTGCCGCCGCTCCCGGCAGCCCCCGTGCCCGGCCCTTCTCGCCACATCCGGATGCGCAGGGTCTCGCCGGGATGGACGACACCGGCGAACCGGGTGTCGTAGGAGCGGACGCGGGTGGGGTCGCCGTCGAGCAGGGTGTCGACCACGGCCTTGAGGGTGATGCCGTAGGTGCACAGCCCGTGCAGGATGGGCCGTTCGAACCCGGCGACCTTCGCGAAGTCGGGGTCGGCGTGCAGCGGGTTCCAGTCGCCGGAGAGACGGTAGAGCAGCGCCTGGTCCTCGCGGGTCGGCCGCTCGACGGTCCGCTCGGGCTCGCCGGTGGGTGGTTCGAGCCGGGTGGAGGGGCCGCGCTCGCCGCCGAAACCGCCTTCACCGCGTACGAAGATCTGGGCGTCGTTGGTCCACAGCGGGCCGTCGGCGTCGGCGGCCTCGGTGCGCAGGACGAGGACGGCGGCCTTGCCCTTGTCGTACACGGCGGCGAGGCGGTTGGTGGTGGTGGCCGTGCCCTGCACCGGGATCGGACGGTGCAGTGTGAGGCGCTGCCCGCCGTGCAGGACACGGGAGAGTTCGACCTCGACGCCGGGCAGGGAGAGCCCGCTGATCACCCCCGGGGCGCCGGAGCCGGCGACGGTGGCGAAGCTCGGCAGGACGTGCAGCCGGGACTCCAGGGTGTAACGCAGTTCGGCGGGGTCGGTGGCGGGGACGCCCGCGCCGATGCCGAGGTGGTAGAGGAGGACGTCCTTGTGGGCCCAGCCGATCTCACCGGTCCGGGGTTCGGCGGCGAGCGCCTTGGCTGCGTCGATGGGCATGGGGCTCCTGAGGCGGTCGGCTGCGGGAAGGGCGGTTCGAGACCTCGGCACGGCCGTCCGCACCGTCGGCCGCACCGAGGTCGTCACGGGCCGCGGAACCGCTCCGCTAGAACGCGTTCCAGTGCGGCGACCCTCTGTATAGCCGAGCGCACCGGAGTTGGGAAGACTCCTGACGGTATGTCAGATGCGCCGCGATCCGGTGGCGGCCCTACGCTGGGGCCGTGAACGAGATGCCGCGTGATCACCGGCCCGCGAAGTCCGTACGGGTCCTGCTCGCCGAGGATCAGGCGATGCCGCGCGGGGCGCTGGCCCTGCTGCTCGGGATGGAGCCGGACCTCCAGGTCGTGGCCCAGGTGGCGGCCGGGGACCGGATCGTGGACGCGGCCGAGCTGCACCGGCCCGACGTGGTGCTCCTCGACCTCGCCCAGCTCGACGGCAGCGGTCTGGACGCCGCCGCCGAACTGCGCGCGCAGGTGCCGGAGTGCCGGGTGCTGATCCTGGCCACCTTCGGCGGGCCCGGGGATCTGCGCCGGGCCCTGGCGGCGGGCGTGGCGGGCTTCCTGGTGAAGGACGGCCCCGTGGAGGAACTGGCCGACGCGATCCGCCGGGTCCTGACCGGTGAGACGGTGATCGATCCCGCCCTCGCGGCGGCGGCCCTGCCCGAGGACCGGCAGGACTGAGCCGGGGGCTCGTGCCGGGCCGGGCCGCCGCTCAGGGGCAGCGGGTCGCCAGGACGCAGAACTCGTTGCCCTCGGGATCGGTGAGGGTGACCCAGCTGACGTCGTCGCCCTGGCCCACATCGGCGTGCCGGGCGCCCAGGTCGAGCAGCCGGCGGACCTCCTCGGCCTGGTCCCGGTCGGTCGGGTTCACGTCGATGTGGAGCCGGTTCTTGACCGTCTTGCCCTCGGGCACCCGCGCGAAGGTCAGCGTCGGCGGCACCGGGCCGGGCCGCTCCCTGCCCTCGGGCAGCAGCGGGGAGCCGATGCTGACGAACGGCCCCTCCTCGGCGCCCCCGGCGCCCCCTGCGCCCCCGGTGCCGCTCGGCTCCTCCGTGTGCTGCACCTCGTAGCCGAGGACCGCGCACCAGAAGCGGGCGAGGCGGTGGGGATCGGCGCAGTCGATCGCGAGTTCGGTGAACTTACTGGCCATGGCGGAACCTCCTGGTCGACAACGGGCCGCTCGGAGGGGCACACCCTAGTCTCCCCCCGGCCCCCTCACGGCTTCGCCGAGGGGCCTCCGGACGCGTGGGAGCGAGCCCTGATGAGCGTTGCGCTCTCGGGCTGATAAATGAAGGGGAGCCCCGCCGAGCCGGAGAATGGGACTCGGCGGGGCTCCCCTTGATCACGCGCTGAACCAGGCGGTCAGACGGTGTCGAACGATCCGCCCTTGACCCCCGACACGAACGCGGCGAACGCGTCGGCGGGGAGGCTCAGCATGGGACCGGTCGGGGCCTTGGAGTCGCGAACAGGGACCATGCCCGTCACGGACACGTCAGCGGGGGCCCATTCGACGCAAGACCCGCCGTTATTACTGTAGGTGGATTTGACCCAAAAGACTGCATAAGAGTCGGTGGTCACTGGGTGCCCTTTCGTGCCTGATTGATCATGGCGACAGACTCCGCTCTGGAGAGCGATTCGGCCTGCAATTGATGGTAGGACCTCACAAGCGGCAGGACTGAGGCCAGTTCGCGGTGGCCTGCGGGAGTTCGCCGCCTCCCGGGACTGGCTGACGATCTACTACCTGCCGCCCTACGCACCCGACCTCACCCCTGTCGAAGGGATCTGGTCCCTCCTGCGACGCGGCTGGCTCTCCAACGTCGCCTTCTCCACCCCCGAACACCTCATCCAGTGCATTCGACACGGCCTACGCCACATCCAATACCGCAGCCACCTCATAGACGGCTGCCTCGCCGAGACCGGCCTGACCATCAGAACCACCTGAGCGACCCAGCGACATCACGAGTTCAACATCAGTAGGCCGTTTCGGTGGAGGTGGCTTGGCTCGGCAATCCCCAGGCGGAAGCCCACGCCCCAGATTCAGGCCCGTTGACAGCGCCCCGCCGTACTTCCTTCGCAGGGGGTACGGCGGGCTTTTGCTATGCCGGAACCAGCTCAGGTCGAACGGTCTCGCGTGCGCGCTGGTACAGGGCTTGGGCGTCATGGTTTCTGATATGGGGGCGAATTAGGTTGAACATATCCGTCATCCGCTTGTCAATGCGCCCCGAGTTGACCAGAGGGTAATCATCCAGTGCGAGCCCCCATGTCCGGCACGCGGCTTCAAGGTGGCCCACGGCTAGTTGCCGCTCGGCAAGAATCGCCCGTTCCTTGACGCGCGTACGCCGATAGATGTCGTACCGAAGTCGGTCCGATTCCTGCATAGCGGCAACAGCGCCGTTCACGTCGCCCATTTCAAACCGCACTTGACTGGTGTGGTAATTGAGCGACGCGGGGTCATACGAGCCGAACACCTTCCCGCGCGACTCCGCCTTCTCCATGGCAACTTCAGCTTCCTGCAAGTACATGAGCGCGGACCGGCGGTCTCTGATCTGCGCGGCTGCATGTGCCTGCTGGCCAGCGAGGAAGGCACGCATCCGCGGACCGGCCTGCGGGGAGGAAGCCGCCGCAGCATCCGCGAGCCGCATAGCCATCGGCCCTTGATTCAGGTCCACCGCTTGCACGCTCATACCCCGGAGCGTGGTGCAGTACGTCAGGTGATCTTCCGAGGCTCCTGCAAGCTCTAGCGCTTTCAGGTAGTAGCGCTGCGCGAGACCGTGCAACCCCTCGTCAACGGCCATGTATCCGGTGAGGTAGCAGAGATCGGAGGCCGCAGACATCATCGCTTTGCGTACGTCCTCGGGACCGTCAGTCCGCAGGAACGGCGCAACCGTGTTCACCAGGAAAGTTGCGGCAAGGGGGCGGGCTGTCCGGCCCCCAAACTGGTCGTCCATTGAAGAAAGCTGTTCTGTCATGGCCGAGACCGTTTGCACGTCGGACATGCCGAGGCGAGTCCGGGTACCTTTCTGCGCGGCTTCCATGCGGCCCACGACGTCCGGCCAGCCGGGAACGGTGAGCGCGACGGAGAACAGCCCTGCGCCTAGGACGCTTCGGCGTGACGGGTCCATGTCTTGCCTCCCGAGATCGATCAGCCCTTCCACGGTAGTCGGGTGGCTGTCCGACTCTTCCGAGGGTGCTGGAAATCCCGCCTCGGCGTGCGTGATGGGCCGGAGCAGTCTCCGGGCGAGTGCTTCGAGAATCAGCGGTCGGACAGATTCTTTCGGTAGGTGGCCGCTCAACCACTGGTGAACTGAAGGCTGTTGGTACTTCATGGGGGTTCCGCGTTCGGTCCCGATGCGGTTCACCTCTTGAGCGAACTGCCGCAGGGTCCAACCGCTTTCGCGGTACAGCCGCTCAAGTCCGGCGTTCGGCCGTCGTGTCGTCACTGGCGCCAACTCCCGCGCTCTCGCCGGCTGCGCGCACTGCGACAAGGTCGCCATGGACCGTGACCACGCCAAAGCCAACGGCGACGGCAGCCGCGTGAGCGACTGCAACGTGAGGCTCAGCCGGCATCTCGCGGACGCGCACCGATGACCGCCACTCCGGCACGGCGTCAGCAGCGTCCCGTACGGCCTCTACCGGCCCCGCAGCTCGTGAGTCTCATAGATGAGAGGGACGGGCCGTACACGGACTCCCCGCCCGGGTGGTGGGACCAGTACGGCGGGGCTCTGAACGTGGCATCGCGCGTGGTCCACCTCCCGGGCCCGACGCACCCCCCGTCGCCGTTCCACCCCGAGGACTGCCCGAACTGCATCCCCCGACGGGACAGCCCGTGAGGCGGGTCCGGCGGTTCGGATGGGCCGCGTTCGTCTTCACGGTCGCCGCACTGGCAACGGCGATCCCCAACCTCGCGGCCGCTGGCCGTCTCTGACCCCCGTTCCCCTCGCGGTGTCGCACAGCTCCCCCGTGCTGATTGCACAGGCCGCGAGGGGGACGGGTTCCAACTCCCGCCCCGGCGGCGGAAACCCTGGACAGGTCGAGTGGCCGGGGCGGGATAGACAGCCTGGGCCGTTCGGCCCGAGCTAGTGAAGTCTCAGCACCACCAGGAAACGGAGGCACGGAACAGATGACGCAGACGCCCGCCCCGTGGGGCACGCAGCGAATGGGGCCGTACGCGGTCACCACAACGGTTCCGCAGTACACACCTGTGATCGACCCCGAAACCCAGATCGCCGTCATCGTGGACGAGCACGGCCGGACGGTCGAACTGGGCAACCATGGCACCAGCACGAGTGGCCTGACTCCTACCACGACCGCCCCGGGCGACGGGTCCGGCCCTGGTGGTGCGACCGACGCGGACAGCACCGAGTCGTACGACCAGGACCAGAGTGCCGGCTGATGCGTGACAGCAGGTTCTTGACGGTCTTGCCCTCGGGCACCCGCGCGAAGGTCAGCGTCGGCGGCACCGGGCCGGACCGCTCCCTGCCCTCGGGCAGCAGCGGGGAGCCGATGCCGACGAACGGCCCCTCCTCGGCACCCCCAGCGCCCCCTGCGTCCCCAGCGCCCCCGGTGCCGCTCGGCTCCTCCCTGTGCTGCACCTCGTAGCCGAGGACCGCGCACCAGAAGCGGGCGAGGCGGTGGGGATCGGCGCAGTCGATCGCGAGTTCGGTGAACTTACTGGCCACGGCGGAACCTCCTGGTCGACAACGGGCCGCTCGGAAGGGCACACCCGCTCCCCCGTAATTCCGCTGGTCCGAGTGATCGCCCCCCGCATAAGGTCACCAGGACATCCACCGACCCCGGGAGACCCCCCCTTATGCGACCGACCTTCGTTCTGGTGCACGGCGCCTTCTCGAACTCCTTCGCCTTCGCGCCGCTCCAGGCCGAACTGGGCCTGCTCGGACACCGGTCGGTCGCCGTGGACCTGCCCGGACACGGCTTCGCGGCGACCTTCCCGCGCGCCTACCAGGCGCCGCAGGACCCCGCAGCGCTCGCCACCGCGCCCAGCGGGATCAAGGGCGTGACCCTCGCGGACAACGCCGCCCATCTGATCGGGATCCTGGAGCGGGCCAAGCGCAACGGCCCGGTGATCCTCGTCTCGCACAGCCGGGGCGGCGCCACCGCCACGGCCGCCGCCAACGCCCGCCCGGACCTGATCGACCGGCTCGTCTACGTGGCTTCCTGGTGCCCGGTCGACCTGAACATCGGCGACTACTACACCGAGCCGGAGATGGCCTCGGTCGACGTCGCCGCGCTGGCCCCGGCGATGGCGGCGAACCCGGCCGAACTCGGCGCACTGCGCACCAACTTCCGGATCGCCGACCCGGACGCCCTCGCCGCGCTGAAGGCGGCCTTCCTCGCCGACGCCACCGACGACGAGTTCCTCGCGTTCCTCAACACCTTCCAGCCCGACGAGAACCTGGACGCCGGGACCGAGGACGACCGGGCGCAGGCCGCGACCTGGGGCCGGATCCCGAGGACGTACGTCCGGCTGGCCGAGGACACCTCGATGCCGCCCGCCCTCCAGGACCGCCTGATCCGCGAGGGCGACGCCCTCACCCCGGACAACCCGTACGACGTCCGCACCCTGCCCGGCAGTCACCTCAAGTGGCTCCTCGACCCGGCCCCGACCGCCCGCCTCCTCGGCGAACTGGCCACGCCGACGGGGCCCTCGGACGACTGACCGAACCGGGACGCGGGAGAGCCCGCCGAGCCGGAGAACGGGCCTCGGCGGGGGCTCCCCCGATCACGCGCGAAGCAGTGATCAGACGGTGTCGAACGATCCGCCCTTGACCCCCGACACGAACACGGTGAACGCGTCGGCGGGGAGGCTCAGCACGGGACCGGTCGGGGCCTTGGAGTCGCGAACAGGGACCAAGCCGTCGCCCGCGTCAGGGATCTCCGCGCGCCGCACGAGAACCAGGCGCACGAAGGGACACCGACGCATCGCCCGGTCTCCGGCACCCCCTGAGACCCCGCCCGACCGGAAGGGGTGTCAGCCGAGCGGTTCGCTGTCGGCCGGTGTCCGGCCGGCGCGGCGGGTCTTCTCCCGGGGCAGCCACACCGCCATCACCACCGCGGCGGCCAGCAGCACCCCCGTACTCACCCGGAACACCTGCGCGTACCCCTCGGTCAGGGCGACCGCCTCCCCGGCCGTGGAGTCCGCGGTGCGGGTCGCGGCGACGGTGGACATCACGGCGAGGCCGAGGGAACCGCCCATCGTGCGGGAGGTGTTGACGAGGCCGGAGACCAGCCCGGCCTCCCCGGCCGAGACGCCCGTCGTGGCGAGGGAGGTCAGCGGGGTGGTGGCCAGGCCCGCGCCGAGCATCATCAGGACGCCGGGCAGCAGGATCGCCGTGACGTAGCCGCCGTCCGCCGTCATGGTGGACTGCCAGGCGAACCCGGCCGCCGCGACCAGCGCGCCCAGCACCGCCACCGGGCGGGCGCCGATGCCGCGCATCAGACGGGGCGCGACCTTGGAGCCGACGATGACGGCCAGCGAGGTGGGGGCCTGGGCGAGTCCGGCCTCCAGCGGGGAGTAGCCGAGCACGTTCTGGGCGTACAGGGTCATGAAGAACCACATGCTGAAGGTGGCCGAGCCGCAGATCAGCATCCCCACGTTGGCCGAGGACACCGAGCGCACCCGGAACAGGCCGAGCGGCATCAGCGCGGTCCGGGTCCGGGCCTCCACGACCACGAAGAGGGCGAGGAGGACCAGCCCGGCGACGAGCGGCACCAGGGTCGCCGTCGCCGTCCAGCCCTCGGCCTCGGTCTGGGCGATCCCGTAGGCCAGCACCGCGAGCCCGGCCGTGACCAGCAGCGCCCCGGGCAGGTCCAGGCGGCGCCGCTCCCCGGCGCGGCTCTCCGGCAGCCAGCGCAGGGCGAGGAGCAGCGCGACCGCTCCCACCGGCACATTGATCAGCAGCACCCAGCGCCAGGACAGGCCCTCCACCAGCAGTCCGCCGACCAGTCCGCCCGCGGCGCCGCCGCCCGCCCCGACCGCCGCCCAGGTGGCGATGGCCCGCGCCCGTGCCGGGCCCTCGGGCACGGTGGCGGTGAGGATGGTCAGGGTCGCGGGCGCGAGCACGGCGGCGCCCAGTCCCTGGGCCGCCCGCGCGGCCAGCAGGTGCCAGCCCTCCTGGGCGAGGCCGCCGCCCAGCGAGGCCAGGGTGAACACGGCGAGCCCGACGAGGAACATGCGCTTGCGGCCGTAGAGGTCGGCGACCCGCCCGCCCAGCAGCATGAACCCGGCGAAGGCGATGGCGTACGCGTTCACCACCCACTGGAGTCCCGGGCCGCTCAGCCCGAGGTCGGCGCGCATCGACGGCAGGGCCACATTGACCACGGACACGTCGAGGACGACGAGGAACTGCCCGGCGCACGTCAGCGTCACCACCAGCCAGGTGGGCGGGGCGGGACGGCGCGGGCGGCCGGATATCGGGGCGGTGTCGGAGGTGTCGGAGGTGTCGGAGGTGCCGGGTGTCCTGAGCATGAGGGTCATGGTCTCAACCGGCCCGCGCCCCTTGCATCGGCATGACGCCCCGACCGCCTTCCGCCTCCCGACCTACGCCCCACCCTCCGCCGCGGGCACCGGGCCGCCGGTCACGCGCCCTTCCCGGGGAACGGCCCGGTCGCGTTCGCTCCCCAAGAGACCAGGAGCCCAGGCGCCCAAGCGCCCATGAGCCCAAGAGAAGGTCAAGGATTCCTTAGCCTTCCGAACCTTCGGAATAGTTGCCCCGGCACACCGGGTTCGGAGTACATGTATATAGCTGCACGCGCATGGACCGTAAGGATCGCGGAGATCGTGGAGGCCCCTCGCACATGACGTTCACGCCGAACGACCGGCCCACCCGGAGCCCCTCCGGAACCGTGGTACCGGTGCTCGCCTTCGCGGGCATCGTGGTCGCGGTGATGCAGACCCTGCTGGTCCCCGTCATCAAGGACCTGCCGCAGCTTCTGGACACCTCGCCCGCCGACGCCACCTGGGTGCTGACCTCCACCCTGCTCTCCGGGGCCGTCGCCACCCCGATCATGGGCCGCCTCGGCGATCTCCACGGCAAACGCAGACTGCTGGTGCTGAGCCTCGCCGTGATGGTGGTCGGCGCGCTGATCAGCGCGCTCACCAGCGCACTGATACCGATGATCGTCGGCCGTACCCTCCAGGGCTTCGCGATGGGCGCCATCCCCCTCGGCATCGGCCTGATGCGCGATCTGCTGCCGCGCGAACGGCTCGGCTCCGCCATGGCGCTGATGAGCAGTTCGATCGGCGTCGGCGGCGGTCTCGCCCTGCCCGCCGCCGCGCTGGTGGCGCAGCACAGCGACTGGCACGCCCTCTTCTACGGCGCCGCCGGGCTCGGCGTGCTCGCCATCGCGCTGACCCTGATCGCCGTACCGGAGTCCTCGGTGCGCGCGAAGGGGTCCTTCGACCTGCCGGGCGCGTTCGGCCTCTCCGCCGGGCTCGTACTGTTCCTGCTGCCGATCACCAAGGGCAGCGACTGGGGCTGGACCTCGGGCACCACGCTCGGGCTGTTCGCCGCCGCCGCGGTGGTGCTGGTGCTGTGGGGGGTGATGGAACTGCGCCGGGCGGCGCCGCTCGTCGACCTGCGGACCACGGCCCGGCCCGCCGTGCTCTTCACCAACCTCGCCTCCATCATGGTCGGGGTCTCCTTCTTCGTGGTCTCCCTCGTCCTGCCCCAGCTCCTCCAGCTCCCCACCTCCACCGGCTACGGCCTCGGCCAGTCCATGGTCGTCGCCGGACTGCTGGTCGCCCCGCTCGGCCTGACGATGATGATCACCGCGCCCGTCTACGCCCGGCTCTCCGCCCGCCACGGACCGAGGACCACCCTCATCCTCGGCCTGCTGATCATCGGCATCGGCTACGGCGCCGGGCTCGGCCTGATGAGCGCCGCCTGGCAGGCGCTGGTCATCTCGGTGCTGCTGGGCGCGGGTATCGGCCTCGCCTACTCCTCACTGCCCGCGCTGATCATCGGCGCGGTCCCCGCGGAGGAGACCGGCGCCGCCAACGGCCTCAACACCCTGATGCGCTCGGTCGGTACGTCGGTGTCCAGCGCCGTCATCGGCATGGTGCTGGCCAACACCGCGACCACCGTGAACGGCGTGGCGATCCCCACCCTGCACGGCTTCCGGCTCTCCTTCCTGATCGCCACCGGCGCCGTCGCCCTCGGACTGCTCCTGGCCCTGTTCCTGCCCAAGCCCGACCGCACCCCGCTGCTGCGCGCGAGCAGCGAGGAGGAGACCGGCCTCGCCCACGCCGAGGCGGTACTGCGCGGCTTCCGGGGCCGGGTGCTGGACCCCGCTGGGCTGCCGGTGGCCCGCGCCCGGGTCACCCTGATCGACCGCGGCGGCCGTCGCGCGGGGCAGCACCCTCTCCGCCGAGGACGGCTCGTACGCCCTCCCGGTCCCGGCCGCCGGGCCCTATGTGCTCGCCGCCCAGGCCCCGGGGCACGCGCCGCTGGCCTCGTCGGCGACCCATCCCGGCACCGAGCGCGCCGTCGACCTGGACCTCTCCCTCCCGGCCCGGCAGGTGGTCGCGTAGCGTCGGCTCCCATGACCACGAGGGAGCCCATGCCCGACGACCCCATGCCCGACGACCCCACGACCGAGGGCCCCGTGACCGAGGGCCCCGTGACCGACGGCCCCACGACCGACGACCCCGTGACCGAGGGCCGCATGACGGACGGCGCCGTCACTGACGACCCCGCGTCCGTCGTCCCCCCGCCGGACGTGCTGGCCGCCTTCGAGGGGGCGCAGGGCTTCATGCCCGTGGACGAGGGACTGGCGCTGTACGCGGCGGCGGTCGCCGCCGGGCGGCTCGGGCTGCCGCTGCTGGAGGTCGGCACCTACTGCGGGCGCTCCACCGTGCTGCTCGCCGACGCCGCCCGCGCCGCCGGGGTGAGCGCGCTCACCGTCGACCACCACCGGGGCAGCGAGGAGCAGCAGCCGGGCTGGGAGTACCACGACCCGCGGACCGTGGACCCGGAACTCGGTGTGATGGACACCCTGCCCACCTTCCGCCGCACCCTGCACCGGGCGGGCCTGGAGGAGCATGTGGTGGCGCTGGTCGGCCGCTCCCCGCGGATCGCCCGGCTCTGGGGCACCCCGCTCGGCCTGGTCTTCATCGACGGCGGCCACACCGACGAGCACGCCAACGCCGACTACGAGGGCTGGGCGCCGCGGGTCGCCGAGGGCGGGCTGCTCGCCGTGCACGACGTGTTCCCGGACCCGAAGGACGAGTTCACCGGCCAAGCGCCCTACCGGATCTATTTGCGGGCGCTGCGGTCGGGCGCGTTCACCGAGATCGCGGCGACGGGCTCGCTGCGGGTGCTGCGCCGTACGGGCCCGGGGATCTGACGCTCCGGACGGCGTCCCCATTCCCCCGCCAGCGTCCGGGGCGCGACCCCGGCAGCGGCGTTCCGGCACGCCGGGCGGTGAATCCCGTGTGCGGGGTTGACGGGGGCTAGGGTGTCAGGCGTGTCGTACACAGGCCCTGGCTTCGAACCGTCCCCCACCGGCCGGCCCCGCCGCAGGACGCTGACCGTGGCGCTCGCCGCGCTCGTTCCGGGCGCGCTGCTGGGCTGGCTGGTGTACGAGGCGGTGGGCGGCGGCGACGAGGGCGGATCGGACGCCGCGGGCGCCTCCGCGTCGGCGGCGGTGAGCGGTACGGCCACCGCCCCCACGGACGACGCCAAGAAGCCCGCCACCCGCTCCCCGGCGGCGAGCCCCGCGAAGAGCCCGGACCGCGGTCCGGGCCCGTCGCGGACCGACCCGGAGCCCTCGGCCTCCGCGCCCGCCGCGTCCGGCCCGCTCAAGGGCAAGGTCGTGGTGGTCGACCCCGGTCACAACCCCGGCAACTTCCAGCACACGACCGAGATCAACCGCAAGGTGGACATCGGGACGGACTGGAAGGAGTGCGACACCACGGGCACCTCCACCAACGACGGTTACACGGAGGCCCGGTTCACCCTGGACGTCGCCCACCGGCTGCGGGACGCGCTGGAGGGACAGGGCGCGACGGTGCGGCTGACCCATGACGCCGACCGGCCCTTCGGCCCCTGCATCGACGAGCGGGCCGAGATCGGCAACAAGGCGAAGGCCGACGCGGTGGTCTCGATCCACGCCGACGGCTCGGGCGAGGGCAACCGCGGCTTCCATGTCATCCTGCCGGGCAGTGTGCAGGGCGGCGCCGCCGACACCCGCCCCATCGTGGGGTCCTCGCGCGACCTGGGCGAGCGCATCGCGGGCAACTTCGTGCGCGAGACCGGCACACCGCCTTCCAACTACGTCGGCGACGGCACCGGTCTGGTCACCCGTACCGATCTCGGCGGTCTCAATCTGTCAACGGTTCCCAAGGTGTTCATCGAGTGCGGCAATATGCGTGACAGCGCGGACGCGGCTCAGCTCACCAGCGGAGACTGGCGTCAGCGCGCGGCGAGAGGGATCTCTGAGGGAATCGTGAGTTTCCTGCGCGGGTAGTGATCTACGCCCCGATCCGGGCGGACAGCCCGTTCCCCACGGGGGTAGGGTCCCTACGATGAGGGCCACCCCCGCGCTCGCACCGGAGCCGCACGGCGGCACGGTGGCAGCGACGCCTCCAGCACTGCCGATGACGCGACGACTGACGAAGGACCTGAAGTGAATATCCGCTCCCTCACTAGAGGCGACGGCGTGGTGATCGGAGCAGCGGTGTTGCTGTTCATCGCGTCGTTCCTCGACCTCTACTCGTTCGACGGCCTCAGCGACAGCGTCGACCTTCCCAGCCTGTGGGGCAGTGGCCCGGTGGTCATGAGCGTGGTGCTGGCCGGCATCATCGGGGCCGCGCTCATCGTCGTGGGCCACGGTCTGCCGCAGCCGCGCAAGGTCGTGGGGCTCGACCTCCACCAGTTCGGCGTGGCGTTCACCGTGTTCGCCGCGTGGAGCGCCCTCGGCAATGTCTTCGACGCCCCCGGTGGCCTCAACAACATCGGCCCCGGTTCCGGCGAGGGTGCCCCCACCGCGGGCACCGGACTGATCATCGCGCTTATCGCGACGCTGGTCATGGCCGCCGCGGCGGTCGCCTCGCCGCTGGTGCCGGCGCTCAAGGCCGCCCTCGTCCCCGCCCCCCGCCCGGCCGCGCCGCAGCCGCCGTACGGGGGTCAGCCGCAGGGCGGTTACGGCTACCCCGGCGCCGCGGGTGCCCCGGGGGCTCCCGGTGCCGGGCAGCCGCAGGCGTCCTCGTTCGGCGGTCAGCCGCAGCAGCCGTCGTACGGCGGTCAGCCGCCGGCCGCCGCGCAGGCCCCAGCCGCCGACTTCTCCCCGTTCTGGTTCGCGGTCCCGGTGGCCCGTCCGCTGTTCGCGGAGGACGGTTCGCCCGCCCCGATCGCCGAACTGGCGCCGGGCACCTGGTACCTGGCCGTCGAGCAGCGCGGCCCGGCCCTGGTGGCGCAGACCCAGGACGGCCGTCGCGGCGTCCTCCAGGACACCACCGGCATCCAGCGGGGCTGACCCGCCCGCCGCTCCACGGCCCCTCTCCCTTCCGGGCGAGGGGCCGTTGCCGTACAGTCACCCCCTCGAACTGACGACCCATCAGATGGAGGAAGGGGGCGGTGGTATGCGGCTGGGACTGGCGCTCGGCTACTGGGGCCGGGGGCCCTCCCCGGACCAGGTCGCGCTGGCCCGGGAGGCCGAACGCCTCGGGTACGGCTCCGTGTGGACGGCGGAGTCCTGGGGCTCGGACGCCTTCACCCCGCTGACCTGGATCGCGGCCCACACCAGCCGGATCCGGCTCGGTACGGCGGTCGCGCAGATGTCGGCCCGCTCCCCCACCACCACGGCCATGCACGCCCTCACCCTCGACCATCTCTCCGGCGGCCGGATGATGCTGGGCCTCGGCCTGTCCGGGCCGCAGGTGGTGGAGGGCTGGTACGGCCGCCCGTTCCCCCGCTCCCCGCTGACGGCGACCCGCGAGTACGTCGAGGTCGTACGGCAGGTGCTGCGGCGCGAGGCGCCGGTGGAGGTGGACGGCCGCTTCCACCCGGTGCCGTACCGGGGTGCGGACGCGACCGGGGTCGGGAAGCCCCTGAAGCCGATCACCCACCCGCTGCGGCCCGATCTGCCGGTGCTGCTGGGCGCGGAGGGGCCGAAGAACGTGGCGCAGACCTGCCGTATCGCCGACGGCTGGCTCCCGCTGTACTGGTCCCCCACCCGCCCGCCCGAACTCCCCGCCCTGCCTGCGCACTTCACCGTCGCCCCGATGGCCCAGGCCCGGATCTGCGACGACGTCGCCGAGGGGCTGGGGCCGGTGAAGGCGATGCTGGGCTTCTACATCGGCGGCATGGGCCACGCGACCCGTAACTTCCACGCCGATCTGATGGCCCGCATGGGCTACGCGGAGGAGGCGCGGCGGATCCAGGACCTCTTCCTGGCCGGGCGCCGCGAGGAGGCGATCCGGGCCGTCCCCGACCGTTTCGCCGACGAGATCTCCCTGGTGGGCCCGAGGCAGCGGGTGGCGGAACGGCTGGAGCTGTGGCGCCGGTCTCCGGCGACGGATCTGCTGCTGCTCTCCCCCGACCGGCACACCCTGCGGGTTCTCGCGGAACTGAACTCGTAGCGCGGGAAGCAGGTTTGCGCGGGGCGACGGCGGCAAACCGAAGTCCATGTCCTCCAGAAACCGCAAGGGTACGCACCAGGCGGGCACGGCTGTGGCCGTGGTCGCCGACATCATGGCCGCCATCCTGGGCCTGTGGATCCTGATGTACCTGCTGGACGCCAACCGCGGCAACGACCTCGTGGAGTTCATCCACGAAGCCGCGCGGTGGCTGGCCGGCTGGTCCCACGACCTCTTCACCTTCGACGAAGCCTGGGCCCGAGTGGTCTCCGGCTACGGCCTGGCCGCCGTGGTCTACCTCTTCATAGGCCACGCAGTAGCCTCCCGCCTAAGGCGCAGCTGAAGCCCCCCAACGCCCCCAAGGGGCGCGGGGAACGGCGACCATCACCCTCCAGGCCAACGCCCCTAAGGGGCGCGGGGAACTGCGCACCCAGCCACATCCAACCCGCACCCACCCCACCACGGCGACAACCAACGCCCTCAAGGGGCGCGGGGAACTGCGCAACCAACCCCACCCAACCCGCACCCGCCCACCACGGCGACGACCAACCCCCCTCAGGGGCGCGGGGAACTGCGCAACCAGCCACATCCAACCCGCACCCGCCCACGACGGCGACGACAAACGCCCCTAGGCGCAACAATCCGCCTCCAGCCCGGAGGGCAACCGCTCACCACCGAACACCGCACACGTCGCGTCATGCCCCCCGATCGCGGCCACGGCCAACAGCAACGCCCCCGCCGTCCACGTCGTCAGCTCGCGCGGCCAGATCGCGTCGTCCTCGTACACGTATCCCGTCCAGTACAGCCCTGACGTCGGCTCGCGCAGATGCCGGAGCGACTGGAGCACCTCCAGCGCCCGGTCCGACTCCCCCGTCGCCCAGAGGGTGAGCGCGAGTTCGGCGGACTCCCCGCCGGTGACCCACGGGTTGGGGACGACACAGCGGACGCCGAGGCCCGGCACCACGAACCGCTCCCAGCCCTCCTCCAGCCGGGCCTTGGCCTCGGCCCCGGTCAGGGCGCCGCCCAGCACCGGGTAGTACCAGTCCATCGAGTACCGGCTCTTGTCCAGGAACCGCTCCGGGTGGCGCCGTATGGCGTGCCGGAGCGTCCCGGCGGCCAGTTCCCAGTCCGGCTGGGCCTCCTCGCGCTGCTCGGCGACGGCGAGGGCGCAGCGCAGGGCGTGGTGGATGGAGGAGGAGCCGGTGAGCAGCGCGTCGGCGGTGCCGGTGCCGTCGTCCTCGCGCCGCCAGCCGATCTGCCCGCCGGGCTGCTGGAGCCGTAGCACCCATTCGATCGCGGCGTGCACGGTCGGCCACATGCGGTCGAGGAAGGTGTCGTCGCCGGTGGAGAGGTAGTGGTGCCAGACGCCGACGGCTATGTAGGCGACGAAGTTGGACTCGCGGCCCCGGTCGGTGACGGCCTGGGGGTCGCCGTCGGCGTAGGCGGCGTACCAGGAGCCGTCGTCGTTCTGGTGGGCGGCGAGCCACAGGTAGGCGCGTTCGGCGGCCTCGTGCTCGCCGGCGGCGTCCAGGGCCATGGCGGTCTCGACATGGTCCCAGGGGTCGAGGTGGTGGCCTCGGAACCAGGGGATCGCGCCGTCCTCGCGCTGGGCGGCGAGGAGTCCGGCGACGGTGGCGGCGGCCTGTCCGGCGGTGAGGACCCCGGGCAGCACGAGGTGCTCGGTCCGGGGCGTGGTCACTCGGCGGACACCCCGTCGGCGGTGAGGGAGGGCAGGTGCGGCTTGGTCGCGTAGGCCACGAAGCTCTTGCCGATCAGGGGGTTGAGGGCCTGTTCGGCGACGCGGGTGGCGAGCGGCTTCTTCATGATGTCCCAGACGAGCAGCTTGTGGTAGGCGCGGACCGGCAGCGCCTTGTCGTTGTCGACGCCGAACGCGCACTTGAGCCACCAGTAGGGGCTGTGCAGGGCGTGGGCGTGGTGGGTGCCGTAGGGGCGGAGCCCGGCCTCGCGGATCTTGGCGATCAGTTCGTCCGCGCGGTAGATGCGGATGTGGCCGCCCTCCACCTCGTGGTAGGCGTCGGAGAGGGTCCAGCAGACCTTCTCGGGGCCGTAGCGCGGGACGGTGACGGCGATCCGGCCGCCGGGTTTGAGGACGCGGACCATCTCGGCGAGGACGCCCTTGTCGTCGGGGATGTGCTCCATCACCTCGGAGATGATGACGACGTCGAAGGAGGCGTCGGGGAAGGGCAGTTGGAGGGCGTCGCCCTCCATGGCGGTGGCGGTGGCGCCCTCGGGGGCCTCACCGGCCTCTTTCATCGCCGCGAACCACTTGGCGACCTCGCGGATCTCCTCGGCGTTGCGGTCCAGTGCCACGACCCGCGCGCCGCGCCGGTAGCACTCGAACGCGTGCCGCCCGGCTCCGCAGCCCAGGTCCAGGACGCGGTCGCCCGGCGCGAGCGGGAACCGGGAGAAGTCGACGGTCAGCACGTGGCCCTGCTTTCACGGTCGGGTTCTGTGGGGGTGGGGGTGGGGGCGAGGGTCGGTGCGGGGCGCCTGCGGGCGGTCTCCTCGGTGGTCCGGCCCCGGGACGTGGAGTGGCGGGCGACGGCCTCGCGGTACCGGGTCACCGTGCCCTGCGCCGCCCGGGCCCAGGTGAAGTGCGCGAGGACGCGTTCGCGGCCCGCGGCGCCGAGGCGGGCCCGCAGGGCGGGGTCGCCGAGGAGGCGGTTCAGGGCGACGGCGAGGGCGCCCGCGTCGCCGGGGGGCACGGCGAGGCAGGTCTCCCCGTCCGGTCCGGCGACCTCGGGGATGGCGCCGCCGGTCGTGGCGAGCAGCGGGGTCCCGGTGGCCATGGCCTCGGCCGCGGGCAGCGAGAAGCCCTCGTAGAGGGAGGGGACGCAGGCGACGTCGGCCGAGCGGACCAGGTCGACCAGTTCGGCGTCCGAGATGCCCTTGACGAACTGGACGGCGTCCTGGAGGCCGTAGCGGGTGAGGGCCTGGGCGACCGGCCCTTCGGTGGGGCGTGTGCCGACGACGACGAGATGGGCGGCCGGGTGTTCGGTACGGGCCTTGGCGAGCGCCTCGACCAGGAAGACCAGGCCCTTGAGGGGGACGTCGGCGCTGGAGGTGGTGACGATCCGGCCCGGCACGCGGGCCACGGACGGGTCGGGTGAGAAGAGGTCGGTGTCGGCGCCGACGGGCACGACATGGACGCGTTCCGCGCGTACGCCGAGGTGGTCCACGATCTCGGCGCGGGAGGTGCCGGAGACGGTGAGGACGGACGGCAGCCGGCGCGCGACCCGCTTCTGCATCCGGGTGAAGGCGTACCAGCGGCGTACGGACCAGCGGCGCTGCCAGGTGTCGGCGGCGTCCAGTTCGAGTCCGCGGTCCACGGTGACGGGGTGGTGGACGGTGGTGACGAGGGGGGCGCCGAGGTCGCCGAGGAGTCCGTAGCCGAGGGTCTGGTTGTCGTGGACGACGTCGAACTCGCCGCGGCGGGCGCGCAGGTGGCGGCGGGCGCGCAGCGAGAAGGTGAGGGGTTCGGGGAAGCCGCCGGTCCACATGGTGGCGACTTCCAGGGCGTCGACCCAGTCGCGGTACTCGTCGCGCTTCGGGGTGCGGAAGGGGTCGGGCTGGCGGTAGAGGTCGAGACTCGGCAGCTCGGTCAGGGCGAGGCCCTCGGGTCCGGCGTCGAGCACGGGGTAGGGCTGGGCGCCGATGACCTCGACGCGATGGCCGAGGCGGGCGAGTTCACGGGAGAGGTGGCGGACGTAGACGCCCTGGCCGCCGCAGAACGGGTTCCCCTTGTAGGTGAGGAGTGCGATGCGAAGCGGTGGTTCGCCGTCGGCGGCGACACCGCCCTCGGCCTCTGTCCGACCGGCCTCAGCGGTCACCCTCGGCCCCCTTCCCTGCCTGCCCGCCTGCGAGACTACGGGTGGACGCTAATCTAGAACAAGTTTCAGACTTGATCGTTCAAGAAGCTCTGAATCTACCGGCAGGTAGGGCCAGGTTGAGAAGTGGATCAGGTGATTCGCGCCACGGCGCGCACGATCGCCCCGGTCCTGCCATGCTGTCTGATCGTCCCCCTCACGGACTGTCACGGAACGGGATCCATGCCTGCGGAAGCCAAGGTGACGAAGGTGGAAGCCAGCAGCGCGAGAAACGGCTCGCCGCCGCTCACCGAGCGGCAGGAGGCGCGGCGGCGCCGCATCCTGCACGCGAGCGCCCAGCTCGCCAGCCGGGGTGGTTTCGACGCGGTGCAGATGCGTGAGGTCGCCGAGGTGTCGCAGGTGGCGCTGGGCACGCTGTACCGGTACTTCCCGTCCAAGGTGCATCTGCTGGTCGCCACCATGCAGGACCAGTTGGAGCATATGCACGGCACCCTGCGGAAGAAGCCGCCGGGCGGCGAGACGGCGGCGGAGCGGGTCGCGGAGACCCTGATGCGGGCCTTCCGCGCGTTGCAGCGGGAGCCGCATCTGGCCGACGCGATGGTGCGCGCGCTGACCTTCGCGGACCGGAGCGTGTCGCCCGAGGTCGACCAGGTGTCACGCCAGACGACGCTGATCATCCTGGACGCGATGGGCCTGGAACACCCCACCCCCGAGCAGCTCTCCGCGGTCCGCGTCATCGAGCACACCTGGCACTCCGCCCTGATCACCTGGCTCTCCGGCCGGGCCTCGATCGCCCAGGTGAAGATCGACATCGAGACGGTGTGCCGGTTGATCGACCTGACGGAACCGGGGGCGACCTGACGGGGCGTGGGCGCCGTCTCGGGTGGGTCCGTGGGACGGGCTACTCCTCCGGCGGGAACACCACCTCCCCGCTCCCCGGCAGCGTCAGGGTGATCGCCTCCACCGGGCAGTTCTCCGCCGCCGCGAGGACGCGTTCATGGGCGTCGGTCTCGGGGGTCACCGGGTGGGACTGGCGGCCCGGGTCCAGACGGAAGGCGTCCGCGGCGTGGTGGACGCACTGGGCGGAGCCGATGCACAGGGAGCGGTCGACCTCGATCCGCCAGCGGTCGCCCATGGCCTAGCCCTCCCAGCCGGCCGGGAGGTGGATCATCTTGTGCTCCAGATACTCCCCGTACCCCTCGGGGCCGAACTCCCGCCCCAGACCGGAGTCCTTGTAGCCACCGAACGGGCCCAGCATGTCCAGGCTGAAGGTGTTGACCGAATAGGTGCCGGTACGCACCTGCCGGGCGACGCCGAGTCCCCGTTCCACGTCCGCCGTCCACACGCTGCCGCTCAGCCCGTACGCGGAGTCGTTCGCGATCCGTACCGCGTCCGCCTCGTCGCCGTAGGGCAGCAGACAGATCACCGGCCCGAAGATCTCCTCGCGGGCGATCCGCATGGAGTTGTCGACGTCGCCGAAGAGCGTCGGCTCCACGTACCAGCCCCGTTCCAGGGCCGCGGGGCGTCCGCCGCCGGTGAGGATCTTCGCGCCCTCGTCCTGGCCGATCCGGATGTAGTCGAGGCTGCGCTCGCGCTGGCGCCGGGCCACCAGCGGGCCGACCTGGGTGGCCGGGTCCAGCGGGTCGCCGACCACCAGCGCACCCGCCGCCGCGGTGAGCGCCTCGGCGAACTCGTCGTAGCGCGAGCGCGGCAGCAGGATCCTGGTCTGGGCGACACACGCCTGTCCGTTGTTCATCCAGGCCGCCGGGACGATCCCCGCGACCGTGGACTCCACCTCGGCGTCCGGCAGGACGACCGCCGCCGACTTGCCGCCCAACTCCAGGGTGACCCGGGTGAGATGGCGGGCGGCCACCTCCATCACCCGCTTGCCCGCGGCCACCGACCCGGTGAAGGAGACCTTGTCCACGTCCGGGTGCCCGACCAGGTACTCGCTCACCTCCCGGTCGGCCGGCAGGATCGACAGCACCCCCTCCGGCAACCCGGCGTCCCGGGCGATCTCCCCGAGCAGATAGGCGTCCAGCGGCGACTCCGGCGACGGCTTCAGCACCACCGCGCACCCGGCGAGCAGCGCGGGCGCGAGCTTGGCGGCGGCGACGAACTGCGGGACGTTCCAGGGGACCACGGCCGCGACCACGCCCACCGGTTCGCGGCGTACCAGGATCGGGCCGAGCACCCCGTCGCGGGTCTCCTCGTGGGTGAATCCGCGGGCGACCGTGATCGCCGTGTCCCACACCATCATCGCGCCGAGCGCCTGGGCGAGGACGCTCCAGGAGTAGGGCGAGCCGTTCTCGGCGGAGATCACCCGCGCGATCTCGTCGTGCCGGGCGGCGATGCCGTCCTTGACGCGGCTGACGACCCCGATCCGCTCGTCCAGGGACATCCGCGGCCAGGGCCCCTCGTCGAAAGCGCGCCGCGCCGCCGCGACGGCCCGGTCCACATCGGCCTCGCAGGCGTGCGGGACCCGTCCGATGACCTCCTCGGTGTGCGGTGAGATCACCTCGATGACGCCCTCGCCCAGGGGATCGGTCAACTCCCCGCCGATGAACAGCTGTCCGTGTTCCACCAGATCGGTCATGACCGGCCGCCTCCCACCGCTGCTTCCGACACTCGTCTCCGACACTGTTCTCCGACACCCGTCCTGACACCTGACACGTCTTCTGACGCTCCATCAGATCGAGGGCTACGAAGACTGATACCAGCAAGCCGGGAAGGAGTCCACGGAACGGACAGCACCGACGATGGATGACTGGGGCTCCTATAGAAACTCGTTCTAGTTATAGTGGCCGAAAGGCGGCGACGGGGTGGGGAGTCCAGTCATGGCACACACGCACGACCACGGCGGAGGCGTCCACTCCCTGCGGGTCCCGATCCCCGACAACCCCCTCGGCCACACCCTCGTCCATGTCCTCGACACCGACCGCGGCCCGGTCCTGATCGACACCGGCTGGGACGACCCGGACTCCTGGGACGCCCTCACCGAGGGACTCACGGCCTGCGGCACCTCCGTCGCCGAACTCCACGGGGTGGTCATCACCCATCACCACCCCGACCACCACGGCCTCTCCGGCAAGGTCCGGGCGGCGTCCGGTGCCTGGATCGCGATGCACGCGGCGGACACCGCGATCGTCCGACGCACCCGCGAGACCCGCCCCGAGCGCTGGTACACCTATATGTCCGCCAAGCTCACCGCGGCCGGCGCCCCCGAGAGCCATGTCGCGCCCCTGCGCGCCCCGCGCACCCCGCGCCCCCGGCCCGCCTTCTCCCCCGCGCTGCCGGACCGGGAGATCGTCCCCGGCGAACTCCTCGACCTGCCCGGCCGCCGACTGCGCGCGATCTGGACGCCGGGCCACACCCCCGGCCATGTCTGCCTCCACCTGGAGGAGGAGCACCCGGCGCGGCTCCCCGGCCACGGCCGCCTCTTCTCCGGCGACCACGTCCTGCCGGGGATCACCCCGCACATCGGCCTGTACGAGGACCCGGACGACACCACCGTCACCGACCCGCTCGGCGACTACCTCGCCTCCCTGGAACGGATCGCCGCACTCGGACCCGCCGAGGTGCTCCCGGCCCACCAGCACGCCTTCACCGGCGCCCGCGCACGCGTCCGCGACCTCCTCGACCACCACGAGTCCCGGCTGCGCGACCTGCTGGCCCTGCTCGCCGAGCCCCTCACCCCCTGGCAACTGGCCGAGCGCATGACCTGGAACCGGCCCTGGGCGCAGATTCCCCCCTCCTCCCGCACCATCGCCGTCTCGGAGGCGGAAGCTCATCTGCGCCGCCTGGTCAAACAGGGCCGCGCGGAACCGGTGCCGGGCGGGGAACCGGTGACGTACATCGCGGTGTGACCTCGGCGCGGACACGTCGTACGGCCTCGGCGCGGACACGTCGTACGGCCTCGGCGCGGACACGTCGTACGACCCCGGCGCGGCCGTGACGTATGTCGCCGTAGGAGCCGTCGGGGGCCCGGGGACCGACCGGTACAGTAATCAGGTCGTATCACATCCGTACACGGAGAAGCCGGTGCGAATCCGGCGCCGGCCCTCTCCCGGAGCCTTGAGGGCCTGGGGGTCCGACCGGACACCCTCAACGGCCCCTGGGCCGTGAGCCGGAGCACCGGGTGCGGAGCGTGACCGGCTCAAGCGCACCGGCGTCCGCCGGGTGCGGCACCGTCGAGGTCTACGGAGCCGAGCCGCCGGGGTGTCCCCGCGCCGCCCGGCTCCTCAGCAGGAAAGGGCACCCGCCGATCATGTACGTCCGCCGCAGTGCCGCGGTTCTCGCCGCCGCCTTCGGGATCGGCGCCGTCGCCGCTCCGCTCGCCCAGGCCGACAGCCCCTCGCCGTCGCCGTCGGCGACCCTCCCCGCCGGGCTCTTCGGCGACTCCGACCCGACGTACGACGGTGTCTGGCGGCAGTCGCTCACGCTGCTCGCCCTGGACTCCTCGGACATCCAGACCTCCGGCCGGGCCAAGGACTGGCTCGCCCGGCAGCAGTGCGACAACGGTGGTTTCGCGGCGTACCGGCCCGACCCCCGCCCGGACTGCGACGCCAAGACCGTCATCGACTCCAACAGCACGGCCGCCGCCGTCCAGGCCCTCGCCGCCGTCGGCTCCTACGAGGCCGCCACCGAGAAGGCCGTCGGCTGGCTGAAGTCGGTGCAGAACAAGGACGGCGGCTGGGGCTACACCCCCGGCGGCCCCAGCGACACCAACTCCACCGCCGTGGTGATCGGCGCCCTCGGCGCGGCCGGCGAGAAGCCCGCCGAGGTCCGCAAGGACGGCAAGTCCCCGTACGACGCCCTGCTGACGCTGGCCCTGCCCTGCGACGACGGCGGCGCCTTCGCCTACCAGCCCGGCAAGAAGGGCGAACTGGTCGCCAACGCGGACGCCACCGCCGCCGGTGTGCTGGGCGCCCTCGGCCGGGGCATGGTCGGCGGACCGGGGACGGCGGCCGAAGCCGGGGCCGGGTGCACCGACGCCGACAGCCCCGAGCAGGCCGCCGCCAACGGTGCCGCCTGGCTGAACAAGTCCCTGGCCGAGGACGGCCATCTGCTCTCCGTCCTGCCCGGCGCCGAGGACCAGCCGGACTACGGCAACACCGCCGACGCAGTCGTGGCACTGGCCACGCTGGGCGACACCGCGCAGGCGAGGAAGTCGCTGACCTGGCTGGAGCGGAACGCCTCGCAGTGGGCCTCCGAGAGCGGCCCGGCCGCCTACGCGCAGCTGATCTTCGCCGCGAAGGCGGCGGGCGCCGACCCGCGCGAGTTCGGCGGCCAGGACCTGGTGGCCCAGCTCTCCATGACCGGCCCGTCGGCGGAGGGGATGCAGATGACGGACACCGCCGTAGTCAAGGAGGAAGGGGAGAAGAAGGACGACTCCCCCTTCGGTACCTGGTGGTACGCCGGGGTCTTCCTCGTCTTCGGCGCCGGCATCGGCTTCCTGATCACCCGCCGCAAGGGCAAGCAGCGGTGACGACCGCGACAGCGACCACCGAGGCCGCACCGACCGCACGGGCGACACCGATCTCATCCGCCTCACCCGCCACACCGGCTACATCGGCCGCGAAGGTCATGACCGCGGGGGCGGTGGCCCGTCGGCTGGCCGTCCTGTCCCTGGCCGCGCTGCTGCTCGTGCTCACCGGCGGCGCGGCGCAGGCCCAGGCGGCCGGCTACCGCTACTGGTCGTTCTGGGAGCGCACCGGCGACCAGTGGGTCTACGCCGAGCTGGGCCCGTCCCTGGCCCGCCCCTCCGACGGGGACGTCCAGGGCTTCCGGTTCGCGGTCAGCGAGAACTCCCAGGACGCGACGAAGCCGCGGGGCGCCACCGGCTTCGACACGATCTGCGCCGACACCCCCGCGAAGGACGGCACCAAACGGGTCGCGCTCGTCCTCGACTTCGGCACGAGGACCGACGCCCCGTCCGGCGAGTCACCGCCACCGGCCCGTACCGCCTGCGCCCAGGTCGCCCCCGACGCCAGCACCGCCGAGGCGCTGGCCGAGGTGGCCGCGCCGCTGCGCTACGACTCCAACGCCCTGCTCTGCGCCATCACCGGCTACCCCCAGCAGGGCTGCGGCGAACAGATCAAGAACTCCGACGGCGACCACGCCTCCGAGTCGTCCTCGGATCCCGGCCCGTCGCTGGGGATCTGGGCGGGAGCGGCGGCGGTCGCTGCGCTGGGAGCGGCTGCCGTCTGGCAGACCCGACGACGCCGACGTGGCTGAGCGGCTGCGCCGAGCACAGATACACCCGGGTGCGTGGTGGCTGTGGTCCCTCGCCCTCGGCACGGCGGCCACCCGCACCACCAACCCCCTCCTCCTCGCCCTCCTCATCGCCGTCTCGGCGTATGTCGTGGCGGCCCGGCGCCCCGACACCCCGTGGGCCCGCTCCTACAACGCCTTCGTCAAACTCGCCCTCGCCGTCATCGTCATCCGGCTCTTCTTCGCGGTGGCGCTCGGCTCCCCCATCCCCGGCACCCACGTCCTCGTCACCCTCCCGGAGATTCCCCTCCCCGACTGGGCGCAGGGCATCCGCCTCGGCGGCCGGGTGACCGTGGAGTCCCTGCTCTTCGCGTTCTACGACGGTCTGCGCCTGGCCACCATGCTGATCTGCGTCGGTGCGGCCAACGCCCTCGCGAGCCCGTCGCGGCTGCTGAAGTCGCTGCCGGGCGCGCTGTACGAGATGGGCGTCGCGGTGGTCGTGGCGCTCACCTTCGCACCGCACCTGATCGCCGACGTGCGCCGGCTGCGGGCCGCCCGGCGGCTGCGGGGCCGTCCGGACCGCGGGATCAGGGGCCTCGCCCAGGTCGGGCTGCCGGTGCTGGAGGGCGCGCTGGAGCGCTCGGTCGCGCTGGCCGCCGCGATGGACGCGCGCGGGTACGGCCGTACGGCCCAGGTGCCGGTCGCGGTGCGCCGTACGACGGCCGCGCTCACCCTGACCGGGCTGCTCGGTGTGTGCGCGGGGACGTACGGGCTGCTCACGGCGGACGGCGGCACCTACGGGCTGCCCGTGCTGCTGCTCGGACTCCTCGCCGCGCTGGCCGGGCTGTGGCTGGGCGGCCGGCGGTCGCCGCGGACCCGTTACAGGCCCGACCCCTGGGGACCGCGGGCCTGGCTGGTGGCGGGGTCGGGCCTCGCGGTCGCCGCCGCGACGGTGCTGGCCCGCTCCGCCGACCCGGCCGCGCTGAACCCGGGTGTGGTCCCGCCGACCGCACCCGAGCTGCCGCTGTGGCCCGCGGCGGCGATCCTGCTCGGCCTGCTCCCCGCCTTCGTCACCCCCGCGCCCGCCTCTGCGCGGGATACGCGGGAAAGGAGCCGTCATGATCCGTTTCGATGATGTCTCCGTCAGCTACGCCGGGGCCGCCGGCCCGGCCGTCCAGGGCATCGACTTCGAGGTCCCGGAAGGGGAACTCGTACTGCTCGCGGGCCCGTCGGGGGTGGGCAAGTCCACGGTCCTCGGCGCGGTCGGCGGACTGGTCCCGCACTTCACCGGCGGCACCCTGCGCGGCCGGGTCACGGTGGCCGGCCGGGACACCCGGCTGCACAAGCCGCGCGAACTGGCGGACGTGGTCGGCACGGTGGGCCAGGACCCGCTGTCCCACTTCGTCACCGACACGGTCGAGGACGAACTCGCGTACGGCATGGAGTCGCTGGGGCTGGCCCCGGACGTGATGCGCCGCCGGGTGGAGGAGACCCTCGACCTGCTGGGCCTCGCCGAACTGCGGGACCGCCCGATCGCCACCCTCTCCGGCGGCCAGCAGCAGCGGGTGGCGATCGGTTCCGTGCTCACCCCGCACCCCCGGGTGCTGGTCCTGGACGAACCGACCTCCGCGCTCGACCCGGCGGCGGCCGAGGAGGTGCTCGCCGTGCTCCAGCGGCTGGTCCACGACCTCGGTACGACCGTGCTGCTCGCCGAGCACCGGCTGGAGCGGGTCGTGCAGTACGCCGACCAGGTCGTCCTGCTCCCGGCACCGGGGGCGGCGCCGGTGCTGGGCGCTCCGGCCGAGGTGATGGCGGTGTCGCCGGTGTTCCCGCCGGTGGTGGAGCTGGGGCGGCTGGCGGGCTGGTCCCCGCTGCCGCTGACGGTCCGCGACGCCCGGCGCAGGGCGGGCGGGCTCCGGGAGCGGCTGACGGGGCGGGAGCCGGGGCCCACCCTGGAGCGGCCCGCGCCGGACGGTTCCGCACCGGACGGGTCCGCGTCGGACAGGTCCATGCCGGACAGGTCCATGCCGGACGGGTCCGTGCCCGTGCGGGAGGTGGCCGCGGCCCGGCGTGGGCTGCGGCGCGCGCGGGTCGCCGCGGGCCCTCAGGCGCTGGCCGAGGTGCGGTCGCTGGGGGTGCTCCGGGACCGGATCACCGCCCTGCGGGGGGTCGATCTCACGGTGGGTCCGGGTGAGACGGTGGCGCTGATGGGCCGGAACGGGGCCGGGAAGTCGACCCTGCTGTCCGCGCTGGTGGGGCTGATCGCCCCGGCCTCCGGGTCGGTGCGGGTCGGGGGCGCGGTGCCGCACCGCACCCGGCCCAGGGAACTCGTACGGCGGGTCGGGCTGGTTCCGCAGGAGCCCCGGGACCTGCTGTACGCCGACACCGTGGCCGGGGAGTGCGCGGCGGCCGACCGGGACGCCGGGGCGGCGGCCGGGACCTGCCGGGCGCTGGTGTCGGACCTGCTGCCCGGGGTGGCGGACGAGGTCCATCCGCGCGACCTCTCCGAGGGGCAGCGGCTGGCGCTCGCGCTGGCGGTGGTGCTCACCGCCCGGCCCCCGCTGCTGCTCCTGGACGAGCCGACACGCGGTCTGGACTACGCGGCCAAGGCCCGCCTCGTCGGACATCTGCGGGGGCTGGCGGCCGAGGGGCACGCCATCGTGCTGGCCACGCACGATGTCGAGCTGGCGGCGGAGCTGGCGCATCGGGTGGTGCTGCTGGCGGAGGGCGAGGTGATCGCGGACGGTCCGACGGCCGAGGTCGTGGTGGCGTCGCCGTCCTACGCCCCGCAGATCACCAAGGTGCTGGCGCCGCAGCGATGGCTCACCGTGACGCAGGTGAGGGAGGCGCTGGCGTGAGGACGGGAGAGGTGACGGCGGCTGAGGCCGGGAAGGGCGCGAAGGGGACGACCGGAGCGACGGGGGCGACGGGGGCGACGGGGCCGTCCGGGGGGCTACGGCCCTCGGGGCGCGTCCGGCCGCCGGTGACCCCGCAGGCGCGTGCCGTGCGGCTGGGGCCGCGGTCCGTCGCCGCGCTGGCGCTGGTCGGGGCGGTGGGCGTGGGGGCGCTGGGGTGGCCGTTCCTGGCGCCGCCGGAGTCGAGCGTGGCCGCGCACGCGCAGGACGCGCCCTGGCTGTTCGCGGGGCTGCTGGTGCTGCTGGTCGCGGTGGTGGCGGCGACGATCTCCGAGTCCGGCCTCGGCCCGAAGGCGGTGGCGATGGTCGGTGTGCTGGCGGCGACCGGGGCGGCGCTGCGGCCGATCGGGGCGGGGACGGCCGGGATCGAGCCGATGTTCTTCCTGATGGTGCTGAGCGGCCGGGTGCTCGGGCCGGGCTTCGGCTTCGTGCTCGGCTCGGTGACCATGTTCGCGTCGGCGCTGCTGACGGGCGGTGTGGGGCCGTGGCTGCCGTTCCAGATGCTGTCGATGGGCTGGTTCGCGATGGGCGCGGGGCTGCTGCCGGGGCCCGACCGGCTGCGGGGGCGCGGTGAGCTGGTGCTGCTGGCGGTGTACGGGTTCGTGGGGGCGTTCGCGTACGGCACGGTCATGAATCTGGCGGGCTGGCCGTTCATGGACGAGAACAGCACGCGGATCGCCTTCGACGCGGACGCGCCGGTCGCGGCGAATCTGGCCCGCTTCGTGGCGTACTGCCTGGCGACGTCCCTGGGGTGGGACCTGGGCCGGGCGCTGGTGACGGTGGTGCTGACGTTCCTGGTGGGTCCGGCGGTGCTGCGGGCGCTGCGGCGGGCGACGCGCAGGGCCGCGTTCGAGGCGCCGGTCACGTTCGACGCTCCCGCTCGGTGAGGGCGCGTACGCCCGGGGTCACGGAACCCGTGAAGCGCCCCACATGACGCAGATCACCAACGAGGGGGCTTCGTAGATCGATCGGCGTGTCATGCACGCGCCTTTATAGCCTCTGACCTGGGCAATGAGAGCCAGGTCACACAGCAGGCGAATGCCTCGCATGCGACCACAACTAGTAAAAGGGGTCATTGCGGTGGATTCCTGAGCCTGCTTCTCTGGTCGACGTCGCCAGGTGCCGACGCCCCCCGGGGCCACGGCACCGACGCATCCCCGTATCCCGGCAGTACGCACCACAGGGTCACGGGGGTCGGGCGGCCACCCCGTCCCCGAAGAAAAGGTTCACTGTGTCCGTCTCGTTCATCCGAAGCATCGCGTCCCCCAAGAAGGCCCTCACCGTCGCCGCCGTGGCCGCCGCCACCGCCGGTATGGCCCTCTCCGCCGCCCCGGCCAACGCCGCGACCCCCATGGCGTCGCCCGCCGAGGCGAAGGCGATCGCGAAGAAGATGATCCCGAACACCGCGCACTACACCGCCTTCTCGAAGATCGTCGAGAAGGAGAGCAACTGGGACGTCAACGCGACCAACCCCTCCTCCGGCGCGTACGGCCTGGTCCAGGCGCTGCCCGCCTCGAAGATGTCGACGGCCGGCTCCGACTGGAAGACCAACGCCGCGACCCAGATCGAGTGGGGCATCGACTACATGAACTCGCGTTACGGCAGCCCCACCGGCGCCTGGAGCTTCTGGCAGGCCAACGGCTGGTACTGAGCCGGCGAGCTGAAGCTGAAGCAGCGCCCTGCACCGGCAGGCTGAGCCCGCGCGAGCGGGCACCGGGACTCGGGCGGCGGCCCCGCGATCACAGCGGGGCCGCCGCCTTCGTCATGCCCGCACGCGCGGGCCCGCCGGTCCGGGCGCCTCCCCTACCCCCGTGGTCCACTGGTCCCATGACCTCCGCCGAGGCCGAGGAGCCATCCGAGCCACCCGAGCCACCCCCGGAACCAGGACCGGAACCGACACCGGAATCGCCCCCGGGGCCGTCCCCGGGGCGGAGCGAGTCCCCCCGTCTGCGCCTCACCTACTCCCTGCTCGCGCTCACTGTGAGCAGCGGCATGATCGACGCGGTGAGCTTTCTGGGCCTGCACAACGTGTTCACGGCGAACATGACCGGCAATGTGGTGGTCCTGGGCTTCGCGACGGCCGGCGCGAAGGGCTTCTCCGTGGCGCACACGGCGACCTCGATCGGCTGTTTCGTGGCGGGAGCGGTGGGGGGCGGCCGGCTGGCGGGCCGACTGGCGGCGCACCCGCGCGGACGCTGGGCGAGAGCCTCCCTGGCTCTGGAGGCCGCGCTGCTGCTGGCCGCCGCGATCGCGGCCTTCACCCTCCCGGACGACGCCGTACGCCCCTACGTGCTGCTGGCGGTCACCGCGCTGGCCATGGGTATGCGCAACGCGACGGTCCGCAAACTGGGGGTCCCCGGGATCGCGACGACGACGGTGGTCACCACGACCCTGACCGCCCTGCTCTCGGACTCCCCCCTCGGCGGCGGCCGGGGCGAACACGGGCTGCTGCGGGCCGCCGCCGTGCTCTCCCTCTTCTGCGGCGCCCTGCTCGGCGCCTGGCTCTACCTGGACCACGGCCTCGGCGTCCCGCTCCTGGTGGTGGCGCTGCTGGCGGCGCTGCTGGCGGTGACGACATCGGGACGGGACTGACCGCCCCCGCCCGGCCGACGGGCCGCGCCGCCGACCTCAGCCGCTACTGACGGTGACGGGCCGACGGCGCCGGGAGGCCGTCGGCCCGCGTTCGAGGGGTCAGCCCGCGCTGACCTGGAGTTCCTTCACGCCGTTGATCCAGGCGGAGCGCAGGCGGCGCGGGTCGGTGACCATGCGCAGGCCCGGCATGGCGTCGGCTATGGCGTTGAAGATGAGGTCGATCTCCAGCACGGCGAGGGACTTGCCCAGGCAGAAGTGGGGGCCTCCGCCGCCGAAGCCGAGGTGGGGGTTGGGGTCGCGGGTGATGTCGAAGCGGTCGGGGTCGGTGAAGACCTCGGGGTCGTGGTTGGCGGAGGAGTAGAAGATGCCGACGCGCTGGCCCGCGCGGATCGTCGCCCCGCCCAGTTCGGTGTCCTCGGTGGCGGTGCGCTGGAAGGCGACCACCGGGGTCGCCCAGCGGACGATCTCCTCGGCGGTGGTGACCGGGCGCTCCCGCTTGTAGAGGTCCCACTGGTCGGGGTGGGTGAGGAAGGCGTGCATGCCGTGGGTGATGGCGTTGCGGGTGGTCTCGTTGCCCGCGACGGCCAGCATCAGTACGAAGAAGCCGAACTCGTCGGAGCCGAGGTTGCCCTCGTCCTCGGCGGCGACGAGCGTGGTGACGATGTCCTTCGCCGGGCACTGCTTGCGGTCGGCCGCCATGTTCATCGCGTACGCCAGGATCTCGGTCGCCGCCTCCGTGCCGACCTCCTCCGTGATGGCGTACTCGGGATCGTCGTAGGCGATCATCTTGTTCGACCAGTCGAAGATCTTGGAGCGGTCCTCCTGAGGGACCCCGATCAGTTCCGCGATGGCCTGGAGGGGCAGTTCGCAGGCGACCTCCGTGACGAAGTCGAAGGGGCCGGAGCGGGCCAGTGCCCCCTGGACGATGGCCCGGGCGCGTTCGCGCAGCCGCTCCTCCAGGGCGCGGATGGCCCGGGGGGTGAAGCCGCGCTGCACGATCTGGCGGACGCGGGTGTGCTCGGGCGGGTCCATGTTCAACAGGATGAGCCGCTGGGCGTCGATGGCGTCCCGGCGGATGCGGTCGTTGAAGCGGATGATCGCGGTGTTGACGTGGGACGAGAACAACTCGGGGTGGGTGGAGACGTATTTGACGTCGGCGTGCCGGGTGACGGCCCAGTAGCCCTCGTCCTGGAACCCGGCGACGTTCCGGGTCTGCGGGATCCAGCGGACCGGCTCGGCCTGGCGCAGCGCGGCGAACTCGGGCAGGGGCACTCGGCGGTGCAGCACGTCGGGGTCGGTGAAGTCGAACCCGTCGGGCAGCGCTGGACAGGGCATCGGCGGCTCCAGCCATCATCTGACGGACCATCAGAAGGTGAGTTGCCGCGAAGGTAGTAACGGGTTCTAGAACTGGCAAGGGGTACGACACCTCCGATCTCACCTCCGGCCACCGACCCACCCCGCCCCCACCTCCCTGACCCACTCGGGACGTTCACCCCGTGCAAGACCCTTGCGGTGACGCGCGCCCCATCAGCAGACTGCACCCAGAACTAGAACGCGTACTAGTTCTGCGTGGCGGGCGGGCCGGGACACCCGCGCCGCGCGGGTACCGGAGGAGAGGACCACCCGATGGCCGCCGAACCCGTGATAGTCGAAGCCGTACGCACCCCCATCGGCAAGCGCGGCGGAGCGCTCGCCAACCTTCATCCCGCCTACCTCCTGGGCGAGACCTACCGTGAACTCCTCGGCCGCACCGGCATCCCCGCCGACTGTGTCGAGCAGATCGTCGGCGGCACCGTGACCCACGCCGGCGAGCAGTCCATGAACCCCGCGCGCACCGCGTGGCTGACCATGGGACTGCCGTACGAGACGGCCGCGACCACCGTCGACTGCCAGTGCGGCTCCTCGCAGCAGGCGTCGCACATGGTGGCCAACATGGTCGCCGCCGGAGTGATCGACGTCGGCATCAGCTGCGGTGTCGAGGCGATGTCCCGGGTCCCGCTGGGCTCGGGCTCCAGGCACGGCCCCGGAAAGCCCTTCCCCGAGGAGTGGAACGTCGACCTCCCGAACCAGTTCGAGGCGGCCGAGCGCATCGCCCGCCGCCGGGGGCTGACCCGTGAGCGCGTCGACTCCCTCGGACTGCTCTCCCAGGAACGGGCCGCCGGGGCCTGGGCGGAGGAGCGCTTCAAACGCGAGACCTTCGCCGTCCAGGTGCCGACCACCGAGGAGGAGCAGCACGCCGGTCACGGCATGTGGCGCCTGGTCGACCGCGACGAAGGGCTCCGCGACACCTCCATGGAGGCGCTGGCCCGGCTGAAGCCGGTGATGCCGTCGGCCGTCCACACGGCGGGCAACAGCTCCCAGATCAGCGACGGCGCGGCGGCGATCATGTGGGCCTCCAAACGGATGGCGCGCGCCCTGAAGCTGAAACCGCGGGCGAGGATCGTGACCCAGGCCCTGGTGGGCGCCGACCCGCACTTCCACCTGGACGGCCCGATCGACGCGACCCGCGCCGTCCTCGGCAAGGCGGGCATGACCCTCAAGGACATCGACGTCGTCGAGATCAACGAGGCGTTCGCCTCGGTGGTGCTGAGCTGGACCCAGGTCTTCGAGCAGCACCTGGAGAAGGTCAACGTCAACGGCGGCGCCATCGCCCTCGGCCACCCGGTCGGCGCGACGGGAGCCCGTCTGATCACCACGGCCCTGCACGAACTGGAGCGCACGGACAAGGAGTTCGCCCTCATCACCATGTGCGCGGGCGGCGCCCTGGCCACGGGCACGATCATCCAGCGGCTGTAGCCGGCGCCCGGCACGGCGGCAGCGGCGACGGCGCCCCCGCCCCGGGGCCCGCCCCCAGGACCCGGCGGTGGTCCGAGGGGGCGGGGGTGCGGGGGGCTTCCGGGGTCAGATGCTGAAGCGTTCCCTCTGGAGGAGGGGGCGGACGCGGCTGCGGAAGCCGGCGGTGCGGAACGGGCGCTGGAGGAGGCCGGGGCGCAGGTGCTGGGCCAGGGCGGCGGCGATCATGCCCTGGTCGAGGGCGAGGACGAAGTCGCTGACCCGGCCCGTCGTGACGTCGACCGAGTCGCGGAAGCCGTAGCGGTCGTCGTAGGCGCCGAAGTCGCGGTCCAGCGCGCGCAGGTTGGCCAGCGCCTCACGCTCCGCGTACGGCAGGGCGAGGAAGGAGGCGTGCGGGGTGACGACGGCGTGCGGGTGGTAGCCGTCCTCCTGCATGCCGATGGCGTCGACGCCGTACTCGCGGTATCCGCCGTCGGGGATGTTGGACGGGGAGAAGCCCCAGTAGCCGTAGCCCTGCTCGGTCAGGCCGTGCTCGATCTGGCTGCGGACGTAGCGGTGGTGGGTGGTGCCCCAGGACCGTGGGGACCAGGTCGGCTCGGGGACGAACAGGGGCACCATCAGCGCCTCGAACATGGAGCCGCCCCAGGTGGGGACGAGCTTGCGGCCGCGGTGGGTGTAGTGGCCCTGCCAGACGCGGACACCGTCGATGGTGACCCACTCGCCGCCGGGCGCCTGCTCCTGGCCCATGCCGGGCAGCAGGGTGCGGAACAGGTGCCAGTAGTGGTCGCCGGGGAGGGAGCCGTCGGCGATACCGAGGTAACTGGCCATGCGCGGCTCGGTGTTGAGGGCGCCGTAGTGGTGGCCGGTGGGCTCGCCCTTGCCGGGGCGGTCGGGCCAGTAGCCGCCCCGCAGCTGACCGGGGCCGGCCACCGGGTCCGCCGGGTCGTAGGGGGTGTAGTAGTACGACCAGTCCGCGTCCGCCAGCAGCCGGGCCACCCGCGGGCGCAGCGACGGGGCCGCGTCCGCGGCGATCATCAGGCCGGTCACGAGCCACGCGTTGTCGACCGAGGAGAGGAACGGGCGGACCGTGGCACCGGTCTCGGGCCAGGCCGTCAGCACCGAACCGTCGTAGGAGTCGTACCAGTTGAACCAGAAGCCGTGGGCGCGTTCCAGCTTCTCCACGGCCGCGACGGTACGGGTGAGGCGGCGCTCCATCACGGAGTCGGAGACCATGCCGAGGCCGGCGGCGGCCACGGTGGTCCACAGGCCGCAGCCGATGTTGGTCGGGGAGGTCTGCGGCGACGGCACCGGTGTGCCGCTCCCGCTGACGTCGATCTTGTCCGCGGCCAGACCGAAGTCGGTGGTCATGGCCAGCAGGGAACGGTGGGTCGCCTCGAACCAGGTCCGCAGGGCCTTGCCGTCTCCCGACGGGGGGCGCTGCGGGGTCGCCGCGTGGGCGGTGGTGAGCGGGGCGGTACCGAGGGTGGCGGCTCCGGCGGCGGTGGCCGCGCCGGCGAGGAACGTACGACGCTTCATTGCGGGTTCGGCTCCTGATGAGAGGGGCGGAAGGTACGAACGAAGGAAGGCTCACGTGGGGGGGGTGGGCGGAGTGGGGGGAGTGGGGGGATGGGGGGGATGGGGGGGATGGGTGGGGATGGGCGGAGTGAGGGGGGGAGGACGGGAGCCGGTGGGGTCAGGTCCACCGGCTCCCGGGTCGGGGGGCGCCCCGCGCCGGGAGGGCCGGGCGGGCGCCTCGGGCCGGGCGGGGTGCGAAGGTACCTCGGGTCAGGCGGTGGTGCGGGGCAGTGCGCGGGTGCGGCCCAGGCCGCCGAGCCAGACGGCGGACGGCTTCGCGGTGCGGGCGAAGGTGACCGGGTCGACGGCGATCAGGCCGAACGTCGGCTTGAAGGAGCCCCACTCGTAGTTGTCGAGCGCGCTCCAGGCCAGCCAGCCCTGGATGTTGAGGCCGTCCTCGATCGCGGCGGCGACCTCGTTCAGGGCACCGGCGCAGTAGTCGACGCGGCGGGTGTCGTCGGCGGTGGCGATGCCGTTCTCGGTGACGATCAGCGCCACGTCCGGGCCGATGACGTCGGCGGTGTGGCGCAGCGCGTGGCCGACGGCGGCCGGGTAGTACTCCCACTGCGTCAGGGTGCGCTCGACGTCCTCGGGCGCGGGGATCGGACCGTCGGCGCCGATCTTCGTACGGGTGTAGGACTGGACGCCGATCCAGTCGTCGCCGCGCGCGGCCTCGATGAAGATGTCCTCGCGGGGGTACCGGTAGGCGGCGGTGACCTCCTCGGCGCCGGGCAGTGCCTGGTAGACCTGGTTGGCGATGGTCCAGCCGACCTCGGCGGCGGGGGCGACGGCCCGGACGACCTCGCGGGCGGCGTGGTGGGCGGCGATGACCGCCTGGGTGGTCCCGTCGTCCGGGGTGGGCAGTCCGGCGGGCGGGAAGCCCTGCTCACCGCGCTTGGCGAGGCCCGCCATCACGGCGATCATGTTGGGCTCGTTGATGGTGCAGACGTGCCGGACGCCGTCGGCGATGATCGGCGCGCAGTGCTCGACGTAGCGGGCGAACAGTTCCACCGCGCCGTCGGCGGTCCAGCCGCCCCGGTCCTCGAACCAGCGCGGCACGGTGAAGTGGTGCAGGGTCACCATGGGGCGCAGGCCGCGTGCGAGGGCGCCCTCGACCATCCGGCGGTAGTGGGCGATCTCGGCGCGCGAGAAGGTGCCCTCGACGGGCTCGATCCGGGCCCATTCGACGCTGAAGCGGTAGTCGGTGAAGCCGAGTTGGGCGAGCAGGTCCATGTCCTGCTCCCAGCGGTGGTAGCTGTCGCAGGCGTCCAGACTCGGCTCGGCGATCTTCGCGGCCGGGTCGTGCTCCTTGCGCCACCAGTCGCTGTTGACGTTGTTCCCCTCGATCTGGTGGGCGGCGGTGGAGGCGCCCCACAGGAAGCCGGCGGGGAAGGCGGTCGAAGTGTGCGTCATCGTCCGTTCTCTCTGGTGGTGAGGGGGGTGGGTGGGGGGTGGGCGGGTCTGGAGAGGGGCCCGGGCGAGGCCCGGGCGGGGTCCGGGCGGGGCCCGGGGCGCACGGGAGTTCCTTGTGCTCCTTGTACTCCTTGTGCTACTTGAGCCCGGCCGTGGCGATGCCCTGGGTGAAGTGGCGCTGGAGCACGATGAAGACGAGCAGGACGGGCAGCACGACCAGCAGTGAGCCGGCCATGAGCATCCCGTTGCCGCCGCCGACGGTCCGGTTGGGGTCGTTGGCGAAGGTCGCCAGCGCCACGGGCAGGGTGTACTTCTCGGGGTCGTTGGTCGCGATGAGCGGCCAGACGAAGTTGTTCCAGGAGCCGAGGAAGGTGAAGATCGTCAGCGTGGCGAGCGCGGGCTTCACCAGCGGCATCACGATGCGCCAGAAGATGTACCACTCTCCGGCGCCGTCGATGCGCGCCGCCTCCAGGAGTTCGTCGGGGATCGACTGCATGAACTGCCGCATCAGGAACACCCCGAACGCGCCCGCCGCGAACGGCAGCACGAGCCCGGCGTAGGTGTCGATCAGACCCAGCTTGGTCATCAGGACGTACAGCGGCAGGATCAGCAGGTTGCCGGGGACCATGAGCGCGGCCAGCACGACGCCGAAGATCTGCGAGCGTCCGGCGAACTCCAGCTTGGCGAGGGCGTAGCCGAGCATCGAGCAGAACAGCAGATTGCAGACGGTCACCAGGACGGCGACGATCAGCGAGTTGACGAAGTAGGTCGGCATGTCGAGCTGGTCGAGCAGCGCGGTGAAGTTGCCGAGCGTCCAGTCGGAGGGGAGCCACACGGGCGGGCTGGCCGTGAGGTCCTGCTTGGTCTTGAAGGCGGACAGCGCCATCCAGAGGAACGGCGCCGACATCACCAGCAGACCGAGCGAGGCGACGACGTACAGCAGTGGCCTGCGGATCCGGCCGCCGGTGCGGCGGCGCGGCGCGGGGGACGGGGCGGCGGCCGGGTTCTTCGACGTGGGGGCCGGGTGGTCCGCGGAGGCGGGGGCCGTCGGGGCGCTCATCGGGTGTTGTCCTTCAGCAGTCGGAGCTGGAGCACCGTGATGCCCATGATCACGACGAACAGGACGTACGCCATGGCGCTCGCATAGCCCATGTGGAAGAAGTTGAAGCCCTGCCGGTACATCTCCAGGGACACGGTGAGGGTGGAGTCGGAGGGGCCGCCCTGGGTCATCACGAAGGGCTCCTCGAAGACATTGAGGTAGCCGATGGTGGTGATGACGGTGGCGTAGAGCATCGTGGGGCGCAGCAGCGGCACGGTGATCCGGCGCAGTTCCTGCCAGCCGCTCGCCCCGTCGAGCCGGGCGGCCTCGCGCACCTCGGTGGGGATCGCCTGGAGTCCGGCGATGAACAGCACCATCACGGTGCCGAGGTTGCGCCAGACGGCCATCACGATCAGCGAGGGCATGGCCCAGGTCTCGGAGCCGAGGAAGTCGGGGGCCTTGAGGCCGACCTCGGCGGCGAGGCCGGCGATCAGTCCGTCGGAGGGGTCGAGGACGAAGCGCCATACGACGGCGACCGCGACGATGGCGGTGACGACGGGGGCGTAGAAGCCGACCCGGAAGAAGGTGCGGGCGCGGTCGATGCCGTTGTTGAGCAGGACCGCGACGAGCAGGCCGAGCAGGACCGTCAGCGGGACGCCGACGACGACGAAGTACGCCGTGTTGAACAGGGCCGTGAGGAACTTGTCGTCGCTGAAGAGCTTGACGTAGTTCTCGAAGCCGATGAACTCGGCCTCCAGCGGGCGGGTGACGTTCCTGGCCCCGAAGTCCGTGAAGCTCATGAGGAGCGTCGCGAGGATCGGGAACGCCATGAACACGGCGAACAGCACGAGGAACGGGGTGGAGAACAGCCAGCCGTGCAGAGTGCGTCTGCTCAGCTTGTCCGTCCGGCGCTTTCGGCGCGGCTCGCGCCCCGGCGCCCTCCGGGTCTTCGCGGGGGCCGCCGGGTCGGCGGCCGGTCCGGTCACGAGGGACATGTGCGTGCGCTCTCTCTGCTGGGCCTGGGCGGGTACCGGCGTCCGTGACGGCGGGGGGGTGTCACGGACGCCGGTAGCGCCTTCCTACGGGGGCAGGCTCGGCGGGGCCGTCCGGCCGCTGCCGGGCCTGCCCCGGGATCAGGGGGTGTGACCTGGCGCCCTGCTTACTGGACCAGGCCCTCGATCTCGGTCTGGGCCTTGTCCAGGGCGTCCTTGGCGGAGGACTTGCCCTGGGTGACGGACTCGATGGCGGTGTCGACCTTCGAGGTGATCTCGGTCCAGCGCGGCTGCGAGGGGTTGGCGCGGGCGGTCTCCATCTGCTCGCGCCAGACCTTCAGGCTGGGGTCGGTGGCGAGGTCGCCGGACTCCCAGGCGGTCATGTTGGCGGGCAGGTCCTTGGTGCGCTCGTACCAGTCGGCCTGGCCCTTGGCGTCGGTGAGGTGGGAGACGAACTTCTTGGCGGCGGCCTTGCGCTCGCTGTCGGCGGAGATGGCGAGGCTGGAGCCGCCGGCCATGGAGACGGACGCCTGGTCGGCGGGGACGGGGGCGACGGCCCACTTGCCCTTGATGTCGGGGTAGTTGTCGTCCAGCAGGCTCATGATCCAGGGGCCGCCGAAGAACATCGGCACGGAGCCGCTGTTGAAGTCCTTGGTGACGTCGTAGCCGGGGCGTACGGACTTCTCGCTGAGGCCCTTGTCGAAGAAGCCGCCGTAGGTCTCCAGGGCCTTGACGGCCTCGGGGCTGTTGACGACCGGCTTGGAGTCGTCGTCGAGGATGGCTCCGCCGTGGGAGTACAGGAAGGCGTAGAAGCTCTGGACGGTGTCCAGGCCGCCGGGCTGGATGGACAGGCCCCACTCGGTGTCGGCCTTGTCCTGGAGGGCGGAGGCGGCCTCGGACAGCTCGGTCATGGTCTTCGGGGGGCCGTCCAGACCGGCCTTCTCGGCGAGGTCGGTGCGGTAGTAGAGGACGCGGGTGTCGACGTACCACGGGACGCCGTAGACCTCGCCGTCGTAGGTGGACTGGTCCCAGGCGGCGGGGAAGAAGTCCTCCTTCTTGACGGTCTTGGTGTCGACCGGTTCGAGGACGTCCATGTCCGCGAACTCGCCGAGGTAGCTGCCGCCCATCTGCATCACGTCGGGGAGCTTGCCGGCCGCGGCGGCGGCCACCAGCTTCTGGTGCGCGACGTCCCAGCCGACCGGGGTCACCTTGACGGTGATGTTCGCGTTCGCCTTCTCGTACTCCTTGGCGACGTCGACGAGCTTCTCACCCTCGGTGCCCATCGCCCAGACGGTGAGGGTCTGCTCGGCGTCGGCCGCGGTGTCCGTGCCACCGGATCCGCCGCAGGCGGTGAGGGTCAGCGCGGACGCCGCCGTGAGGGCGATCGCGGTGTTTCGGGCGGCGCGGTGCATGGACGGCTCCTCCTTGAGCTTCCAGATGTATGCGCTTCCTGTAAGCGCATACATCACTCTGTGCCAGACCTTCGGGGCGTGACAAGGGGTGCTTTGGTCACACTCCGATAACGGTGGCCGTGGCGGCTGAACCGGCCGACGTGGCCGCCGTTCGCCCGGGTACGGGGGGTTTCACCCCGGTTGGGCGCACTGGTCACCGTAGGTGGGCGGGGGGAGGGGGCGGAAGCGGATGTGATGGATGCCGCGTCGGGGGTGCGGGCGGGAGACCGGCTCCGGGGTGGTCCAGGCGCTGTCGTTCGGGTCGTCGCGGGGGGGGTGCCTCTATGTCCTTCGTCAAGGCGTCTCTGTGGGGTTTGGGGTGATTCGGGCTGGCTGGGGTCATGCGGCGAGCTCGACGTCCGCGGGC
>NZ_JBIVUE010000019.1:0-156311 GCF_044757045.1 Streptomyces sp. NPDC091377 | reverse complement strand
GGCGCCGTTGGGTCCGAGGAGTGCGAACACGGATCCGGCGGGGATGTGGAGGTCGATACCGTCCAGGACGGTCTTCTCGCCGTACGACTTACGCAACCCGAGAGCGGAAATGGCGGCCGGTGCCGTCGGGCCACCACCGGCTCGGCTGGGCGTGGGCATGACAGATGAAGGCATGGAGCCCTCCCGTTCGAAGGGTGGAGTGGTGAAGGGCGAAGGGTGTCGTGAAGAAGGGTGTCGTGAAGAAGGGTGAGGTGAAGAGGGCGCGGGAGTCGGCGGAGCCGTTGCTCAGGCCCGGAACGCGGCGCACCTCGACGGCGGCCGGTGAGGAGAGTGAGACGGGCGCTCGCGGCCCTGTCAGGCTCGATCGCGGCGGGCTCGCCGGAGAAGACGCCACCCGTGGAAGACGTCACTCACAAAGAGGTCAGTGACACAAGACGTCACTGACAAAGACGTCACGGACAAAGACGTCACGGACAAAAGACGTCAGTGACAAAGAGGCCAGCGGCAAAGACGTCAGCAGCAAAGACGTCAGCGGTAAAGAGACGTCACTCGCAGAAGACCTGCACCTTGCCGTCGGCGCTGTCGATGTCGACGGTGATGTCGTCCAGATGCTCGACCAGTTCCTCCAGGTGCTGCGGCTTCAGTTCGGTGAGGTCGATCGGGACCCCCGCCTTGCTCAGTTCCGCGTTGGCCCTGGTGAGCGCCTGCGGCGGCACGAGGCTCGCGAGCCGGACCCCGGCACGCAGGAGTTGGAGCGGGACCTGGATGTTGATGCGGGTCGGTGCGTCGCTGTCCTCCTCGGAGAACACCACCAGCCGCAGGTACTTGGGCCGTGCCTTCGGGCGGAGCGCGGCCCCCGGCGGCGGCTCGGGCTGGTCCCGTTCGAGGGCGCTGATCAGCCGCTCGGCCTCATCCGCGGTGATCTTGCCGTCGGCCAGCATCTGCAGGACCTGGCGGCGCTGCTCGTTCATGGTCGTTCCCCTTCCCTTGGATCCTCGGGTTTCTTCGATTCCGCTGCTTTCCCGGCCCCCGGCCCCGGGCCGATGCCGCCAGTGTCAGCGGACGCTCACCAGCACGGCCGTTCCCCCCTGCTCCAGCTCGAACCGGGTGCCGGGCAGCGCCCACAGCGCGCGTCCCGCCCCGCGCAGCGCGCCCCCCGGACTCACCTGGAAGACGCGGCAGGCGATCAGTCCGCCCAGTACGGCGAGCAGCAGCAGCGGTGACAGCACCAGCAGCACCGGCAGGACGGGGACGTACAGCCGCTTCCAGCGGCCGTCGGGACGGCGACGGCGTACCGTCACCAGTTGCGGCATCACCGGGACCTGTCCAGCTCGGTCAGCGCCTCCTCGGCGCTGATCTCCCCCCGTTGCAGGCGGTCGAGCACATCGGCGCCGGCGGGTGCCGGGTCGGTGTCGACGAAGTCGAGGTGCTCGGCGATGCGCTTGAGGCGGGACTTGACCGTCGGGTAGCTGACCCCGAAGATCCGCTCCATCTCCTTGATGGAGCCGTGGGACCGGACGAACGCGGCGACGAACACCTGGTCCTCGATGCCGAGCTGGGCCAACTGCGGCGGCTCGAACTGCCCCTCGATCGCGACACCGCTGTCGGCCAGGCGGACCCGCTCGACCACGAACGGCCGCCCTTGCGTCAGGTCGGTCAGCTCCTGCCAGTCCACCCTCGGCTCCTCACACTCGGCGACTGTCTACGATTCCTTTGTACCTTGAGATTTTTGAGATCTCAACTCCCAGTCCTTAATTTTTTCAAGGTAGACCTTGAAGTCGTGGGTTCGAGGTCGGATCACCCCCTCGCTCGTGGCGCCTTATGCCGCTTAACCGGACAAATTGCCCTAGCGTGTGAACCATGCCGTCGGAAGAGAACGCTCCGGGCGCCCTGCTGGTGTGCCGCGCCCCCGCCGACTCCGTCGCCCCCGTGGCCCATCTCCTCAACGAACCCATGCTGCTGACGGCGGCGGGGCAGGAGTGGAGTGTGCTCGTGCCCGAGGGGCGGCCCTGGTCCGACGGGGCGGAACCCGTCGACCGGGTGGCCACCGGCTGGGCCACCGCGCTGGCCGTGGGCGCCCCCTGGCCCGTTCTCGCGCTGTGGTGGGACGCGGACCGCGTCGGCTACACCCTCGCCGTCGGCTTCCGCCGCCCCGTCGGCTACGTCTGGCTCACCGACGGCACCCCGGTCGGCGAGGACGAGGCCATGCGCACCTTCGCCGCCCGGCTGGGCCTCGACCCGGTGCTCGACGTCCAGTCCCTCGACCGGCTCGCCGCGCCGGACTCCGAGGCCGACGCCCGCGCCCGGCTGCTCGGCCTGGTCGCGATCCTCTCCCGCACGGGCGTCGCCCTCCCCGCCGGTCTCACCCCGGGCGCGTCCAGTGCCGAGCTGAGCGTGGCGGCCCGCGCCCTGCCCGACGTACGGCAGATCGACTGGGCCACCCTGCGCCGGACGGCCCGTACGGAACTGGAGGCCGTCCAGGAGGGACCGCTCGGCCCCTATCTCCCCTGGTCCGGGCGGCCCGAGGCCCGGCTCCTCGCCCTCGCCGAGGTCGTCGCCGGGCTTCCCCTGGTCGTCCACGGCCTACGGCGGCGCAGGGCGGGCCTGCTCAGCGCGGGCGCCCTGCTGCTCGCCCACGGCGCGCTGGGACTGTCGTACGGCCTGACCCTCCCGCGGGACTGAACCGGCTACGCGTCGTCGTCCTCGTCGTCCAGCCGTGCCAGCCAGGTCGCGAGCCGCTCCACCGGCACCTCGAAGTCCGGGTTGAGGTCCACGAACGTCCGAAGCTGCTCGGCGAGCCACTCGAAGGTGATCTCCTCCTCGCCGCGCCGCTTCTCCAGCTCCTCGATACCGCGGTCGGTGAAGTACATGGGGTCGCTCTCCTGCGTGCTCTACGGGACGGTCGTGCCGTTCCCAGCCTACGGAAAGGCCCGGCCCCGGAAATCTCCGGGACCGGGCCTCACCCTGTCCATCGCGCTCAGCGGTCAGCAGCCAGCAGCCAGCGCCCAGCGCTCAGCAGCCAGCTGATCGCGGTCTCAGCGGTTCACGCCTCGAACACCTCGCGCACCAGCTGCTCCTGCTCGGCCTGGTGGCGCTTGGCGGAGCCGACCGCCGGGGACGAGCCGTGCGGGCGCGAGATCCGGCGCAGGCGCTCGCCGTGCGGGACGTCGGCGCCGACGGCCAGGTCCAGGTGGTCGATCAGGTTGAGGGCGATGAAGGGCCAGAAGCCCTGGTTCGCCGGCTCCTCCTGCACCCACAGGTACTTCTCGGCGTTCGCGTACTTCTTGATCTCCGCCTGCAGCTCGGCACCCGGCAGCGGGTACAGCCGCTCGATGCGGATGATCGCCGTGTCCGTGACCCCGCGCTTGCGGCGCTCGGCCTCCAGGTCGTAGAAGACCTTGCCCGCGCAGAAGACGACCTTCTTCACCGCCGCCGCGTCGACACTGTCGTCGCCGATGACCGGGCGGAAGTGACCCGTGGTGAACTCCTCCGCCTTCGAGGCAGCGGCCTTCAGACGCAGCATCGACTTCGGGGTGAAGACGACCAGCGGCTTGTGGTGCGGGTTGTGCACCTGCCACCGCAGGAGGTGGAAGTAGTTCGACGGGAGGGTCGGCATGGCGACCGTCATGTTGTTCTGGGCGCAGAGCTGGAGGAACCGCTCCGGGCGGGCCGAGGAGTGGTCCGGGCCCTGGCCCTCGTAGCCGTGCGGCAGCAGCAGGACCACACCGGAGGTCTGGGCCCACTTCTGCTCGGCCGACGAGATGAACTCGTCCACGACCGTCTGCGCGCCGTTGACGAAGTCGCCGAACTGCGCCTCCCACATCACCAGCGCGTCCGGGCGGGCCAGCGAGTAGCCGTACTCGAAGCCCATGGCCGCGTACTCGGAGAGCAGCGAGTTGTAGACGTTCAGCCGGGCCTGGTCCTCGGCGAGGTACTGGAGCGGGGTGTACTCCTCGCCGGTCTGCCGGTCGATGATCACCGCGTGGCGCTGGCCGAAGGTGCCGCGCTGGGAGTCCTGGCCGGCGATCCGGACCGGGACGTTGTCCAGCAGCAGCGAGCCGATCGCGAGGGTCTCGCCCATGCCCCAGTCGATGGTGCCGTCCTCGACCATGGCCGCCCGGCGCTGGAGCTGCGGAAGCAGCCGCGGGTGGACGGTGATGTGGTCGGGGACGTTGACCTGGGACTCGGCGATCCGCTTGACGACCTCGGTGGAGACGGCCGTGGAGACCTGGACCGGGAACTCGGCCTGCGGGTCCGGCGTCTCGACCGCGGCCGGCTGCGAGGTGGCCTCGCGGACCTCGGTGAAGACCTTCTCCAGCTGGCCCTGGTAGTCCTGGAGCGCCTGCTCGGCCTCTTCCAGGGTGATGTCGCCGCGACCGATCAGGGACTCGGTGTAGAGCTTGCGCACCGAGCGCTTCTTGTCGATCAGGTCGTACATCAGCGGCTGGGTGAAGGCCGGGTTGTCCGTCTCGTTGTGACCGCGGCGGCGGTAGCAGATGAGGTCGATCACCACGTCCTTGTTGAACGCCTGACGGAACTCGAAGGCGAGCCGCGCCACGCGGACCACGGCCTCCGGGTCGTCGCCGTTCACATGGAAGATCGGGGCCTCGATCATGCGGGCCACGTCCGTCGCGTACATCGAGGAGCGCGAGGACTCGGGGGCGGCGGTGAAGCCGACCTGGTTGTTGATGACGATGTGGACCGTGCCGCCGGTGCGGTAGCCGCGCAGCTGCGACATGTTCAGGGTCTCGGCCACCACGCCCTGGCCCGCGAAGGCCGCGTCGCCGTGGATCGCCACCGGCAGCACCGTGAAGTCGGTGCCGCCCTTGTTGATGATGTCCTGCTTGGCGCGCGAGACGCCCTCCAGGACCGGGTCCACGGCCTCCAGGTGGGAGGGGTTCGCGACCAGGGAGACCTTGATCTGCTCGCCGTCCAGGCCGGTGAAGGTGCCCTCGGCGCCCAGGTGGTACTTCACGTCGCCGGAGCCGTGCATCGACTTCGGGTCGAGGTTGCCCTCGAACTCACGGAAGATCTGCGCGTACGACTTGCCGACGATGTTGGCGAGGACGTTGAGCCGGCCGCGGTGGGCCATGCCGACGACGACCTCGTCCAGCCGGGACTCGGCGGCCGAGTCCAGGACCGCGTCCAGCAGCGGGATGACGGACTCGCCGCCCTCCAGGGAGAACCGCTTCTGTCCGACGTACTTCGTCTGGAGGAAGGTCTCGAAGGCTTCGGCGGCGTTCAGGCGGCGCAGGATGCGCAGCTGCTCCTCGCGCTCCGGCTTGGTGTGGCCGCGCTCGACCCGGTCCTGGATCCACTTGCGCTGCTTGGGGTCCTGGATGTGCATGAACTCGATGCCGGTGGTGCGGCAGTACGAGTCGCGCAGCACGCCGAGGATCTCGCGCAGCTTCATCAGGGACTTGCCCGAGAAGCCGCCGACGGCGAACTCGCGCTCCAGGTCCCACAGGGTCAGCCCGTGCTCGGTGATGTCGAGGTCGGGGTGCTTGCGCTGGCGGTACTCCAGCGGGTCGGTGTCGGCCATGACGTGGCCGCGGACCCGGTAGGAGTGGATCAGCTCGAAGACGCGGGCGGCCTTGGTGACGTCGTCGTCGTGGCTGGCGTCGATGTCCTTGAGCCAGCGGACCGGCTCGTAGGGGATGCGCAGGGCCTCGAAGATGGCGTCGTAGAAGTCGTTCTGGCCGAGGAGCAGGTTGGCGACCTGGCGCAGGAACTCGCCGGAGGCGGCGCCCTGGACGACCCGGTGGTCGTAGGTCGACGTGAGGGTCATGACCTTGGAGATGCCGAGCTTGTTCAGGGTGTCCTGGGAGGTGCCCTGGAACTCCGCCGGGTAGTCCATGGAGCCGACGCCCATGATCACCGACTGGTTCGGCATCAGACGCGGCACCGAGTGGACCGTGCCGAGGCCGCCGGGGTTGGTCAGGGAGACCGTGACACCGGTGAAGTCGGCCATGGTCAGCTTGCCGTCACGGGCGCGGCGGACGATGTCCTCGTAAGCCTGCCAGAACTCGAAGAAGTTCAGCGTCTCGGCCTTCTTGATCGCCGCGACGACGAGCTGGCGGTCGCCGTTGGGCTTGACCAGGTCGATGGCGAGACCGAGGTTGACGTGCTCCGGCTTGACCAGGGTGGGCTTGCCGTCCTTGAGCTGGTAGGACCAGTTCATCGACGGCATGGCCTTGATGGCCTGCACCATCGCGTACCCGATGATGTGCGTGAAGGAGATCTTCCCGCCGCGGGCGCGCTTGAGGTGGTTGTTGATGACGATGCGGTTGTCGAACAGCAGCTTCACCGGGACCGCGCGGACCGAGGTGGCCGTCGGCACCTCCAGCGAGGCGTCCATGTTCTTCACGACCGCGGCGGCCGGGCCGCGCAGCGTCTGCAGCTCGGGACCGGCCGGGGCCTCGGCGGCCGGCGCCGCGGCCTTGGCGGCCGGCTGGGCGGGCGCGGCGGGTGCCGCGGGCTTGGCCGGAGCCGGAGCCGGAGCGGCCTGCGTGGCCGGAGCGGCCGACGCGGGTGCGGCGGCAGCGGCGGCGGGCTGCTTGGGGGCGGCCTGAGCCGGAGCCGGGGCGGCGGGCGCGGCCGGGGGGGCCGCCTGCGGGGCGGGAGCCGGAGCCGGGGCCGTCGCTGTGGTGGGGGTCTCCGCGGCGGCCGGAGCCGCGGTACCCGCCGCGGCCGGGGCGGCAGGGGCCCCCGGCTTGTAGTCGGCGAAGAAGTCCCACCAGGCACGGTCTACCGAATTCGGGTCCTGGAGGTACTGCTGATAGATCTCGTCGACGAGCCACTCGTTCGGACCGAACGCGGCAGCGGGATTGTGGCCCGCTTGGTCGGCGTCGGTCGAGATGCTCGATGCGTTACTGGGGGACTGTGGCGACACGGCGGCAACCGCCCTCTTCCGCTTCACAAGGTGATGGGACAGCGGGAATTAAGGCTACGCCCCCAAGACCGCCAAGGTCAGGTCGGGCCCGTTCAACGTCGCGCAAGTCACATCCGAAGCCGTGTTTCGGGGCTGGAAATGGCGGGAAACAAACGTGATTCAGCTGGTGGAGGAAGGGGTGACCTCAGGTTCGGCGTCGTGTCGCGCGCGAACCTGCGACGGCTCTCGCGGGCCGCGGCCCCGTTCGTGACGGGGGCTCGGACCGGCCCTAGCGGGATCTTGGGCGTCCTGTATCGGACTTTGAACGTCCCGTACCGAACTTTACGTCAACTTGGCATGGCGTTGTCGCCCGAAGGGGCGAGTCGGAGGGGCGGGGTTCGGCCGGGGGGTGGGGGTGGGGTGGTGGGGGTGGCCGGGGTCTCCTGGAAGCCCGGGCCTGGACCGCGGCGGCGCTGTACGGTGGGCCCGCCCGGACCTGCGGTGGTCTCCCCGGAGGCCCGCCCGGACCCGCGGTGGTCTCCCCGGAGGCCCGCCCAGACCGGCGGCGACCTGCCAGGAGGGCCTGGCCTGGGCCGGCGGCGGTCCTCCCGGAACCCCCGCAAGGACGGTCGGCTGCCCCGGATCCCCGCCCCGGACCAGTGGGCGTCCGCCCTAAGGGCCGCCCCGGGACATTTGCCGGCCCCCCGACGGGCCCCCGGGCCCAGTGGCCGTCCGCCCGAAGGGTCGCCCCGGATCAGTGGCCGTCCGCCCGAAGGGCCGCCATGGACCCGTTGCCGCCCCCCGACGGGCCCCCGGACCAGCGTTCGTCCGCCCGAAGGGGCCCGGACCAGTTGCCGTCCCCCCCGGACGGGCCCCGGACCAGGGGTCGCCCACCGACGGCCCCCCCGGATCAGTGGCCGTCCGCCTCAAGGTCACCCCGGCCCCGTGGCCGACGCCCCCGCCCCCGAAGGTCAGCTCGGTAGCGGGTGGTCGCCCGGGAGGGTGACCAGGATTCGGCAGCCGCGTTCGGATTCGGCCACTCCGATCCTGCCGCCGTGCAGATCGACCGCCCAGCGTGCGATCGCCAGCCCCAGGCCGGTTCCGCCGTCGCTGCCCGGGCCGTGCGGTCGGTTGACCGCTCCCCGGTTGAACCGCTCGAAGACCCGGTGCCACTCCGAGCGCGGTATCCCAGGCCCCTCGTCCAGCACCTCCAGCTCCAGCGACTCCGGGCGCGTGCCCCGGCGGGCCTTCAGCGTCACCCGGCCGTGCGGTGGGCTGTGCTTGACCGCGTTGTCGATCAGGTTGGCCACCACCTGGTGGATCCGCTCCGGGTCCGCGTGCGCGGTCAGCTCCGGCGGCGAGACGTCCAGATGCAGATGGACGTCCGTCCGCGTGTGGCTGCCCGAGCCCGACGCCATGTCCGCGCGGGCCGAGGCCACCATGTTGGCCTCCTTCAGCACCCCCGACAGATACGGCCACACCTCGAACCGGCGCTGCTTGAGCGGGACGACCCCGTTGTCCAGCCGGGACAGGTCCAGCAGGGTCTCCACCAGCCGACCCAGCCGCTCGGTCTGCTTCAGCGCCGTACGCATGGTCTCCGGGTCGGCCTGGGTGACGCCGTCCACGATGTTCTCCAGCACCGCCCGCAGCCCCGCGATCGGGGTGCGCAGCTCGTGCGAGACATTGGCGACCAGCTCCTTGCGCTGCTGGTCCTGCGCCTCCAGCTCGTCGGCCATCAGATTGATGGTGACGGCGAGGTCGCCCAGCTCGTCCCGCCGGTTCTCCCGCACCCGGCGGGTGTAGTCGCCGTGCGAGATCGACCGGGCCACGGTGTTCATGTCGTCCAGCGGCGCGGTCAGCGAGTGCGCCACGAACTGGGTGATCAGCAAGGTGGCGATCATCGAGAAGACCGTGATGAACCGCAGCTCGGTCTGGGTGCGCACCGCGATCATCGAAAGACCGGTGGTGATCAGCACCGAGGTGACCACCAGCGCGCCCAGCTTGGTCTTGATCGAGAACGGTCGTACGCCGCCCCAGGGCTCCCCGGGGCTCTTTCTCGCGGCCGGCCGTTCCTCGCTCATGGCGTCGGCGTCTCCAGCGCGTACCCCACCCCGTGCACCGTACGGATCCGCTCCGCGCCGATCTTCCGCCGCAGCGCCTTGATGTGGCTGTCGACGGTCCGCGTCCCCGACGCGTCCGCCCAGTCCCACACCTCCGCGAGCAACTGCTCACGGGAGAGCACCGCGCGCGGGGTGTTCGCCAGGCACACCAGCAGATCGAACTCGGTCGGCGTCAGATGCACATCCTCCGAACGCACCCGAACCCGCCGCTGGGCGTGGTCGATCTCCAGCTCACCGAGGCGCAGAATGCCGCTCCTCGGCGTGGACGCCGCGATCGCCGCCCGCTCGACCCGGCGCAGCAGGACATGCACGCGGGCCGCCAACTCCCGCATCGAGAACGGCTTGGTCATGTAGTCGTCGGCGCCGACACCCAGCCCGACCAGCATGTCGGTCTCGTCGTCACGCGCCGTGAGCATCAGTACCGGTACCGGCCGCTGGGCCTGCACCCGGCGGCAGACCTCCAGACCGTCGAAGCCCGGCAGCATGATGTCGAGGATCAGCAGATCGGGCTGCCATGCCTCGGCGGTGTCGACCGCCGACGGGCCGTCGCCCGCGGTCTGCACGAGAAATCCCTCGGCGCGCAGCCGGGCCGCGATGGCGTCGACGATCGTCGCGTCGTCCTCGACGACCAGGACTCGCCGCTGCGCGCCGGGCGTGGCTGTCGCCGCGCCGCTCTGGGAGGTGTGTGTCTGCTCCATCGCCCGCCCCTGCTGAAGTGTGCTTTCCGGAATCCGTGGGGATGATCCGTCGACTGCGCCCGACGCGTCGAAGATCCGCGTCAGGTAGGCAGCGTACGGGCTGTCACCACGCATTTGCTATCCAGGCCGGACGGCGAGATGTACGACGTCCGGAACTCCCCGGGCAACCGGCACCTCTTCGGTACGCACACGCTGGAATCCGGCATTCCCCAAGGTTCCTTCGAATTCGGGAGAGGGTTTCGCGGACCATACGGCGAGTACCCCGCCGGGCCTCAAGGCCCTTGCGCAGCTTGCGATTCCGGCTTCCGAATAGAGCCCGTCATTGCCCTCGGTGACGGTCCAGCCCGGCCCGTTGTCGATGTCGAGGCAGAGCACGTCATACGTGGCGCACGTCTCATTGACGTGGTCGATCAGATCGGTTTCCAGAACTTCCGTGCGTGGATCGGCCAGTGCCTCACGGGAGTAGGGGCCGAGCGGTCCCCGGCGATGCCAGTCGATGACCGCCGTCTCGCGCTCCACCACGGTGATCCTGCCCCAGCGCGGGTCGGCGGCGGCGTGTGCGAGCGAGAAGCCGACGCCCAGGCCGCCGATGAGCAACCGGGGTTCGGGGCGGTCGTCCAGGGCGGTCAGCGCCGCGTCGACCAGCAGTCGCTCCGAGCGGCCGTCCGAGGTGTCCATCAGGAAACAGCCGTTGGCGATGATCTGGAGCAACTCCCCGTGCCTGCGCAGCACGACCTCGCCGTACGGGCCGTCACGGCGGTCGAGGACCACCGGACCCTCGGACACGGCCGCGTCAGACGCCCTCGGGTCGGCCAACCTCGCGTCGGACCCGGCCGGGTCGGACGCGCCCGGTTCGGACACGGCCGGGTCGGACGCGCCCGGTTTCGACACGGCCGAGGCGGGCGTGGCCCGTTCACGTGCGGCGGGCTCGGCGCCGGGATCGGCGGGCTCGGCGGTGGACGCGGGGGAGGAGGCGGGCATCCGCCCATCCTGGCAGTTCTCCGCCGCGCGGCTGAAGGGATTTCCTACGGCGGTTTGACGGGATGTGAACGCGGGGAGGCGGATGCTTCCACATCGCCCGCCCACGGCGGCCCGGTCCGCGAACGGAGACCTCACACCGGCAGCGGGGGTGCCGGGCCGGGCCTGCCCTCCTGGCGTGGGGCGTTCAGTCGACCCACACCACCACGGCCTGTCGGTAGCGGGCCGCGATCCTGAGGAACCGGGTCAGGTCCTGGTAATGGGCGATCACCCAGTCCAACGGCTCGTCCCGTTCCCAGACGGCGGTCGGGTAGACACCGGCGGCGGCCAGGTCCGCCGGTCGGGCCCCGGCGGGGAGCGCCTCGGGGGTCACGGCGGCGAGGGCCTCGGTGGCCCGGCGGACCTGGTCGGGGGTGAGGTAGCGGGGCGGTCCGTAGCCCCAGTCGTCGGCGCCGGGGAGGTCCTCCTCGCCGTGGACGACGTCCACCGGGACGGGGTGGCGCCCCAACAGGAAGTGCAGGGCGTGCCAGGTCTTGTCCGTGCTGTGGGAGCGGGGCTCGCGCGGCGGGGCCTCCTCCTCCCACTCGTCCTCCTCGTCCCTCAGTTCCTCCACGCGCAGCAGCGCCCAGGCGGGGTCGGCGAGCGCGCGGTCCAGCTCCGCGGCGGTCAGGCGGACGTATCTTCCGATCATGCTCATGGCCGGATGCTAGGAGGCGGCACTGACATCGCCGTCCCCTCCGTCCTTCCTTCCCCACGGACCCCCGCCCCGCTTCCCGTGTACTTCGCGCTGGTCAGCGGGGCCACCACCCGCCAGCCCAGGGAGGTGTAGAGGGCCCGGCCCTCGGACGTGGCGCCCAGGACGGCCGTACGGGCACCCTGCTCGGCCGCCGCCCGGTGCAGGGCACGCATGACGGTCCCGGCCAGCCCGCGGCGGCGATGGGCGGGGTCCGTCTCGATCTGGTCGACCACGGCGGTGGCGCCGGTCGGCGCGACCTGTCCGCGGGCCGCGAAGGAACCGTCCGCCCCGGTGATCAGCACCCGGGTCACCCCGGCCCGCGTCCAGGTCCGCAGCCGGTAGCCCTCGGGGAGCGGGCGGGGCGGATGGAACGGAGAGTGCGGGTGGAGTCGGCGGACCGCCGGTTCGGGGGCCGGTTCGGGGGCCGGGGCGGGGAGCCGTAGCGACATCAGGGACGACGGGTCCGGGTCGATCCACCAGTCGGGACCCAGCCAGGACCCGACCAGCTCGGGCGGCGCGAACGCCTTCAGCCACACCCCGGGGCCCCGCACCGGGCCCGCCACCGCGCGGACCGTCTCCTCGGTCACGCCCTCGTTCACGGCGCCGAGGACATGCCGACGGACCTCCTTCGGCAGGCCGACGTCGATCGTCCAGCCCCAGGGCTCCGCCGTCGGTGCCGCCGCCCCGCGCGACACGACCCATCCGTCGATCCACGCCCGTACCGTCTCGTCCATCCCATTCCCCGTGACTGTCCTCGGCTCGCCCGCAAGAGCCAACCTGTAATGGTCCTTCGGCTGATTGATCTATTACTTTACCTGGTCGCGGCGGGGTCGGAATCCCCGGGTCCCCCCGGTCGTTCTGGTTCGTCACCAGGGGTGTCGCCGCCGATCGCTCAGAGCGAACAGGGGTCGGGGAACAATGAGGGGCTCACAAGCATTGAGTCGGCATAACTCAACTTGACTGCCGAAGGGGAGATCATGGCTGCTGAGTCCGCTGGGTTCGGGGCGTCCACACCGCTCACCCTGCCCGTGCTGCCGATCGACGACGAGGTCGTGCTGCCCGGGATGGTGGTACCGCTGGACCTGAATGACACAGACGTACGCGCTGCCGTGGAGGCCGCGCAGGTCGCGGCGCGGTCGGAGCCCGGCAAGCCCAGGGTGCTCCTCGTGCCGAGGGTCGACGGGGTGTACGCGACGACCGGTGTGCTCGGCACGGTCGAGCAGGTCGGCCGTCTCGCCGACGGCGATCCCGGCGCGCTGATCCGCGGGCGCGGCCGGGTGCGGATCGGTGCCGGTACGACCGGTCCCGGTGCCGCCCTGTGGGTGGAGGGCACCCGGGTGGACGAGACCGTGCCGGAGCCGCTGCCCGGACATGTCACGGAGCTGGTGAAGGAGTACAAGGCGCTGGCCACCAGTTGGCTGCGCAAGCGCGGTGCCTGGCAGGTCGTGGACCGGGTGCAGGCCATCGAAGAGGTGTCGGCGCTGGCCGACAACTCCGGATACTCGCCGTTCCTGACCACCGAGCAGAAGATCGAACTGCTGGAGACCGGTGACCCGGTCGCCCGGCTGAAGCTGGCCACCCAGCAGCTCCGCGACCACCTCGCCGAGCAGGATGTCGCCGAGACCATCGCGAAGGACGTCCAGGAGGGTGTCGACAAGCAGCAGCGCGAGTTCCTGCTCCGCCGCCAGTTGGAGGCCGTCCGCAAGGAACTGCGCGAGCTGAACGGGGAGAGCGGCAAGGAGGGCGAGGAGTCCGACGACTACCGCTCCCGGGTCGAGGCCGCCGATCTGCCCGAGAAGGTCCGCGAGGCCGCCCTCAAGGAGGTCGACAAGCTGGAGCGGTCCAGCGACCAGTCGCCCGAGGGCTCCTGGATCCGGACCTGGCTGGACACCGTCCTCGAACTGCCGTGGAACGAACGGACCGAGGACGCCTACGACATCCAGGGCGCCAAGGACGTCCTGGACGCCGAGCACGCCGGTCTGGAGGACGTGAAGGAGCGGATCACCGAGTACCTGGCGGTGCGCAAGCGGCGCGGCGACCGGGGACTCGGCGTCGTCGGCGGGCGGCGCGGCGGTGCCGTGCTCGCGCTCGTCGGCCCGCCCGGCGTCGGCAAGACCAGCCTCGGCGAGTCCGTGGCGCACGCGATGGGCCGCAAGTTCGTCCGCGTGGCGCTCGGCGGTGTCCGGGACGAGGCGGAGATCCGCGGCCACCGGCGCACCTACGTCGGCGCGCTGCCCGGCCGGATCGTACGGGCCGTCAAGGAGGCCGGGTCGATGAACCCGGTGGTGCTGCTCGACGAGATCGACAAGGTCGGCTCCGACTTCCGCGGCGACCCCGCCGCGGCCCTCCTCGAAGTCCTGGACCCGGCGCAGAACCACACCTTCCGCGACCACTACCTGGAGGTGGAGCTGGACCTGTCCGACGTGGTCTTCCTCGCCACCGCCAACGTCCTCGAAGCCATTCCGGAGGCCCTGCTCGACCGTATGGAGCTGGTCCGCCTCGACGGCTACACCGAGGACGAGAAGGTCGTCATCGCCCGCGACCACCTGCTCCCGCGCCAGTTGGAGCGGGCCGGGCTCGGCAAGGACGAGGTGACCGTCGCGGAGAGCGCGCTGCGCAAGCTCGCCGGTGAGTACACGCGCGAGGCGGGCGTACGCAATCTGGAGCGCTCGGTGGCCCGGCTGCTGCGCAAGGTCGCGGCCCAGCACGAACTGGGCGAGCGCGAGCTGCCGTTCACCGTCACGGACGCCGAGCTGCGCGGACTGATCGGCCGGCCGCACCATGTGCCCGAGTCCGCGCAGGACCCGGCCGAGCGGCGTACCGCGGTGCCCGGCGTGGCGACCGGACTCGCGGTGACCGGCGCGGGCGGTGACGTGCTGTTCGTGGAGGCGTCCCTGGCCGATCCGGAGACCGGCGCGGCGGGGCTGACCCTCACAGGGCAGCTCGGCGACGTGATGAAGGAGAGCGCCCGGATCGCGCTGTCCTTCCTGCGCTCGCGCGGCGCCGAACTGGAGTTGCCGGTGGCCGACCTGAAGGACCGGGGTGTGCACATCCACTTCCCGGCGGGCGCGGTCCCCAAGGACGGCCCGAGCGCGGGCGTCACCATGACGACCGCACTGGCCTCGCTGCTCTCCGGGCGGCTGGTCCGCACGGACGTGGCGATGACCGGTGAGGTCTCGCTGACCGGGCGGGTGCTGCCGATCGGCGGGGTGAAGCAGAAGCTGCTCGCCGCGCACCGGGCCGGGGTGACCACCGTCATCATCCCCAAGCGCAACGAGGCCGACCTGGACGACGTCCCGGCCGAGGTGCTGGACACGCTCGACGTCCACGCCGTGACCGACGTCCGCCAGGTGCTGGAGCTGGCGCTGGCGCCGGCCAGGAACAGCGCGGCGCCGGAGGTTCCGGTCGCGGCGTGACGGACGTGGCCGGGAGGGCAGGGCCCGGGGTGCCCCCTGAGGGAGACCCCGGGCCCTCGTCGTAGGGCGACGACGTGCTCAGGTATGGCCACGACGGGCGGGCTCAGGTACGTACGGCTACGACGGGCGGCCTCAGGTACGTACGGCCACGACGGGCGTCCTCAGATACATACATACGGCTGCGACGGGCGCCCACAGGTACGGCCACGACGGCGTCTCTACCGGACAGGTGGCCGTACGGCCAGGCCGGTCGGTGTTCAGCCGTTGGCCAGGGCGATCACCCGGTCCAGCGCCCCGTTGAACCGGTTGTGGTCCCCGACGGTCGGGCCGGTGGAGGTGTACTGCCACATCGTGTAGTACGCCCAGCCGGCCGGCAGGGTGCCGACGGTCGCGGCGTAGCGGGCGATCCACAGCGGGTTGGCGGCGGCGAAGCCGGAGTGGTTGCCGGTGCACTGGGTCCACCAGCTGGTGGCCGTGTAGATGACGGCGTCCCGGCCGGTGCGGGCCCGGTAGGTGGTGAGGAAGTCGCGGATCCAGCCGACCATCTGGCTCGGTGTCTTGCCGTAGCAGGCGTCGCCGTACGGGTTCCACTCGATGTCGAGCGCGCCCGGCAGGGTCCTGCCGTCACGCGACCAGCCGCCGCCGTTGTCCACGAAGTAGTGGGCCTGCGCGGCGCCGCTCGTGGTGTCGGGGGTGGCGAAGTGGTAGGCGCCACGGATCATGCCGACGCCGTAGGAGCCGTTGTACTGCTGGGCGAAGTAGGGGTTGGTGTAGTACGTCCCCTCGGTCGCCTTGGCGTAGGCCCATCTGACGCCGCTGTTCCACAGCGTCGACCAGGCCACATTGCCCTGATGGCTGCTGACGTCGACGCCCTCGGTCTGGGCGGCCCGGCCGGGGGCGGGGGTGCCGTGCTGTCCGTCGTGAGGGATGACGCCCATGCCCATGTGGGCGGTGCCGCGGGCGGGGACGGGGTCCGACGCGGGGGTGGACGCGGCGGCTCGCGGGCCGGTGAGCAGCACGGCGAGGAGCGAACAGGCCGCGAGCAGGATCGCGGTGGGGGTGAGGTGCCGGGGGCGGGCCGTTCCGGATCTGTGCACGGGCATGGTGGACGTGCCTCCGAAGACTCGATGGTGCCCGGTGGGGGGAGTGGGAGGGGGGTGGGGAGAGAGAGGTGCGGGCAGGCCCGGGGGTGGACCGTGGGGGCAGGGCGTCGTCGGCCCGCCCCCGCGGATAGTGTTGAGGTGGGCATGCCAGTGAGGGTCTGCTCATGAAGCTACGCACGTAGAACACCGGGTGGGAAGGGGCGCCGGAGGCTGCCGTTGGTCTACGCCTGAGAAATACTGACGGAGCTGCGGAGATGACGGCTCCTGGCGGAAACTTTCACGAACGGGAAACCGGGCAGGGGTGCTGACGTGCACGAGGGCGGAAACGGCGACGGACATCGCGGCGAATCCGGCGTGGCGGTGAGTGGTGTGGACCAGGAGTTCCTCGCGCTGGAGCGGGAACTGACGATGTTCATGCGCCGGGCCCGGGCCAACCAGGGCGAGATGGCCCGCGAGGTCCACCCCGATCTGGAGTCGTCGGCGTACGGGCTGCTGGTCCGGCTGGACGAGGGCGGGCGGCAGCGGGCCACGGACCTCGCCGGGTACATCGGTGTCGGCAAGGCCACCATGTCCCGTCAGTTGCGCGCCCTGGAGGAGCTGGGTCTTGTGGCCCGCGAACCCGACCCGGCGGACGGCCGGGCCTGGCTGGTCCATCTCACCGAGGAGGGCCGCAGACGCGTCGGCCGGGTCCGCGAGGCCCGCCGCGCCCGCTACGTCAGCAAGCTCGCCCACTGGGACCGCAGCGAGGTGGCCGAACTCGCCCGGCTGCTCCAGCGGCTCAACCACGAGATGGAGAAGCAGCCCTGACGGGCGCCTCGGCAGGCGCCCGAAGCACCCCAAGCGCCCCGCCTGGGCACCCCGAGCACCCCAAGTGCCCCGCCCGGGCACCCCGGGCACCCCAAGCGCCCCGCCCCAAGCACCCCAGGCACCCCGGACACCCCAGGCGCCTCACGGCTCCACGTACACCACCGTCGCGTCGTCATGCGTCTTGCCGCGCCGCAGATACGTCCGCTCCTGCGCGTCGGCGTGCTCCAGCGTCCGCACCTGGTCGATCAGGGCCTGCGGGCCGTTCTTGCGGACGTAGGTGAACAGGGCGGTCCAGTCGCCCTCGCGGAACTTCTCGGTCCAGCGGGTCGCCCCGTCGGTCAGGGCGGCCAGGGCGCGCACCTCGGAGCGGGGCACGGTACCGGTCACCGCGCGCGCCGCCACGGTCGGGTCGGCGGCGGCGGTGAAGAAGCCGCCCTCCTTGTTGCGGACCGTCGCGTCGGCCAGCGCGTCCGAGGTCAGCGAGGTGCGCGGCAGCCGGTCGAGCCGGTCGTCCAGCACCGGGGTGACCAGGCCGTCGGGCGCTTGCAGCAGCAGTGCGGAGTCGGAGAGCACCAGGTACTCGACCTGCTCGGCGGTCCACCGGACCGTGACCACCGTGGCCTGTGGGGTGCGAGGGTGAGAAAGGTCACAGGTTTCGGAGTGAGCTGACGCGGTACGTGCGATGGCGAGCGACAAGGCTTCCACAAGAGGGATATCGGGGAGTGAAACGGTCAGTTCGGTCAGAGCGCCACCCAAGCGCGCGGTGTACCACGGGACGGAATGCAGACAACCCGTCCCGTCTCGCGGTGGTGTCACCCCGTCGAGCACGACGAGCGAACCACCCTGTCCCGCAGCGGGTAGTCCGACACTCGCGAAGTCCTCGTTGGGCCGCTCCCGGTCGCCGGGCTCCGAAACCAGTTCCGTACGCATCACGCCAGTCTGCACGACCCCTTCACAACGTGCGCGAACGGCTGGTAACCGGTGCCCGAACAGCGCCGCGCCGCAGGTCAGCCGCCGGTTTTGCGGGAGAATGCACGGGTCCGGGAACTGGTGACGGCGAATCCTGTCAAAGCAGGCCCCCGACGTCCAACTGGCGCGCTGTGGAAAGCCGTCAGCATGCGCCGGAGGAACTTGCCCGCCAACTCCCCTCCGATGTTCACTCCTTCGGGTGGCGGGTCCGATGATGCGCGACCACCACCCAACGGCACTGGGAGGGTCGGTCACCGAAACCGGGTGAGGTCGCACCAGTTGCACCGAATTGACGGAACGTCACCCGGCCCCTTACAGCGAGTCAGGAATGCGAGCACCGGTGCAGAAGACGCGGCTTCGGCGCAAAGACAAGCGGACGGCCTCCCAGGGAGGCCCGGAGCACACGCCCGGCACCACCCCCGGCATCACCCCAGGCGCTGTCCCCGGCGCCACACCCGGCACCACCCCGGGCACCCCGCCCGGCACCGGCACACCTGGCACACCTGGCACGCCAGGCGCACCCGGCACGCCAGGCACACCCGGCACGCCAGGCGCACCCAAGACGCCAGGCGCACCCGGCACTCCCGCGGGCGGCCCTCCCCCGGGAATCCCCACGGGACCCCTCGCCGGGATCCAGGCGGGCCCCCCGGTCGGCCGGGGCAGGCCCACCCATGTACGCAACCGGCTGATCATCGCCGTGGCCGTCGTCGCCGCGGCGATCGTCGGCGCGGGCGCCCCCTCGGTGCTCGCCGCCTCCCAGCAGCTCAGCGACACCCAGGACCTGGTCACCCTCTCCGAGCAGACCGGGAACGCCCTCACCCTCGCGCACTCCCTCGCCGACGAGCGCGACGAGGTCATCGCCTTCGTCGCGGCCGGCCGCCCCGAGTCCAAGGCGCCCTCCGAGGACCGCGGCGCCCGGGTGGACCGCCAGGTCGCCGAGATGCACGCCGACACCGACCTCCCCGTCGCCCTGCGCGAGGACCTCGACGCCATCGCGAGCGTGCGCCGCGCCGCCCTCACCGGCAAGAGCAGCGCCCTCGAAGCGCATCAGGCGTACTCCGCGGCCATCGCCGAACTCCACCGGCTCGCCGAGCAACTGGCCGAGGAGATCCCCCCGCGCGCGGGCTCCGGCGCGCACGCCCTCGCCGACCTCGACACCGCCGTCCAGCAGGCCGCCGCCACCCGCGGACTGCTGCTCGCCGCGCTCAGCGTCCCGACCACCACCGAGACCGAACTCGACCCGCTCACCGGTCTGCCCGTCGAGACCGACGTCACCTCCGAAGCCGACGCCAAGGTCCGCGAGGCGCTCACCGCCGCCGCCCAGCAGGCCCGGCTGCGCTCCGACGCCGCCCTCGCCGGCTTCCGGGAGACCGCGCCCGACCGCGCCAAGTCCTCCTACGACTCCACCGTCACCGGTCCCGAGGTCAATTCCGCCGAGAAGTACCTCGCCGACCTCACCGACCAGCCCGTGCTGGACGAGGACGACATCGGCACCGGCACCAAGAAGCTGGACGCCGCGCTCTCCGCCCGGATCGAACTGATGCGCGGCGTCGAGTCCGCCCTCTACGAGCGCCGCACCACCGACCTGGAGGCCCTGCGCGACGACGACGTCACCGCGCTGGAGATCCGGATCGGCGCCCTCGGCGCGCTGCTGCTGCTCGCCGTCGGGATCGCCACCGCCATGGCCCGCACCCTCACCCGCCCGCTCGCCGTGCTCCGCCTCGGCTCCAAGCGGCTCGCCGGGACCGAGGACCCGCGCACCGCCGAAGCGGTGAAGTTCACCGGCCGCAACGATGAGTTCGCGCAGGTCGTACGGCACGTCAACACCCTGCACGCACAGGCCGTCGCGCTGCACGAGCGGCTCGCCACCCTGGAGTCCGACCGCAAGCACCTGATCGCCCAGCGGCAGAAGATGGCCGACGCCCGCGAGGTGCTGCGCGGCGAACTCACCGACTCCACCGCCGCCCTGGAGCGGCTGCGCGGCAGCATCGGCGGCACCTTCGTCAACCTCGCCCTGCGCACCCTCGGCCTGGTGGAGCGCCAGCTCGCCGTCATCGAGGGGCTGGAGGAGCGCGAGGACGACCCCGAGCGGCTCGCCACCCTCTTCAAGCTCGACCACTTCGCCACCGTCATGCGCCGCCACAGCGAGAACCTCCTCGTCCTGGCCGGCACCGAACACGTCCAGCAGAGCAGCGGCCCCGTCCCGCTGGTCGATGTCGTCCGCGCCGCCGTCAGCGAGATCGAGCGCTACGACCGCATCCGCATCGCCGCGCTGCCGCCGCACGCGCACGCCGCCGGGTTCGCCGCCGACGACCTCTCCCATCTGCTGGCCGAACTGATGGAGAACGCCACCGCCTTCTCCCCGCCGGACGTGCCCGTGGAGGTCTCCGGCTGGCTGCTGGAGAGCGGTGAGGTGATGCTCTCGGTGCAGGACGAGGGCATCGGGATGACCGACGAGCGGATGGCCCGGCTCAACGCCCGGCTCTCCGAGTTCGACCCCGAGGCGCCCTACGAGCAGGAGGGTGAGGCCGGTCTCGGGCTCGGGCTGTACGTGGTGGCCCGGCTCGCCCAGCGGCTCGGGGTGCGGGTGCAGCTCCGCGACCAGAAACAGGGCGGCATCGCGGCCGTGGTGGTGCTGCCCAAGGCACTGCTCGCCGCCGCCCGCCCGGCCGCCGTCCCCGCCCCCTCGCCCGCCCCCGACACCACCCAGTCCGTCTCGCTGCCCGGCGCCGACGCCGAGGCCAACTCCAACGTTCTGTACGGCCGCTCCGAGGGCCAGGACCCCTTGGTGGCCCTGGCGGAGAAGGCCGTCGCGGAAGCGGAAGCCGAGACCCGGGCGGAAGCAGAGGCGGAAGCAGAGGCAGGGGCAGAGGCGGAAGCAGAGGCAGACCCGGAAGCCCCGGAGCCGGAGCCGGAGCCGTCGGCGGAGAACGAGCGGGACGCCGTGGCGGAGACCCCGTCCGCGCCCGTGTACGAGCCCAGCGTCTCCGAGACCACGATGGAGCTGCTGGCCCCCGAGGTGCCCGAGGAAGCCGAAGCACCCGCACAGGCCCAAACCCCCGAGGCATCCCAAGCCCCCGAGGCATCCGAAGCCCCCGCACGAGCCGAAGCCCCCGCACGAGCCGAAGAACCCGTACACCCCGAAGTACCCGAAGTACCCGAAGTACCCGAAGCACCCGGCGCCGCCCATGAGCCGGCGGAGCCCGACGCGCGTGAGGAGCCCGAGGAGGAGTCGGCCGGGGGGCCGGCCCCGTCCCCGGCGTCGTCCGACCGCGCACCGGCCCTGTCCGACCCTTACGCCATCGGCCCCGACACCCATGAACGCGTTCCCGACCAGCCGCTGGGGGAGGCGGCTGCCGAGGAGGCGGTCACGGCGAAGGGGCTGCCCAAGCGCACCCCGAGGATCACCGCCCCGCAGTCGGCGCCCCGCCAGCGCATGGGCTCCGTGGACGCGGAGGCGCTGCGCCGCCGGCTCGGCGGGTTCCGCAAGGGTGCCGAGGCCGGGCACCGGGACGTCCGGGCGGAGATCGCCGAACAGACGGGCCAGACCGAGCAACTGAACGGGACGCCCGGCGCAGGAACCGCAGAACCCGCAGGAACCGCAGAACCCGCAGGACCCGCAGAAGCCGAAGAATCCACGGGGGGAACCGTCGAGGAGGCAAGCAGTTGACCGCGCCCAGTACGTTCGGACTGAGCAGTGAGGCCCGCAATCTGCACTGGCTGCTGACCAACCTCGTCGAGGAGGTGCCCGGCATCCTCTCCGTCGCGGTGGTCTCCTCGGACGGGCTGCTGCTGCTCTCCTCCGACCCCGGCAGGAACGCGGAAGCGCGCGAGGCACGCGAGGAGCGCCCGACGGGCCCGCGCGGCTCCTCCGGAGACCTCGCCACCATCGTCTCCGGCATCGGCAGCCTGACCGTCGGCGCCGCCAAGGTTCTGGAGTTCGGCGGGGTCAAGCACACCATGATCGCCATGGAGGAGGGCAGCCTGTTCGTGATGTCGATCAGCGACGGCTCGCTGCTCGGCGTGCACGGCTCGCCCGAGTGCGACATGAGCGTGGTGGCGTACCACATGGCGCTCTTCGTCGGCCGCGCCGGACATGTACTGACCCCCGAACTCCGCAGTGAGCTGCGGAAATCCCTGGAGACCGAGTCGGCCGGGAGTGATCGATGACTGACGGCCCTCCCACGGGACAGCCGAACGGCGACCCACGCAGACTCCCGGTGCGCGGCGGCGACCGCAAGCCCGCCCGGGTCCGCCCCTACTCGCTGACCGGTGGCCGGACCCGCTTCGGGCACGTCCTGCTGGTCGAGACGTTTGTGGCGACCACCACGGACGCGCTGGAGGCGGGGGAGGAGCGCAAGGAACTCGCCAACGGCTCGCTCGCCCGGGTCATGCCGGAGATGCGGGCCATTGTCGAACTGTGCCGCCGGATGCGTACGGTGGCCGAGATCGCGGCGCTGCTGAAGATGCCGCTCGGCGTGGTCCGGGTGCTGCTCAGCGACCTCGCGGACCAGGGGAAGATCCGTGTGTACGGAACCGGAACCGGCCATGGCGTGGGCCGGCCGGAGCGGGCGCTGCTGGAAAGGGTGCTGAGTGGACTCCGTCGTCTCTGACGCCGCCTCGGGCGTCGCTCCGCTCCTCGGCGAGGACGGAAACCTGCGGTCCTGGGAGACCGACCGCACCCGGGCCCCCATCGCTACCAAGATCGTGGTGGCGGGTGGCTTCGGGGTCGGCAAGACCACCCTGGTCACCTCGGTGTCGGAGATCACTCCGCTGATGACCGAGGCCCTGATGACCGAGGCGAGCGAGGAGACCGACGACCTCACCGCCACGCCCGGCAAGATGACCACCACCGTGGCCATGGACTACGGGCGCATCACGCTCGACGACGACCTGGTGCTGTATCTCTTCGGCACCCCGGGTCAGCAGCGGTTCTGGTTCATGTGGGACGACCTGGTGCGCGGCGCGATCGGCGCCGTCGTGCTCGCCGACACCCGCCGTCTGAAGGACTGCTTCCCGGCGCTCGACTACTTCGAGAGCTGCGGGCTGCCGTACGTCGTCGCGGTCAACCACTTCGAGGGCAGTGACACGTTCGACCCGGACGATGTGCGCGAAGCGTTGACGATTTCCGGCCACGTGCCTGTAATGATCATGGATGCGCGGCGCCGGATCTCCGTGATCGAGACCCTCCTGGCTCTCGTCGGCCACGCGCTCGACGCCACCCCCGAGTAGCCCCGATCTAGGAGTCAGCAGCCGCATGCGGAAGATACTCGTCGTCGGAGCCGGTCAGTCCGGCCTCCAGCTCGCCCTCGGCCTCCAGTCGCACGGGTACGAGGTCACGTTGATGTCGAACCGGACCGCGGACGAGATCCGGTCCGGCCGGGTCATGTCGACGCAGTGCATGTTCCACACGGCACTCCAGCACGAGCGCGACCTCCAGCTGAACTTCTGGGAGTCCCAGGCCCCGAGGATCGAGGGGCTCGGCGTGTCGGTCGCCGCGCCCGGCTCGCACGACCCCGGGCCCACCGAGCGGATCATCGACTGGGTCGGCAGGCTCGACGGCATCGCCCAGTCCGTCGACCAGCGGGTGAAGATGGCCGGCTGGATGGAGACCTTCGCCCAGCGCGGCGGCCAGCTCGTCATCCACGGCGCGGCCGTCGGCGACCTCGACTACTTCTCCCGCACCTACGACCTGGTGCTGGTCTCGGCGGGCAAGGGCGAGCTGGTGCAGATGTTCGGCCGGGACGCCTCCCGCTCGCCCTACACCGAACCGCAGCGCGCGCTGGCCGTCGCCTATGTGCACGGGCTGGGCCCGCGCCCCGAGCACCCCGACTTCGACGCGGTCCGCTGCAATCTGGTCCCGGGTGTCGGCGAACTCTTCGTCATGCCGACGTTCACCGTGTCCGGCCGGGCCGACATCCTCTTCTGGGAGGGCATACCCGGCGGCCCGCTCGACGCCTTCCACGGCGTCAAGGACCCGGACGAGCACCTCTCCCTGACCCTGGAACTCATGGAGCGGTTCACGCCCTGGGAGTACGCGCGGGCCACCAAGGTCGAGCTGACCGACGCGGGCGGCACCCTCTCTGGCCGCTACGCCCCCACCGTCCGCAACCCCATCGGCCACCTCCCCGGCGGGGGCCTGGTCCTGGGCGTCGCGGACGTCGTCGTCGCCAACGACCCGATCACCGGGCAGGGTTCCAACTCCGCCGCCAAGTGCGCGGCCTCCTACCTCTCGTCGATCCTCGACCACGGCGACCAGGAATTCGACGGGACCTGGATGCAGGCCACCTTCGACCGCTACTGGGAGACGGCCCAGCCCGTCACCAAGTGGACCAACGCCATGCTCGCCCCGCCGCCGGAGCACATCCTCGGCCTGATCGGCGCGGCCGGACAGATCCAGCCGGTCGCCGACCGCTTCGCCAACGGCTTCGACGACCCGTCCGACTTCGAGAACTTCTTCTACGAGCCGGAGAAGACCCGGGCCTACCTGGAGTCGGTCTCCGGCTGACGGCCTCCGGCCCTCCCGGGCGGTACGGCCTTCGGCGACCGCGCCGACGCGTACCCCTCGTCCGACCCGTCCCGGGCACCGGCCGGGAGCTTCGGCGGGGTGTACGCGGTGAGCGGGGTGCCCCCCGGGTCCGGGCGTACGGCGCCCAGGACCGGGTTGGCGGCGATCGGGGAGACCTTCACGGCGGCGCCGGGACGCGGGGCCTGTACGACCAGGCCGTCGCCGAGGTAGAGGGCGACATGGGTGGCCTCGGGGAAGTACACCACCAGGTCCCCGGGGCGCAGCTCGGCCAGCGCCACCCGGTCCAGTTCCGCCCACTGCTCCTGACTGGTGCGCGGGATCGGCGTCCCCGCGGCGGCCCACGCCCGCGAGGTGAGCCCGGAGCAGTCGTACGACGCCGGCCCCTCCGCACCCCACTCGTACGGCTTGCCGAGCTGCCGCACGGCGTAGCGCAGCGCCCGGTCACCGGCCCCGGTCGGCGTGCGGGCGGTGCTGCTGAGCGCGCCGGAGGCCATGAAGGTGTCCTGGGCCTTCGCGATCCCCTTGGACTCGAACGTGGCCAGCTCGGCGAGCTGTCCCGCGGTGAGGGAGGCGAGCAGCCGCTCCACGTCGTCCAGGCGCCCCCGGACCTCGTCGCGCTGCTTCCTCCGCTCCTCGGCGAGGGCGTGCTGCCGGTCGAACGCGGTGCGTGCCTGGCGGGCGAGGGTGTCGGCCCGGCGCTCCCCCTTCTCCAGCCGTTCCACGGTCTGCGCCCGCTCCCGCGCCACCTGCCCGATCACATGCCCCTGGTCGAGGGCGTGCTGGGGATCGCGGGCGAGCAGCAGCTGTACGTACGGGGAGATGTCGGTGCTGGACTGGTACTGCTGGCGGGCGAGGCGGCCGGCCTCGGCCCGGCTGTCGTGGAGGGAGAGCCGGGCGCGGCCCAGCGCGGTCTCCAGCCGGCGCACCTCGGCCCGCTGTCCGCGCAGCTTCTCCTCGGTGGCGTTGTAGCTTTCGGTGGCCCGCTCGGCCTCGCGGTACAGCCGCTGAAGGTCCGTCAGCAGCCGTGCCACGGACCGCTCACCGGGCGCCGCCGGCTCGGGGGCCGCCGCCGCGGGGAGCGGGACGCACAGCGCCTGGGCCGCCACCGCGACCGTGCAGGCCAGCCGCAGAAGGCTTCCTGACACCTCATCACCTCCGGTGCGGGGAGGCGTCTCCGCCCCGCACCGTGAGGATGCGCGGGCCGGGGCGCGGGCGCGCGTCCAGCGGGCGCGGGATGGCGTGACTGGCGTAACGAGGTCACCCGTGCGCGTCGTCCGGCTTCGACCAGGGCCACCGGCGGCGGGTGCGGGGCGCCCCGTCGGGGGCGTGGACGTACTTCCAGCGGTCGCGCAGTCCGACCCGGCCGGAGGCGGAGCGCGGCACCCGGACGTACACCAGCACGGTGGGCTCGCCGCCGGCCGGGTCCGGGACCGGGACGCGGTACGTCTTCGGCGGGTGCCCGGTGACGCCGAGCAGCACCGGCAGCACCCGGCCGTCCAGGGGTCCGCCCTCGAAGGGGGTGTCTTCGCTCTTCACGGCACCAGTGTCAGCCATCGCCGGCGGCGAGGGCGGCGAGCACGCCCGCGGTCTGCGGGTCCCGGGCCGCCGTCACCCCGAGCATCGCGACGAACTGCTCCACCAGCCAGTCCCGCAGCTCGGCCACCGGGGGCTGCTTCTCCTCGTCAAGCCAGATGAGGGAGGCCGCCTCCACCGCCGTGATCCACATCCGGACGGTCATCCGCAGCCGGGGCCCCGGTTCGGCGACGCCGAAGTGGCGCAGGATGTGCACCGCCGCGGCCCGCCGTACGCCGTCCACGATGGCGCTGGCCCGGGAGGTCTCGGCGACGCTGCCGCCGCGCAGGAGGGCGCTGAACCCGGCGTCGTGCTCGTCTACGAAGCCGAGGTAGCGGTCGAGGGCGCGGGCGAGACGGGCGAGCAGGGGCCCTTCGAGGGGTTCGTCGAAGCACTGCTCCAGCTCGTCGGCGGCGGAGTGCAGGGCGGCCTCGTAGAGCTGCTGCTTGCCGCCGGGGAAGTAGCGGTAGACCAGCGGCCTGGAGACCCCGGCCGCCTCCGCCACGTCGTCCAGGGACACCTCCTCGGGCGCCCGGTGCGCGAAGAGCCCGAGGGCGGCCTCCAGCAACTGGCTGCGGCGCTCCTCGACACTCAGCCGACGGTAGGCGGGGGCGGCGGTCATGCCCGCAGCGTATAGCCACCCCCTGACAACCCGGCCCGGGCCTACGCCAGCAGCCCCGACGACTTCCACAGGCGGCGGCCCACGCCCCGCAGCACGCCGATGTCGTCCAGGAAGTCGGTGAGGCGGCGGGCGCCGGTCTGCATGACCTCGCGGCGGTGGCCGCTCGCCCTGACCTGGGCCATGGCCTCACGGCGGTCCAGACCGACGCCGGGGTAGACGTCCGGGTTCACGAACGCCACCGAGAAGACCCGCGCGAACTCGCCCGAGGTGACCCGGGTGAACTCCTGCGACCACTTCGGCGCGGTCACCATCTGGCGCCGCAGCTCCTCGCGGGCGTAGCGCACATGCCGGGCCTCCTCCACGACGTGGATCCGGGTCACGCCCCGGACCAGCGGCTGCACCCGCTCGTCCGGGAAGGTCAGCCGCTGCATCCAGTCGAGGATCTCCTCGCCGAGCAGGGTGGCGGTGAAGGACCCCGGGGTCGTGGAGATGGTCTTGAACAGCCGGCCGAGGTTCTGGTGGGCCCGGCTCACCGGGTACCAGGGGGTCTCGCCGCGGGTGATCAGCCGCGCGAACATCTTCGAGTGCCGGCACTCGTCCTCGATCTCGGTGAGCGCGTAGCGGACATGGGCGCTCGTCGCCGCCTTGTCGTAGATGTGCCGCACCAGCAGCTGCATCAGGATGATCTCGAACCAGATGCCCAGCGAGGCCAGTGCCGCGGCCTCGTGCCGGGAGAGCAGGATCCGTTGCTCCTCGCTCATCCGCCGCCACATCGGGGTGTCGTACAGCGACACCAGCTCCGGCGGCCAGAACCACTTGCCGTCCTCGAAGGGGGCGTCCCAGTCGAGTTCCTCGTCCGGGTCGAAGGAGTGCTTGGCGGAAGCGGCGAGCAGCCGCTCGGCGACCTGTTCGCGGTCCTTGAGCAGCCCCAGCGCGTCACGCAGCCCGTCGAGCGCGTCGGCTTCCGTCAGGGTCGTCATGGTCGTCCCACCTCGTCGTGCGCAGCGCGGTTCGTGGGCGACCCCGTGACCGTGTGACGCCGGGTCACCCCTGGACCTCTTATGAGACTGCGTGTCAGCAAGGGCGTCAATCCCTTCGGCCCGACTTGTCGGCGTACGGCCTGACTCCCGTTCAGCTCCGTGGGGCGATCGGGAAAATACCCCTGGTTCCCCCCGGTTCACCCGCGTTTCGCCCCGCACGTCTGTTCACTCCGATGCGCGGCGATTCACTCCGGTGGAGTACCGTTCTGGCGTGTCCACGCCTCCACAGCCTCCTCAGAACCCGTACGGCGGTCAGCCCGGCCCCGAGGGTCATCAGCCGGGCCCCTACGGGCAGCAGCCAGGACCGTACGGGCAGCCGGCCCAGCCGCCGCAGCAACCCCAGCCGCCCCAGGGGCCGTACGGCCAGGCCCCGCAGCAGGGTGCCCCCTACGGCGCCCCGCCGCCCGGCCCGCAGCAGGGTGCCGCCTACGGCTACCCCCAGCAGGCCCAGCCGTGGGGCGTCCCGATGGCGCCGCCGCCGAAGAAGAAGCGCACCGGGCTGATCCTCGGCATCGTCGGCGGTGTCGTCGCGCTCGGTGTGATCGTCGTCGGCGGACTCGCCCTGCTCGGCAATGAGATCGAGGACAGTTTCCCCGAGGCCGAGTACCGGCTGGCCGTGCCGGAGACCCTCCTGGAGGAGCGCTACCAACTCGCCGACGACCTCTCCGACACCGAGGGCCAGGCGATCGAGGACGAGGCCGAGGGGGCCTGGGACGCCAAGGACACCACGGCCGTCGTCGCCACCTACAGCCTGGGCGGCGACGAGGCCAAGGGCACGCTGGTGGTGTCCGGCATGTACGGCCGCTTCCAGAACACCGACACGGCGCGCGGCAACATGATGGAGGGCGCGGGGGAGGCCGAGGGCACCACCGTCGCCGTACCGCCCAAGGACTTCGACCTGGAGGGCACCACGGTCACCTGCGAGGTCCTCACCCAGGACCAGCTCGGCTCCAAGATCACCATCCCCACCTGCGGCTGGGTGGACGGCAACACCGGAGCGTCGGTGGCCGAGGTGACCCCCGAGACCATCGCCATGGACCCGCAGGAGGTCGACCTGGAGGCCGCGGCCAAGGTCGCGCTCCAGGTCCGCGAGGAGATGCGCGAGCCGATCGGCTGACCCGCCCGGACCCGGCTCCGGCAGGTCCGGCCGTGGCCGGGTGGCCACCGGCGGGGCGTGGCCACGCGTCCCCGGACACGGGTACGTCGACGGCGTTGCCCGCGTCCCTCTTGCGCCGCCGGAGCCATGGACCGAACGGCAGGCCAGGAGCGCGGGTGACGGGTCCCCCCCCCGGTCCCACGGACCGGTCAGCGCCGCCCGCCCCGGGACTTCCCGCCCCCGGTCCCCAGCACCGCCTTCATGACCTCCCGCGCGATGGGCGCGGCCACCCCGTTGCCGCTGATGTGGCCCCGGTCCGCCGCCGCGTCCTCCACCACCACCGCGACGGCGACCTTCGGCTCGAAGTCGCCCTCGGCCTGCGCCCAGGAGACGAACCAGGCGTACGGGGTGCCCGTGTTGTCCACCCCGTGCTGGGCGGTGCCGGTCTTGCCGCCCACCACCGCGCCCGGGATCGCCGCGTTGGTGCCGGTGCCGTCCTCCACCACGTTCCGCATCAGCTCCCGCATCCGCATCGCCGTCACCGGGTGCATGGCCTGACGCACCGGACGCGGGCCCGCCCGGTCCACCGGGGAGCCGTCCTCGGCCGTCGTGCGCTCCACCAGATACGGCGTCCGCACCTGCCCGTTGCCGGCGACGGCCGCCGACACCATCGCCATCTGGAGCGGGGTGGCCCGGGTGTTGTACTGCCCGATGGACGACAGGGCGAGCTGCGCCCGGTCCACGCTCGTGTCGAAGGTGCTCTCGGCGACCGAGAACGGGATCCGCACCCCGGTGTCGTTGAAGCCGAACGCCTCCGCCGTGGCCGCCATGGACGCGACGCCCGTGTCCACGCCGAGCTTGGCGAACACCGTGTTGCACGACCACTCGAACGCCTCCCGCAGCGAGGCGTCCGCGCAGCTGTCCGACGCGTTGGTGAGGGTCGTCCGGGTACCGGGCAGGGTGTACGGGGCGGGGGAGTCGGTGGGGGCGTCCAGATCCCCGATCACCCCGGCGTCCAGCGCCGCCGCCGCCGTCACCACCTTGAACGTCGACCCCGGCGGGTACGTCTGCCGCACCGCCCGGTTGAGCATCGGCTTCTCCCGGTCCCCGTTCAGCCGCCCCCACGCCCGCTCCACCGCCGGCCCGTTCCCCGACAGCACCGCCGGGTCGTACGACGGCGTCGAGACCAGCGCGAGGATCCGCCCGGTCGCCGGCTCCACCGCCGCCACCGCGCCCTTGCGCGCCCCCAGCCCCGAGTACGCGGCCCGCTGCGCGCCCTCGTCGAGCGTGGTGACGACGTCCCCGCCCGCGTTCCGGCTGCGCGCGAGGTCGTTCCAGAGCGGGAACGGCGACAGCATCGGGTCGGTGCCCGACAGCAGCGGATCCTGCGCGTGCTCCAGCAGCGTGGTGCCGTACACCTGGGACGCGAAGCCGGTGACCGGCGCGTAGAGCGGACCGTCGGTGTAGGTCCGCTCGTAGCGGAGCTGCTCATGGGTGTCGGCCGAGCCGGTGACGGACCGGCCGCCGACCAGGATGTCGCCGCGCGGCTGCCCGTAGCGGGCGATGACCCCGCGCCGGTCGGCCGTGCTCTCGCCGTAGGCACGGGACTCCACGACCTGCACGCGCGTGGCGTTCACCAGCAGCGCGACCAGCAGCAGCGCGCAGAACACGGCCGCCCGCCGCACATGCCGCGTCATGTCCGCGCTCACCCGACCCCCTCCGCCCCGACCCCGCCCGCAGGGCGGTCCTTCCCGGCCTCGTCGGGCGGACGATGGCCCGCTCCGGGTTCGTCGGGCGGGCGGCGGTCCTTCTCGGCCTCGTCGGGCGGGCGATGGCCCTTCCCGGCCTCGTCGGGCGGGCGATGGCCCTTCCCGGGTTCGTCGGGCGGGCGGCGGGACGAGTCGCTCAGGCGGATCAGGAGCGCCACGATCGCCCAGTTGGTCACCACCGACGAACCGCCCTGCGCCAGGAACGGCATCGCCATGCCGGTCAGCGGGATCAGCCCGGTCACCCCGCCCGCGATCACAAACACCTGGAGCGCCACCAGCGAGGAGAGCCCGACCGCCAGCAGCCGTCCGAAGGGGTCGCGCAGCGCGAGTCCGGCGCGGAAGCCGCGCTCCACCAGCAGCCCGTACAAGAGGAAGATCGCCGACAGCCCGGCCAGGCCCAGTTCCTCGCCCGCCGTCGCCAGGATGAAGTCCGACTTGACGGCGAAGCCGATCAGCGTGGAGTGCCCGAGCCCGAGGCCGGAGCCGAGGACGCCGCCCGCCGCGAACGCGAACAGCGACTGGGCGAGCTGGTTGGGGCCCTCACCGGCCGCGATCGAGGCGAACGGATGCTGCCAGTCCTGGATCCGGGCGGCGACATGCGGTTCGAGTCGGCCGACGGCGACCGCGCCGAACGCAGCGAGCGTCAGCCCGACCGCGATCCAGCCGATGCGCCCGGTGGCGACATAGAGCATCACCACGAACAGGCCGAAGAACAGCAGCGAGGTGCCGAGGTCCCGCTCAAGGACCAGCACCCCGACACTCAGCAGCCAGATCGAGACGATCGGCCCCAGCACCCGCCCTGTCGGCAGCTGGAGCCGGGTGAACCGCCAGATCTGGCGGCCGGAGTAGGCGAGCGCGTTGCGGTTGGCGGCGAGATAGGCCGCGAAGAACACCGCGAGCAGCACCTTCGCGAACTCGCCCGGCTGGAAGGAGAACCCGGCGATCCGGATCCAGATCCGGGCACCGTTCACCGCCGGGAAGAGGATCGGCACGATCAGCAGCGCGAGGGCGGCGGCCACACTGACGTAGGCGTAGCGCTGGAGCACGCGGTGGTCGCGCAGGGCCAGGACGACCACGATGAACAGGGCGACCCCGAGCGTGGACCACACCAGTTGGGCCGGGGCCGCGCGGTCGCCCGGGGTGTCCAGGTCGAGGCGGTAGATCAGCACCAGACCGAGCCCGTTGAGCAGCACCCCGATCGGCAGCGGGAGCGGATCGGCCCAGGGCGCCCGGTACCGCACCGCCAGATGCGCCACCAGCGCGAGCCCGCCGAGCCCGGCCCCGTAGCCCACGGCGCCGGGCGGTACGGAACCGGTCCGGGCCAGCCCGACCGCGCAGTACCCGAACACCGACAGCAGCACGGCGAGAACGATCAGCGCCAGCTCCACGCCCCGGCGCCGGGGAGGACCCACGGCGGAGACGGACGCCTCCGCCGTGATCAGGGTTCCGGCGTTGCTCATGTCCGGAACTTACCTAAATGCAACCTCTTGGGGGGCGTTTTCGGTCCTCAGCACCATCGCGGTGCCGCCCCGATGTTGTCGATGTACCGGGCCGAACCCCACGCCCAGGTTCCGTCGGTGAGCAGATACCAGAGCCGGTTGCCGTCGATCCGCTCTCCCGAGGTCTTGCAGTAGATCGAGACGATGTGGCCCCGGTGCACCGAGCGGATCACCCGGCTGCCCCGGTGGGGTTCGCTGCGCAGCAGCAGCGTCGAGGCGGTCACCCGTCCCCGGTAGTGGCCGCGCGACTCATGATCGCGACTCTCGTCCTCCCGGCCTTCCTCGTACTGGCCTTCCCCGGACCGGGTGTCCTCGTGCCGGGTGTCCTCGGACCGGGTGTCCTCGTGTCGGGTGTCCTCGTGTCGGGTGTCGCCGACGCTGCCTTCGTCGGCCGCGGTGGCCGGTGCCGCGAGGACCCCGGCGGCGAGGGCGCCGGCGGCGGTCGCTATGGCGAGGCGGGTGAGGGGGGAGCGCAGGGACATGGACATGAGATGACCTCCATGAAGAGGGCGAAAGCTGACTAATCGCCACATTAGGAGGGGTCGGAGGCCGCCGCCCGTCACGATCCGCCATCGGGGCGCGGCTCCTCGTACGGGCTAAGGCCGTTCCTCCGGCACTGCCACGTCCGGGCTAGACGGTTCCTCCGGCGGCGCCCCGGGCGGGCGTTGAGGCAGTGTCAGTCGGGCCACCGCACCGCCGTCGGGCGCGTTGGTGAACTCCAGCCGCGCGCCCAGCACTTCCGCCTGGCCCAGCGCGATGGTCAGCCCGAGGCCGTGCCCCTTGGTGCCGCCCTCGGTGCGGAACCGCTGCGGACCATGGGCCACCAGGTACTCCGGATAGCCGTCCCCGTGGTCCCGTACGGTCACCAGCGGGCCGTTGACCGCCAGCACCACCGGCGGACGCGCGTGCCGGTGCGCGTTGGCGACCAGATTGCCCAGCACCCGCTCCAGCCGGCGCCGGTCGGTCTCCACCAGCGTGTCCCGCACCACCGCGACCTCGGTACCGCCGCCCGTCGCCCGGACCACCCGCCCGGCCAGCGCGCCCAGTTCCTCGGTCGTCAGATCCAGCCGCTCGCGACCGGATTCCAGCCGGGAGATCTCCAGGAGATCCTCGGTGAGCGTGCGCAGCGCCGCCACCCGGTCGCGCACCAGCTCGGTCGGCCGCCCCGGCGGCAGCAGTTCGGCAGCCGCGTGCAGCCCGGTCAGCGGGGTGCGCAGCTCGTGCGCCACATCGGCGGTGAAGCGCTGCTCGCTCTGGAGCTTGCCCTGGAGCGAGCCCGCCATCGAGTCCAGCGCGGCGGCGACCGAGGCCACCTCGTCCTGCGGGCGGGTCGAGTCCGCGGTCCGGGGGTCGTTCACCCGGGCGTCCAGATCGCCCGCGCTGATCCGCCGCGCGATCCGCGCGGTGGCGTGCAGCCGCCGGGTCACCCGGGTCACCGCGACCGCGCCGACCAGCAGCGTCGCCCCGATCGCCAGCGCGGAGGACCAGACGATCGCCTGGTCCAGCGCGTCGATGGTGCGGGCCTGCTGGGCGTAGTCGACCCGCACGGCGAGGGCCCTGCCGCCGTCCGCCGGGCCCGCCGCCCACATCGTGGGGTGGCCGCGGTGGTCGGCGACCATCGTGCCGCGCCGCCCGGAGGCGGCCAGTTCCCGCAGCCGCTCCGGCAGCCCGGCGGGGTCGATGGCCGTGCCCGGCAGCGGGGTGCCGCCGGCCTCGTACGTCCGGGTCGTGTCGGCCAGCCGGGTCAGGGCCAGCTCACGGGCCTGGCCGACGGTCTGGTTGGTGACCGACACATGCACCAGGATGCCGAGCAGCGCGGCGAGCGCGCAGCACATCACCGTGATGAACAGCGCCGCCTTGGCGGCCAGGGTCCCGGCCCACTGGGGAAGCCTCATCGCGGACTCACGGAGGACGAGGCCGAGGACGAGGGCGAGGGCGAGGAAGCCGGTGAGGACGAGGGCGAGGGTGACGGTGAGGAGGAGGGCGAGGGCAGGGGGCCGTCGCGGACCAGCTCGTCATGGGTCAGCAGCATCGACCGCTGCTGCGGGTCCCAGGTCCACTGGAGCCGGTAGTCGTAGCCGGGCAGGTCCGACGGCAGCCGCATGACCAGCGCGCGCTCGGCGAGTTCGGCCGAGCTGAACGCGTCGTCCCAGGCCATGACCCGCACGATGCGACGGTCCTCGACGGTGTACACCCGAACGGCGGTCAGCTCACCCGGCGGCAGCCGGAAGCCCAGCGTGAGATCCGCGCGTCCGTCGCCGGTCAGATCGCGGTAGTACGGCGTGAGCAACGGACACCGCTCCCGGTCCCGGCCCTCGCCCGCCCCGCACTCCGACATCCGCGCGGCTGTCTCCCGGTACGGCGCCTTCGCGCCCCGGTACTGGTCCGGGTGCGCGGCGATCTCGGCCCGTACCAGCGCCGCCGGGTCGACCTCACGGAGATCGCCGCCGGGCGCCACGACGCCCTTGACGACCTCCCGCTCCCCCTCCTCCAGCGCGTACGCCGGGGAGGTGGCCGGGGCCAGCTCCGGCCACAGCCGCTCGGGACCACTGGCGGTCGGCGCGGGCCCCGCCGCCTGGAGCCCACCCGTGTCACCGCAGCCCGACACGGCCGCCAGAGCCAGCACGGCGGCGACGGCGGCGACGACGACACGCGAACGCCGGGCGGCGCGCACCGGTCGGCTGAGGGGCACTGCACTCCTGGGAGGTGGGGGCGGGAGGACGGAGGGGAGGGGTGACGTCCCCCGTACACCCTATTCGCGGGGAAGTCCTTTTTGCGCACCGGCACCGGCGACCGCGCAGCGCCGGAGTGCCTACTCGGACAACTCCTCCAGCAGCCGTACGGTCGTCAGCCCGGTCCGCAGATATTCCACGAACAGGTCGTTGTGCAGCGCCCAGGGCGAGCGGCGGGTACGGATCAGCCGGATCGCCTGGTCCGGGCTGTGGCCCTGGTGGAGCAGCGCCTGTGCCACGACCAGCCCGGAGCGGTTGTAGCCGGCGAAGCAGCGGACCAGGACGGTACGGCCCGCCTCCAGCGCGTCGGAGGTGGCCTGCGCGAGCCGGATCACCCCGGCGAGCTGGGTGCCGTCGAGGGGTCCGTCGGGGATGGGCCACACCTGGTGCTCCACGCCGGGATCGGGGCCGTGCCCCGGCAGCCGCAGCAGCGTCTGGACGAGATCGAACTCGTCCCGCGCCACGGCGGAGCGCAACTGACCCGACGGGCCCCGGTACTCGTGCCCGCCCATCCACAGCCCCGGCACGATCTCGCTCCACGCGCTGTCCGGTGCCGGTACGTCGGCTTCCCTCCCGCGGGTACGCAACGGAGCCTCCCCACCAAGCAGTCCCCGGCCTCCCCCCAACGGTAGCCGGGTTCTTCCCCCTGGAGCACCCCGCCTGCTCCCATGGCCGGGGGGTGAGAGCGCATGAGCGCACCGCTGGACAACCCCCTAACCCCCCTGAGCCCCCAGGGGCGCGGGAAACCGCACACAGCACACACACCCCCCGACCCTGCAAACCCCACCCACCCCCACCCCCCCAGGGGCGCGGGGAACCGCGCACAGCACACACACCCCCCGAACTTCCCAACCTCGCCCACCCCACCCACCCCCCCCAGGGGCGCGGGGAACCGCGCACAGCACACACACCCCCCGAACCTCCCCACCCCGTCCACCCCCACCCACCCAAGGGGCGCGGGGAACTGCGCACCCAGCCCCCACCCACCCGCACCCACCCACAAGCCCCCTCACCCCTCACCCCCTCACCCCTCACCCCCTCACCCCTCACCCCCTCACCCCTCACCCCCTCACCCCCTCACCCCTCACCCTCACCCCCGCCCGGCAGGGCCCCCGCGTTGCTTTCCTCCAACAACGGCGCCAACAGATCCCCAACCTCCCGAACCCGTTCCGGAACATCCCCCGCCACAAAAGCCAACCCCTCCACCGCCGCCCCGCGCCCCTCCACCTCCTCCCACGTCACCGGCACGGAAACCCACGGCTCCTCCCGAGCCCGCACGGTGTACGGCGCAGCCGTCGTCTTGCGCGCGGCGTTCTGGCTCCAGTCCACGAACACCTTCCCCGGCCGCAGACTCCGCGTCATCCGGTGCACCACCAGCCGCGGCAGCGCCCGCTCCGCCTCCTTCGCCAGCCGCTTCGCGTACTCCGACACCGCCCCGGACGACGCCCCCCGCACCGCGGCCAGCAGATGCAGCCCCTTCGAACCGGAGGTCTTCACGTACGCCTCGATCCCGTCCGCCGCCAGCCGCTCCCGCAGCCACAGCGCCACCTCACCGCACTCCACGACGGTCGCGGGAGCACCCGGGTCCAGGTCGAAGACCAGCCGGTCGGCGTCCCCCGGCGCCCCGATCACCCACTGCGGCGTATGGAACTCGGTGACCAGGTTCGCCGCCCACATCAGCGACGGCAGATCCTGCACCAGCACCATCCGGGCCGGCCCCTCCACCCGTGGCACCTCGGCGGTGGTGACCCAGTCGGGCGTACCGGGCGGCACGTTCTTGGTGAAGAAGACCTGTCCGTCCGGCCCGTCCGGATACCGCAGGAAGGACACCGGCCGGTCCCGCAGATGCGGCAGCAGGACGTCGGCGACGACGGCGTAGTAGTGCAGCAGCTCGCCCTTGGTGAACCCGGTCGCCGGGTACAGCACCTTCTCCAGATTGCTGAGCGAGAGCCGCCGCCCCGCCACCTCTGTGATCGGCGTCATACGATGAGAATCACATGAAATCGCCCCAAAAGGCTCGCGGGGTCGGCCTCCGGCGGGAAAGGATCCTGAACGTGCGATCCATATGGAACGGCGCCATCTCCTTCGGCCTGGTCAGCATCCCCATCAAGCTGGTGAACGCGACCGAGAGCCACTCGATCTCCTTCCGCCAGATCCACACGGAGGACGGCGGCCGGATCCGCTACCGCAAGTTCTGCGAGCTGGAGGACCGCGAGGTCAGCCAGGCCGAGATCGGCAAGGCGTACGAGGACGCGGACGGCTCGGTCATCCCGATCACGGACGAGGACCTGGCCCAGCTCCCGATCCCCACGGCGCGGACGATCGAGATCGTGGCGTTCGTGCCGGACGACCGGATCGACCCGCTCCAGATGGGTACGGCCTACTACCTCGCCGCGAGCGGCGCCCCGGCGGCCAAGCCCTACACCCTCCTGCGGGAGGCCCTCAAGCGCAGCAACAAGGTCGCCATCGCCAAGTTCGCCCTGCGCGGCCGGGAGCGGCTGGGCATGCTGCGGGTGATCGACGACGTCATCGCCATGCACGGACTGCTCTGGCCCGACGAGGTGCGCGCACCCGAGGGCGTCGCCCCCGACACCTCGGTCACGGTCCGCGACAAGGAACTCGATCTCGCGGACGCCCTGATGGACACCCTCGGCGAGGTCGACCTGGACGATCTGCACGACGAGTACCGGGAGGCCGTGGAAGAGGTCATCGCCGCGAAGGCGGCCGGGGAGGCCCCGCCCACCGCCCCCGAACCGGCCACCGGCGGCAAGGTCCTCGACCTCATGGCCGCGCTGGAGAGCAGTGTCCGGGCCGCGAAGGAGTCCCGGGGCGAGGAGGCCGAGGTCCACCCCCTGCCCCGCCGCAAGTCCTCGGCCGCGACCCCCAAGCAGACCGGCGCGAAGAAGTCGACGTCCACGGCGAAGAAGGCGACGGCCAAGTCGGCGGCCAAGAAGACGACGGCGAGGTCCACGGCGAAGAAGACGACGGAGAAGACGACGGAGAAGAAGACGACCGCCAAGTCGGCGGCGAAGAAGACACCGGCGAAGAAGTCCCCGGCTCGCAAACGCACGGCATGACGGCCGACCGACCCGGCCCGAGGAGTGCCCCGGGGGCCCACCCCGGCCCGGGGCCAGGGGCCCGCCCCGCAAGAAGAAACCCGCCGCGACGAACACGGCGGGTGGTCAGCGGCCGAACACCCGAAGAGACCGCTCCCGTCAGTGCCCCTCCCGCCCCTGAGGTGCCGCCAGCATCGAGGCCAGCAGGTGGGAGTCGAGCAGCCCCACGTCCGCCGTGCGGTCGGCGCGGGCGTACCCGGTCAGCATGCGTTTGGTGAGCACCAGTGCCTCGGGCGCCCGCCGCAGCAGGGGGCGGATCCAGTCGTCGACCGCCCGGTCCAGTTCCTCGACCGGGACCACCTTCTGCAGCAGCCTCAGCCGCAGGGCGGTCTCCGCGTCGAAGGGTTCGCAGGTGAGTATGAGTTCACGGATGCGCGCGTGACCGGCCTCGGAGATCAGCCGGCCCATCGCCCCGCCCCAGGCGGGGACGAGGCCCAGGGCGACCTCGGGCATCCGGAATCGGCACGTGTCACCGCCCACCCGGAGGTCGCAGTAGGCGGCCATCGCCAGCCCCGCCCCGACGATCCGGCCGTGGATCCGGGCGATGGTGACGGCATGGGTGTTCTCCAGGGCCTGGCAGAGCCGGTGGGCCTTGTCCACGAAGCGCCGCAGGGCGGTGCCGGTGGGGTCGGCGGTGAGGGCGTCCTGGTACTCGTACCGGTCGGCGCCCAGGCAGAAGTTCTCGCCCAGGGACGACAGGACGAGGACGCGGATGTCGGGGCGGTCGTGCAGAGCGTCGAGGAGACCGAGCAGGGCGTCGATCGCGGCGATGCCGAGGGCGTCGTCCTGTCCGGCGGGGTTGAGCCGCACATGGAGGACGGGACCGTCCTGTTCGACACCGAGGGGACCGGGGGGACCGGGGAGACCGGGGGAGGTTGCGGCGGCGGGGGAGGAAGCGGGAGCGGGTACGGCGTTCATGCGAGGGCGACGTCCAGATTCAGCAGCCGCCGGAAGACCACCCGGCGGGGCGCCATGGTGGGCCGGCGGACCAGGGTGAGCCGGGGCAGCCGGGTGACCAGTCTGCGCAGGAGGGTGTCGGCCTCCATACGGGCCAGCGGGGCGCCGAGGCAGTAGTGGATTCCGGCACTGAAGGCGAGATGGGCGGGCTTGCGGCGCAGGTCGAAGCGGTCGGGGTCGGGGTGGCGGTCGGGATCGCGGTGGGCGGCGCCCACCATCAGGTGGACCATGTCGTCGGCCCGGATCTCCAGGCCGTTCAGGGCGCAGTCGTGGGCGGCGACCCGGCTGATGACATGGGTGGGGGCGTCGTGGCGCAGGGTCTCCTCCACGAACGCGGGGGCCAGGTCGGGGTTGTCGGCGACCAGGTCCCAGCGGTCCGGTTCCTCGACCAGGCGCAGGACCATGGTGGCGAGCAGGGTGGCGGTGGTCTCCAGGGCGGCCAGCAGGAAGAACAGCGCCAGGAAGTAGACACCTTCGTCCGCCTTGTCCTGGTCGGACTCCAGGGCGTCCCAGCGGGTGATCCACCCGGAGATCGGGTCGTCGCCCGGGCGGGCGCGGCGGTCGCGCACCAGGTCCAGGAAGTAGGCGCGCAGTTCGGCCATGGCGGCGTCGGAGCGGGCCAGTTGGCTCGCCGTCGGCAGCAACTCCTGGGTGAAGACCTGGTCGTGGGTGAGTTCCCGCAGCCGCGGCCAGTCGGCCTCGGGCAGCCCGAGCCAGGTGCCGATGGTGGCGACGGGCAGTTCCTCGGCGACCAGGGCGGCGAAGTCGGCCTCGCCGTCGCGCAACCGGTCGGCCAGGGTGTCCAGCAGCCGGTCGGTCACCCGGGTCACTGTCGGGGCGATGCCCTGGATGGTGCTGCGGTCGAAGGTGCCGGCGGCCTGGCGCACCCGGGAGTGGTCGGGTGGGTTGAGCGCCGGCAGGGTACTGCTGATCTCCCGTGCCGAGGGCGCGCTCCAGCGGGTGCGCGGCCCTTGCTTCTCACGCCATCGGCGATCGGGTTCCAGCCAGGCGGGACTGCGCAGTATGCGGTCGCACAGGTCGAAGCCGGTCACCAGATGCCCGCCCCAGGGTGCGGGGGCAACTGGTCCCAGCGAACGGAGAGCCGCGTAGATCGGGAAGGGATCATCCTGGCCCTGTGCCGATCGGAGGCGGGTGAAGAGGGAGAGAGTGGCACGACGGTCGGATGAGGTGGTCGTGACGGTCTGCACGTGGACGGCCCCTTTCTGAGCACAGCCGTCATACGTACCCCTGGGGTGTTTCAAGCATCCAATAACACGGTGTTCTTATCTGGTTACTTGCGTCACGCCTTCAACGCCCAGGTCAGAGGGGCTTCGCCCGCCGACCCTGGCCGGAAGAATGGCCGACGGACGCCCCTACTCCCCTCGGGTCCAGGCCAGGAAGCGGCTGAACAGCCCCTGCTTGGAAGGCGCCGACGCCGAGCGGGACGCACCCCCCGGGTAGCCGCCGGCCGCCGCGACGGGCTGGGGCGCCTCGGTGGTGCCGGTACGGGCCGCGGGGCTTCCCGAGGCCCGCAGGGTGCGCGGGGTGAACCGCAGCGGCAGGGTCACCAGCGACCGGGTCCACGGCGACGGCACCCACGCCAGTTCCTTGAACGCGACCCGCATCTCGATGTCCGGCAGCCGGTTGGAGAGCGTCTCCACGGCCTTGACCGCGATCATGAACGCCGGGTCCTTGGCCGGGCACGCGTGCGGTCCCGCGCCGAAGGCGAGATGGGCCTTGGCGCTGAGCTGCTCACGGTGCTCGGAGAGCTTGGGGTCGGTGTTGGCCGCCGCGAAGGAGATCACCACCGGGTCGTTCTGCCGCAGGATCCGGCCGCCGAGATCGACGTCCTGGACCGGGTAGTGGGCCGCGTAGTTGGCGATCGGCGCGTAGTTCCAGAGCGTCTTGGCGACCGCGTCCTCGACCGGCAGCCCCACCTGCCAGTCGTCGCTGAGATACAGGGCCGTGCTGGTCCCGATCGAGGCGGACAGCGGCATCGTGCCGCCGGAGAGCAGCGTCACGAGCTGGTGCAGCACCTCCTCGTCGGACAGCCCGGCCGGATGCAGCATCAGACGGGTGGTCAGATCCGGGCCCGGGGTGTGGCGCTTGAGCGCGATCAGCTCGGTGAGCGCGCCGCCCAGGATCTCGTCGGCACCGGGCGTGCCCTCGAAGATGCCACTGGTGCCGACGATCACCCGGTCGCCGATCTCCCGGGTGCAGCCGAACAGATCGCTGAAGACCAGCAGCGGCAGCGGCTGCGCGTAGTCCGCCATCAGCTCCGCCTGACCGCGTGTGCTGAACACGCTGATCAGATAGTCCGCGGACTGCTGGACCTGCCGGGCGAGCTGGAGTTCGTTGACGGTGGCCAGACTGTCGGTGACCGCCTGCCGCAGCCGGGCGTGGGCCGCGCCGTCCGCGAACAGCGCGTTGGGCCGGTACCCCATCATCGGGATCGCCGGGCTGTCCTGCGGCACCCGGCCCTCGCGCAGCGCGTTCCAGCGGCGCGAGTCCCGCACGAACAGCTCGGGGTGCTGAAGGATGGAGAGGGCGTCGTCGTACCCGGTGACCAGTTCGACCTGGACGTCCGGGGCGATGTCCACCGGGGCGCTGGCGCCCTGCGCGCGCAGATGCGCGTAGTGCCCCTCGGGGTCGGAGCCGAAGTCCGGCCCGTACAGCCGGACGTTCGCGTGCGCGGGGCAACCGGGCGGTATGTCGTGGTGCTGCTGCATGCCGTGAGCTCCTAGGCGAGTATGGACATGAGGTGTTTCACCAGCGCGATCAGCGCCTGCGCCGACGACTGCTCGTCGCGCACGTCGCAGTACACGACGGGGGTGTCCGGCGGAAGGTTCAGGGCCTCGCGCACCTCGTCGAGCGGATAGGCGGGCGTACCGTCGAAGCGGTTGACGCCGATGGCACAGGTCAGACCGAACTGCTCGACCAGGTCGAGCACGGGGAAGCTCTCGTGCAGCCGCTCCGGGTCGACCAGCACCAGGGCGCCCAGGGCACCCTTCGAGAGCCCCTCCCACATCTCCTTGAAGCGCTCTTGGCCCGGGGTGCCGAAGAGATAGAGGACCAGTTCGTCGCTGAGGGTCAGCCGGCCGAAGTCCATGGCCACGGTGGTGGTCGTCTTGTCCGGCGTCCCGGAGAGATCGTCGACGCCCTCGCTGGCCTCGGTGATCTCCTCCTCGGTCTGTAGCGGCACGATCTCCGAGATGCTCCCGATGCAGGTGGTCTTGCCGACCCCGAAGTGCCCCACGATGAGGATCTTCACGGCCTGGGAGACATCGGGATCCAGATACACGCTCACACGCTCACGCTCCGAATTTGGTCTGCAGGCCGTTGATGACGGCACTGAGCAGTTCGCGGTCCGGCCGTTCGGCGCGCGGGATGGGCGGCCTCACGAGGATCAGCCCGCTCTCGTCCATCTGTGCCAGCAGGATCCGTACGATCCCCAGCGGCAGGTGGGTGTGGCCCGCCACCTCCGCCACCGACAGGAAGCCGTTCGCCACCAGGTCCATGACCAGACGGGCCTCGGGCGACAGCGTGCGTGCCGCGGCCGGGGCGCCCTCCTTCGCGGTCACCAGCGTGGTGTGCGAGTACTCGTGCGCGGGCGGCAGGCCACGTCCCTGAGTGATCACGAACAGTGGCACCAAATCGGATGTGAGCTCCAGCTCAAGTTCCTGATCCCGGTCCTCATGCATGGCCGGCCGTCCCTCCCCGTGGGGCTCCGCTCAGCGCGGGCACCACGTCCTGCAGACGTGTAGTGAACTCCTCGATATCGCAGTCGTGCTCGGCGGCGGCGGCCAGATAGGCGCCGTCGCCCGCCGCGATCAGGAAGACCCAGCCGTGCTGGAACTCGATGACCGTCTGCCGCCAGTCGGCCTCGTCCGGAGCCCCGCTGAAGTGCGAGGTGGCCCGGCTGTAGGCGTGCAGCCCCATCATCGCCGCCGAGATCCGGTCCGCGAGATCCTTGTCCATCCCCGAGGACGAGCCGCGGGGCAGCCCGTTGACCCCGAGCAGCACGGCGTGCAGCGCACCCCGTACGCCCGCGATCGCCTTGTCCAGTTCGGGCAGCACCACCGCGGGCCCGCCCAGCCCCTCCCGCGGACCCGACCGCCGCGCGGCCTCGTCCATCAGGTCCGCGGCGCTGACCCGCGGGGCGGAGGTGAGATTGTCCCCGAGCCGGGAGACCAGCCGGTTCATCCGGTACGAGATCTGCTCGATGTCGACATCGGGCTCGGCGGCGGCGGCCAGATAGGCGCCGTCGCCCGCCGCGATCAGGAAGATCCAGCCATGGGCGAACTCGACGATGGTCTGGTTCCACTGCCGGCCCTGCCCCGGGCCCAGGAAGCCGGAGGTGGCCCGGCTCAGCGACTGCATCCCGGCCATGGCGGCGGAGATGGCCCGGACATCACGTTCGGTCAGACCGTCGGTGGCCCCGCGAGGGATGCCGTCCGCGGACAGCACGACCGCGTGGCGTGCCCGGGGCACGTTGTCCACGATGTCCTTGACCATCCACGACAGGTCTGTGGTCATACGTCTTCGGACCCTTCGGGCGACGGAGCGGACAGGTTGCGGCCCGACATGGTGCCGCGCTGGAGCGCGCCCAGGCTGCGGCCGGAGAGACCGCGCCGGGGCTGCTGCGGCTCGTCGCCCGCGCCCTGCCCCTCGGCGAAGCCGGCGAGCGGCGCCTTGCGCGCCCCCCGCTTGGGCAGCCCGTGGGCCGTACGGCCGCCGATCCGCGGCACGCCCTCCGCGTGCTGCCGGATATTGCTGACGGGGGCCTCACCGGCCGGTACCGGGGTCTCCTCCATGGTCCACAGCTCCTCGGGCAGCCGGACGACGGCGCGTACCCCGCCGTAGCGGGAGACACCGGTGACATCGACGTTGAACCCGTACTGCCGGGCGAGCAGCCCGACCACAGGGAAACCGAACTTGGGCTGGTTACCGAGCTGGGAGAGCCGCGGAACGGCGTCGCCCGACAGCAGCGAGGTGGCGAACTGCCGGTCCTCGTCGTTCATACCGACACCGGCGTCGTCGATGACGATGCACACACTGTTCTGCACCCGCTGGAAGGTCACCTCGATGGGGGCGTCCTGCTGGGAGAAGCTCGCGGCGTTGTCGAGCAGCTCGGCGACGGTGAGCGCGACCGGCGCGACAGCGGCGGCCTTCAGCGCGATCCCGCTGTGCTGCATGATCTCGATGCGCTGGAAGTTGCGGATCTGCCCCTGGGCGCTGCGCACCACGTCGTAGACGCTGGCGGGCCGGGGCCGCCGACCGATGGGCGCCCCGCACATCACGGCGATGCCCTGGGCCTTACGGGCCATCTGGGCGTTCGCGTGGTGGACGTCGAGCAGATCGGAGAGGACGCCGTGCCCCCCGTACTTGCGCTGGATGTCGTCGAGCACGGTGGTCTGCTCGGCGGCGAGGCTCTGCAGGAACCGGGCGGCACCCTTCAGCACGGCCTTGGTCCGGTCCTCGGCCGCCCGCTCGGCCTCCTGGATGACGTCGTCCTGCTCCTGCCGCAGCTTGTGCACCTCGGCCCTGAGCTTCTGCGACTCGGCCACGGAGTCCCCGTGCAACTGGGCCAGCGCGGCCTCCAGCTGACCCCTCTTCGCACCCAGCGCTCTGTTCCGCACCACAAGTACGACGACCGCGGCGACGGCCAGAGCCGCCACCGCGACCAGGCACCATATGAGCACGTCTCGAATCATGGAAACCTTTCCCGGCGCGTGGCAGCAGACCTCGGCCCGACTCACCTCGCGATGATCCGCAGCCATCCCCCAGGAACTGCGTGGCCACTGTGTGGCCGCTCTGCACGGCAAGCCGGCCGACTTCAAAATGGCGCCTGACCCGAGTGGATCAAGGTCGCGGACGCGGGAATGCTACCACCGCACAACTGTGCCCAAGAGTCCCCGATGCCGTTCTAAACGCATCATCAACACACAGCCCACACACCTCTTCTGACGGGCTGTATCCCGTGCCTCCCCCGGCCGCACGATGCTACTGGCGAGTCACTTACACCCCGGGGCGGGGCCGGGCAGGCGGAGGGCCGGCTGGGCGGAGCTAGCTACCGTTCCCGGGATGGCGGAGGGCCGGGTGGGCGGAGCTTCAGCGTCCCGTCACGACGAACCGCAGGTACGTCCTGACGCCCAGCGCCGCCGGCTCTCCGCCTTCGCGGCGGTGAGTTCACCGCTCACCCGCAGCGACTCCGCCTCCGCACCGGCCAGTTGCTTCTGACGCTGCACCAGCCCGGCCCGCTTGCGCTGGGACTCCGTACGGTGGCGCCGCCGCTCCGCGGTGATGGACCGCCGCTCGTCGGCGGCCCTCCCGCGTAGGCGGTCCATGTCCCACCGGGCCCAGTCCTGCGCCCGCTCGCTCCGGTCGATCCCCCGCGCCAGCCGCGCGACGGTCCCGGCGCGGACCTGGGCGAGGCGCTGCGGGGGAAGCGAGGTGGGCGCCGACGACCGGGCCCGCCGTTCGACGGCGGCGCGCCAGTCGGCGAGCGCGGTCGCCTGCGCCTCTCCGACGCCGGGCACCCGCAAGTGCAGGCCGTTCGGGCGGACGAAGGTCGCGACGCGGCTTCCGTCCGTCCGATCCCGGCCGAAGACCACCGCGGTGAAGTCGGCCGAGGTACGGACGCCCGCGTCGAGCAGGGTCACGATCGTCCTGGCGCCGATGTCCGGCAGGTCATGCGTGTCAAGGATCGACGCGCGACACAGTTCCGCGTCCAGGTGCGCCCTCACCACGCGGTCCAGCGCCTCGCCGACCAGCTTCTCCTCCCGGGCGCGCAGCTCCGCCTTCCACCGCGCGACCTGGGCCGTACGGCGGTCAGCTTCGCGTCGATACGGGCCTGCACCGAGGAGCAGGCCGACCACGCTCGCGGTGACCGGGGCGAGCATCGTGAACGGCGCTCAGACGGTACGGGCTGTGGCCAGGGCCATGCACGACGACGGCGAGGCCGCCGCCAACGCCACCCTGAGCATCAAGGTCATCAACACGCACGAGGACCGGAAGTTCGGCGTCCAGGTCTCGCAGGCGGCGAACCGGCAGAACGCCATCGAGCAGCGCGATCACATCGCACTGGAACCCGTGCACCAGGCGAATCAAGGCCAACCTGCGCGCCGCCCTCGCTCTCGCCTGCCTTCACCCCGACGCGGAGCAGACCGCCCGCGCCGCCAGCTCCATGGAGAACCTCTGGGAGCAGGGCCCCCAGGGCAGCCACACCCTGCTGTTCAAACGTGAACCCTCCCCGCAGAAGGTGTGGCGCTCCGTGCTCACGCTGCGTGCGGCACGCAGTGCGGTCTACAAACTGGGCAGTGGGCACAACAGCCGCGAGGCTGCGACCACGGAGCACGGTGGCTTTCTCGTCACTCATCTGATCTTCCAGCACCTCGGCGCCACGAGTATCGATGACCCCGACTTCGACTGGGACAGCGAGGTCCTGGAGAAGATTCCCGCCCTGGTTCCGGAGCTGGTGCGGCGGCTGACTCACGAGATCGTGACGCGCTACGGACCGCGCCCCCAGATCAGGTCCGCCTTCCAGAGCGCGAAGACATGCCGGGAGCTGGCGAGGCATGTCCTCGGTGACCTGGCCGATGGCGTCGCCCTTCCCGCACCTCCGGCGAAGGAACGCAAGCCGCGTCGCCCGAACACCGTGCCGCTCCTGGTCGACCGCCGTGTCATCAAGGACGGAGCCCCCCTCCGGTACGTCGGTCAGAACGAGCCCGAACGGGACGCCGTCGAAGAGTGGCTGGCCGAAGACGAACGGCGGCGTCAGGCGACCTGGGTCAATCACCGGACCAAGCCGATCCTGTGGGCGTACGACGAGCAGCAGTACTCGCCGTCCGGGTTGGTGTCGAAGATGTGGGCGGACGCCGGCTGGGACGACCGTCCCGTGGCCAATCAGGGAACGGTCCGCTGGTTCCAGTCGGAGGGCCTGAGTCTGTGGGACCTGGCTCAGCGCATCCACAGCGCAGAGGACGAGCCCGAGGACGAGAGCTGACGGCCCGCGCACAGCACGAGCGGGCCGTCAGGAGGGGCGTGGTCCCTCCGGGTCGCGCAGCCGCGCGAGGAGATCGGCGATCTCGCGGGTCTCCTCGTGGTCTTCGCCGAGGAGCACGCACATGTCGTCGTGGAGGGCGTCGAGAACGCCCTCGGCCTCGCTGCGGCGGCCCTCGGAGAAGAGGAGCACGCCGATACTGCGGCGTAGGTCGAGAGCGGTCTCGGAGGCGTCGCCGTCCTCGTCGGAGACGACCTCCAGGACCTCTTGGAACTCCTGCAGGGCGGCAGTGGCCTGGCCGAGGTTGGCCCGGCAGTGGGCGGCGTGCCGACGGCACTCCAGTGTGTTCTCGTCCGCCGGTCCGGCCGTACGGGCGTAGACAGCGGCCAGGGAGTCGAACTCCGGCAAGGCGCGTCGGAAGTCGCCGCCGGCCATCAGGACCGCCGCGCGCTGTCGCCGCAGACCGAGCACCCGTGGGTTGTGCGCGCCGAGAACGCTGGCCGCCGTGGCGATCACCGCCTTGAGGACGTCCGCCGCCTGGGCGAACCGCCCGTTCTCGGCGAGGTCCGCGGACCGGGCGTAGGCGTCCCGGACCGCGTCCCGCAGTGCGGTGTCGGCGCGTTCCGGGACCGGCACCGGAACTGAAGGCGCCGGTTGAGGTGCGGCAGGAATGGTGCGCCGCAGGGGTGCGTTCGGCTGCCGGTAGACCAGCGTCGGGTCGGGCACCCCGGTAGGGGAGCCGCCGTCGATGAGAACCAAGGGGGCGGCGGCCGATCCCGGCGGCGGCAGGTGCGGCGACAGGCGCTCGTACACCTCGTACGCGTCGGCCGGACGTTGCTCGGGAGCCTTGGCCAGCAGATCCAGGGTCAGCGTCTCCAGGTCCGACGGCACCTCGGACCGCAGGGTGCGCAGGGGCGACGGCTGCGCACCCATGTGCTGGGCCATGAGCTGATAGTCACTGTCGCCGCTGAAGACCGGCTGTCCGGAGAGGAGTTCGTGCAGTACACAGCCGAGTGCGTAGAGGTCGCTGAGCGGGGTGATCTGCGCGTTGTCGATCTGCTCGGGCGGCATGTACAGGCTGGTGCCGATCACGTTGCCGGTGGCCGTGAGCCGGGTGACGTCCGTGCCCAGCAGTTTCGCGATGCCGAAATCCAGCACTTTGACCGTGCCGTCCGTCGCGATCAGGATGTTGTCCGGCTTCAGGTCGCGGTGCACCACCGGGATCGCGTGCGCGTACGACAGAACCGTGCAGATCTGCGCGGCGATCGACACGGCCCAGCTCACGGGGAGCCCCACCGCCGCTCCGTCCCCCACGCCGGTGAGCGCTCTGCGCAGGGAGATCCCGCGCACGTACTCCATCACCAAGTACATCCGGTCGTACGATGCCTCGTCCAACACCGCGTCGAACACCTGCGGTACCCCGTGGTGGCCGATCCGCGCGGTGACGCGTGCCTCGCGTTCGAAGCGGCGGGTGAACTCCTTCGCCTGCGCGGGAGTCGTGACGACGTCGGGCCGGATGAGCTTGACCGCGATCTCCCGGTCGAGGACGGCGTCGTAGCCGCGCCAGACCGTGCCCATGCCTCCGGACTCGATCTCCTCGATCAGCTCATAGCGGCCCTGCTCGCCGATTCTCCTCGCCTGCGCCACGCGTTGCGCTCCCGTCGCCCCGATGCCATGTCAGCCGATCGCAGTACACGGTACCGACCGCGGCGGCGTGCGGTGGGCTCTGCTACAGCAAGTGGTCGGCCTTGCCGGCCTTGACTTCGGTGATGAGGGTGCGCAGGGCTTCGAGGGTGTCGGTGAGGTAGTGCTCCTCTTGGCCGTTCACGGCTATGTAGCCGTTGCCGTCGGCGTCGGTTCCGAGGCGGAAGCAGGAGCTGCCTTCCCCGCAGAGCGGGGCTTCCCAGGTGATGTCGGCCATGTCGCGTCTCCTCATAGCTGTTGGGCGATCTGGCGAATGAAGTCGCGGGACGGTCCCCGGGACAGTGCCAAGTCTTCCAACAGGTCGAGTTGTGCCCGATATTTCGCGAGCTGGCCATCAGCGTGCAAGAAGACAGGACCGTGAGAGTTGTCTACCTGCACGGTATCGAGTTGCTGCACAGGGCCTTCGGTGTAGACGACCGTGTGCCCTGCTCCAGGGAAGGCGCCGTGACTGAAGGGCAGGACCAACACGGTGACGTTGTCCCATTCGGAGACCTCCAGCAGGTACTCCAACTGAGCGCGGGCGACGTCCCGTCCGCCGAACTGCATGCGAAGCGCCGCCTCGTGGATCACGGCCACGTACGGGGCCGGGTGGTCTCCGGTGATCACCTTCTGGCGCTCCGAACGGTGTGCCAGTCGGAGAGCGACCTCATGTTCAGGAAGCTGTGGGACGACGGAGCGGAAGATGGCCATGGCGTGGGCCGATGTCTGGAGCAGCCCCGGCACATGGACAGTGTTCGCGCCCCACAGACGCACTGCGCCAGCCTCTGTTTCGGAGATGTCCAGCAGACCTTGAGGCAAGCTGCCCCGGTAACGCTCCCACCATCCTGCTTCGTTCGGCTCCGCCATCTCGGCCAAGGCATCGACGTACTTCTCGTCGGTGCAGTCACAGTTGCAGGCCAGGGTGCGCAGCCTTTCGGTGCTGATCCCGCGCAGTCCGGACTCCATGTTGGAGATCCTGCTCCGATCGACCCCGAGGAGCCCCGCGGCGTACTCCGCGGACATGCCAGCCGTGGTGCGCATCCTGCGCAGCTCACTTCCCAGGCGCTTCTGGCGTTGGGTGAGGATCGTCCTTGGTGGCATGTCGTACCTTTCGTGCCGCGAGGTGCTCGCATGGACTCGACGAGCACTAGTTCACCGCATCGAGGCCATTGTTGCGAACCAGATGGCAAATATGGCCCCTCGTGTCCTACTGTCGGTATCGCGCACGCTACACACCGCAGTGCCGGAAGCGCACCGCGCGAGCCTGCCCGTCCGCCCTGGGACGGGTGAGCCCGCGACCAGGGCGGTAGGCCACCGGCGACTTCAACCCCCCACTCAGCCGAGGAGTTCGCCATGCCTGAGATCCCCCTCATCCCTGTCCACTGGCGCTTTCCCGCGCACCCCGCCTCGGTACGGCGGGCCCGGTACGCCGTCGCCAGGTCGCTGCCGGACGGCATCCGTTCCCGTCTCGGCGATGATCTGGGCCTGTTGACCTCGGAGCTGGTCACCAACGCCATCCAGCACGGCGCGTGCTGGGAGGACGAGGACCTCATCGAACTCGTCCTGTGGCCCGCAGACGGTCATTACTGGCTGGCCGTCTCCGATCCGGGTCCCGGCAAACTCGAACTGGCCCATCCGGATACGGACTCGGAGAGCGGCAGGGGTCTGTTCCTCGTCAACAGCCTCGCCACAGCCTGGACTGTCCGGTCCCGCCCCACACGCGGTACGTCTGTGGTCGCGGGCCTCTCTTTCGGGCAGGGTGGTTGATCTTGCTGAGCGGTCGGTCGGGAGGGTTCAGGCCGCTTCGTCGTCGATGTTCTCCTCCCGGCGGATCATCCGCCAAGCCGCCCGTCGCGCACTCTGGTTGAGTGACTGCTTGAAGCTGTCGTCGTGGCTGAAGTACTGGCGCCCCAGTTCGGCGATGGTGTCGATGTGTTCGGCCATCTTGTCCTCGAAGACCTCGTCGAAGACGAGACCGAAGTTCTCCTCGTCGTTGACGGCGGCGGCGCGGACCTTCGGGTCGGCCTTCGCCTCCGACCACGGCGTGATCACGTCCTGATCGGTGAAGTCGGTGCCGTACTTGTCGTTGAACTTCTCGATCAGCTCTGACAGCAGCGACTTTTCCTGCTCCTTGGCGCCGCCCGTACCCTCGCCGAAGCCCCGCAGCTCCGCCGTGCCCTCGGGGGTCAATGCCAGATCGTGTTCGCCGGTCTTCTGGATGCGCAGGTGGCTGAGGTCGAGATCGCCTACGTCCACGCCGCCGTCTCCGCGGCGCGGCAGACGGTTGAGCAGGTGACGGCCGTAGAGGTAGAGGCATTCGAGGTCGGCGTCACGATAGGGCACGACCTGTGAGAGGAAGCCGTACTTCCGCACGTAGTCGTTGAGATCCGAGCGGAACTTCTCGGCGGTCTCGACGGCGACGACTTCAGCCTGGAGTACGTCCTCAACCGGGCACGCGTGCACAGGCCGGGCCGACGCCTCACCGCGCTCCGGGACGGCACTGTCACTCTCTACTCCCACACCCGGGCGGACAAGGACGACATCATCTGGACGTCGAACGTACTGCGGTGGATCGAAGCGGAGGTCTCGCTCGGCGCCCGCCGGTTCTTCCTGCTGGACGGGCAGTGGTACGAGATCGGCGAGGCGTACCTGGAGGCGATCCGTTCGCAGGTGGGCAGGCTCATCACCGGCACGCCCTCGGTCGACCTCCCCGCCTGGGTGCTCGGGGAGACGGAGCGGAGGTACAACGAATCGGTGCCCGATGCGCGGCCCGGGTACGTCTGCTTCGACCGTGACAACGTCCGGACGGCGCTGCACCGCGGCAACGGCGTGGAGATCTGCGACCTGCTGAGTCCGGACAATGCTCTGGTCATGGTGAAACGGGCCAGGGGCTCCGACGCGCTCAGCCATCTGTTCGGCCAGGCCGTGGTCGCCGTTCAGACCTTGCTGCACTCGCCGGACGCCGTGGACGGGTTCGCCCGGAAGGTGGCCGCGGCCCGGCCCGGTCGGCCCTTGCCGGACGGCTTCCGGCCGTCGAAGGTCGTGTTCGCGATCCTGCTCAAGAGCGGAGCCGACCTCACCGCCGACTCGCTGTTCCCGTTCTCCCAGGTCACCCTCGTGCAGACGGCCAAGATCCTTGAGGCCTGGGGCGTCGAAGTCGAGGTCATCGGGATCCAGGCCACGGCGGTGCCCCCGGCTCGGGCGGGAATCCGCCACCTGGCCGCGTAGCGGGGCCTCGGCCCGGCGGCCCGTGGGTTCGGCCACAGGTTGTCGTGCGGCCGGCGGGGAGCCCGTCACTGGGGTGATGCTCCTTGCGGGAGCCTCGGGTCCACGGCCCATGGCACCGAAGGCGACACCGGGCCGCTGCTTGGCCTGCCCGACCGAGGCGGGTGCGGGGAAAATCCTGGCCCGACGGAACCGAAGGGTGGGAGCATTCCCTTAACTGGCCTACAGGAGGCCTCTGTTGGGGGAAATCTTGAGAAACGGGAGACACAGACGCGCTGCGTGGTTAGCGCTGGGCGCGATGGCGCTGGCCATGGTGCCGGCCACCGCGGTGGCCCAGCCCAAAGGCAACAGCACGGACACTCGCGGTGAAGGTACGGCGGCCCGCACCGTGGACGCCCGGACCTCCGCGGACTTCGCCGCCCTCGCGGACACCGTTCTGACCAGACGGACATCCGCTCTTGTCGAGGGCACCCAGGCAACCCTCCGGGCCGCACAGGCGCTGCCGCTGAAGGGCGACGTGCACGTCACCAGCGCCCTGGCCGGCGCAGAGAGCGGCGCGGCGGACATTCTGGGCGACCGCAAGGCGAGGCTCGCCGCCCTCGGTGAGGCTTACACGGCCGCGGACACGGAGGTCGAGGTCGACGAGGTCTCGGTGACCGGAGATCGCGCCACCGCGCACATCACCGAGACGACGATGCTCACGTACAAGCAGATCACCGGTGACGAGCCGCCGACCACGGGCTTCCAGGCGCGGCACGAGCTGACCTTTGTCGCCGCGCCGAACGGTACGTGGGAGCTGACCGGCATCACTGCCCTCGACGAAGGGGGACCGGCCGCGGTGAACTCCGCGGTGGACACCGCCGCGGACGGTGGCTTGCCGCCCACCACCACGTCGGAAGAGCCGGTCGACGAGGGCGGCGCGCCCGAGGTCGACGGACCCGCCCCCGAGGAAACGCCGGCCGGCTCGAACCAGCCCGGCATCCCGGCGGCGACCAAGGCCACGCCCCAGGCGGGCTACGACTATGGCGAGATGGCGAAGTACGCCGAGAAGTACTGGAAGAACTACAACCCCAGTTACCGAAAATTCAGTGACGTCGGTGGGGACTGCACCAATTTCATCAGCCAGGCCCTGCGCGCGGGTGGCTGGAAGAACGACACCGGTTGGTACAGGAGCTACAAGAACTGGTGGTACAACTCCTCGAACCAGACCACATCCTGGGTCAACGTCAATTACTGGGCGTCCTTCGCTCTGTACAGCGATCGCGCCTACAACCTGGACAACGTCTACAAGCTTGGCATCGGGGACATCCTCCAGATGGACTTCACCGGAAATCGGTCCAAGGACCACTCCATGATCACCACATACAAGAGTGGCGGAGTTCCTTACCTCACTTACCACTCGACGAACACCTACCGGAAGTCGGTGAGGAGCATTGTGGCGCAGTACCCGAATGCGAAGTACTACGCCTTCCGGACCTGAGAGGCGTACCCGCCGCTCATGGCCGGGGCGCACTGGTCTGCTGTCGGCCGTCTTCTGCACCGTCCTGATCAGCGCGTGCGGTGGGGGAGGCAGCGAGGCGAAGTCTCCTGACCTGGCGGAGCAGGACCGTTTCCTGCGCGAGTACGTGGAGTTCCTCAACGAGTCGGACGAGAGCGGCCTGGCGCGGCTTCTCGATGCGCACCCCGAGGGCGACGAGGACGCCCGGGCGCGGATCGTGGCGTACGGGGGACAGGACTGGGACGTCCGATGGAGTCGTGCCTCGGAGTTCGAGGGGGTGTGGACGGTCGACCTGACCGGCACCGCGCGCGCCGAGGGCCGGCCTGTCCGTGTGACCGAGACGGTCGCCTGGGAAGAGGGGAACTGGGTGATGGCCCCGATGCCTGGCATCGTACCGACCCCGTCGAATGCGGCAGGGACGGAACCGCCTGGGTGAGTTCACTGACGGCGGACAGAAACCCGTCGCATGACAGGAGGTCTGTGCGCCCTGCGAGGGCCCGCATGGACCTCCTGTCAGAGCTGTGAGCCTCGGACTTCCAGAGCTGTGAGTCTCGGACTTCTCCATGCTCCGCGTACCGGCGCCGTATACGCGCGGCTCACCAAGGCGCAGTGTGTCCTCTGAGGCACAAGAAAGGCGCCGACCTGCATTTCTGCTGGTCAGCGCCTTGATCCGGAGTGCCCCCGGCAGGATTCGAACCTGCGCACACGGCTCCGGAGGCCGTTGCTCTATCCCCTGAGCTACGGGGGCGTGTCGGGCGCGGTGGGTGTTGCTCGCGGCGACGGGTAGAACACTACCAGCTCGTTCGGGGTGGTCATGAACGGGTTTTGCGGGGTGGGGGAGGGGGTCGTCGCCCCGAAGGGTTGGAAGTGGGCAAAACCCGGACGCGGTGGCCGGTGCCGACCTACTCTCGACGTGTGCCAGGCGCCTCGGGCCGGGTGCTTGTTGTGGACGACAACAAGGTCATCCGGCAGCTGATCAGGGTCAATCTCGAACTGGAGGGTTTCGAGGTCGTGACCGCCGCCGATGGTGTCGAGTGTCTGGATGTGGTGCATCAGGTGCAGCCCGACGCCATCACCCTTGATGTCGTCATGCCCCGGCTCGACGGGCTGCGTACCGCCTCCCGGCTCCGCGCCGACCCTCGTACCCGTGATCTCCCCCTCGCCATCGTCAGCGCCTGCACCCAGCAGGAGATCGACAGTGGGCTCGATGTGGGAGTCGACGGGTTTCTCGCCAAGCCCTTCGAACCCGCTGAACTCGTCCAGCTCGTCCGGCAGATGATCGAGCTGCGGCGCAGTCGCCGTGAGGGGCGGGGGCTCGTGCGGGAGATGCTCGGGGGTGGCGGGGACGCCACCGGGCGGGGGAGCGGCTGAGTCGGGCCGTACCGCCGCCCGCGCCGTACCCCGCCCACCCCGTACGCCCACCCCGTACGCCCGCCCGCGCCGTCCATATCGCGGACCATCGGGCATATCGGCTCGCCTTCCCACCCCCCTCCTCCCCTACGCTTGTTCCGTGACCCCCGTCGAGCTGTCCCGTACCGTGCTGCGCGCGGTGCGTAGCGCTGTGGACCAGGGGCAGCTGAAGGTGAGCGTCCCTGAGCGTGCCGTGGTCACCGCACCCGGTCCCGGTGGCTGCGGGGACTACGCCACCACCATCGCCCTCCAGCTCGCCCGGCCCGCCGGACAGCCGCCTCTCCGGGTCGCCGAGATCCTCTCGGGTCACCTGCTGCGTGCCGACGGGGTGCAGGACGTCGTCGTCACCGGGCCCGGCTTCATCAATCTCCGGCTCGTCCCCCAGGTCTCCGCCTCCGCCTCCGCCGCGCTCGTCTCCGACGTACTGCGGCAGGGGAGCCGGTACGGGTATGTCGATCGGCTCACCGGGCCGCGCCCCTCCCTTCGCCTCCATGCCGCCCGCGAAGTTCGCGCCCTCGTGGTCATGGACTGCCTCGCTCGGATCCTTCGCTCCCAAGGGGTTCTTGTCACGGTCGGCAGCGAGGGCTCCGTCGGCACCGATGGCTCCGTCAGCAGCGGGGCGTCCGGAAGGGGGACCGGTCCGCAGCCCGGGCCCGTTCGGCTTCAGCCCGTCCCCGCCCCCCACGATCCCTCCTCCCTCGGCCAGGACGCCGCCCGCTGGGCGCTGCTCCATCCGGCGCCGCACGACCGGCCCCGCCTCGGGGGCGAGCATCTCGTCCAGCGTGAGAGCAATCCCCTCTTCCGGGTCCGCTACGCCCATGCCCGCACCCGTGCCCTCAGCCGCAACGCCGCCGACCTCGGCTTTCACGCCGAGCCCGGTGACATCCACCCCCGGATCGACGCCAACGGCGACACCGACCTCACCGACCTCGTCGGGCACCTCGCCGCCCACCCCCGTGTCCTCGCCACGGCCGCCCGGCACCACGACCCCTCCCGGCTCGCCCGGCACCTCGTGGCCGTCGCGGACGCGCTGACGCCGGTGCTGCCCACCGTGCTGCCGCGCGGTGCGGAGAAACCCTCGGCCGCCCACCGCGCCCGGCTCGCCCTCGTCGAGGCCGCCGGGGCTGTGCTGGCCGGCGGCCTGTCCCTGCTCGGCATCGACGCACCCGACCACCTCTGAGCCCAGGCGGGACACACCGTGACCTACAGGCAGTGCCGTGGCCCTGTCCGCCCCGGCGGCGCAGAGGCAGCAAGACCCACCGACACCATTCGACCGCCGCAGAGAGACCACGTAGAGCAATGAGCCGTTCCGCACACCCCGCCGGGCCCCGTCACGCCGATGTCCTCCCCGAAGGGCACTACACCGGGCCGCCCGCCGATCTCAACGTCCTCGACGGCAAGGTGTGGGCGCAGACCGTGACCCGCGCGGACGACGGTGTCGTCTCCGTCGGCGGGATGCCCGTCACCCGGATCGCCGAGGAGTTCGGTACCCCGGCCTACGTCATGGACGAGGCCGACTTCCGCGCCCGCGCCCGCGCCTGGCGCGACGCCTTCGGGGCCGACGCCGACGTCTTCTACGCCGGCAAGGCGTTCCTCTCCCGCGCCGTGGTGCGCTGGCTCCAGGAGGAGGGGCTCCATCTCGACGTGTGCTCCGGGGGCGAGCTGAGCACCGCGCTCTCCGCCGGGATGCCCGCCGAGCGGATCGCCTTCCACGGCAACAACAAGTCGGTCCAGGAGATCCGCCGCGCCATCGGGGCCGGGATCGGACGGATCGTGCTCGACTCCTTCCAGGAGATCGTGCGGGTCGCCCACATCGCCCAGGAACTCGGCGTCCGGCAGCGGGTGCAGATCCGGATCACCGTCGGTGTCGAGGCGCACACGCACGAGTTCATCGCCACCGCCCACGAGGACCAGAAGTTCGGCATCCCCCTCGCCGGCGGCCAGGCCGCCGAGGCCGTGCGGCGGGCGCTGCGGCTCGACGGTCTGGACCTGATCGGGATCCACTCGCACATCGGGTCGCAGATCTTCGACATGTCCGGCTTCGAGGTCGCCGCCCACCGGGTGGTCGGGCTCCTCAAGGAGATCCGCGACGAGCACGGCGTCGAACTGCCCGAGATCGACCTCGGCGGCGGCCTCGGCATCGCCTACACCAGTGGCGACGACCCCCGCGAGCCGCACGAGATCGCCAAGGCGCTCACCGAGATCGTCTCCCGCGAGTGCGACCGCGCCCGGCTGCGCACGCCCCGGATCTCCGTCGAGCCGGGCCGCGCCGTCGTCGGGCCGACCGCCTTCACCCTCTACGAGGTGGGCACCGTCAAGCCGCTCGACGGGCTGCGGACCTACGTCTCCGTCGACGGCGGCATGTCCGACAACATCCGCACCGCGCTCTACGACGCCGAGTACAGCGTCGCCCTGGTCTCCCGGGCCTCCGACGCCGAGCCGGTGCTCGCCCGGGTGGTCGGCAAGCACTGCGAGAGCGGGGACATCGTGGTCAAGGACGCCTTCCTGCCCGCCGACCTGGCACCGGGTGACCTGATCGCCGTACCCGCCACCGGCGCCTACTGCCGTTCGATGGCCAGCAACTACAACCATGTGCCCCGTCCCCCCGTCGTCGCGGTGCGCGACGGCGAGGCGCGGCTGATCGTGCGGCGCGAGACCGAGGAGGATCTGCTGCGGCTGGATGTCGGATGAGTCGGCCGGCGCTGAAGGCGGGGTGGAAGATCTCTTGTTTTTCCCTCCTGCGAAAATGAAATTGATGTCTCACGATCCGGACCATGGGCAGAAAGTCCCGTTCGGTGGGCGAGACTGGTGAGGCCCCGGATCCTGTCGCGGTACAGGATCCGGTGACGCCCGCTCCGGACAGGCCGCACACTGGTCGGTGCCGGACGGCAAACGGAACAGGTATCCGGACGGCGACCGGGACAGGATCCGGACGGCAACCGGGACAGTGACAGGATCCGGGCGGCAGCAACCGGGACACGTATCCGGGCGGCAACCGGGACACGTATCCGGACGGCGACCGGAAACAGGCGACCGGACGGCAACCGGACAGGTAAGAGGAGACGAGGTCGGATGATGCGTACGCGTCCGCTGAAAGTGGCGCTGCTGGGCTGTGGAGTGGTCGGCTCAGAGGTGGCGCGCATCATGACGACGCACGCCGACGACCTCGCCCAGCGGATCGGCGCCCCGGTGGAACTGGCCGGGGTGGCCGTACGGCGGCCCGGCAAGGTCCGTGACGGCATCGACCCGGCCCTCGTCACCACCGACGCCACCGCCCTCGTCAAACGCGGCGACATCGACGTCGTGGTCGAGGTGATCGGCGGCATCGAGCCCGCCCGGGCCCTCATCACCACCGCCTTCGAGCACGGCGCCTCCGTCGTCTCCGCCAACAAGGCGCTGCTCGCCCAGGACGGTGCCGCGCTGCACGCCGCCGCCGAGGAGCACGGCAAGGACCTCTACTACGAGGCCGCCGTCGCCGGTGCCATCCCGCTGATCCGGCCGCTGCGCGAGTCCCTCGCCGGGGACAAGGTCAACCGGGTGCTCGGCATCGTCAACGGCACCACCAACTTCATCCTCGACAAGATGGACTCCACCGGCGCCGGCTACCAGGAGGCCCTGGACGAGGCCACCGCGCTCGGGTACGCCGAGGCCGACCCCACCGCCGACGTCGAGGGCTTCGACGCCGCCGCCAAGGCCGCCATCCTCGCCGGGATCGCCTTCCACACGCGCGTGCGCCTCGACGACGTCTACCGCGAGGGCATGACCGAGGTCACCGCGGCCGACTTCGCCTCCGCCCGGCGGATGGGCTGCACCATCAAGCTCCTCGCCATCTGCGAGCGGGCCGCCGACGGGGGCTCGGTCACCGCGCGCGTGCACCCCGCCATGATTCCGCTGACCCACCCCCTCGCTTCCGTGCGCGGCGCGTACAACGCGGTGTTCGTGGAGTCGGACGCCTCCGGTCAGCTGATGTTCTACGGCCCCGGCGCCGGGGGCGCCCCCACCGCCTCGGCCGTCCTCGGCGACCTGGTCGCCGTCTGCCGCAACCGCCTCACCGGGGCCACCGGGCCCGGCGAGTCGGCGTACGCCGCGCTGCCCGTCTCGCCCATGGGCGAGGTCGTCACGCGCTATCACATCAGCCTCGACGTGGCCGACAAACCGGGTGTCCTCGCCCAGGTGGCCACGGTCTTCGCCGAGCACGGGGTGTCGATCGACACCGTTCGGCAGCAGGGCAAGGACGGCGAGGCTTCTCTCGTCGTCGTCACCCATCGCGCGTCCGACGCCTCCCTCACCGGGACCGTCGAGGCGTTGCGCCAGCTCGACACCGTGCGGGGTGTCGCCAGCATCATGCGGGTTGAAGGAGAGTAACCAGCAATGACCCACCAGTGGCGCGGAATCATCGAGGAGTACCGGGACCGGCTGCCCGTCTCCGACACCACGCCGGTCGTGACGCTCCGCGAGGGCGGCACGCCTCTCGTGCCCGCGCAGGTGCTCTCCGAGCGCACGGGCTGCGAGGTCCACCTCAAGGTGGAGGGCGCGAACCCGACCGGATCCTTCAAGGACCGCGGGATGACCATGGCCATCTCCAGGGCGAAGGAGGAGGGGGCCAAGGCCGTCATCTGCGCGTCCACCGGCAACACCTCCGCCTCCGCCGCGGCGTATGCCGTACGGGCCGGCATGGTCTCCGCCGTCCTCGTCCCGCAGGGCAAGATCGCGCTCGGCAAGATGGGCCAGGCCCTCGTCCACGGCGCGAAGATCCTCCAGGTCGACGGCAACTTCGACGACTGCCTCACACTCGCCCGCGCGCTCAGCGACAACTACCCGGTCGCCCTGGTCAACTCGGTCAACCCGGTACGGATCGAGGGGCAGAAGACCGCCGCCTTCGAGATCGTGGACATGCTCGGCGACGCGCCCGACATCCACGTCCTGCCGGTCGGCAACGCGGGCAACATCACCGCCTACTGGAAGGGCTACGGGGAGTACGCCGCCGACGGCCCGGCCTCCCGTACGCCCCGCATGTGGGGTTTCCAGGCGTCCGGCAGCGCGCCCATCGTGCGCGGCGAGGTCGTCAAGGACCCCTCGACCATCGCCACCGCCATCCGGATCGGCAATCCGGCGTCCTGGAACCTCGCCCTCGCCGCCCGCGACGAGTCCGGCGGCTTCATCGACGAGGTGACGGACCGTGAGATCCTGCGCGCCTACCGGCTGTTGGCCGCACAGGAGGGCGTCTTCGTGGAGCCCGCCTCCGCCGCCTCCGTCGCCGGTCTGCTGAAGGCCGCCGAGCGGGGCGAGGTCGACCCCGGCCAGCGGATCGTCTGCACGGTCACCGGCAACGGCCTCAAGGACCCCGACTGGGCCGTGGCCGGCGCCCCGAAGCCGGTCACCGTGCCGGTGGACGCGGCGACGGCGGCGGAACGGCTCGGCCTGGTGTAGTCCGCGGCCCGGCCCCGGGCCCACGGGGAGGGCGGCTACTTTCGGCCAACCTTTCCCGCGGGCCCGCCGGGCCGCGCCCCGGGCCCCGTCCGGTCACCGGGATAGCCCGCTCCAGGTAGGGGCATCCCCGTAGGGGGTGCACAAGGGGCTTACGACACGCATCGTGCGCCTCCTGTGCGCCCTATGTCGCCCGAGAACCTTCCTTCGATAGGCTGTACCGAACCCGCCCGCCGCATATGCCGCGGTGCCGCGTCGTCTCCGCGGCCCGACAGTCGGCCGGTTGTGGCCAACGGCGGCCGAACGGTCCGTCGTACGTCATCCGTACGTCATCGAAGCCATCCGTACGTCGCCATCGAGCGTCCTCGACCGTCCCACCGCCTCGCCCGCCCCCCCGTACCGCCTCAGTCTCGTTCGTCCCTCACGCAGTCCAGTCCTCACGCAGCCCAGTCCTCACGCAGCCCAAGGAGAGTCATCCAGCGATGGCCGGTCCCGCCTTCCGCGCCGCCGCCGTAAGGGTGCGCGTCCCCGCCACCAGCGCCAACATCGGCCCGGGCTTCGACGCCTTCGGCCTCGCGCTGGGGCTCTACGACGACGTCGTCGTCCGGGTGGCCGACTCAGGGCTGCACATCGACATCGCGGGCGAGGGCAGCGAGAGCCTCCCGCGCGACGAGAACCACCTCCTCGTACGCTCCCTGCGCACCGCCTTCGACCTTCTGGGCGGGCAGCCGCGCGGCCTGGAGATCGTCTGCGCCAACCGCATCCCGCACGGCCGGGGCCTCGGCTCTTCCTCCGCCGCCATCTGCGCGGGCATCGTCGCCGCCCGCGCCGTGACCATAGGCGGCGAGGCCCGTCTGGACGACACGGCCCTGCTGGAACTGGCCACCGAGATCGAGGGCCACCCCGACAACGTCGCCGCCTGTCTCTTCGGCGGCTTCACGCTCTCCTGGATGGAGGGCGGCGCCGCCCGCGCGATCAGGATGGAACCGGCCGATTCCATCGTTCCGGTGGTTTTCGTACCCGGTCGGCCGGTCCTCACCGAGACCGCGCGCGGACTGCTCCCGCGCACCGTGCCGCACGTCGACGCCGCCGCCAACGCGGGCCGCGCCGCGCTGCTGGTCGAGGCCCTGACCCGGCGCCCCGAACTGCTGCTGCCCGCCACCGAGGACCGGCTCCACCAGGAGTACCGCGCCCCCGCGATGCCCGACAGCGCGGCACTGGTGGAGCGGCTGCGCGCCGACGGTGTCCCCGCGGTCATCTCCGGCGCCGGACCCACCGTGATGGCGCTGGCCGACGCGGCGAGCGCCGACAAGGTCGAGGCGCTCGCGGGCGCCGACTGGGCCGCGAACCGGCTGCGTCTGGATCTGACCGGGGCCGGGGTGCTGCCGCTCGCCACGAACGCCGCCCAGGGCAGCGAGTCCGCGGGACCCTCAGGACCCACCGGAGCCGCCGGAGTTGCGGGAGGCGCCGGCTCCGCTCGACTCTCCGGCCCGTTCGGGTCCGGAGAACCCGCCGGTCAGCCCGGTGCCGCGGGTCCCGCAGACGCCGGAGGCACCGATTAGAGCCCGACCCGGGCCCGACCGGATGCCGACGGCGAGCGGGCGATTGCCGGATGTGGAGAGGGGGAATGTTTGTTGGATCCGGTAGTGTTAACCTCAAGTCTGCACCCGACCCGATATTGGCGAGGTGCCTCGTGTCCCCGTCCGGGACAGACATTCCTCCGGGAGCCCCCCAAGCCACACTGTGTCTCGTATTTCGTGCGCGAGCCGTACGCCGTACGCCGACACCGCGCGGGCCGGCGGGCACGCTCCGGAACCGGTGCGACCACGCCACGTGACACTGGGTGCCACGGCCAGAGGTAGCGCCATCACCAGAAATCTCTTCCGCCGCTTAGGCGGACCACCGCCCCGGCACGGTCCACTTGAAACGGACCAAAGCCGGACAGCACAACCGGTCGCCGAGCCAGACAGGCCGACGTCCGCTCCAGGGAAGGACCCTTCGTGAGCGACACCACCGATCTGATGGGCGCACGTGTCGAGGAGACCGCTGCCGCGCCCGCCACGGACGCCTCCGCGCCTGCCACCGGTGCCGGCTCCCGGCGGCGCCGCGGTACCGGCCTTGAGGGCATGGTGCTGGCCGAGCTTCAGCAGGTCGCCTCGGGCCTCGGGATCAGGGGCACGGCGCGGATGCGCAAGAGCCAGCTGATCGAGGTCATCAAGGAGGCGCAGGCGTCCGGCGGGGCGGCCCCCAAGGCCGAGGCCACCGCCGAGACCAAGCCGAAGCGCCGCACCACCTCCAGGACCCGTACGGGCGACACCGCCGAGGGGGACAAGCCCGCGGCGAAGAAGACGCAGCCGAAGGCGGAGGCCCCGGCCGAGCAGTCCGCGACCCAGCAGCAGATCGAGATCCCCGGCCAGCCCTCCAAGGCGACGTCGGAAGCCGCCGCGGCCGAAGAGGCCCCGGTGGAGCGCCGGCGCCGCCGGGCCACCGCCGAGGCGGGCAGCCCCGAGACGGTCGCCGCCGAGGCGAAGAGCGCCGACACCAAGACCGAGCCCAAGGGCGAGACGGCCGACCGGCAGCCGCAGGGCGACGCCGGTGACGGCGCCGAAGGCCGCCGCCGGGACCGCCGTGAGCGCGGCCGTGACCGGGATCGCGACCGCGACCGTGGCGACCGCGAGCGCGGTGACCGCGGTGACCGCGACCGCCGGGGCAACAAGGGCGACGACCAGCAGGGCCAGGGCGGCCAGCAGCAGCGTCAGCAGACGGGCGGCGGCGGCCAGGGCGGCGGCGGCAACCGCCAGGACGACGACGACTTCGAGGGCGGCCGGCGCGGCCGTCGCGGGCGCTACCGGGACCGCCGGGGCCGGCGCGGCCGTGAGGAGATGGGCGGCACCAGCGAGCCGCAGATCGCCGAGGACGACGTCCTGATCCCGGTCGCGGGCATCCTGGACATCCTCGACAACTACGCCTTCATCCGTACGTCGGGCTATCTGCCGGGCCCCAACGACGTGTACGTCTCCCTCGCCCAGGTCCGCAAGAACGGCCTGCGCAAGGGCGACCACATCACGGGCGCGGTCCGCCAGCCCAAGGAAGGCGAGCGGCGCGAGAAGTTCAACGCGCTGGTCCGGCTGGACTCCGTCAACGGCATGGCGCCCGAACACGGCCGCGGCCGACCGGAGTTCAACAAGCTGACCCCGCTCTACCCGCAGGACCGGCTCCGTCTGGAGACCGACCCGGGCGTGCTGACCACCCGCATCATCGACCTCGTCTCGCCCATCGGCAAGGGCCAGCGCGGTCTGATCGTGGCCCCGCCGAAGACCGGCAAGACCATGATCATGCAGGCGGTCGCCAACGCGATCACGCACAACAACCCCGAGTGCCACCTGATGGTCGTCCTGGTCGACGAGCGTCCGGAAGAGGTCACCGACATGCAGCGGTCGGTCAAGGGCGAGGTCATCTCCTCGACCTTCGACCGCCCGGCCGAGGACCACACCACCGTCGCCGAGCTGGCCATCGAGCGGGCCAAGCGGCTGGTGGAACTGGGCCACGACGTGGTCGTGCTGCTGGACTCCATCACCCGACTGGGCCGCGCCTACAACCTCGCGGCGCCGGCCTCCGGCCGCATCCTGTCCGGTGGTGTCGACTCGACCGCGCTGTACCCGCCGAAGCGGTTCTTCGGTGCGGCGCGGAACATCGAGGACGGCGGCTCGCTGACCATCCTCGCCACCGCCCTGGTGGACACCGGGTCCCGCATGGACGAGGTGATCTTCGAGGAGTTCAAGGGCACCGGCAACATGGAGCTGAAGCTCGACCGCAAGCTCGCGGACAAGCGGATCTTCCCGGCGGTGGACGTGGACGCGTCCGGCACCCGTAAGGAAGAGATCCTGCTCGGCGGCGAGGAACTCGCGGTCGTCTGGAAGCTGCGGCGGGTGCTGCACGCGCTGGACCAGCAGCAGGCGATCGAACTGCTGCTGGACAAGATGAAGCAGACGAAGTCGAACGTCGAATTCCTGATGCAGATCCAGAAGACGACGCCCACGCCCGGCAACGGTGACTGACCGACTCACCCGATCCTGACGCGTTGAAGTGGCCGTCCCCGCCCCGGGGGCGGCCACTTCGCCTGTTGTACGATCGGCGCCTTCACCGCTCTCATTTCCCTAGGGGGGACTTGCGTGGGTATGTCCGCGCGCCGGATACGGATCGCCCTGCCCGTCGGGGCCGCGGCCGTGGCCGCGGCGGTCACGGCGGCCCTGCTGTCCTCCTCCGCGGACGCCTCCACTCCGCTGCCCTCGCCCGCCGTGACACCCGCGGCCACCACCGTCACTTTGGACGAGCTGAAGGACCGGGTCTCGGGGGCCATGAACGAGGACGACACCGCCGGGAGCCCCGGCGGCGCGGCCGCGGGCGGCCCGGAGCAGCCGGGGGTCATCGCCGGGACCCCCACCGGGACCACCGCGGCCCCCTGGATGGCCCAGCTCTGGTACTTCGACGACCGGGGCACCGCCGACACCGCCGACGACCTCGGCTTCTTCTGCGCCGGAGCGGTCGTGGCGCCCACGAAGATCCTCACCGCCGCGCACTGCGTGCAGGGCTACAACTGGTACGCCAACGGCGCCGTCGTCACCGGCACCGCGCAGTTGCCCGCCGGCACCGCCTCCGGCGCCCCCGATCTGCGCGGCGGCACCGTCTCGATGCCGCTGCGGCAGTGGTACGACCCGGCGTACAACGCGACGACCCGGGACAGCGACATCGCGGTCGTCACCCTGGACACCGCCGTACGGGCCACGCCGATCCGGATGACGACGTCCGGGGACACCACCTCGTACACGCCCGGGACCGGAGCACAGGTCTACGGATGGGGCCGGACCGGTCCCGCCGAGGACGGGGCCTCGCCGTTCCTCAAGTCGGCGACCCTGCCGATGCGTTCCGACACCGACTGCCGCCGCGCGTACGGCATGGACTTCATCCCGGGGCACATGGTGTGCGCCGGTGAGCCGCAGGGCGACGAGGACACGACGGACGGGACCGACCAGGGCGAGTCCGACGGGGGCACGTCCGACAAGGAGAGGGCCGACGGGGGCAGGACCGGCACGAGCAGGGCCGACGCGGACAAGGCCGCCGCCGCGCTGCCCTGCAACGGGGACTCGGGTGGGCCCGTCGTCGTGGGCGGCCGGATCGTCGGCGTGGTGTCCCGGGGCGTGGAGGACTGCGCCCAGCGCGGCTCCAGCCTCCTGGTGCGGCTCACCCGCTACGTCGGCACGGTCTATCCGCGGATCGACGACACCAACCTCAGCCGGGACCACCGGGCCGATCTGTGGGTGCGCAGGTCGGGCACCGACATGGGATTCGCCAAGGCGTCCAAGGGCACCAGCTTCGACGCGCGCGAGGAGTGGGGCGACTGGGGCGGTGTGAACACCGTCCTCCAGACCGACCTCGACCGTGACGGCTTCCAGGACCTGGTCTTCCGGCGCGACCGGGACGGCGCTGTCTTCTGGACCCACTTCGTGCTCTCCACCGGCAAGTGGTCCACCGAGAAGATCGCCGACGACTGGTCGTCCCGCACCCAGATCGTCACGCCCGGTGATGTCACCGGCGACTACCTGCCCGATCTGCTCTCCGTCGACGCCGCCGGGGTGCTGTGGATCCACCCGGGCCACGGCGACGGCACCTTCGGCACCCGGACGCGGGTCGGGGGCGGCTGGAACCAGTACGCCAGCGTCGTCGGGCACGGGGACTTCACCGGGGACGGCCGTACCGACCTCATCGGCCGCAGCGCGGACGGCGGGCATGTCTACGTCCACCCCGGCACCGGTGCGGCGGGCGCCGAGGCGTTCACGGACCGGGTACGGGTGCGGACCTGGGAGGACTTCGAGACCCTGGACGCGGTCGGGGACGCCAACGGCGACGGCCGGGCGGATCTGCTGGCCCGTACGTCCGAAGGGGTGCTGTACCTCTACCCCGGCACCTGGAGGGTGGGCGGCGAGATGTTCGCCACACCGTTCACCATCGGCACGGATTTCGCCCAGTACAGCCTCTTCGGCTGAACCCGCAGGTGAGTGGGGCGGCCACCGCCCCCGACGGCTACGCAGTGTGCCCATCGCCCCCGGCGGTGGGCACAGTCCGTTGTGCCACCATGCGCCGAGTTTCCCCGTCCCCCCGAACGGGGCGACGATGGTACGGGTCGCACCTGGTGCGACCGGTCCGTCACAGCTGGGGGTAACCGACCGGACGAGAGCCGAGGAGCACATGCCAGCCGAGAGCACGCCGGGCGACTCCGGCATACCGGGTCCTCCCGGCGCCGGCCCGCCTCGCCACCGGGCCGCGAAGGGCCGCCGCCGCGCGAGCCGCGCCGAGGGCCGGGGCACCGGTCACCGCAGGGGCCGCGGCAAGCGCTCCACGGGGCTGCGCATCGCGACCTGGACCGCGGCCGGCATCGTCCTGCTGGGCGGCACCGGGGCGGGCTACGTCTACTTCAAGCTCAACGGCAACCTCAAGAGCATCGACATCGACCATCTGCTCGGCTCGGACCGGCCCACCAAGGCCGACAACGGCTCGCAGAACATCCTGGTCCTCGGCTCGGACACCCGTTCGGGGGATAACCGGCAGCTCGGTGGCGGCGCCGACGACGGCAGCGCCCGCTCGGACACCGCGATGATCGTTCATGTGTACGAAGGCCGTAAGGAGGCGAGTGTCGTCTCGCTCCCCCGGGACACCCTGATCGACCGCCCGGAGTGCGTCGACGCCGGGGGCGGCACCCATCCGGCGGCGGACGGCGTGATGTTCAATTCGGCGTACTCCACCGGCGGCGCGGCCTGTGCGGTCAAGACGGTGGAGTCGCTCACCGGCATCCGGATGGACCATTACCTGGAGGTCGACTTCAGCGGCTTCGAGAAGCTCGTCGACGAACTGGGCGGTGTCGAGGTCACCACCACCGAGAGGATCGACGATCCGGACAGCCATCTGAACCTCCCCGCCGGTACCCACCGGCTCACCGGTGAGCAGGCCCTCGGGCTGGTCCGCACCCGGCACGGTGTCGGCGACGGCTCCGACCTCGGCCGGATCCAGCTCCAGCAGGCGTTCATCAAGGCCCTGGTCGAGCAGGTCAAGAACGTCGGACTGCTCACCGACCCCAAGGGCCTGTACGACCTCGCGGACACCGCCACCAAGTCCGTGACCACCGACTCCGACCTCGGCTCGGTCAACTCCCTGGTGTCCTGGGCGGGCGGCCTGAAGAACATCAGCGCCGACCGGATGACCATGGTCACCATGCCGGTCCAGTACGACCCCGCCGACGGCAACCGGGTCCTCCTGGACGAGGCCAAGGCCGACCAGGTCTGGAAGGCCCTGAAGGCCGACCGGCCCATCCCGAAGTCGGCGACGAAGAACACGGCAACGGGCCAGGCCGACGGCGTCCTGCGCTAGCCACCGCGTCCTCCGGAGGGGAGCTGGCGTCGTCCCGGGGCGGAGCTGGCGTCGTACCAGGGCGGAGCTGGCGTCGTTCCGGAGGGGGACCGCCGCCGTCCCGGAGCGGAGCATGCACCCGCCCCGGAAACGAGCCGCCGCCCCTCCTGGAAATGAGCCGCCGCCCCTTGCGGAGTAGAGCCGCCGTCGCCCCGAAGCGGAGCCACCACCCACCCCGGAAGAGAGCCGCCGCCCCTCCCGAAACGGGTCCGCCGTCCCCCGGAGCGGAGCCGCCGTCGCCCCGGAGCGGAGCCGCCACCCGCCCCCCGAAGCGGAGCCGCCACCTGCCCCGGAACGGATCCCGCCGCCCCTCCTGGAACAGATCCGCCATCGCCCCGAAGCGGAGCCGCCACCTGCCCCGGAACGGATCCCGCCGCCCCTCCTGGAACAGATCCGCCATCGCCCCGAAGCGGAGCCACCACCCACCCCGAAACGAATCCGCCACCCACCCCGAAACAGATCCACCCCCCTCCCGGAATAGACGGGAGCCGCACCCGGTTTTGGGGGATGGCGCCAGTCCTGGCAGACTGGACCGTCGGTCCCGGTTCACGCCCCGCATCCCGCGGCGGCGACCCGGCGCCCTCCCGGAATCTAGGAGACACCTTGAAGCGCGACATTCACCCCGCGTACGTCGAGACGCAGGTCAGCTGCACCTGTGGCGCGTCGTTCACCACCCGCAGCACCATCGAGTCCGGCACCGTCCGGGCCGAGGTCTGCTCCGAGTGCCACCCGTTCTACACGGGCAAGCAGAAGATCCTCGACACCGGTGGCCGCGTGGCCCGCTTCGAGGCCCGCTTCGGCAAGGCCGCCGGCTCCAAGAAGTAGCGAGCCCCTTTTCGCCGGTCCACGGCCACGCCCCCGCGAGGGGTGTGCCGGGACCGGCGTTTTTGGTCGCCCGCCCCTTCACCGTCGCACGCACAGGAGTCCAGAGATGTTCGAGGCCGTCGAGGAACTGGTCGGCGAGCACGCCGACCTGGAACAGAAGCTCGCGGACCCCGCGGTCCACGCCGACCAGGCCAACGCGCGCAAGCTGAACAAGCGCTACGCCGAGCTCACCCCGATCGTCGCCACGTACCGCTCCTGGAAGCAGACCGGCGACGACATCGAGACCGCCCGCGAGTTCGCGGCCGACGATCCCGACTTCGCCGCCGAGGTCAAGGAGCTGGACAAACAGCGCGAGGAGCTGACGGAGAAGCTGCGGCTGCTGCTGATCCCGCGCGACCCCAGCGACGACAAGGACGTCATCCTGGAGGTCAAGGCCGGCGCGGGCGGCGACGAGTCCGCCCTGTTCGCCGGTGACCTGCTGCGGATGTATCTGCGCTACGCCGAACGCGTCGGCTGGAAGACCGAGATCATCGACGCCACCGAGTCCGAGCTGGGCGGCTACAAGGACGTCCAGGTCGCCGTGAAGACCAAGGGGCAGACCGAGCCCGGCCAGGGCGTGTGGGCGCGGCTGAAGTACGAGGGCGGGGTGCACCGGGTGCAGCGGGTGCCGGCCACCGAGTCCCAGGGCCGGATCCACACCTCGGCCGCCGGTGTGCTGGTCACACCCGAGGCGGAGGAGGTGGACGTGGAGATCAATCCGAACGATCTGCGGATCGACGTCTACCGCTCCTCCGGCCCCGGCGGCCAGTCCGTCAACACCACCGACTCCGCCGTGCGCATCACCCACCTGCCCACCGGAGTGGTCGCTTCCTGCCAGAACGAGAAGAGCCAGCTGCAGAACAAGGAGCAGGCGATGCGTATCCTGCGCTCCAGGCTGCTCGCCATGGCGCAGGAGGAGGCGGAGAGGGAGGCCGCCGACGTCCGCCGCAGCCAGGTCCGCACGGTCGACCGCTCCGAGAAGATCCGTACCTACAACTTCCCGGAGAACCGGCTCTCGGACCACCGCGTCGGCTTCAAGGCGTACAACCTGGACCAGGTGCTGGACGGCGATCTCGACGCGGTGATCCAGGCGTGCGTCGACGCGGACTCGGCGGCCAAGCTGGCCGCCGCGTAGGAGGCCCGCGACGCGTCAGAGGCGTCGAAGGCGTCAGAGTACGTACGTACGACCCAGTACGACACGGAGGACTTGCGTGAACCTGCTGCTCGCGGAGGTGGCCCAGGCCACCCAGCGGCTGGCCGACGCCGGGGTGCCCTCGCCGCGCACCGACGCGGAGGAGCTGGCCGCGTTCGTGCACGGCGTGAAGCGGGGCCAGCTGCACTCCGTGAAGGACTCCGACTTCGACGCCCGCTACTGGGAGGTCGTCGCCCGCCGCGAGGCCCGTGAGCCGCTCCAGCACATCACCGGGCACGCCTTCTTCCGCTATCTGGAGCTCCAGGTCGGGCCCGGTGTCTTCGTGCCCAGACCGGAGACCGAGTCGGTGGTCGGCTGGGCCATAGACGCCGTACGGGCCATGGACGTCGTCGAGCCCTGCATCGTCGATCTGTGCACCGGCTCCGGCGCCATCGCGCTCGCGCTCGCCCAGGAGGTGCCCCGCTCCCGGGTGCACGCCGTGGAGCTGTCCGAGGAGGCGCTGGTGTGGACCCGCAAGAACATGGAGGGCTCCCGCGTCGACCTGCGCCAGGGCGACGCCCTGGACGCCTTCCCCGACCTGGACGGCCAGGTGGACCTGGTGATCTCCAACCCGCCGTACATCCCGCTCACCGAGTGGGAGTACGTCGCCCCGGAGGCCCGTGACCACGACCCCGACATGGCGTTGTTCTCCGGCGAGGACGGTCTGGAACTGATCCGCGGCATCGAGCGCACCGCGCACCGGCTGCTGCGGCCCGGCGGGGTGGTGGTGGTCGAGCACGCCGACACCCAGGGCGGCCAGGTCCCGTGGATCTTCACCGAGGAACGCGGCTGGGCCGACGCCGCCGACCACCCCGACCTCAACAACCGCCCCCGGTTCGCGACCGCCCGCAAGGCGCTGCCGTGAGCGCCCGCCCGACCCCGGCCCGGCGGTTCGAGCACTTCCCGATTGTGTACGTCCGGTTCGTGTACTTCGTGTACGAGGAGGCCCGCTAGACATGGCACGGCGATACGACACCAATGACGCGACCGACCGCGTGACGGGTCTGCGTGAGGCCGCGTCCGCGGTCCGCCGTGGCGAACTGGTGGTCCTCCCGACCGACACCGTGTACGGCATCGGCGCCGACGCCTTCTCCGGCGACGCCGTCGCCGATCTGCTGGAGGCCAAGGGCCGCGGCCGGAACATGCCCACCCCCGTCCTCATCGGCTCCCCGAACACCCTGCACGGACTGGTCACCGACTTCTCCGAGCAGGCGTGGGAGCTGGTCGACGCGTTCTGGCCGGGAGCGCTCACCCTGGTCGCCAAGCACCAGCCGTCCCTCCAGTGGGACCTGGGCGACACCCGGGGCACGGTCGCGATCCGGATGCCGCTGCACCCGGTCGCCATCGAACTGCTCACCGAGGTCGGCCCGATGGCCGTCTCCTCCGCCAACCTGACCGGCCACCCGGCGCCGGAGGACTGCGACGCCGCGCAGGGCATGCTCGGCGACTCCGTCTCCGTCTACCTCGACGGCGGCCCGACCCCGGGCATCGTCCCGTCGTCCATCGTGGACGTCACCCGACCCGTGCCGGTGCTGCTGCGTGAGGGCGCGCTCTCGCCCGAGGAGCTGCGCAAGGTCGTACCCGACCTTGAGGTGGCGAATTGACGGCCCCTGACGCGGGGCGTGGCATAGGCAACGGGGAGCGCGCGGCCGAGATCACCACCACCTTCGTGGGGCTCCCGCGCGACAGCTTCCGCATCCTCCACGTCAGCACCGGCAATGTGTGCCGCTCGCCCATCACCGAGCGGCTGACCCGGCATTACGTGAAGCAGCGCCTCGGGGTGCTGGGCGGCGCGCTGATCGTGGAGAGCGCGGGCACCTGGGGCCACGAGGGGGCGCCCATGGAGACCAACGCCGAGGCGGTGCTCGCCGACTTCGGCGCGGACGCCTCCGGCTTCGTCGGCCGTGAGCTGCTGGACGAGCACGTCATCATGGCCGACCTGGTGCTCACCGCCACCCGTGACCACCGCGCCCAGGTGATCTCCATGGGGCACTCGGCGGGCCTGCGCACCTTCACCCTGAAGGAGTTCACCCGGCTGGTGCGGGCGATCGACCCGGCCACCCTGCCGCCGCTGGAGGACGGCGTGGTGGTCCGCGCCCGCGCCCTGGTCCGGGCCGCCGCCGCCCTGCGCGGCTGGCTGCTGGCCCCGACCGCGGAGGCGGACGAGGTCTACGACCCGTACGGGGCACCCCTGCCGTTCTTCCGCTCCATCGGCAGCGAGATCCACCAGGCCCTGGACCCGGTGGTGACCGCCCTGACCGGGGTGGCGGCACGGACCTAGGGTCTGTCGTTCGGAGCAGCCCGGCTGTAGGAAGCGGTGCTGTTCGGTCGGGCAGACCCCCCGCGCCAGGCTGATCCAAACGACAGGCCCTGGCGTTCCAGGGCGCCCCGGCGGGACCGCAGTACCCCCTCGGGCCCGACCGCCGAGCCGTCCGCGCACCCCCGGCCTACATTGGACGTACGTCACCGCCGACGTCCGGAGCGCACCATGACGGTCACCCACGCCCCAGCGGCCGACCTCCTGCGGCGGCAGGACCCCGAGCTGGCGGAGATCCTGCTCGGGGAGCCGGCCCGGCAGTCGACCACGCTCCAGCTCAACGCGGCCGAGAACTTCACCTCGCCCGCCGTGCTCGCCGCCCTCGGCTCCCCGCTCGCCAACAAGTACGCCGAGGGCTACCCGGGCGCCCGGCACCACGGCGGCTGCGAGATCGTGGACGTCGCCGAGCGGCTCGCCGTGACCCGGGCCCGCACCCTGTTCGGCGCCGGCCACGCCAACGTCCAGGCCCACTCCGGGTCTTCGGCCGTCCTCGCCGCCTACGCCGCCCTGCTGCGCCCCGGCGACACCGTCCTCGCCCTCGGCCTGGCCCACGGCGGGCACCTCACCCACGGCTCCCCGGCCAACTTCTCCGGCCGCTGGTTCGACTTCGCCGGCTACGGCGTCGACCCCGACACCGGGCTGATCGACCTCGACCAGGTGCGTGCCCTGGCCCGTGCCCGGCGCCCCAAGGCGATCGTCTGCGGCTCCATCTCCTACCCCCGCCACCTCGACTACGCCGCCTTCCGCGAGATCGCCGACGAGACGGGCGCCTACCTGATCGCCGACGCCGCGCATCCCGCCGGGCTGGTCGCCGGGGGAGCGGCGCCCAGTCCGGTGCCGTACGCCCATGTGGTGTGCGCCACCACCCACAAGGTGCTGCGCGGCCCGCGCGGCGGGATGATCCTGTGCGGCGAGGAACTGGCCGAGCGGGTCGACCGGGCGGTGTTCCCCTTCACCCAGGGCGGCGCCCAGATGAACTCCGTCGCCGCCAAGGCCGTCGCGTTCGGTGAGGCCGCGACCCCGGCCTTCACCACCTACGCCCATCAGGTCGTCGCCAACGCGCGCGTGCTGGCGGCCGGTCTTGAGGCGGAGGGGCTCACCGTCACCACGGGCGGCACCGACACCCATCTCGTCGCCGCCGACCCGGCCCCGCTCGGCGTCGACGGCCGTACCGCCCGCGGCCGGCTCGGCGCCGCCGGGATGGTGCTGGACTGCTGCGCCCTGCCGCACGGCACCGCGCGAGGGCTGCGCCTGGGCACCGCGGCGGTGACCACCCAGGGCATGGGGGAGCAGGAGATGGCACGGATCGCGGGGCTGCTCGCGGGGGTGCTGCGCGGTACGGCCGACCCCGCCCGCACCCGCGAGGAGGTGCGGGAGCTGACCGCCGCGTTCCCGCCGTACCCGGGGTGACCGCGCGGGGGAGGCGGGCATGATCAGGGCGGGCGGAAACCCTCCGGACACCTTCTGGGCCCGTCGTCCGTTACCACCGTGCACAGGCGCACCGCCGGATGTGACCATCGTGCACAACAGAAGGCGACAAAGTCTGCACAGCCTCGCGTGCAACCATCGTCGCTACCCGGAAGTCCCCACTCATATGCGTCCCTCGCTAGGGTGTGGGGCTGTGATGGCCAGCGAGACCTGTGGGGAAGCCTGTGCGTGAATACCTGCTGACGCTCTGCATCACGGCCGCGGTGACGTACCTGCTGACCGGGCCGGTGCGCAAATTCGCGATCGTGGCAGGGGCGATGCCGGAGATCCGGGCCCGGGACGTGCACCGGGAACCGACTCCGCGGCTCGGCGGTATCGCCATGTTCTTCGGGCTGTGCGCGGGCCTGCTGGTCGCCGACCACCTCACCAACCTCAACCAGGTCTTCGAGCGGTCCAACGAACCGCGGGCGCTGCTCTCCGGGGCGGCGCTGATCTGGCTGATCGGTGTCCTGGACGACAAGTTCGAGATCGACGCCCTGATCAAGCTGGGCGGCCAGATGATCGCCGCCGGCGTCATGGTCATGCAGGGTCTGACGATCCTGTGGCTGCCCGTCCCCGGCGTCGGCACGGTCGCGCTGACCCAGTGGCAGGGCACGCTGCTGACCGTCGCCCTGGTGGTGATCACCATCAACGCGGTCAACTTCGTGGACGGCCTCGACGGACTCGCGGCGGGCATGGTGTGCATCGCCGCGGCGGCGTTCTTCATGTACGCCTACCGGATCTGGTATTCGTACGGCATCGAGGCCGCCGCCCCCGCCTCGCTGTTCGCGGCGATCCTGATGGGCATGTGCCTGGGCTTCCTGCCGCACAACATGCATCCGGCGCGGATCTTCATGGGCGACTCGGGCTCGATGCTGATCGGCCTGGTGCTCGCGGCGGGCGCGATCTCGGTGACCGGGCAGGTGGACCCGGACGTGATGAACCTGTTCTCCGGCTCCGAGCGCAACACCGTGCACCAGACGGTCCCGGTGTACATCCCGCTGTTGCTGCCGCTGACCATCATCGCGATCCCGGCCGCCGACCTGATCCTGGCGATCGTCCGGCGCACCTGGCGCGGTCAGTCGCCGTTCGCCGCGGACCGGGGGCATCTGCACCACCGGCTGCTGGAGATCGGCCACTCCCACAGCCGCTCCGTCCTCATCATGTACTTCTGGTCGGCGCTGATCGCCTTCGGTGCGCTGACCTACTCGGTGAACTCCGCGTCCATGTGGATCGTGCTGGCCGTGGTGGTGCTGAGCGCGCTCGGCCTGGTGCTGCTCCTGCTGCCGCGCTTCACCCCGCGCGCCCCGCGCTGGGCCGAGGCGTTCGTGCCGCCGCGCTACCGGCGCCGGGGCATCGGCCCGGGCCTCGGCACGGCCGAAGAGGCGCCGCACGACGGGGCGGAGCCCGCGGCACAGGCACCGGAGACGCCGGAGGCGCCGGGGGAGCCCGGGGACGCCGACGAGACCCTGGAGCCCGGGGAGCCGCACCGTACGCCGGTCGCGGCGGGTGTCTCCCGGGTCAACGGGGCGACCGCGCTGGGCCCCCGCGGGCGGCTCCTCGACCGTCGGGAAGCCGGCTCGTCGCGCTGACGCCGAAGGTAAGAATCTGACGAGAGCATTGCCAACTCATGGGAGAACGCGGGCCGGACGAAGCGGCGTAATACCAGACAACTGGGTGCCGCTGAAGCTCAAACGCACAGTGTCACTCTCATGTGTGACAGCTGGCACACCTCGCAGGTAAAGACCTCATCAAATAGTTTGTGATACCGTTCACGAGAACCCGGGATAGGGCCGAAGGACCGTAGTGCGACGGTCCATTGGTGTGAGTCTCCCGCTCGGCCCGGGACTACGCTCGTCCATGACGACACCCCTGCCCCACGTTTGAAAAGCGGAGATGCCGCCATGCCGTCCAATGACGCCCGCGTTCTGATCCAGGCCGCTGTACCCACGGCTGCCGTGGGCACCGTCGCCGCCGTCGTCAGCGCAGTCGTCGCCGGCGGTAAAGGCGCCATCGGGGCCGGTGTCGGAACGCTCATCGTGATCCTGTTCATGGGCCTGGGGCTGTACGTCCTCCAGCGCACCGCCAAGACGCTCCCGCACCTGTTCCAGGCCATGGGACTGATGCTGTACGCGGCGCAGATCCTGCTGCTCTTCGTCTTCATGGCCGCGTTCAAAGAGACCACGCTCTTCAACCCGCGCGCCTTCGCCTTCACCCTGCTCGCCGGCACTCTCGTCTGGATCGCCGCGCAGACGCGGGCGCACATGAAGTCCAAGATCCTCTATGTCGAGCCCGACTCCACCGCCTCCTCGCCCGCCGAAAAGGCCGAGAGGTCGGGGCACTCGTCGTGAGGGGTAGGGCCGGTATAAGGACGCGTTCGACAAGCTGCTATCGTCCGGTGCCAACTGCGGCATCGCGGGCGCGGGTATCCGAGCTGACGCCTGTTCCAACGCGAGGCGAGATGCCCCACAGCCGCCCCCACATCCGTAACACCAGTCCCGTGCCGAACCGCGGCTCCGCGCCGCGCCGACACAACGAGGTTGCCGTACCTATGCGCCACGCTGAAGGAGCCCGCGGTGAGTGCTGACCCGACGCAGGTGCTCGCCTTCGAGACCGACTGCCACATCTTCGACGGTTGTGGATTCCCGGCTCCCGGCCTGCACTCGTTCCTGTTCAAGCCCATCTGGGGCGACGCGGACAGCAACCTGTACTTCAACAAGCCGATGCTGCTCGCGCTTCTCGGGTCGATCATCATCATCGGGTTCTTCTGGGCCGCCTTCGCCAAGCCGAAGGTCGTTCCCGGCAAGCTCCAGATGGTCGCCGAGGCGGGCTACGACTTCGTACGCCGGGGCATCGTCTACGAGACCATCGGAAAGAAGGAGGGCGAGAAGTACGTCCCCCTGATGGTGTCGCTGTTCTTCTTCATCTGGATCATGAACCTGTGGGCGATCGTGCCCCTGGCCCAGTTCCCGGTGACCTCGATCATCGCCTACCCGATCGTCCTGGCGCTGATCGTCTATATCGTCTGGGTGTCGCTCACGTTCAAGCGCCACGGGTTCGTCGGTGCCTTCAAGAACTTCACCGGCTACGACAAGTCCCTCGGCCCGGTCCTCCCGCTGGCCATGCTGATCGAGCTGTTCTCGAACCTGCTCGTCCGGCCCTTCACCCACGCCGTCCGGCTCTTCGCGAACATGTTCGCGGGCCACACCCTGCTGGTGCTCTTCACCATCGCGTCCTGGTACCTGCTCAACGGCATCGGCATCGCCTACGCGGGTGTCTCCTTCATCATGGTCCTGGTCATGCTCACCTTCGAGCTGTTCGTCCAGGCCCTTCAGGCCTACGTGTTCGTGCTCCTGGCGTGCAGCTTCATCCAGGGCGCGCTCGCCGAGCACCACTGAGCCCTCCCCCTAGCTCCGCACTCGTCCGGTGGCCCAACCCCATCGGTCCGAACAGAAAAGGAAGAACTGGCATGTCCTCGACTCTCGCCGCTGTCACTGGTGACCTCAAGGCTCTCGGCTCCATCGGCTACGGCCTCGCGGCCATCGGCCCCGGCGTCGGCGTCGGCATCATCTTCGGTAACGGCACCCAGGCCCTGGCCCGCCAGCCCGAGGCCGCCGGTCTGATCCGCGCCAACCAGATCCTCGGCTTCGCCTTCTGTGAGGCCCTCGCCCTCATCGGCCTGGTCATGCCGTTCGTCTACGGCTCCTGATCCAGCCGACGTTCAGCCACTAGACGAAAGGCACTGAAATGAGCCAGCTGCTCATTCTGGCGGCCACCGAGGAGCAGAACCCCCTCGTTCCGCCGATCCCTGAGCTCGTCATCGGCCTGATCGCCTTCGTCATCGTCTTCGGCATCCTCGCCAAGAAGCTCCTCCCGAACATCAACAAGGTTCTGGACGAGCGCCGTGAGGCCATCGAGGGCGGCATGGAGAAGGCCGAGGCCGCGAAGATCGAGGCCCAGAGCGTCCTGGAGCAGTACAAGGCCCAGCTCGCCGAGGCCCGGCACGAGGCCGCCCGACTGCGCCAGGAGGCGCAGGAGCAGGGCGCGACCCTCATTGCCGAGATGCGCGCCGAGGGCCAGCGGCAGCGCGAGGAGATCGTCGCCGCCGGTCACACGCAGATCGAGGCCGACCGCAAGGCCGCCGCGTCCGCGCTGCGCCAGGACGTCGGCAAGCTCGCCACCGACCTGGCCGGCAAGCTCGTCGGCGAGTCCCTTGAGGACCACGCCCGCCAGAGCCGCGTCATCGACCGCTTCCTCGACGAGCTTGAGGAGAAGGCCGAGGCGACTCGATGAACGGAGCGAGCCGCGAGGCCCTGGCAGCCGCCCGTGAGCGGCTCGACGCGCTGACCGACGCCACATCCGTGGACGCCGGCCGGCTCGGCGAGGAACTGGCCGCGGTCACCACGCTGCTCGACCGCGAGGTGTCGCTGCGTCGGGTCCTGACCGACCCGGCGCAGTCCGGCGAGGCCAAGGCCGAGCTGGTCCAGCGACTGCTGGGCACCCAGGTCGGCGGCGAGACCGCGGATCTGGTGTCCGGCATGGTGCGGGCCCGCTGGTCGCGCTCGCGCGACCTGGTGGACGCGCTGGAGGAGCTGGCGGACACCGCCGACCTCACGGCCGCCCAGCGGGCGAACACGCTCGACACCGTCGAGGACGAGCTGTTCCGGTTCGGCCGGATCGTCTCCTCGAACACCGAGCTGCGCGCCGCGCTCACCGACCGCAAGGCCACCACCTCGGCCAAGAGCGAGCTGCTGCGCAGCCTGCTCGGCGGCCGGGCGGACGCCGTCACCACCCGGCTGGTCACCCGTCTGGTGACCACCCCGCGGGGACGTAGCCTGGAAGCAGGGCTCGAAGCCCTGTCCAAGCTCGCCGCGGACCGCCGGAACCGGATGGTCGCCGTCGTCACCTCGGCGGTACCGCTGAGTGACGGACAGAAGCAGCGCCTGGGCCAGGCCCTGGCGGGGCTCTACGGCCGACCCATGCACCTCAACCTCGACGTGGACCCCGGGGTCGTCGGCGGGATCCGGGTGCAGATCGGTGACGACGTCATCAACGGTTCCGTCGCGGACCGCATCGAGGACGCCGCCCGCCGCCTGGCGGGCTGAGACACCGCTCAACTGAACACGCACAACGTACTTACGGCCCATGTTGGGCCGTGCAGAGGATTCACCTCGTTCGTGGGGGGAGTCCCCCAGGCTAGATCCCCCCAAAGTGAAACTTCGGGCCCAACAAGGAGAGCAGGGAACCCAGATGGCGGAGCTCACGATCCGGCCGGAGGAGATCCGGGACGCGCTGGAGAACTTCGTCCAGTCGTACCAGCCGGACGCGGCCTCGCGCGAGGAGGTCGGTACGGTCACCCTTGCCGGCGACGGCATCGCGAAGGTCGAGGGGCTGCCCTCGGCCATGGCCAACGAACTGCTGAAGTTCGAGGACGGCACCCTCGGCCTCGCGCTCAACCTGGAAGAGCGCGAGATCGGCGCCATCGTCCTCGGTGAGTTCAGCGGCGTCGAGGAGGGCCAGCCGGTGCAGCGCACCGGTGAGGTGCTGTCCGTCGCCGTCGGCGAGGGCTACCTCGGCCGCGTTGTCGACCCGCTCGGCAACCCGATCGACGGCCTCGGCGAGATCGACACGGACAGCCGCCGCGCCCTCGAACTGCAGGCCCCCACGGTCATGGAGCGCAAGTCGGTGCACGAGCCGATGGAGACGGGCTACAAGGCCGTCGACGCCATGACCCCGATCGGCCGCGGCCAGCGCCAGCTGGTCATCGGCGACCGCCAGACCGGCAAGACCGCCCTGGCCGTCGACACGATCATCAACCAGCGTGACAACTGGCGCACCGGCGACCCGAAGAAGCAGGTCCGCTGCGTCTACGTCGCCATCGGCCAGAAGGGCTCCACCATCGCGTCGGTCCGCCGCGCGCTGGAGGAGAACGGCGCGCTGGAGTACACGACCATCGTCGCCGCCCCGGCGTCCGACCCGGCCGGCTTCAAGTACCTGGCGCCCTACACCGGCTCGGCCATCGGCCAGCACTGGATGTACCAGGGCAAGCATGTCCTGATCATCTTCGACGACCTCTCGAAGCAGGCCGACGCCTACCGCGCCGTGTCCCTGCTGCTGCGCCGCCCGCCGGGCCGCGAAGCCTACCCGGGTGACGTCTTCTACCTGCACTCCCGGCTGCTGGAGCGCTGCGCCAAGCTCTCCGACGACATGGGCGCCGGTTCGATGACCGGTCTGCCGATCGTCGAGACCAAGGCCAACGACGTCTCGGCGTTCATCCCGACCAACGTCATCTCCATCACTGACGGCCAGTGCTTCCTGGAGTCGGACCTGTTCAACGCCGGTCAGCGCCCCGCGCTGAACGTCGGTATCTCCGTCTCCCGAGTCGGTGGTTCCGCCCAGCACAAGGCGATGCGCCAGGTCTCCGGCCGACTGCGGGTGGACCTCGCCCAGTTCCGTGAGCTGGAGGCGTTCGCCGCCTTCGGTTCCGACCTGGACGCCGCGTCCAAGGCGCAGCTGGAGCGCGGTCAGCGGATGGTCGAGCTGCTCAAGCAGGCTCAGTACCAGCCGATGGCCACCGAGGACCAGGTCGTCTCCGTCTGGGCCGGCACCAACGGCCGGATGGACGAGGTTCCGGTCGTGGACATCCGCCGCTTCGAGAGGGAGCTGCTGGAGTACCTGCACCGCAAGGAGCAGGGCCTCATGACCTCCATCAAGGAGGGCGCCAAGATGTCGGACGACACCATCCAGGCGATCGACGACGCCGTCGCAGAGTTCAAGAAGCAGTTCGAAACCTCGGACGGCAAGCTGCTCGGCGACGACACTCCGGCCGCTGCCGCCAAGTGACGTAAGGAAGGGACCTGACTCATGGGAGCCCAGCTCCGGGTCTACAAGCGTCGCATCCGATCCGTCACCGCGACCAAGAAGATCACCAAGGCGATGGAGATGATCGCCGCCTCGCGCGTCGTCAAGGCGCAGCGCAAGGTGGCGGCCTCCACGCCGTACGCGACCGAGTTGACCCGCGCGGTCACGGCGGTGGGCACGGGCTCGAACACGAAGCACCCGCTCACCACCCAGGCCGAGACGGTGACCCGGTCCGCGGTCCTGCTGCTGACGAGCGACCGCGGCCTCGCCGGCGCCTTCAACTCCAACGCCATCAAGGCGGCGGAGGAGCTGACCGCGCGCCTGGAGCGCGAGGGCCGGCAGGTCGACACGTACATCGTCGGCCGGCGCGGTGTGGCGCACTACAACTTCCGTGAGCGCAAGGTCGCGGAGTCGTGGACCGGCTTCACCGACGACCCGACGTACGCGGACGCCAAGAAGGTCGCGGCGCCTCTGATCGAGGCCATCGAGACGGACACCGCGGACGGCGGTGTGGATGAACTCCACATCGTCTACACGGAGTTCGTGTCGATGATGACGCAGACGGCGGTGGGCGACCAGCTGCTGCCGCTCAGCCTCGAAGAGGTGGCGGCGGAGTCGTCCGGCAAGGACGAGATCCGCCCGCTGTTCGACTTCGAGCCGTCGGCGGAGGACGTCCTCGACGCCCTGCTGCCGCGCTATGTGGAGAGCCGTATCTACAACGCGCTGCTCCAGTCGGCCGCCTCCAAGCACGCCGCCACGCGGCGCGCGATGAAGTCGGCCACTGACAACGCCGGTGAGCTGATCGAGAACCTCACCCGGCTTGCCAACGCGGCCCGCCAGGCCGAAATCACCCAGGAAATCAGCGAGATCGTCGGTGGCGCGAGCGCCCTGGCCGACGCGACCGCGGGGAGTGACTACTAATGACCACCACTGTTGAGACGGCCACGGCGACGGGCCGCGTCGCGCGGGTCATCGGCCCGGTCGTCGACGTGGAGTTCCCCGTCGACGCGATGCCGGAGATCTACAACGCGCTGCACGTCGAGGTCGCTGACCCGGCCAACGCGGGCGAGCGCAAGCTGCTGACCCTTGAGGTCGCCCAGCACCTCGGCGACGGCCTGGTCCGCGCCATCTCCATGCAGCCCACCGACGGCCTGGTCCGCCAGTCCCCGGTCACGGACACCGGCGACGGCATCACCGTCCCGGTCGGCGACTTCACCAAGGGCAAGGTGTTCAACACCCTCGGTGAGGTGCTGAACGTCGACGAGACCTACGACGGTGAGCGCTGGTCGATCCACCGCAAGGCCCCGAACTTCGACGAGCTTGAGTCGAAGACCGAGATGTTCGAGACCGGCGTCAAGGTCATCGACCTGCTGACCCCGTACGTCAAGGGCGGCAAGATCGGTCTGTTCGGCGGCGCCGGCGTCGGCAAGACGGTGCTCATCCAGGAGATGATCTACCGCGTCGCCAACAACCACGACGGTGTGTCCGTGTTCGCGGGCGTCGGTGAGCGCACCCGTGAGGGCAACGACCTCATCGACGAGATGAGCGAGTCCGGCGTCATCGACAAGACCGCGCTGGTCTTCGGCCAGATGGACGAGCCGCCGGGCACCCGGCTGCGTGTCGCCCTGGCCGGTCTGACCATGGCGGAGTACTTCCGTGACGTCCAGAAGCAGGACGTGCTGTTCTTCATCGACAACATCTTCCGCTTCACGCAGGCCGGTTCCGAGGTCTCCACGCTGCTCGGCCGGATGCCCTCCGCGGTGGGTTACCAGCCGAACCTGGCCGACGAGATGGGTCTCCTCCAGGAGCGCATCACCTCGACCCGTGGTCACTCGATCACCTCGATGCAGGCGATCTACGTCCCCGCGGACGACCTGACCGACCCGGCCCCGGCCACCACCTTCGCCCACCTCGACGCGACGACGGTGCTCTCCCGTCCGATCTCCGAGAAGGGCATCTACCCGGCCGTGGACCCGCTGGACTCCACGTCCCGGATCCTGGACCCCCGCTACATCGCGCAGGACCACTACGACGCCGCCATGCGGGTCAAGAACATCCTGCAGAAGTACAAGGACCTCCAGGACATCATCGCGATCCTCGGTATCGACGAGCTGGGCGAGGAGGACAAGCTGGTCGTCCGCCGGGCCCGTCGGGTGGAGCGCTTCCTGTCCCAGAACACCCACGTCGCCAAGCAGTTCACCGGCGTCGACGGGTCGGACGTACCGCTGGAGGAGTCGATCACCGCGTTCAACGCGATCTGCGACGGCGAGTACGACCACTTCCCGGAGCAGGCGTTCTTCATGTGCGGTGGTATCGAGGACCTCAAGAAGAACGCGAAGGAACTGGGCGTCTCCTGACCCCTGGTCGTTCGTGAGCATGGTGGAGTGAGGAGGGGCGGGGAGTGCCCGTACCGGGTGGATCCCGCCCCTCTTCGCACGCCTACTAGACTTGTAAGCAACACCCGGTCAGGAGACCGGGTGGTGACCCGAGGAGCCAACCTTGGCTGCTGAGCTGCACGTCGCGCTGGTCGCGGCCGACCGAGAGGTCTGGTCCGGCGAGGCCACCCTCGTCGTCGCGCGCACCACCTCCGGCGACATCGGCGTCATGCCCGGTCACCAGCCGCTGCTCGGTGTGCTGGAGTCGGGCCCGGTGACCATCCGTACGAGTGATGGCGGAACGGTCATCGTCGCGGTGCACGGCGGTTTCATCTCGTTCGCGGACGACAAGCTGTCGCTGCTGGCCGAGATCGCCGAGCTGTCGGACGAGATCGATGTCCAGCGTGCCGAGCGCGCGCTGGAGCGGGCGAAGTCCGGATCGGACGCCTCCGCCGAGCGTCGCGCGGAGGTCCGGCTGCGGGCGGCGACCGCGCACTGACCGGGGCGCCTCCCTGTCCGTCTAGGATCTGAGGGAGCGCCCGTGCTAGACGTCACTCAGCCGCGGCTGGGACCGGAGCGATCCGGTGCCGGTCGCGGCTGAGGCAGATATACGGGTTTTTTCCGTTCCGTTACCTAGGAGACGAGGAGGTCGGTGCCGATGGTCCTCGCTCTGACTGTGTGCGGAGTCGTGGTCGCGCTCGTGGTGGTGGGGCTGTTCGTCTTCGGACTGCGGCGCCGGCTGATCCAGCGCTCCGGCGGCACCTTCGACTGCTCGCTGCGGTGGGCGGTCCCGGAACAGGGCGACACCAGCGGCAAGGGGTGGGCGTACGGCATCGCCCGCTACAACGGTGACCGGATCGAGTGGTTCCGGGTCTTCTCCTACGCGCCCCGGCCGCGCCGGGTGCTGGAGCGGGCCTCGATCGAGGTGGCCGGGCGTCGGCTGCCCGAGGGCGAGGAGGAACTCGCGCTGCTCTCCGACGCGGTGGTCCTCACCTGTCTCCATCGGGGCACGCGCCTTGAACTCGCCATGAGCGATGACGCGCTGACCGGATTTCTCGCGTGGCTTGAGGCAGCCCCGCCCGGTCAGCGCGTCAATGTCGCTTAGTGGGTCTTACTTCTACGGTCCGTCGGTCGTCGGCCGACGGTCGGTGAGCCCTACTTCAGGCCGTTGCTGATCGCGGTGACCAGTTCACCGTTGGTGGTGTCTCCGCTGAACTCCCAGAAGAACGCACCGCCGAGGCCCTGGCTCTTGGCCCAGGACATCTTGCCCGCGATGGTCGCCGGGGTGTCGTAGGACCACCAGTTGTTGCCGCAGTGGGCGTACGCCGTGCCACCCACGGTGCCGGTGGCGGGGCAGGTGGTCTTGAGCACCTTGTAGTCCTGGTTGCCCGGTTCGATGCCGGTCGCCGGTCCGGTCGCCGTTCCGCCGGGTGCGGACTGGGTGACGCCGGTCCAGCCGCGGCCGTAGAAGCCGATGCCGAGGAGCAGCTTGTTCGCCGGGACGCCCTGGGCCTTCAGCTTGGCGATCGCCTCGGAGGAGGAGAAGCCCTGCTGGGGGATGCCCGGGTAGGGGTTGAGCGGGGAGTGCGGGGCGGTCGGGCCCTGCGCCGCCCAGGCGCCGAAGAAATCGTACGTCATGACGTTGAGCCAGTCGGAGTGGGCGGCTCCGCCCGCGTAGTCGGCCTTGTCGATCTTCCCGCCGGACGAGGCGTCGGCGGTGATGGCGGCGGTGACCAGGTTGTTGGCGCCGAACCGGGCGCGCATGGCCTGCTGCATGTTCTTGAACGCGGCCGGGCCGGACGAGTCACAGGTCAGACCGCAGGCGTTGGGGTACTCCCAGTCCAGGTCGATGCCGTCGAAGACATCGGCCCAGCGCGGGTCCTCGACCAGCTGGTAGCAGGACTCGGCGAACGCGGTCGGGTTCTGCACGGCCTGGGTGAAGCCGCCGGACCAGGTCCAGCCGCCGAAGGACCACAGGATCTTGATGTGCGGGTACTTGGCCTTCAGCTGACGCAGCTGGTTGAAGTTGCCGCGCAGCGGCTGGTCCCAGGTGTCGGCGACACCGGAGACGGACTGGTCGGCGGTGTAGGACTTCTCGATGGCCGCGTAGGAGTCACCCATCGTGCAGCGTCCGTTCTGGACGTTGCCGAAGGAGTAGTTGATGTGGGTGATCTTGGCGGCGCTGCCCGAGGTGTCCAGGTTCTTGGCGTGGTAGTTGCGCCCGTAGACGCCCCACTCCGCGAAGTAGCCCATGTTGATCTTGCCGGGCGGCGGCGGGTTGTCACCCCCGCTGGTGCGGACCGCGACCGCGCCGCTGACCGGGCCGGTCTGGTCGGCGGTGTCCCGGGCCTGGACCGTGTACGAGTAGTCCGTGCCGGCGGTCAGGCCGGTGTCGGTGTAGGTGGTGCCGGTGACGGTGGCGACCACGGTGGAACCGCGCAGGACGTCGTAGTTCTTGACGCCCTTGTCGTCGGTGGCGGCAGTCCAGGCCAGTCGCACCGAGGTGTTGGTGACGTTGGACGTCGTAGGGGTGCCCGGGGCCGACGGCGGGGCGTCGCCGGGAGGTGTGCTGCCGTCACAACTGTCGTTGTTGAGCTTACAGTTGGAGGGCGAGCCCGGTCCGGTGCCGTTGAAGCCGAAGGTCACCGTGGCGCCGGGCGCCAGAGTGCCGTTCCAGCCCAGGTTCTTGGCGGTCCACCGGTTCCCGGTGTTGGTGATGGTGGCGTCCCAGCCGGACGCCACCCTCGTGCCGGTGGGGAAGTCCCACTCGACGGTCCAGGAGTTGATCGTGGTGGTGCCGGTGTTCTTGACCGTCCACCGGCCTTCGAAGCCGTTGCCCCAGTCCGAGGGTTTGGTGAAGGTGGCGGTGGCCGAGGTGGCCGCCTGGGCGGGGGTCGCGAGACCCACCAGTCCCGCCAGCGGAAGCAGCAGGGTCGCGAGACCGGCCACCACTTTGTGTCTGAAGCGCATTGTGGAGCGCCTCCTTGGGGAGTTGTCAGGGGTGTGACGCCTTGCCATGGGCATGGCGCAGTGACGCGAGAATAGAAAGGTCTGGACCACCGGTCAATAGGTCTGGACCATTGCTAAGGGATGTTCTGTAAGGCGACTGGGAAAACCGACCTACATCCCCAACTCCTGCGCCAACACCGCGGCTTGCACCCGACTGCGCAGTTCGAGCTTGCCCAGCAAGCGGCTGACGTGCGTTTTCACCGTCGCCTCGGCCATATCGAGGCGCTGCGCGATGTCCGCGTTGGACAGCCCCCTACCGAGGCACGACAGCACCTCGCGCTCGCGCCGGGTCAGCACCTCCAGGACCGCCGGATCGGTGGACGGCTCCCTGGCCGGCTTCGCCGCGAACTCGGCGATCAGCCGCCGGGTCACGGCCGGCGCGATCAGTCCCTCGCCGCGCGCCACGGTCCGTACCGCCTCCAGCAGATCGCGGGCGTCGGTGTTCTTCAGCAGGAAACCCGACGCCCCCGCCCGCAGCGCCCCGAAGACATACTCGTCCAGATCGAACGTGGTCAGGACAAGGACGTCCGCCAGCCCCTCGGCCACCACCGTCCGGGTCGCCGACACCCCGTCGAGGCGCGGCATCTGAATGTCCATCAGCACCAGATCCGGCCGTAGCTCACGGGCGAGTTCCACCGCCCGCTCGCCGTCCCCCGCCTCACCGACCACCTCGATGTCGGGGGCACTGCGCAGGATCAGCACCAGCCCCGCCCGCACGGCGGACTGGTCCTCGGCGACGAGCACTCGGATCATGCGGACTCTCCCTCGGCGACGAGCACGTTCACTCGGACTCCCCCTCGGCCACCGGCAGACACGCGCGGACCACCCAGATCCTGCCGTGCGCCGGATCCGCGGCGTCCCGCGCCCCGGCCTCGAACGTCCCGTCCAGCAGGGCCGCCCGCTCCCGCATCCCCACCAGACCGGCCCCGGAGCCGGGCGCACGCGGCCCGTCCGGGTGCTCGCCGTACGGACTGGTCACCGTGACCGCCAGCGACCCGCTGCGCTGCTCCAGCGCCACCCGCACCCGGCCGGGGCCCGCGTGCTTGAGCGCGTTGGTCAGCGACTCCTGCACGATGCGGTAGGCCGCCATGCCCACCGGCGCGGGCAGCCCCTCCCCGTGGCCGGCCTCCAGGGTCACGTCGAGACCGTTGGCGCGGGCCGTGTCCACCAGCGCCTCCAGGCCCTCCAGGGTGGGCGCGGCGGCGGGTTCCCGGTCCCCGCTGTCGTCCCGCAGGATCCCGATGAGCCGGCGCATCTCCGACAGCCCCGCCACGCTGTTCTCCCGGATCACCCCGAGCGCGTCCCGCGAGGTCCGCTCGTCGTCGAGGGAGAGCGCGGCGCTGGAGTGGATGGCGATCGCCGAGAGGTGGTTGGCCACCATGTCGTGCAGTTCCCGCGCCACCCGGGCCCGCTCCGCCGTCACCGCCTGTGTCCGGTCCATCTCGGCCAGCAGCGCGGTCTGCTCGGCCCGCAGCAGGGCCGCGTCGGCGGCCTGCCGGTGGTTGCGCACGATCAGCCCGGTCGACGCGGGCGCGAACGCCACCACCCCGGTCGCCAGCCCGATCAGCAGGGCCTCCGGTTCCCGCCACACCGCGTACGGCACGATCGTGCCGAGCACCGACAGCATCCCGGTGATCCAGGGGATCCGGCGCGCGGCCCCGGGCGAGCCGTAGAGCACGGCGGCGTACATCACATCGGTGAACATCACGATCGTGACCAGGCTGCCCTGGGTGAACTGGTCCAGGACCAGCGCGACCGTCGCCACCGGCAGCGTCACCCGCGGCGCGGTGCGGCGCAGCACCTCGCAGCCCGCCGTCAGGACGAGCGGCAGCAGCAGCGGCCAGCGCCCGCCCCACAGCACACCGGGCGCGTCCGGGGGGCGCAGTCCCAGCCCCAGCGCCCACAGCGCCAGCCCGCCGAGCAGCCCGGCGAGCGCGATACGCACGTCGAACGGATGCGGGCGGGGCAGTCGGGCGAACATGCCTCCATCCAACACGGCCCGGCGCGGTGCCGCCTGATCCCGGGGGACGGTCCCCGACTGCATCTTTCGATGTACCGGCACTTCGTCATCGCCGACGACGTATCCGGCCGCGCCCGGCGGGAGCCTGGAAGGGTCGCTGAAAGGAGCCGTCGTGATCGTCGCCCTGATCATCGCGTGCGAGGTCGGATTCTGGGTCCTGCTGGTCCTCGGCCTCACCGCGCGCTACGTGCTGAAATGGCGCCGCACCAGTGTGGTGCTGCTGCTGTGCGAGCCGGTGCTGGAGGTCGTGCTGTTCATCGCGACGGCGATCGACCTCAAGAACGGCGCCGAGCCGGGCTGGGAGCACGGTCTGGCGGCGCTGTACATCGGCTTCACCGTGGGCTACGGCCACTACACCGTCAAGTGGCTCGACGGCCACGCCGCCCACCGCTTCGCCGGCGCCCCCCGTCCGCCCAAGCCGCCGCAGTACGGCAGGGCCCGCGCGGCCCACGAGGGCCGGCTGTGGCTGCGTACCCTCGTCGCCGCCGCGGTCGCGCTCGTGCTGCTCCAGCTCGCGATCTGGTACGTCGGCTCCGGCGACACCTCCTCGCTGCGGGGCTTCCAGGGCACGGCCCTGCGCGCGGCCGGCATCCATGGCGTCGTCGCCCTGAGCTACTTCGTGTTCGGCAAGAAGGCCCCCGAACAGGCCCCGGACCAGGCCCGCGAACAGGCACCCGACCAGGCACCCGAACAGGCCCGCGAACAGGCCCCCGACCAGGCCCCGGAGGCGGGACCCGAGCGTGCCCCGCTGACGAAGGAGCGCGGCCCGGCGCCGAGGCCGTAGGACGTCGTGTCCCGGGGTCGGGGCCCGTAGAACGTGTCCCGGCGCCCAGCCCCGCAGTGCGTCGCTACCGCTCCCCGCCCGGCACCCACAGCACGTCGCCGGTCTCGCCGTTGGCGCTGCGGGCCAGGATGAACAGCAGGTCGGACAGGCGGTTGAGGTAGGTCGCGGTGAGCGGGTTCATCGTCTCGCCGTGCGCCTCCAGGGCCACCCACGTCGAGCGCTCGGCCCGGCGCACCACCGTGCACGCCTGGTGCAGCAGGGCGGCGCCCGGGGTGCCGCCCGGCAGGATGAACGAGCGCAGCTTCTCCAGCCGCTGGTTGAACGCGTCGCAGTCCGCCTCCAGCCGGTCGATGTAGAACTGCTCGACCCGCAGCGGCGGGAACTCCGGGTTCTCGACCACCGGCGTCGACAGGTCCGCGCCCACGTCGAACAGGTCGTTCTGCACCCGGGTGAGCACCGCCGCGATCCCGGCGTCCAGCCCGCCGAGGGCGAGGGCCGTGCCGATCACCGCGTTCGCCTCGTTGGCGTCGGCGTACGCGGAGATCCTCGGATCGGTCTTCGGGACCCTGCTCATGTCGCCGAGGTTGGTGGTGCCCCGGTCCCCGGTCCTGGTGTAGATACGCGTCAGATTGACCATGTCCCCAGCGTAGTTACGCCCCCCGCCGGGCCGGGTCACCCTCCCCGGTGTGATGTCCGTCATGTGAGACGTGACGCGCGTTACTAAGCGGTCACACAGCCCCTCCCGCCCGCTAGGGTCCGCCCAGGGAACAACGACAGCGCGTATCAGGGGAGTCGCACAGTGGCACGGAAGCTCGCCGTCATCGGGGCCGGTCTCATGGGTTCCGGCATCGCCCAGGTCTCCGCCCAGGCGGGCTGGGAGGTCGTCCTGCGCGACGTCACCGACACGGCGCTGACGCGCGGCACCGACGGCATCAAGGCGTCGTACGACAAGTTCGTCGGCAAGGGGAAGCTGGAGGCGCACGACGCCGACGCCGCGCTCGCCCGGATCACCGCGACCACCGACCTGGACGCCGTCGCCGACGCCGATGTGGTGGTCGAGGCCGTGTTCGAGAGGCTCGACGTCAAGCACGAGATCTTCCGCGCCCTGGACACGCTGGTGAAGGACGACGCGATCCTCGCGTCCAACACCTCCGCCATCCCCATCACCAAGATCGCGGCGGTCACCTCGCGCCCCGAACGGGTGGTCGGCACCCACTTCTTCTCACCGGTGCCGATGATGGGGCTGTGCGAACTGGTGCGCGGTCACAAGACCAGCGACGAGACCCTCGCCACCGCACGTGAGTTCGCCGAGTCCACCGGCAAGACCTGCGTCGTCGTCAACCGGGACGTGGCCGGCTTCGTGACCACCCGGCTCATCTCCGCCCTCGTGGTCGAGGCCGCCAAGCTCTACGAGTCGGGCGTCGCCAGCGCCGAGGACATCGACCTCGCCTGCAAGCTCGGCTTCGGCCACGCCATGGGCCCGCTCGCCACGGCCGACCTCACCGGCGTCGACATCCTGCTGCACGCCACGGACAACATCTACACCGAGACCCAGGACGAGAAGTTCGCGCCGCCGGAGCTGATGCGCCGGATGGTGGACGCCGGTGACATCGGCCGCAAGAGCGGGCAGGGCTTCTACCGCCACTGAGCGGACCGACCGCACACCGGACCCTCGGCCGATCGGCCGTACACCCCCTTCGGGCATCACACGTCGGGGTGAATTCGGTATCGGTTCGCTCACAGACGGCAACCTCTGGCCGCCTGGCGCAGTCAGAGGTTGCGTCGACGGACATCATCACCGCGGAGCATCACGACGCATCACGGGGAGCACATATGCACATCAGGGGCGACCACGTCGAGCTGGTCGTCGGGGGCCGCCTCGACGTCCGCAGCGCGGCGGACGCCCGAACGGCCCTGCACACGGCGGTCGACACCGGCACCGGTGACCTGGTCCTGGACCTGTCCGAACTGGACTCCTGGGACGCCACCGGACTGGGGGTGATCATGGGCGCCCACCGGCGGGCCGGACGCTGCGGGCGCCGACTGGTGCTGCGCGACGTACCCCCGCAGATGCAGCGGCTCCTCGTCGCCACCCGGCTGCACCGGATCCTCGCCATCGAGGGCGGTATCGGAGTGGAGTCACTGCCGCGGGTATGACTGCGGATCAGCCCGCACGGACCGGCCCGACCCGCGCAATTCTCATGAGACCGTGACCTCTCGGACGGCCGGGCACCCCGGGCTGTCATGGATACTGTGCCAAGGTTTACGGTTCGAATGCCCGCCGTCCCAACACCCTGGAGCGGGCACCGGACACCGGACCAGAAGCGACAGCGCGGTGTGCGGCGGGCCGGGAGGGGCCGAGCCGCACAACGCTCTTGGGGGGCTTGCAACCGATGGACCCGACCAACCGGGGACCCGAGGAGTACGGCCACGAAGGCGCCGGCGATCCGCCGCGCCCACGTCCGCCCCGGGACTCCCTCGCCCAGGACTTCGGCCAGCACACACCCGCCCCGGCCCGCACGGTCCGGCTGGTCACCGGTGAACTGCTGCTCACCGTCAACCCCGTCGACGGCAGCGAGATCGAGGTCTGCCCGCCCGGGGAGCGGCCCGCCCGCCCCGAGAAGCTCACCGCCGCCGCCCGCGCCGAGGTGGCCCGCGCCGCGGCCCCGCCCGCGCGCACCGGCCCCGCCCGGCCCGAACCGCCGCTCCTGGGCCGCGAGACGGAACGCGAACGGCTCGTACGGCTCCTCGCCCGCGGCCGTTCCGTACGGCTCACCGGCCCCGCCGGATCCGGCCGCACCCGGCTGCTCGACCTGGTCGCCGAGGAGTGCGCCGACCTCGCCCCCGACGGAGTGGTCCGGCTCAGCGGCGTCAACCGAGGCCCCGACGACCTGCTCCACGACCTCTTCCACGCCGTCCACGCCGCGCCCCTGCACCGCCCCGGCCCCGACGAACTGCGCGCCCTGCTCGGCCAGGTCGGCGCCGTGGTCGTCGTGGACGACCTGGAGTTCGGCGGCGCCGGGCTCGACGAACTGCTCGACGCCACCCCCGAGTGCGCCTTCGCGCTCTCCGCGACCCCCGACGTGGCCGCCCCCTCCGCCGCCTCCGGGGTGGAGGACGTCCTCCTCGGCGGACTCGACCGGGCCGGCGGACTGGACCTCCTGGCGCGGGCCGTGGGCCGCCCGCTCAGCGAGGAGGAGGCCAACTGGGCCGGCGACCTGTGGTTCGAGTCCGAGGGACTGCCCCTGCGCTTCGTCCAGGCCGGGGCCCTGCTGCGGCAGCGCGACCGGCTGCGGGCCGAGGTCAGCGCGTGCGACGAGGTCGGTGTCTTCCAGGAGATGTCCGAACTCCCCGCCGACCAGCCCTACGACGCCGGGCCCGCCGACGACACCGCCGACGCGGTCCCGCTGCCCTCACTCGCCGAGGGCGCCGCGCCCGCCGCGCTGCTCGCCGCCCGGCTGAGCGCCTCCGCCCGCGCCACCCTGCGCCTCGCCGTCGCCCTCGGCGGCGAACTGCCGCACCAGGCCCATCTGCCCGCGCTCGTCGGCGACACCCACGCCGACGCCGCCCTCGGCGAACTCCTCGACTGCGCGCTGGTCTCCCCGGCCGGCCCCCGCTACCGGCTGGCCGCCGGGGTGCACTCCCAGCTCGTGGCCGCCGGATACGCCGACGACATCGATGCCGAGGTGCTCGCCGCCGCCCAGCACTACGCCTGGTGGGCCGGCCACCCCTCGGTCACCCCCGAGCGGGTGTGGGCCGAGGCCGACGCCCTGCTCGCCGCGCTCACCGTGCTGGTGCCGCTCACCGCGGCGCCCGCGCAGGACGAGCGCAGCACGGCCGTGCTCCTGGCCCGCACCGCCGCGCCCGCGTTCGCGGCGGGACTGCACTGGAACGCCTGGGAACGGGCGCTGCGCGCGGGCGGCGAGGCGTCCCGGCTCTCCGGCGAGGTGGCGGAGCAGGCGTACTTCCACCACGAGTTGGGCGTGCTCGCGCTGTGCGGCGACCGGCTCGACCGGGCCCGCGCCGAACTGGAGACCTCCATCGGGCTGCGCGCCGCCCTCGCCGACAAGCGCGGCACCGTCGCCGGGCGCCGGGCGCTGGCCCTCGTGGACGACCGCGCGGGCACCGCGCCGGGTCTGCCCACCCCGGTCGCCGGTGCGCTCGGCGGGCCGACCGCCGTCCTCGGACCGGGCACGGGCACCGGCCCGGCCGTGGGGGAGGAGACGCCGGCCACCCGCGCCGAGGAGCCGGTGTCGCCGTCCGGCGCGGGCCCGGTCACGCCGACCGCGTTCCCCGTGCCGCGGCGCGCCGACGACCCCGAGGTGAGCACCGACCGCGACGCCTACGGGGCGCCCTCCCGCAAGGCCCGCGGCGGACTGCGCGGCTTCGCCCGCCGCAACCTGGTGGCGGCCGGCGCGGGCGCCCTGCTCGCCGCCGTGCTCGGTACGGTCGTCACCCTCGGCGCCACCTCCAACAACGAGAACGAGCCCCCGGCCGACCGGGTCGGCGTCAACCCGTCCGCGAGCCAGGGCCCCGGCGACGACAGCCTCGGCGCCGACGACGGGGGCGACGACGATCCCGGCACCCCGGCCGATCCGCCGACGGACCCCGGCCGCGACGGCACCCTCGGCACGACGGACGACTCGACCCCGACGGCGAGCGGTTCCGCCTCGGGCGAGCCGTCGGACGAGCCGAGCGGGACGCAGGGCAGCGGGGGATCGTCGTCGCCGTCGGAATCGGCCACGACGAAGCCGCCGTCCTCCTCGAAGCCGCCCACGCACACGCCGAAGCCGCCGACGGGGACCTCGAAGCCGCCGACCGGTAGCTCACCGCCGCCCACCGAGACGTCCGAGCCGCCGACCGGCACCCCGTCGACCACCCCGACCACCACGGACTCCGCGAGCGGCCCCGCCCCCACCGCCACGGCGAGCGGCACCGCGCCGACCGAGGAGGCCGGCCCGACCGCCTCCGACGCGGTGTCGGGGATCTGAGGGGATCTGAGGGGATCTGAAGAGCCCTGAGAAGCCCAGGGCTCTGAGAAGCCTTGAGGAGCCCAGGGCTCAGAAGAGGCGCAGCTTGTCGTCCTCGATGCCCCTCATGGCGTTGTAGTCGAGGACCTGGCAGCCGATGCCGCGGTCCGTGGCGAGGACCCGGGCCTGCGGCTTGATCTCCTGCGCGGCGAAGACACCGCGCACCGGGGCGAGATGGGGGTCGCGGTTGAGCAGCTCCAGATAGCGGGTGAGCTGCTCCACTCCGTCGATCTCGCCGCGCCGCTTGATCTCGACGGCGACGGTCTGCCCCTCGGCGTCCCGGCACAGGATGTCGACCGGGCCGATGGCGGTCATGTACTCACGGCGGATCAGGGTGTAGCCCTCACCGAGGGTCTCGATCCGGTCGGCGAGCAGCTCCTGGAGGTGCGCTTCCACGCCATCCTTGATCAGGCCGGGATCGACCCCGAGTTCGTGCGAGGAATCGTGGAGGACTTCCTCCATCGTGATGATCAGTTTCTCGCCCGCCTTGTTGACGACGGTCCAGACGCCCGCTTCCTCACCGCTGCCCTCCTTGAGGGTGCAGGGCGGCGACATCCAGTTCAGCGGCTTGTAGGCGCGGTCGTCCGCGTGGATCGAGACGCTGCCGTCCGCCTTCACCAGGATCAGGCGGGGGGCGATGGGCAGATGGGCGGTGAGCCGGCCGGCGTAGTCGACGGAGCAGCGGGCGATGACGAGACGCATGGTCGGCAACGCTACTCGACGCCCCCGGGTCCGCGCGATTCGCACGGAGCGCGCCCGCCGTACGGTGTCCCAACGGTCCCGGGAGGCGCCCGAGTTCGGTGGGATCACTCCTGTTCGTCCCTGGCCGATTGTGCGCGTAAAGCGTCCACCAGGTGTGCCGGTTCTCCTGGTGCGGCCACGAACAGTTGCTTACGGTATGAACGGGAGGTCGCGAAGTGTGTACGCACCGTGTTCGGCGTCGCGCTCCCTTTCCTGACCGGCAACCCCTGTTGCTCGGGGGTGCGAGAGGAGAACCCATGTCGCTCGACGTCTCACCGGCCCTACTGGAACAGGCCGAGCGAGGCGAGGTCGACGAAGCCGCCTTCGTCGACTGCGTCCGGACCTCCCTGCCCTTCGCGTGGGAGATGATCAGCTCCCTGGTGGCCCAGCTCAAGGTGGACGGCGGTGCCTTCGCCGACAACCAGACGCCGCCGCCGGACGAGCAGGCGCGCGGCCAGCTGCTGCGTGCGCTCGCGAGTGACGCGATCCGCGGTGCGCTCCAGCGGCACTTCGGAGTGCGGCTGGCCTTCCAGAACTGCCACCGGGTGGCGGTGTTCCCGCTGGACGCCTCGGTGGACCAGACGCTGGCGCGCTTCACCTCGGTCCGCAGCCAGCTGCTCAACCAGTCCCCGGAGTTCCGGGACTGCTGAGTGGCGCGTCGCTCTGCTTGCCGCTCCGGTACGCGGGAGGTGCGATCAGTACCGGAGCGGTGAGTCCGTCGTCGTAGGACCCGGGGTCCGGCCGTACGGTCCGGGTGTTCAGCGCAGTTGGGGGAGGACCTCGGCGCCCAGTCGCCGGACGTTCTCCTCCGTACCGGCCAGGTCCCCCGAGCCCTCGACCAGCAGGGCGAACCGGGAGACCCCGGTCCGTTCGCCGGTCGCGGCGAGGCGGTCGGCGCACAGCCGGGGGCCGCCCACCGGGTGCAGCCCGCAGAGCAGTTCGGTGTAGGCCAGCGGATCGCGCATCCGGCGCTCCCGGCCGTCGACCGTCACATGGGCGTCGAGGCCCTGCTTCAGCCAGCCGGGCATCGCCTTCAGCAGTGTCTCCGCCGCGTCCGTACGCCGGTCGGCGATCTGGCAGACGCCCGCGGAGACATGCCCGGCCGCGCGGATCCCGTCCTCGTCGTGCCCGGCGGCCCGCGCGCTGGCCCGCCACAGGGCCACCATCTCGGCCTTCTCCTCGTCGCCGACGTGCATGCCCAGCAGCATCGGCAGGCCCCGCTCGGCCGCCATCCGCACACTCCCCGGCGAGGTGCACGCGACCAGCACCTCGGGGCCCGCCGGCTCCGCCCCGGCCCGCGCCGGGTCCGTCCCGGGCTCCGCCAGCGCCTGCGACGGCCGGGGGACGACGGTCACCTCACGGAAGCCGTAACGCCCCCCGGCCGCGCCGACGGACGGCTCGCGCAGCCAGCGGGTCAGCAGATCGAGCGACTCCGTGTACCCCTGCTCGTACGCCTCGATCCCGCCGCCGAACACCTCCAGGTCCACCCAGGGGCCGCCGCGCCCGACGCCCAGCGAGAACCGGCCGCCGCTCGTCAGGTGCAGCAGCGCGGCCTGCTCACCGAGGGCCACGGGGTGGGTCGTGGGCAGCACGCTCACCGCGGTGCCGATCCGGATGCGACGGGTGCGGCCGAGCAGCAGCGCGGCCAGGGTGACGGCCGACGGACAGACGCCGTACGGCACGAAGTGGTGCTCGGCCACCCAGACCGAGTCGAGACCGGACTCCTCGGCGACCTCGGCCGAGCGCACCGCGCGGTGCAGCGCCTCCCCCTGGCCCTGACCCGGGAACTGGGCCGCCAACACGAATGTTCCAACGCGCATGGTCTTCCTGCTTCCTCGGCTCCGACGCGGAGCTCCCCCACCCGGCATAACCGTCTGACACGTGCCGAGGTCACGGTCTCGGCGAAGGGATTTGCGGATAGTCGGGAGAATGCGTGGAACCGTAGGGAATGTGCGGGCCTCCGGTGTTCCGCGTACCCGGGCCCTCGCCGCGTAGGCTGGAGCCGGACGTGCTTCCTGTATAGCCCCGTGAGGTGTTCCGTGTCCCCGCGTCGCAACCGTCCCCATGGTGCCGACTTCGGCCGCAGCCCCGAGGACGAGGGCCCCGAGCGGTACGGCGGTTGGGAGACGTCGGTCGACTGGCGCGGCGAGCAGTGGTACGTACGGCATGTCGCCGGGGCGAGCGCGCAGGGCAAGTCGTACCGCTGCCCCGGCTGCGACCAGCTCATCCCCGACGGGGTCCCGCATGTCGTCGTCTGGCCCGGACACGAGGGCGTGGACGACCGGCGGCACTGGCACAAGGCGTGCTGGAACGCACGGGACCGCCGCACCACGCGGGTGCGGCGGTCCCGTAACGCGCCGAAGTTCTGAGGGTCCCGGAGCCTCCGGGCCCCGCCTACACGTCCCGCTTCTCCAGCAGCGCCCACGCGCCCGCGAAGGCGACGGCCGTGACGCCCGCCATGATCCACAGCGGGTCCCAGCCGGACGGGCCGGACTCGCTCAGGGAGTTGGCGTAGAAGACGGAGAGCTGGTTCGGGATGGAGTACTCGAACAGCGCCTCGCGGATGTCCTGGAGCGACGAGGCGAACATGAACATCGCGATCACCAGCGGCGCGAGGACGGCGCCGATCATGATGGTGATGGCGCCCGCGGAGTGCCGGACGATCGAGCCGACGATCAGCGACAGCAGGCCGAGCAGCGCGACGTAGAGCGAGATGCCGACCGTGGCCTTGAGCCACTCCCCTCCGGACGGGGAGCGGGCGCCGTCCAGCATCGAGGTGTGCGCGAGGGCGACCAGCGAGCTGGAGACCAGGGTCACCACGAAGGCCAGCAGGAAGAACACGATCGCCTTCGCCGCGAAGACGCGTCCGCGGGTGGGGCAGGCGGTGATGGTCGTACGGATCATGCCGGTGCCGTACTCGGAGGCGGTGGTCAGCACACCGAGCGTGATCAGGCACATCGAGCCGAGGAGCAGACCGAAGAAGCCGAGGGCGAGCGGGCTCTCGCCGCTCAGGTCGGCCTCCGAGGTGCCGGCCACCAGGGCACCCGCCGCCAGGCCGATGCCGATGACCAGCAGCAGGAAGACACCGAGGGTCCAGATCGTGGAGCGAACCGACTTGATCTTCGTCCACTCCGAGGCGAGCGCGTGCCCGAGGTGGGTACGGACCACCGGGATCGGCGAGGTGTAGCTCGGGTGTCCGGCGCCGGGAGCGGCCTGCCACTCGGGCGCGGTCTGCGGCATGGAGGGCTGGGGCGTGCTCATCGGGCGTCCTCGGACTGGGAGTCGGCGACGGGGGAGGGGGCGGGTGCGGGGGGCCCGGCAGGCGGCTGCGGGACAGCGGCCTGCGGGGGCGCGGCGGGGGCGGCCGGGATGCCCGGGGTCTGCGGCGCCTGGGGGGCCTGGGGTGCCTGAAGGTACGGGTTGGCGCCCGGTGCCGCGCCCTGGGCCTGGGGGGCGGGGAACGGCTGGCCGCCCTGGTGCTGCGGGGGCGGCGGGGCGTACCAGCCCGCCTGGCCCTGGCCCGGTACCGGCACGGGCGGCTGGAAGCCGGGCGGCAGGGGCTGCTGGAGGCCGGCCTTCTGGTCGATGGTCGAGCGGTAGTCGACGGCGTTCTGCGTCATCCGCATGTACGCCTCCTCCAGCGACGCCTGGTGCGGCGACAGCTCCCAGAGCCGTACGTCACTGCGGTGCGCGATGTCGCTGATCAGCGGCAGAGGCAGCCCGGTCACCCGCAGCGCGCCGTCCTGCTCGGGCAGGACGTGGCCGCCGGCCTCGGTGAGCGCGGAGGCGAGCTTCTCGCGCAACGGGGGGTCGGTGTCGGGGGTGCGGACCCGGGCGAAGCCGGCCGAGTTCGCGGCGATGAACTCCGACACGCTCATGTCGGCGAGCAGCTGACCGCGGCCGATCACGACGAGGTGCTCGGCGGTCAGCGCCATCTCGCTCATCAGGTGCGAGGAGACGAAGACGGTCCGGCCCTCGGCGGCGAGCGATTTCATGAGGTTGCGCACCCAGAGGATGCCCTCGGGGTCGAGGCCGTTGACCGGCTCGTCGAAGAGCAGCACCTGGGGGTCGCCGAGGAGCGCGGCGGCGATGCCGAGGCGCTGGCCCATGCCGAGGGAGAAGCCCTTGGAGCGCCGCTTGGCGACCTCCTGGAGGCCGACCACGCCCAGCACCTCGTCCACCCGGCGGGCCGGGATGCCGGAGAGCTGGGCGAGGCTCAGCAGATGGTTGCGGGCCGACCGGCCACCGTGCACGGCCTTGGCGTCCAGCAGGGCGCCGACCTGCCGGGGGGCGTTCGGGAGCTTGCGGTAGGGGTGGCCGCCGATCGACACATGGCCCGCGGTCGGGTTGTCCAGGCCGAGGATCATGCGCATGGTGGTCGACTTGCCCGAGCCGTTCGGCCCGAGGAAGCCGGTCACCGTGCCCGGACGTACCTGGAAGGACAAGTTGTACACAGCGGTCTTGTCGCCGTAGCGCTTGGTCAGGCCGACTGCTTCGATCATGCTCCGCACCCATCAAAGGTTCAGGACAGCGGGGCACACGCCCCCGTAAGGGTTAGGAGGATATCGAGGCTCCGCCGGTTCCGGCCAAGGGTGAGCGAAAAGTAACGTCTCAGCGACAACACCGGACCACCTTGGCTGCCGGGCGACGCCTTGCCCGACCTTTGGGGCGGTGGAGCGCCTCTTCCTGGTGGTTGTGCGGACCCTTGGCGGGCGGGCGTGTGTCCCGTCCCGGTGGCGGAGCCGGGCCGGTTCGGGTGGTGGGGCGCCCGCCTGGCCGTCGTGCCGCACCGCGCTCAGGCTACGGAGCGGCTTCCCTCCCGGCGGCGGAGCCGTCCCCTTCTTGTGTGGCGGAGAGGCCCCGCCCAGGTGGCGGAGCCCACACCTCGCGCGAGGCCCCCGGCCCGCGTCCCGCTCGGACGACCGAGCCCACCCCCTGCCCAGGAACCCGCCCCGAGCCTCGCTCAGGCCCTCAGGCCGAACCCTGCCCGGGCACCCGGGCCGAACCCGGCCCGATGCTTGAGCCCGCCCCGCCCAGGCCCCCAGGCGGAACCCGGCCCAGGCCCCCGGGCGGACCCCCGCCCCGACGCCCCGGCCGAACCCCGCCCCACGTTCAAGCCCGCGCCGCCCAGGCACCCGACCCCGCGCCGCTCACGCACCCGACCCCGCCCCCCGGCATCGACCCCGCCCCCCGGCATCGCCCCCCGGCATCGACCCCGCCCGGCATCGACCCCGCCCAGCCCAGCCGCAGGCGCCTACGCGTCGCGGCGTTTCAGCAGCAGGTAGCCGCCCAGGAGGGCTGCCGCCACCCAGGCCACCATGATGGCGAGGCCGCCCCAGGGGCCGTAGGGGGTGTCGTCGTTGATCGGGGTGACCACCTGCATGATCTTGCTGCCGGCCTGGTCGGGGAGGTACTGGCCGACCTTCTTGGTGGCGCTGACGCTGCCGAGGATCGTGGAGATCAGGAAGAAGAACGGCATCAGGATGCCCAGCGACAGCATCGGCGAGCGCAGCATCGAGGCGACGCCCATCGAGAACATCGCGATCAGCGTCATGTAGAGGCCGCCGCCGATCACCGCCCGCAGCACGCCCGGGTCGCCGATCGACGCCTTGAGGTCGCCGAGCATCGCCTGGCCGAGGAAGAAGGTGATGAAGCTGGTGACCATGCCGACGACCAGGGCGAGCACCGTGGCCACGGCGACCTTGCTGAAGAGGAACGAGCCGCGCTGCGGCACGGCGGCCAGTGAGGTGCGGATCATTCCGGTCGAGTACTCGTTGGAGACCACGAGCACCCCGAACACGATCATCGCGAGCTGACCGAGACTCATCCCGGCGAAGCTGATGTACGTCGGGTCGAAAGACAGCTTGTCGGTGCCGCTGAGGTTGTCGTACTCGCTCTTGGAGAGCGCCGAGATGAGGACGCCGAGACCGATGGTGACCACCACGGCCAGCGAGAGCGTCCACACCGTGGACGCCACCGACCTGATCTTGGTCCACTCGGACTGGATGACCTGGGTCGTCGCCATGATCAGGCCCCCTTCTTCCCGCTGCCGCCGTTCCAGCCCTCGCCCCACTGCTGCTGCGGGACGGGTGGTGGCGCGGTGCCCGCGGGCAAGCCGTCGTGCGCGTGGTACTCGACCGACTCCGCGGTCAGCTGCATGAACGCTTCTTCCAGGGACGCCTGCTGCGGGCTCAGCTCATGCAGCACGAGTTGGTGCCGCGCCGCCAGCTCACCGATCCGCTCGGCCGTTCCGCCCTCCGCCTCCAGCACTCCGCTGCCGGACTCCACCACCGTGATCCCGCCGTCGTGCAGGACGTCCAGCAGCCGCTCCCGGTCCGGGGTGCGGATCCGGACGTAGCTGCGGGAGTTCTGCTGGATGAAGTCGGGCATCGAGGTGTCCGCGAGGAGCCGCCCCTGACCGATCACGATCAGATGCTCGGCGGTCAGCGCCATCTCGCTCATCAGATGCGAGGAGACGAAGACCGTACGGCCCTGCGCCGCCAGCGATTTCATCAGATTGCGGATCCAGTGGATGCCCTCCGGGTCCAGCCCGTTCACCGGCTCGTCGAACATCAGGATCCGCGGGTCGCCCAGCAGCGCCCCCGCGATCCCGAGCCGCTGCCCCATGCCGAGCGAGAACCCCTTGGCCTTCTTCCTCGCCACCGCCGTCAGCCCCACGGTGTCCAGCACCTCGGAGACCCGGCCGCGGGGAATGCCGTTCGCCTGCGCCAGACACAGCAGATGGTTGAAGGCGCTGCGCCCGCCGTGCATCGCCTTGGCGTCCAGCAGCGCGCCGATCGCCTTCAACGGGTCCTTCAGCTGGTCGTAGTGCTGTCCGTCGATCCGCACATCACCCGCGGTGGGCCGGTCCAGGCCCAGCATCATCCGCATCGTCGTCGACTTGCCGGCGCCGTTCGGACCGAGGAAACCCGTGACGATCCCCGGTCGTACCTGGAAGGTGAGGTCGTTCACCGCGACCTTCTCGCCGTACCGTTTCGTCAGCCCCTCAAGCTCGATCATGCGGCAACGCTAGTGCGTGACAAAGCCCTCTGCCACCCGGGCGACAGAGGGCTTCGCACTTGTTCAGCGGTTGTGGTCGAGACGTTACCGGGACTGCTGCGCCGGGACGCCACGGGAGATCGGCTCGTCCTCGGCCGGGCTGCCGGCGGCGGCCACCGCGGCGCCGGTGAGCGTCGCGAGCATCTCACGCACGTTGGTGAGCTGCGCGTTGATGGAGTCGCGGCGGTTGGTGAGGGCGGCCAGCTCGCGCTCGGATTCCGAACGGATCCGGTCGGCCTTGGCGTTGGCGTCGGCGACGATGTCCTCGGCCTGGCGCTGCGCGGTCTCCACCGTCTGGCGGGCCCGGCGCTCGGCGTCGGTGCGCAGCTTCTCGGCCTCCAGCCGCAGCTGCTCCGCGCGGTGCTCGATCTCCGCGAGGCGCTTCTCGGCCTTGGCCTGACGGGACGCCAGGTCCCGCTCGGACTGCTCGCGGCGCTTGGCCAGGTTCGTCTCGAAGTCCGCGGCGGCCTGGGCGGCCTTGGCGCGGGTCTCCTCGAAGAGCGCGTCGGCCTCCTCTCGCTTGGACTGCGCGTCCTTCTGCGCGTCGGAGCGCAGCTGGGAGGCGTCGCTCTTGGCCTTCTCGACGATCCGGACGCCCTCGTCCTCGGCCTTGGCCTTGCGCTCGGCCGCGAACGACTCGGCGTCGTTGCGCACCTGCTGGGCGGCCGACTCGGCCAGCTCGCGGTGCTGCTCGGCCGCGCGACGGGCCTCTTCACGCAGGTCCTTCGCCTCCTCCTCGGCAAGGCGGAGGATCTTCTCGACGCGGGCGCCGAGACCGGCGTACGACGGCTCCGCGTCGCTTACCTGGGCCTGGGCGTTCTGCGTCTCAAGGTGGAGTTCCTCGATGCGCTTTTCCAGAGCAGTGATACGGGCGAGAGCGCTGTCACGGTCGGAGACGAGCTTGGAGATACGTTCGTCCACCTGAGCGCGGTCGTACCCACGCCGCACAAGCTCGAAGCCGTAGGGGGAAGTGTCGCTCATGGGGTTCCTGTCGAAAGAGACCGGTGAGGTGATAGGGGGAATCCTAGGGGCCGAAGCGGTGTGTCATCGAGCGGATACGTGTTTGATCTGGAGAATGACACCCCTTTTGGGTGGCTGACCGTCAGACAACTTGCCTAAGACGCAGTCAAAGGCCCCAGCAGACACGGAAGTCGGCGCGCGCGCAACCGCCTCGACGGCGGACCGCGCCCTTCGGCCGAACCGTGAACGCGTCGCGGACACTCTCCCATGCCCGCCCCCGAGCACCGCCACCGCCCCCGCTCACCTGCGTTGATCATGCTCCGGCAGACCCCGGGACGGTGCGCGGACCCCCGCGCGGAGGGCGTCTAGCCGTCCGAGGACTTGCCACCCGATCGGGGAGCGCCCACCGAGGCACCCGCCTTGACCCCGCCGCCGTCCTTGCCGCCCGCCGGAGCCTCGAACGACTCCAGCGCCTCCAGCACGTCCTGCACCCGGGAGATCTCGGTGTTGATGTCCTCGCGGCGGCGCACCAGCACCTCCAGCTCGCGCCGGCCCTCCTCGACCGTCCGCTTCGCCTCGCGGATCGCCTCGGCCTTCAGCTCCTCGGCCTCCCTGATCAGCGACGCCTTCTTCTGCTCGGCCTCCTTCAGCAGGCCCTCCGCCTTCTTCACGGCGGCGATACGGACCTTGCCCGCCTCGGAGTTGGCCTCCGTCACCAGTTCCTTGGCCTTCGCCTGGGCCTTCGCCAACTGGTCCTCGGCCGCCTTGATCAGCGCGTCGCAGCGGTCACCGGTCGACTTCATCGTCTCGGCCGCCTCACGGCGGGCCCGGCCGTGCAACTCCTCGATCTCGGAGGTGATCCGGTCGCGCAGCTCCTCCGCCCGCTCCCGTGTCGCGGTCGCGTCCCGGCGCGCGCCGACGAGCAACTCGTCCGCGTCCGTACGGGCCCTCTCCACCAGCGTGTTGCCCTCGACCGTCGCCTCCGACACCAGCCGGTCGGCCTCGCTGCGGGCCGCCCCGACCATCGTGTCGGCCTGCGCCTCCGCGTCCGCCGTGGTCTTCTGCGCCTGCTGCTGAGCCTCCGTCAGCAGCTTGTCCGCCTCGGCCGCGGTCTCCGTGATGAGGGTGTCGACCTGCTCGGCCGCCTCCGAACGCCGCTTGTTGGCGTCCTTGCGGGCCTCGTCCAGCGTCCGCTCCGCCTCCTGGCGGGCCGCGGAGGTCATCTGCTCCGCCGCCGCGGCGGCCTGCTCCTTGATCCGCTCCGACTCGGCCCGGATCCGCTCCGCGTGCTGCTGCGCCGAACCCACCGTGTCCGCCGCCTCGGCCCGCAGCCGCTCCGCCTCGCCCGAGGCGTCCGCGAGCAGCTTGTCCGCCGCCCGGCCCGCCTCGCCGCGCACCCGCTCGCTCTCGGCGGCCGTGCGCGTGGTCAGCAGCTCGGCCTCCTTGCGGGCCTCGGTGATCAGAGTGTCCGCCTGCGTCGCCGCGTCCGAACGGATCCGGTTGGCGTCCTCCCGCGCGTCCGCCCGGGTGCGCGAGGCGTCCTGGTCGGCCTGCGCCACGGTGTCCGACGCCTGCGTCCGCGCCCGCTGGGCGTACTCGGCGGAGTCCGCGCGCAACCGCTCCGACTCGCTGATCGCGTCCGCCACCGTGCGCTCCGCGAGCGCCTTGGCCGCCTCCGACTCCTCGCTCGCCTCGCGCCGTACCCGGCCCGCGTCCTCGGAGGCCCGCTCCCGCTCGGCGTAGGCGTCGGCGCGGACCCGGTCCGCCTCCTCCTGCGCCTCCCTGCGGGTGCGCTCCGCCGCGTGCTCCGCGGCCGACCGCAGCCCGGCGATCTCGTCCTGCGCCTGCTCGTGCAGGCCCGCCACCGAGTCCCGCACCTGCTGCGCGTGCTGGTCGGCCGCCGCCACCGTCTCCGTGGCCCGCCGGTCCGACTCCTCGACCAGCCGGACCGCCTCGGCCTGCGCCTCCTCGACCCGCTTGCGCGCCGAGGCCAGCAACTCCTCGCTCTGCTCCCGGGCCCGCTCGCGCTCCTGGCCCGCCTCCTGCCGTGCCGCGCCCAGCAGTTCCTCGGCCTCACGGCGGCGCCGGGCGGCCTCCTCCTGCGCGGCGGCCAGCGTCTCCGACGCCTCGGCGCCCAGCCGCTCGGCCGCGGCCTGCGCCTCCGCGCGCATCCGGTCGGCGGCGTCCTGCGCCTCCGCCTTCAGCCGCTCCGCCTCGGCCGCCGCCTCCGAACGCAGCCGTACGGCGACGGTCTCGCCCTCGGCCCGCGAGGTGGACGCGTCCGCCGCGGCCTCGTCCCGCAGCCGCTCGGCCTCCGCCTCCGCCTGCTCGCGCAGCGTACGGATCCGCTCGGCGGCCTCCGTGCGCAGCCGCTCGCTCTCCTCGGCGGTCTCCCGGCGGATCCGGGCGGCCTCCTCACGGGCCTCGGTCAGCGCCTGCTCGGCGGCGGCCAGCCGCTGCTCCGCCTCGGACCGCAGCCGCTCCAGCTCCTCCGCGGCCTCGGTGCGGCGGGTCTCTATCGCCCGCTCGGTCTCCTCGTGCAGCTCCCGGGCCGCCCGCTCGGCCTCCGCCTTGATGCCGTCGGACTGCTCCACGATCTCCGCGCGGTGCCGCTCGGCCTCCTTGCGGGTGCGCTCCAGCGTCTCCTCGGCCTGCCGGCGCAGCGTCGTCGCCCGCTCGATGGCCTCGGTACGGACCTTCTCGCTGTCGGTCGTCGCGCTCTGGCGCAGCTCGTCCGCGTCCGCCTTCGCCTTGGAGAGCAGCTCCTCGGCCGTACTGGCCGCCTCCTCGATCCGGGCCACGGCCTCGCGCCGCGCCTCCGCCCGGATCCGCTCGCCCTCGGCGACCCCGTCGGACCGCAGCTGCTCCGCCTCGTCGCGCAGCCGGCGGGCCTCCTCCTGGAGTTCGACCGTCCTGGCCCGGTACTCCTTGGTGTCGTCCTTCGCCGCGCCCTTGAGCTGCTCGGCCAGGTCGTGCGCCTCCGAGCGCAGCCGGTCCGCCTCGGCCTCGGCCTCCTTGCGGATCCGGTCGGCCTCCTCGGCGGCGGCCCTGGTGGTCTGCTCGGCGTTCTCGGACGCCTTGTTGAGGACGTCCTCGGCGGTCTTGGCCGCCTTGGACAGCTGCGTCGCGCTCTCCTCGGCGGTGATCGTACGAGCCTTCTCCGAGGCTTCCGCGACGATCTTCTCGGCCTCGGCGCGGGCGTCGGCGACCGACTGCTCGGCCTCGGCCCGGACCGCCTCGGCCTCCTTGGTGGCCTCGCTGACCAGCCGGGCGACCTGCTCCTTGGCCGTACGGGTGCGCTGCTCATTGGCCGACTCCGCGCCGGAGAGCGTCTTGGAGGCGCTCTCCTTGGCCTCGGCGAGCACCTTCTCCGCCTCGGACTGCGCCTTGCGCAGCGCCTCCCCGGCCTCCGCCATCCGCTGCTCGGCGGTCCGGCTCAGCTCCTGCGCCTGCCGCCGGGCCGCGTCCGACTCGGACACGGTGGAGGAGCGCAACTGCTCGGCGTGGTCGGTGGCCTCCTGCGCCTGCGTCGAGGCCGCGTTCAGCAGCCGCTCCGCCTCGGCGCGGGCCCGGCGCAGCGTCTGCTCCGCCTCCGCGCGGGCCGCCTCGGCGTCGCCACGCAGCCGCTCCCGGGCCTCCCCGGTCAGCCGCTCGGCCTCCGCGCGGGCGGCGGCCATCGCCTTGTCGGCCTCCGCGCGGGTCTCGTCCATCAGGCGGCGGGCCTGGGACTCGGCACGGGCCCGCAGCTGCTCGGCCCAGGCCACGTTCTCGTTGACGTGGGACTCGACGTTCTGCCGGCGCTCGGCCAGCTCCTGGTCGAGCTGCTGGCGGCGGTTCACCGCCTCCTGATGCAGCTCGGCCTGGAGCCGGGCGGAGTGCTCGGCGTGTTCTTGCAGGATGCGCTGGGTCTGCGCGCGGGCCTGGCTCAGCTCCCGCTCCGCGTCCGCACGCAACTGCTCGGCCTGCACCTGCGCGTTACGCAGCAACTGCTCGGCCTGATAGCCGAGGTCACCGCCGTCGTAGGCCGGCCGGGACATGATGGTGCGCCGCGCCTCGTGCAGCTTGGCGCGCAGCACCTCGACCTGGTAGCCGAGGTCCTCGGCGTGCTGGATCGCCTTTTCCCGCTCGGTCTTCAGCCGCTTCATCTCGGCCTCGAACCGAGAGAGGTGGTCGACGTCAGCCGCCGGCTCTCGCTCCTGGCTTTCGTAGCCCCGCACTGCGCGGTCCCATCCGTCCCCTGGTCGCAAGTCTCTCCGTACGGGCTCCGTCCGTCCGACGGACGACGCCCCCGGGGGAATGGTGTCAGATCAACGGCAGAGCCTGGGCTGCTGCCCCGACGCTCGTCCCCCGAAACCCGGACCCCGGCACGAATCCCGCGCCGTCGCAGGCGGCAGGACCGGGTCGCCCGTCATGGAAGCGGCGACCGCACCCAACCCTACCGGCCCCTATGTACGAGGGTCAGTGCTCAGGTGACTCAACGGGCGCCGAAGTGACCAGTTCTGTCAGAACGCCATGGCAATCCTTCGGATGCAGAAACGTGATCCGGGACCCCATGGAACCGCGTCGGGGCTCTTCGTACAGCACCCTCACCCCCTTCTCCTTGATCGCGGCGGCGTCCCCGTCCACGTCCGCCGTGCCGAAGGCGATGTGATGCACGCCCTCCCCGTTCTTCGCGAGCCACTTCGCCACCGTGGAATCGTCCCGGACCGGTTCCAGGAGCTGGAGGTAGGAGGCACCGCCGTCCGACGTCCCGTTGATCTTGAGCATGGCCTCGCGGACGCCCTGCTCCTCGTTGACCTCCGTGTGGAACACCTCGAAGCCGTACGTCCGCCGGTAGAACTCGACGGTCGCGTCGAGGTCGTGACAGGCGATCCCGATGTGGTCGATACGCGTCAGCATGGAATCAGTGGAGCGCCCCCGCGGTGGTTACGCAACGTGCGCGCGATCACACCCACGGCCCGATGACGGGGCGGAGCACCGCTCAGTACGCTCGAAAGTAAACCCTCGTTCACTCCTCGGCTGTGCAGGCCGGTAAGGGGATCGCAGCTCATGTCTTCTGGAACTTCCGGTACGACCGGCTCGGTGATCGTCGCGGGTGCGCGCACCCCCATGGGGCGGCTGCTGGGCTCGCTGAAGTCCTTCTCCGGAGCCGACCTCGGCGGCTTCGCGATCAAGGCCGCCCTCGACCGCGCCGGGATCGGCGGCGACCAGGTGCAGTACGTCATCATGGGCCAGGTCCTCCAGGCCGGCACCGGCCAGATCCCGGCCCGCCAGGCCGCCGTCAAGGCCGGTATCCCGATGAGCGTCCCGGCGCTCACCGTCAACAAGGTGTGCCTGTCCGGCCTCGACGCCATCGCGCTGGCCGACCAGCTGATCCGCGCGGGCGAGTTCGACATCGTCGTGGCGGGCGGCCAGGAGTCCATGACCAACGCCCCCCACCTGCTGCCCAAGTCCCGCGAGGGCTACAAGTACGGCGCGATCGAGATGCTCGACGCCATGGCGTACGACGGGCTGACCGACCCGTGGGAGAACATCCCCATGGGCGAGTCCACCGAGAAGCACAACACCCGCCTCGGCCTCGGCCGCGCCGAGCAGGACGAGATCGCCGCCCTCAGCCACCGGCGCGCCGCCGCCGCACAGAAGAACGGCCTGTTCGAGGCCGAGATCACCCCGGTCGAGATCCCGCAGCGCAAGGGCGACCCGGTGCTCTTCAGCGAGGACGAGGGCATCCGCGCCGACACCACCGCCGAGACCCTGGGCAAGCTGCGCCCCGCCTTCACCAAGGACGGCACGATCACCGCGGGCACCGCCTCGCAGATCTCCGACGGCGCCGCCGCCGTGGTCGTCATGAGCAAGGCGAAGGCCCTGGAGCTGGGCCTGGACTGGATCGCCGAGATCGGCGCCCACGGCAATGTCGCCGGCCCCGACAACTCCCTCCAGTCCCAGCCGTCCAACGCCATCGCCCACGCCCTGAAGAAGGAGGGCATCGCCGTCGGGGACCTCGACCTCATCGAGATCAACGAGGCGTTCGCCGCCGTGGCCCTCCAGTCGATGAAGGACCTCGGCGTGTCCCCGGAAAGGGTGAATGTGAACGGTGGCGCCATCGCCCTGGGCCACCCGATCGGCATGTCCGGCGCCCGGCTCGTCCTCCATCTGGCGCTGGAGCTGAAGCGCCGGGGCGGCGGTGTTGGCGCGGCGGCGCTGTGCGGCGGGGGCGGTCAGGGCGACGCTTTGATCGTCCGGGTCCCCCGGGGCTGAACGAACGACCACGGAGCAGAACGGAGCTGAGATGCAGGACGTCCCCACCCTGGTGGCCCAGGCGAGGGAAGGACGGCCCCGTGCCGTCGCCCGGCTGATCTCCCTGGTGGAGGGGGCGTCCCCGCAGCTCCGCGAGGTCATGGCGGCGCTCGCCCCGCTCACCGGCGGGGCCTACGTCGTCGGCCTCACCGGCTCACCGGGCGTCGGCAAGTCCACCTCGACCTCCGCCCTGGTGACCGCCTACCGCAGACAGGGCAGACGGGTCGGCGTCCTCGCGGTGGACCCGTCCTCCCCCTTCTCCGGCGGCGCCCTCCTCGGCGACCGGGTCCGGATGTCCGACCACGCCTCCGACCCCGGCGTCTACATCCGCTCCATGGCCACCCGGGGCCACCTCGGCGGCCTCGCCTGGGCCGCCCCGCAGGCCATCCGGGTCCTGGACGCGGCGGGCTGCGACGTGATCCTGGTGGAGACGGTCGGCGTCGGCCAGTCCGAGGTGGAGATCGCCTCCCAGGCCGACACCTCGGTGGTCCTGCTGGCCCCCGGGATGGGCGACGGCATCCAGGCGGCCAAGGCGGGCATCCTGGAGATCGGCGACATCTATGTCGTCAACAAGGCCGACCGCGACGGCGCCGACGCCACCGCCCGCGAACTCAACCACATGCTCGGCCTCGGCGAGGCCCGCGCGCCCGGCGACTGGCGCCCCCCGATCGTCAAGACCGTCGCCGCCCGCGCGGAGGGCGTGGACGAGGTGGTCCAGGCCCTGGAGAAGCACCGCGCCTGGATGGAGGAGCACGGCGTCCTCACCGAACGCCGCCGCACCCGGGCCGCGCGCGAGGTGGAGACCATCGCCGTCACGGCCCTGCGCGAACGCATCGCCGACCTCCACGGCGACCAGCGCCTGAGCGCCCTGGCGGACCGCATCGTGGGCGGCGAACTTGATCCCTACCGGGCGGCGGACGAGCTGGTGGCCGGCCTGACGAGCGGCACGTAGGGGAGGCGAGCCGAAAAACGCCGGACGGGCCATGTCAGCCCGTCCGGCGTTCGAGAACGAGGCCCGTCACGGGCCGATGGGGGTCCGGGGCAACCGCCCCCGGCCGTCAGTCGTCCTGTCCGTCGTCATCCCTGTCGTCGTCGCCCCGGTCCGCCCCCACCGCGCCGGACTTCGCGTTCACGGTCCAGTCCGACTCGCCGCCCTTGCCGTCGGCCACCTCGACGTCCCAGGCCCCCGCACGGTCGTCGTCGTCAAGGTCGATCGAGGTCACGAACCCCTTCGCCGTCGCCGCGGACGCGGCCTCGGCGGCGCTCACCGCGGTCCCGCGCGCCACCCGGGCCTCGTCGGCGTCATCGGAGTCGTCGTCACGGTCGCGGTCCTCACGGCTGTCGAGGATCCGGCCCGAGGAGGGGTCCACGTACACGGTGTAGGACGTGGTGCCCTCGCCCAGGATGTCGACCTCCCAGCTCAGCCCACGCGGGCCGTCGTCGCCGTCGTCCCCGTCGTCGTCCTTGCCGTCCTCACGGTCCAGGTCCGCCGAGACGGCCGTGCCGGGCCGCTCCTTCAGCGCCGCCTCGATGGCCTGCGCCGCGGTCACCTTGGTCGGGGCCTGGACCCCGTCGTCACCGCCGCGGTCGTCGCGGTCGTCGCCACCGTCGTCGTTCCGGTCGTCGCGGTCGTCCTTGTCATCGCGGTCGTCCCGGTCGTTCTTGTCATCGCGGTCGTCCTTGTCGTCGCGGTCGTCGTCGGACGACGTCGAGGACGAGGCCACCAGCGACGTCCCGGACGCCGACTTCGAGCCGTCGCCGTCGCCGCTGCCGCCTGCGAAGGCCAGCGTGGCGCCGCCACCGATCACGGCGGTCGCGGTGAGCGCTGCGATGACGATGTTGCGCTTCATGGAGGTACCTCCCCGTAGGTGAGCGTCGGTCGTTCCGACGTCCACCAAGGTGCCGTGCGTCACCTGAAGCCACGCTGAAGGCACCTGAAGAACCCTTCAGCTTCGATTTGGGAACCTGTACCCATGCGGCTGCTGATCGTGGAGGACGAGAAACGACTCGCGCTGTCCCTGGCCAAGGGCCTGACAGCGGAGGGATACGCCGTGGACGTCGTCCACGACGGCCTGGAGGGACTGCACCGGGCGACCGAGTCGCCGTACGACCTGATCGTGCTGGACATCATGCTGCCCGGTATGAACGGCTACCGCGTCTGCTCCACCCTGCGCGCCGCCGGCCATGACGTGCCGATCCTGATGCTGACCGCGAAGGACGGCGAGTACGACGAGGCCGAGGGCCTGGACACGGGGGCGGACGACTATCTGACCAAGCCCTTCTCGTACGTCGTCCTGGTCGCCCGGGTCCGCGCGCTGCTGCGGCGGCGCGGGCAGCGCGGCGGCTCCCCGGTCCATGTGGTCGGTGATCTGAAGGTGGACACCGGGGCCCGGCGGGTGCTGCGCGGCGAGGACGAGATCGCGCTGACCGCGAAGGAGTTCGCGGTCCTCGAACAGCTGGTGCTGCGCCGGGGCGAGGTGGTGTCCAAGACGGAGATCCTGGAGCACGTCTGGGACTTCGCGTACGAAGGAGACCCGAACATCGTCGAGGTCTACGTCAGCGCGCTGCGCCGCAAGCTGGGCGCCAAGCTGATCCGGACCGTGCGCGGGGCCGGATACCGGCTGGAGCTGCCCCGATGAGCCGGGTGTTCGCCTCCGTACGGGCCCGGGCCACGCTCGGTGCCACCCTGGTGGTCGCGGTGGCGCTGGCCGCCGCCGGGGCCGCCGTCCTGTTCTCCCTCTACACCAATCTGACCGGGCAGGCGGGCGCCGACGCGGAGCAGGCCGCGCGCAAGGTCGCCGCCGATCTCTCCGGCGGCACGCCCTACCGCGAGCTGTCCCTGGACGACGAGAAGCAGCCCGTCCAGGTGCTGGACGAGGACGGCGAACTGGTCGCGGCGAGCGAGGGGCTCCAGGCGATCAAGGGCACCGCCACCGACCAGGTGCGGCCCCGCCCGCAGCCGGGCCCGACGTCGTCCGCGCCGACCGACGGGGACGACGACGGCGACGACGAGGGCGAACCAGGCGACCCGGGTGATCAGGGGGACCAGGGGGACCAGGGGGACGACGACGGCGACGACAGCGCCGGATCCCTCGGCCCCGGTGAGATCGCGGAGGAGGCGGGGCTCTCCAACGGTTCGGCCACCATCGACGGCGAGGCCGGCGACTACCGGTTCGCCAGTGTGCAGGTGGACGTCCCGGGCCAGGGCACCTACACCGTTTACGCCGGTGCCCCGCTCGCGGCGGAGCAGAGCGCGGTGGAGACCTCGCTGAAGGTGATGCTGGTCGGTTTCCCGCTGCTGCTCGGCATCGTCGGGGGTGTCACCTGGCTGGTGACCCGGCGGGCGCTGCGGCCGGTGGAGGGGATCCGGCAGGAGATGGCGGAGATCACGGCGTCGGAGGATCTGACGCGGCGGGTGCCGGAGCCGGACACGCACGACGAGATCGCCCGGCTCGCCCGGACCACCAACGAGACGCTGGCCGCGCTGGAGTCCTCGGTGGAGCGGCAGCGGCGGTTCGTCGCCGACGCCTCGCACGAGCTGCGCAGCCCGATCGCCTCGCTGCGCACCCAGCTGGAGGTGGGGGTGGCCCATCCCGGGCTGCTGGATGTGCCGGGCGCGGTGGAGGACACCGTACGGCTCCAGCATCTGGCCGCCGATCTGCTGCTGCTGGCCCGGCTGGACGCGGGGGAGCGGCCCCAGGACGGGCGGGTCGATCTGGCCGCGCTGGCCCGGGAGTCGGCGGCGGGCCGCGGCGGGGTGCGGGTGACGGCCGAGGAGCCGGTGGAGGTGGCCGGGTCACGGGGCCAGTTGGAGCGGGTCCTGGCGAATCTGCTGGACAACGCCCGGCGGCACGCCCGCAGCGAGGTGACGCTCGGCGTCCGCACGGACGGCGACCGGGCCGTGGTGGCGGTCGGGGACGACGGGGACGGGGTGCCCGAGGCGGACCGGGAGCGGATCTTCGAGCGGTTCGTCCGGCTCGACGACGCCCGCAGCCGGGACGACGGTGGCGCCGGGCTGGGTCTGGCCATCGCCCGCGATGTCGCCGTACGCCACGGGGGGACCCTCACGGTGGGGGCGGCACCGGCGGGCGGAGCCCTGTTCGAACTCCGCCTGCCGCTCGTGTAGCCCGGGTCCCGGGTCGCTCAGGGGCGACCGCGCTGGCCGCGGAGGTGCTCCGCGATCGGCTTGAGGGCCTTGTCCAGCTCGGTCAGGGCCTCGGGGGAGAGCAGATCGATGAAGTGCCGGCGCACGGACGCCACGTGGTGCGGGGAGACCTTCCGCATGGTCTCCATGCCGTGGTCGGTGAGGACCGCGTACAGCCCCCGGCGGTCGGACTCGCAGTTCTCCCGGCGCACCAGGTTCGCGTTCTCCATACGCGTGATCTGGTGGGACAGCCGGCTCTTGGACTGAAGGGTGGCGGCGGCCAGATCGCTCATCCGCAGCCGCAGATCGTCGGACTCGGAGAGATTCACCAGGATCTCGTAGTCGTTCATCGTCAGGCCGAACGGCTGCAGGTCCTTCTCCAACTGGTAGGTCAACAGCTTGTTGACCTCCAGATGTGTGCGCCAGGCACACTGCTCCGCATCGGTCAGCCAGCGCGTGGCCGTCTCGGTCTCCATGAAAGAAGTCTACCTAAGATGTTGAAATGTGAACTAGTACGGGTCGTGTGACGGTGCGCACGCGTTCGATGTCACACTCCGCAGACTACCGCTCACAGCCCGAAGCGACGCTGGAGGTCCCCGAGCTGTCCGGGAAGGCGCGGTGTGCCGCCTTGTGGTCCATGATGTCCGGTCACACCCCCACCGGGTACCCCCGCCTGATGCGGGACGGTCCCTGTGGGCTGCTCCGCCATCAGGGCCTCCGACGACTGGAGCAGGACCGTCCCGGCCCCCACGAACTCGAACTGGTGCTCCTCCCCGGAGGCGCCGCCCAGACCGGTCATCGCACGTAGGCCGCCCATCAGGCCCGTCATGTACCCGTGGTCGTAGTGATGGCAGGGGGACGGGCAGTCGGCCCAGCCGACGAGCGCCTGCGGGTCCACCCGGATCGGGGGTTCCATGAACACCACCGGGCCGTTCGACACCGCCACGAACTTTCCGGTTCCGATGAGGGTCAGAAAACCCGGCACGATTGATTGCTTCAGCGCGAGACTTGGCTGAAAAGCAAGCAGATTGCCGGAGCGAATGGTCAGATTGCCGTCTTCGAGGTCGTACGCATTGACATCGAACGCCCGGTCGGCGAGGAGCATCTTGCCGCTGCCCTCCGCCACGACCCAGTCCGAGGCGTGCAGAGGCGAATGGAACGAGGTGCGCACGAGCCGGTCGAGCCGGCCGTGCCCGATCCCGTTGAAGTCGATCGACCCGTAGTAGGCGATCATCTTCCCCTTCTGCAGGAACCACTGGGAGCCCTTCAGCTCCACGCAGAAGGTGTACGCGTCGACGTTGTCGTCGCTGGGCAGCGTCATCGGGTCGTGCACGACGGGGCCCGCGCCCGGGTAGGCGGTCACAGCTTCTCCTCCGATGCCTGCACGTACACCGCGCCGCTGCCGCTCAGCTCCAGCTGGAACGCCTCGCCGGAGCCACGGCCCACCATGTCCCGCCAGCCGAGCGCGGTGGAGAGCTTGTTGCGGATGTCGCCGTGGTGGGCGACGTACGCCTGCGGGTCCACATGGACCGGGCGCTGCGGGGTGATCGGCAGCTCCAGCACCCCGCCGTGCGCCATCACGGCGACCGAGCCATGGCCCTGGAGGGTGGTGGTGAACAGGCCCTGGCCGGTGACCTGGCCCCGGACCATGCCCATGACGCCGCCCTGCGAGCCCATGAACAGGGTGCCCTGCCGCAGCGTGCCCTCGAAGGCGAGCAGCCGGTCGGCCTCCACATACAGGGTGTCGCCCGCCAGGTCAATCACCTGGATGTGATGCCCGCCGTGCCCGAACAGCACCGTGCCGCTGCCCTCGACGGTCATCAGCGGGGTGTCCTCGTCGGCGACCCGGCGGCCGATCATCGACATCACCCCGCCCTGGCCGCCGGCCATGTTCGGGGTGAAGCTCACCTCGCCCCGGTACGCGAGCATCGCCCCGCGCTGGCTGAACAGCCGCTGCCCCGGGGCCACGGTCGCCTCGACCATCCTGGAGTTGATCTCCCGGAACCCCATGTCACACCTCCCCCGCGATCGTGTTCCGCTCGCTGGGCTGCACGTAGACCACGCCGTCGCCCTCGAAGCGCATCTGGAACGCCTCGCCGCCGCCCTCGCCCAGCAGGGTGCGGAAGGTCACGCCGGACTGGAGGGACTGCCGGAGGTTGCCCTGGTGCGCCACGTACGCCCCCGGGTCGACGGTCAGCGGGTACTGCGGGCTCACCCGCAGCAGCACCGCCGGGCCGTCGGACATGAGGGCGGCCTGGCCGTGCCCCTCGACGGTCGTGGTGAACAGTCCGTTGCCCTGGGAGGCGCCGCGCAGTCCGGTGAACGAGGTGCCCGTGCGCAATCCGCCGTCGGTCGCCAGCAGGTTGCTCGACTCCACGTAGAGCGTCTCCCCCTGGAGGCTCACCAGGCTGATCTCCGAGGCCCGGTCCGCGAACCAGCACGTCCCGTGCCCCTTCACCTCCATCAGGGTCATCTGCTCGCCGGTCAGCCGGCGGGTGACCATCCCCCGGATCCCCTCGCCGCCTCCGCTGAGCTTCTTGAAGGCCATCTGGCCGTCGTAGGCGACCATCGAGCCGTTCTTCGCCTTCACGGCGTCCCCGGTCATCCCGACGGCCAGCACCTTGCTGCCTTGAAGTCGAAACATCGCCACGCTCTGGAAGGTAGCCCCCGCGACGGCCCGGCGAACAGGGCCCGGGGGCGGAGACCCGCCCCGAACGGATCCCCCGGGGCGAGGCGGCGGGGGCGACTGCGCACCCCGGAGGCCGGGGGACGGGTCAGCTCGCGCGCACGTTCCCGGTGAGCAGCCGGAGCAAGTCCTTGGCGGTGGCGAACTGTTCGGGGGGCAGCCCCAGCGCCGTGCCGATCTCCACGGGCACCGCGCGCGCCTTGTGCCGCAGCGCCGAGCCCTCCTGCGTGAGACGGATCACCACCGACCGCTCGTCGTCCGGCCGCCGCTCCCGCCGGACGAGACCGCGCGCCTCCAGGCGCTTCAGCAGGGGGGAGAGGGTGCTGGACTCCAGGTGCAGCTCCTCGCCCAGCTCACGCACCGAGACCGAGCCCCGCTCCCAGAGGACGAGCAGCGTCAGGTACCGGGGGGGGTAGGTCAGACCGAGCGCGTCGAGCAGCGGCCGGTAGCGCGCGGTCACCGCCCGGGACGGGGCGTACAGGGCGAAACAGAGCTGGTCGTCCAGGAGCAGAGAGGCGGGCGGCTGTTCCTGGGCGCCCGGTGCGCGGGCGGGCTGTTCCTGTGCCCGGTGCGAGGGCGGGCCGTTCACGGTTGAGCGGTCGGTGCGGGCGTTGTCTGACGGACCGTGCGCAGTACGACGGCCCCCGCCGGAGCGGGGGCCGCTAGCGGTACACCCTGGAGTGATCCAGGCGTACATTGCGAGTGTCAGCACGCAATGGGAGTCAGTATGCCCGACCAGAAAGAAAGGCACATCGGGGCCCGTATTCGGGAACTTCGAGCCATCCGAGACTTCAGCCTCACCGAACTGTGCCGCTTGGCCCACGTATCCACCAGTCAGCTATCCCGAGTCGAAAACGGTGAGCGGCCTGCAAGCCCGTCCGTACTCGCCTCGGTAGCCCGAGCACTCGGCGTCACTCTGTCTGTACTTCACGGGCAGCCCTACATTCACATGCTTCAGAAAGATCAGCTGGACCGGCTGCTCGCACCGATCAGCAGCGCTCTAGACGCATGGGACATTCCACCGGAAGACGGCACGCCGGTCCGTTCGCTTGATGATCTGGCCATGCGGACAGGGCACATTGCGGCGCTTCGAGCCCAGGGGGAGTTCGGCGACGTTGCTGAAGCCCTGCCCGAACTCATCGCGGACACCGCAGTAGCCGTACAGAGGTACAGCGCGCCGGGCCGGGATCGCGAGCGGGCGCACAACATGCAATCAGAGGTCGCGCGCACGACTGCGATCATCGCCTACCGCCTGGGTTTCATGGAGCTGGCCCGACTCGCCCTAGCCCGTATGGCCATGGCCGCTCCACAGTCCGGGGATCCCCGTCAAGTAGCTGTTGAGCGGTACGAGCGAGCCGTCATCACCCATGCCGAAACGTCCCGCCCCGACCGAGGGGTGGCGTTGATCAAGCAAGCCTTGCGGGATCTTCACGACGACGGCGACGCCTCAACCATGGCTGTACGGGGCACCCTGCTGCTTCGGGCTTCGGCCCTTTCGGCTGTACAGCGTGACCACTCAGCAGCCGAAGACTGGCTCGGGCAGGCTAGCGAACTGGCCGAAGCAGGCGCAGCACTCGACGCAGCAGCAGAACCGCCCGGCGAGCGGTATGCATTGGCGTTCGGTGACCTCAACGTGGCGCTTGGGCGCCTCGATGTGGCCATGTACAAGGACGACCACGAAGAGGCACTACGGGTCGCCACAACAGTGCGCTTGCCGGACTCCTACCAACCCACCAGGGTTGCCGGTTTCTTGATCCGTAAGGCCAGTGCAGAAGCATGGACCGCGCACAACGAGGATGCATTGGAGTCGTTGGAGCAGGCACGCCAAACCGCCCCCCAACTGACGCGTTATCACCCCGACGTCCACGAAACGGTGGGCACGCTGCTGCGTGCTCGTAAGCGAGCGCCGGACAAGCTGCGTGAGTTCGCAGCATGGAGCGGCGTTTAGCACCTCACGCACGCCGTGGTCAACGCTCTGCCATCCCCACTTTGGGGAAGGCAGAGCGTTGTTTTGTCGGCACGCTCACTCAGTACAAGGAACCCCCGCGACCGTGCAACCGGTCCGGGGGCGTGGCCAACCTGAGAGAGCAGGTCAACATGGTGAAGCTTATCCACACGTTCGTACGGCTGCTGCTGGACCTCTTAGCGCCTGGTCCAGGAAAGCGCCGGGCTGGATCCCGTCCGGCTCCCGTCCCTTCCCCGCAGTGCGCGGGCGCTGTTCGCCCGGCCGCCGCACGGGTTCGGGTGCCCCGTTCCCCCTACGGTCTGCACGAGCCGCTCGACGGCACGGGTACGGCCCTCATCCGCCCCTACCTGATCGCCGCCGAACGAGAACGCGAGCAGCGGCAACGGCGGCGGACTGTCCTGGTACTCGCTCCTGGCTTCGGCATCGACCTGGACCGGCACGTCATCGGGGCGAGGGGGGCCGTGCGATGAGCGGGCCCACCGTAGAGGGGCACCGGTCGGCGGAGTGCGCGCTGGCCGCGCGGCCGGAGTACGAGCGCCTGCACGACGACTGCCGCCAGACGAAGGACGTGCCGTTGCCCCACGGCGGGGGCACGGTGCTCGTCCCGCGCTGCGCCTGCCCCTGCCACAGGCAGGGTGCGGAGGGGGAGCGGTGAACGCGGGTACCAAGCCCGCTCCGGGCAGGTCGCGGATGACGATCGAGACGTACCGGGTCGGTGCGGACCGCAAGCCGAAGGGCCCGGTCGTACGACGTACCTACCGGGCCATTCCGGGTCCGCTCGCGACGGTGTCTCAGGCGTGGCCGCCGTGCCGGTGTGCGCGCTGCCGGCTGCCGTGACACGGGTGGCCTGTCGTGGCGCGGGCGGGGGGTGTGACATGGCGGCGGAACCTGGAGCGCGGGAGCGGCGGATATGCGGGGCGGGCGCGATCATGCCGGTGGACCTGGTGGCGCTGATGCTCGCTCACGTCGAGGACGACAGCGACCCGGGCGGTTCGGTCCCGTACATGCTGCGCTGTCCGCTGGAAGGACACGGGTCCGGTCCGCACCATGCCCTGACGTGGGTTCTGGACGACCCGCGCGAGGGTGAGGTGTGGGCGCAGTGGGACGACGGGCGCGACCCGCACGGGTTCCTCGTGCTGCCCGACTGCAACACCCTCAACCGTGGGGCGCCCGGCGCCACCGAGGAAGCGTGCGGGCTGTTCGCCGGGCATCCGGGCGGCCACAGCTTCGAGTTCGCCGATCCGGTGCGGGAGGCGTTCGAGCGGTCGCCGCAGTACCGGCGGGTGATGGCTGCCGTGGATGAGGGGACGCGCCGTGCGGAGCCGGATCCTCCGGACCATGCCACGGGCGCGCAGCACCCCACGCAGGGGTGGGCACCGCCCGCATGAACGCCCCTCCGCCCGCGAGGCAGCAAGGCCCCGGGCGGAGGGAGCACCCCGTGCGGGGCGGGCAGCCCTCCAGGGGCCCCCGGGCGGCGGGTGCTGGCCGTTATCCGTCTCCGTCTCCGTGTCCGTGTCCACGCTGCCGTGCGGAAAGAGGGCGGGCGGCCCCCGACATCTGTTGTTGCGAGCACCCCGTGCGAGGGGAGAGGAGTTGCGAAGGTGAGTGAGCCGCAGGGTCCGTACGGGAGCGATGACGGAGTGGATCCGCTGATGGCCGCGTTCACGGCGCTCAGGGTCGCCCAGACGATCCTGGACGTGGTGCGCGAGCGCCTGGACGAAGCGCAGCGCGCGGAGACCGGGCGGTGCCGGGCGGCGGCCTGCTCGCTGCGGACGGGCCGCACGGGCAGACGCGCCGGGGGTGACAGGCGCCGAACCTGACCCGCCCGGTACCCCTCCGTGGAGGGTGGCGGGGGCGCGCGGTCGCCCTCTCGGAGAGGGGCCATTGGGCGCGTAGTGAGGGGGGGGGCTTCAGCAAGCGGCCCCCCGGCCCCCCCGGGCGGCCTGTGAACGGCGTCCCGTGCCCTGGGCACGCCGCTTTGCCATACAGCGGACGCCCGTGCGGACCACCCTTCTTCGCGTGTGGCTGGACGTCGGCCGGATCGCGGTCGCGGGTGCCTCGGTGGGGGGCGACGATGGCCGCGGCGCTCACCCTGCTGGCCAAGGAGCGCGGCGGGATGCTCAACGCCCTGCGGAAGACCCACGTCGCCGAGGCCGCGATCCAGCAGGCCGTCACAACCCTGCGCGCCGCCTTCGGCACGGACGGGGCGGCGTGACGCCGGTGATCGGTCGAGGGGCGTGAGGCCCGGGGTCGGTTGAGCGGCGTGATGCCGGTGACCGGTCGACCGGTGTGATGCCCCGGTTCGGTCGAGCGGCATGATGATCGTGCGCAGGGCGCCATCCCGTGGCCGTGTGTCCGACCGACCCGGGTCCGACAGGGTCCGACCCTCTTCCGACCGCGTGTGCCGCACCCCGCACCCCGCACCTCGTGCCCGCCGACGACAGGAGCCCCCGCCCATGTCCCGCCGCCCCCGCCCCGCCCTTCCGCGTGTGCCGAGGGCGCTGGCCCTGTGCGGGGCACTGGCGCTGGCGCTGGCGGTGACCGGATGCTCAGGGACGGACGGCGGCGGCGGTGGAGACAAGACGGGGCGCGGGAGTGGTGACCCCACCTCCGAGGTCACCCTCCCCGAGCCCGGCGTCGGCTTCGACTACCAGATCGGCGCCCCCTACCCGCCCCCCGACGGCGTCCGGGCCGTCTCCCGCGACCGGGAGGCGAAGCCCGCCCCCGACGTCTACAACCTCTGCTACGTCAACGCCTTCCAGGCCCAGCCCGACGCCACCGGCTGGTGGCGGGAGCACCACCCCGACCTGCTCCTGCGCGACGACGAGGGCGGGCTGGTCGTGGACGAGAACTGGGACGAGGCCCTGCTCGACCTCTCCACCCCGGCCAAGCGGGAGCGGCTCGCGGAGGTCGTGGGGGAGTGGATCGACGGCTGCGCCGACTCCGGACACCAGGCCGTCGAGGCGGACAACCTCGACTCCCACGAACGCTCCGACGGGCTGCTGACCGCCGAGGACGACCTCGCCTTCGCCGAACTGCTCGTCGCCCGCGCCCACGACCAGGGTCTCGCGATCGGCCAGAAGAACGCGGCGGACCTCGCCGACCGGGGCCGTGAGCTGGGCTTCGACTTCGCGGTCGCGGAGGAGTGCGGCCAGTACGACGAGTGCGACGCCTACGCGACGGCCTACGACGACCGGGTCTTCGTCATCGAGTACGAACCGTCCGGACTGGCCGCCGCCTGCCGGGACTGGGGCGCCCGCCTCTCCATCGTCCTCCGCGACCTCGACGTGACCTCCCCGGCCGACCCGGCGTACGAACGCCGTACCTGCTGAGAGGCGGGCCCGACGACCCGCCTCCCAGCCCACGTTCGCTCCCGGACGAGACTTCGCTCACGCGAGCCGCCCCCCGGTCAAGAGATGCTCATCTCGCCTGCCACAATGGGTGAACGTTTGTGCTTCCGTTCACAAAGCGGCCGGTCCGCCGCGGACCGGCCACCGGAAACCCCCGACACAGCGAAGGTGACCCGTGGACATCAAGACCGCCGGCGCGCTGCGCCGCCTCCGCCTGGTCTCGGCCCCCGAGGCCATCTCGTTCCTCGTCCTGCTCCTCTGCTCGGTGCTGAAGCGGACGACCGAATTCAATGCGGTGCCCGTGATGGGCGCGGTCCACGGCGTGCTGTTCATCCTGTACGTGATCTTCTGGGCGGACGCCTGGAACAAGGCCAAGTGGCCGGTCAAGACGGCCGCCCTCTACTTCGTCCTCTCCGTCCTGCCCGCCGGTGGCTTCTACGCCGAGCGGATGCTGAAGCGTGAGGCCGAGGACGCGGTGATCGCCTCGCGCGCCCGCAAGGAAGGGGTCGTGGGCGCGTGATCGTCGCCTTCTCCGTGACGCCGCTGGGTGTCGGCGAGGACGTGGGGGAGTACGTCGCCGACGCCGTGCGCGTGGTGCGCGAGTCGGGGCTGCCGAACCGCACCGACGCCATGTTCACCTCGATCGAGGGTGAGTGGGACGAGGTGATGGACGTGATCAAGCGTGCCGTCGCCGCCGTCGAGGCCCGCGCGCCCCGGGTGTCCCTGGTCCTCAAGGCCGACATCCGGCCCGGCGTGACCGACGGACTCACCGCCAAGGTGGAGACGGTGGAGCGCCACCTCGGCACCGCCTGAGGCACGCCGCCCCCCGCAGAGCCCCGAGAACCCCGGCCCCCTAAGGCCGGGGTTTTTCTCGTCCCCACTCTTTGAGCGTTCGCTCAAAACCCGTTACGGTGTCGGAAGCAGTGTTTGAGCACTCGCTCAAACGCGAGGTTGAACTGGGGGACGAGCCATGAGGCTCTACATAGAGGCGTACATCCGCGCCGACCTCGACACCCTGTGGGCCGCCACGCAGGACCCGTCCCGGCATCAGCGCTGGGACCTCCGCTTCACCGAGATCGCCCACCTCCCGCGCGCGGAGGGCGAGCCGCAGCGCTTCCGCTACGCCACGCGCGTCCTGCCCTTCCTCACCGTCTCCGGCACCGGCGTCTCCGCGGGCGAGCGGGAACGCCCCGACGGCACCCGCACCTCCGCCCTGCGCTTCGCCTCCCCGCACCCGCTCTCCCTGATCGCCGAGGGCGGTGGCTACTGGCGCTACGTCCCCGCCGCCGATGGCGTGCGCTTCCTCACCGGCTACGACTACCGCCCCCGCTGGGGCCGTTTCGGCGCGCTCGCCGACCGGCTGGTGCTGCGTCCGCTGATGGGCTGGGCCACGGCCTGGTCCTTCGACCGGCTCCGGCTCTGGCTGGAGCGCGGCATCACCCCCGAGCGCGCCTTGCGGTCCTGGCTGACCGGGCTCGCCGTACGCGCCCTGGTGATCACGGTCGCCCTCACCGGGCTCGGACTGGAGTCGTTCCTGCGGCTGTTCGGCCCGTTCGCCGCGCCGATGGCGTATCTGTGCCCGCTGCTGCTCCTGGTCGCCGTCTGCCTGGCGCTGTTCCTGCCGCCCCGGCCCGGCACCCCCGCGGCCCGCCGCTGTCGGCGCACCCCGCCGACCGGCGCGGGCGCCCCGGGACTGCTGCGCAGCCTGGAGAACCCCCGATGACCTCAGCGCCCCCGCCCGCGACCACCCCCGTCTCCCTCTTCCACGCCGCCATGGGCGCCGACTTCGACCGCCTCCACCCCCGACTCCGCCGCCGCTTCTCGGTCGGTCTGCGCGGCGGCGAGGCGTGCACCGGGCGGGGGGTGATGGACCGGATCTGGCACGGCGGGGCGTTCGTCAAGCCGTTCCTGGCGGTCGGCGCCACCCGCAACATCCTGGTGCCGCGCGAGGGCCGTGACGTCCCCTTCGTCATCGAGAATGTGCCGTACGCCGACACCTTCGGGCGTGAGACGGTGAGCTTCGTGCGCACCTTCGACCTCCCCGGTGGCCCGCGCCGCTTCGACGCCCAGATGGTGCTCGACCCCCGCGGCGACCGGGTCCTCGACTATCTGGGCACCCATCAGCACCTTGCCACCGAACTGCGGCTGCGTGCCGAGCCCGACGGCTCGTTGCTGATCCGCTCCGGCGAGCACCGCTTCCGGGAGGGGCCGGTGGATGTGCGGGTGCCCGCGCTGATCGGGGCGACGGCGGAGGTACGGGAGTCGTACGACGACCGTTCGGGACGCTTCCGGATCAGGGTGCGCGTGGTGAACGACTGGTTCGGACCGCTCTTCGGCTACGAGGGATCGTTCACGGTGAGCTACACCGACGTCCGCCGCCATGGCGTGCGCCCCGGGCTGCGGCCGGTGCGCGAGGAGGCCCGCGCGTGAGTCCCGAGACCGCGAAGTCCCTGGAGACCAAGGCCAAACTGCTCGACGGCGCCTTGCGCACCCTCACCGAGCAGGGCATCGCCAAGACCTCGGCCCGTACGGTCGCGGCGGCGGCCGGGGTCAACCAGGCGCTGGTCTTCTACCACTTCGGCACCGTGGACGAGCTGCTCGCGGCGGCCTGCCGCTACGGCGCCGAGCGGTCGGTGGCCCCCTACCGGGAACGGTTCGCCGCCGTCACCTCGCTCACCGAACTGCTGGCCGTCGGGCGGGAGATCCACACGGCGGAACGGGCCGGCGGCCATGTCGCCCTGCTCGGCCAGCTCCTCGCCGGCGCCCAGACCCACAAGAGCCTCGGCCCGGCCACCGCCGCCGGACTGGAGCTGTGGATCGCGGAGATCGAGCGGGTCCTCGTCCGGGTGCTGGCGGCCACCCCGTTCGGCGAGTTCACCGACCCCGCCGGACTGGCCCGCGCGGTCGCCGCGTCGTTCGTCGGCATCGAGCTGTACGAGGGGGTGGACGCCGAGGGCGCCACGGCCGCGCTCGACGCGCTGGAACAACTCGGCGCGCTCGCCGCCGCGTTGGAGGACCTCGGCCCGGTGGCCCAACGTGCGGTCCGGCACCGCCTGCGCCGCACGACCCGCCCCTGACGCCCTCCGGGCACCCCAACGGTCCGACCGCCCCCGCCCCCCGATCCACGCCGCACGCGGCGCCCACCACCACACCGGCCTGACGGCCCCGGGATCCGGGCCGGGACCCGGCGGGCCGGGCATCCCCGGGGCCCACCCCGGCGGTCCCGGGGTCCGGCCTGGCATCCCCGGGGGCCCACCCCGGCGGCCCCGGGGGCCCACCCCGGTGGCCCCGGGATCCGGCCTGGCATCCCCGAGATCCGGCCCGGCGGTTCCGAGATCCGGCCCGGCGGTTCCGGGATCGGGTCCGGCGGTTCCGGGGTCCGGCCTGGCGGTCCGGGAACCCTGCCGGCACCTCGGGGACCCGGTGGAGCGTCCCCGGTGGAAGCCGCGACTGCGGCAGATCCGGCCTGCCGGTCCCGGGACCGGCCTGGCCCCCCCGAAACCCCAGCCCGGTGTCCGCGAGACCCGGGCCGGGATCCGGCCCGGCGGTTCCGGAACCCAGCTCGGCACCCCGGGCCGGAGTCGCGACTGCGGCAGATCCGGTCCATCGGTCCCGGAACCCAGCCCGTCACCCCTGGGACCCGCGACAGCGTCGGCTGGAACCGCGCCCGGTGTCCGTTGGTGCGGGAGGTGGTGCGGAGCCGGGCCGCGGAGCCGGGCCGCGGAGGGCGGTCCGGGGGCGGTCCGGGGGCGGTCGGGAGGCGGGAGCGCCGGGGACCGAAGGGCGAGACAGGGCTGACCGGGATATGACCGACGGGTAGGGTCTGATGCCGTGTCGAAGCCGCTCAGTCTCTCGTTCGATCCCATCGCCCGCGCCGACGAGCTGTGGCAGCAGCGCTGGGGCGGGGTGCCGTCCATGGCCGCGATCACCTCGATCATGCGGGCGCACCAGATCCTGCTCGCCGAGGTGGACGCCGTCGTCAAGCCGTACGGGCTCACCTTCGCCCGTTACGAGGCACTGGTCCTGCTCACCTTCTCCCAGCGCGGCGAGCTGCCCATGTCGAAGATCGGCGAGCGGCTGATGGTCCACCCGACATCCGTCACCAACACCGTCGACCGGCTGGTGAAATCGGGGCTGGTCGCCAAGCGCCCCAACCCCAACGACGGCCGTGGCACCCTCGCCGTGATCACCGAGAAGGGCCGCGAGGTCACCGAGTCCGCCACCCAGGACCTCATGGCCATGGACTTCGGACTGGGTGTGTACGACGCCGAGGAGTGCACCGAGATCTTCGCGATGCTGAGGCCGCTGCGGGTGGCGGCGCAGGACTTCGAGGAGGAGTGAGGACGGCCACCGCCGGGCGCCGGGGTGCTGAACGCCGGCTTCCGCGAGCGGCGCCCCGCCGCAAGATCGCCCGTGACGTGCCGATACGCTCGACGGCATGAAAAAGAGCGTGCTGACCCGCTACCGCGTCCTGGCCTACGTCACCGGCGTGCTCCTGGTGCTGCTGGTCTTCTGCATGATCGGCAAGTACGTGCTGGAGATCGACGGCGCGGACGGCGCGACCCAGGTGGTCTCGATCGCGCACGGCTGGCTGTACGTGCTCTACCTGGTCTTCGCCTTCGACCTGGGCTCCAAGGCGAAGTGGCCGGTCGCCAAGCAGCTGTGGGTGCTGCTCGCGGGCACCGTCCCGACCGCCGCCTTCTTCGTGGAGCGCAAGATCTCCGCCGAGCTGGAGGGCCGGATCGAGCGCCCCGCCCCCGAGGCCGCCAAGGTCTGACGGACCCCGCCGTACGCCCCTGCGTACGGCGGTTTCTCCGGCCCTATTACTAGGACATCCTAGTAAGCGGTCGACATTTACTTGGACGTCCTAGTAAATTCGATGGTATGGACGCTGAAGCCATCGAGGAGGGCCGCCGTCGCTGGCAGGCCCGGTTTGACGCCGCCCGCACGCGGGAGGCCGACTTCACGACGCTCTCCGGAGATGCCGTGGAACCGGTGTACGGGCCCCGGCCCGGAGACCGGTACGAGGGGTTCGAGCGCATCGGATGGCCGGGGGAGTACCCCTTCACCCGGGGTCTGCATCCGACCGGCTACCGGGGGCGGACCTGGACGATCCGGCAGTTCGCCGGGTTCGGGAACGCCGAGCAGACCAACGAGCGGTACAAGATGATCCTGGCCGCGGGCGGCGGCGGGCTCTCCGTCGCCTTCGACATGCCCACCCTCATGGGACGCGACTCCGACGACCCCCGCGCCCTCGGCGAGGTCGGCCACTGCGGGGTGGCCATCGACTCCGCCGCTGACATGGACGTGCTGTTCAAGGACATCCCCCTCGGGGACGTCACCACCTCCATGACGATCAGCGGACCCGCCGTCCCCGTCTTCTGCATGTACCTCGTCGCCGCCGAACGCCAGGGCGTCGACCCGGCCGTCCTCAACGGCACCCTCCAGACGGACATCTTCAAGGAGTACATCGCCCAGAAGGAGTGGCTCTTCGAGCCCGAGCCCCATCTGCGCCTCATCGGCGACCTGATGGAGTACTGCGCCCGCTCCATCCCCGCCTACAAGCCGCTCTCCGTCTCCGGCTACCACATCCGCGAGGCTGGCGCGACGGCCGCACAGGAGCTGGCCTACACCCTGGCCGACGGCTTCGGGTACGTGGAACTGGGGCTCTCCCGCGGCCTCGATGTCGACGTCTTCGCCCCCGGACTCTCCTTCTTCTTCGACGCGCACCTCGACTTCTTCGAGGAGATCGCCAAGTTCCGCGCCGCCCGCCGCATCTGGGCCCGCTGGATGCGGGACGTCTACGGCGCCCGCAGCGACAAGGCCCAGTGGCTGCGCTTCCACACCCAGACCGCCGGAGTCTCGCTCACCGCCCAGCAGCCGTACAACAACGTGGTCCGCACCGCCGTCGAGGCGCTCGCGGCCGTCCTCGGCGGCACCAACTCGCTGCACACCAACGCCCTGGACGAAACCCTCGCCCTCCCCTCCGAGCAGGCCGCCGAGATCGCCCTCCGTACCCAGCAGGTGCTGATGGAGGAGACCGGCGTCGCCAACGTCGCCGACCCGCTGGGCGGCTCCTGGTACATCGAGCAGCTCACCGACCGCATCGAGGCCGACGCCGAGAAGATCTTCGAGCAGATCAAGGAACGCGGGCTGCGGGCCCACCCGGACGGCAGGCACCCCATCGGTCCGATCACCTCCGGCATCCTGCGCGGCATAGAGGACGGCTGGTTCACCGGCGAGATCGCCGAGTCCGCCTTCCGCTACCAGCAGTCTCTGGAGAAGGGCGACAAACTGGTCGTCGGCGTCAACGTCCACACCGGCTCGGTCACCGGCGACCTGGAGATCCTCCGTGTCAGCCACGAGGTGGAACGCGAGCAGGTCCGCTCCCTGGGCGCCCGTAAGGGTGAACGCGACGACGCCGCCGTCCGCTCCGCCCTGGCCGCCATGCTCGCCGCCGCCCGCGACGGCTCCAACATGATCGGACCCATGGTCGACGCCGTCCGCGCCGAGGCGACCCTCGGCGAGATCTGCGGGGTCCTGCGGGACGAGTGGGGGGTGTACACCGAACCTCCCGGGTTCTGACCCGTGCACCCGTGCACCCGTGCATCCGCGCACCCGTGCATCCGCGCGGGCACGGGAGCGTGGCTCCGGCCGCCGGTCGATCCGGCCGACCGGTTCGGCCCGGCCGCCGGTCCTAGCCGGTCGCGCCCCGCACACCGCTCAGCAGGACGTTCGTGAAGCCGCGTACCCACCGCTCGTCCGCCGCGCCCGCGCTCACCAGCGTCCGGTGGATCACCGCGCCCGCCACCACGTCGAAGATCAGGTCCGCCGACCGGGTCGCCTCGTCCGGGTCGGGCTCCGGGGCCAGTTCGCCCCGCTCCTGCGCCCGGGCGCGGCCCTCCAGCACCAGACCCTTCTGGCGGTCCACGATGGAGGCGCGGATCCGGGCGCGCAGGGCCTCGTCACGGGTGGCCTCCGCGACCACCGCCATCAGGCCGCTCCTGGCCTCCGGGCGGGCCAGGATCGCGGCGAACTGGAGCACCACGCCCTCGATGTCGGCGGCCAGACTGCCCCGGTCGGGCAGCCGCAGTTCGTCGAACAGTTCGGCCACCGCGTCCACGACCAGCTCGTTCTTGCCCGCCCAGCGGCGGTACAGGGTCGTCTTCGCCACCCCGGCACGGGTCGCCACATCCGACAACGTCAGCTTCGACCAGCCCAGTTCCACCAGCGCCGCCCGGGTCGCGCCGAGGATCGCGGCGTCCGCGGCGGTGCTGCGCGGACGCCCGCGCGGGGCGGGTATGCGGCTCTGCATCCCCCGACCCTAACCGGCGCCCCCGGGAGCGGACCCGGCCCGCGCCGCGGTGCCGTGAGGGAGATCACCGGGAGCCGGGTCCCCGCGCACCTGCGCTGCCATTACGCTACGACGCGTAGCGAAAGCAGGGGCCAGGGCTTGCGCTGCCGCCCGTGACGGACGTACACGGGCGTCGGTCACACGGCGCGGGTGGGGACCCGGTGCCGTACGGCACACCCCCGGCCCGACCGGGCCCGGCACACCGGGCGGGACCGGCTTTCGGCATCGTTTTTCCCACAGGCGGGGGAACGGGGGAGGATGGACACATGCAGCCACGGAACATGTCCATGAGCGGTGTCGTCGACCTCGCCGCGGTGAAGGCCGCCCAAGAAGCCAAGGCGAAGGCGGAGCAGACACGCGCCGAAGCGGCCAGGCAGGGCGGCGGCGGTGCCGTCTCCCCGGCCGATCTCGTCATCGACGTCGACGAGGCGGGATTCGAGCGCGATGTCATCCAGCGCTCCGCCGAGGTCCCCGTCGTCCTCGACTTCTGGGCGGAGTGGTGTGAGCCCTGCAAGCAGCTGAGCCCGGTCCTGGAACGACTCACCGTCGAATACAACGGCCGGATCCTGCTCGCCAAGATCGATGTCGACGCCAATCAGATGCTGATGCAGCAGTTCGGGATCCAGGGGATCCCCGCGGTGTTCGCGGTCGTCGCGGGGCAGGCGCTGCCGCTCTTCCAGGGAGCCGCCGGCGAGGCACAGATCCGGCAGACGCTCGACCAGCTCGTCCAGGTCGCCGAGGAGCGCTTCGGACTGACCGGACTCGCCGTCGACCCCGACGCCGTGCCCGGTGACAGCGCGCCCGGCGAGGACGAGCTTCCGGCGGGCCCCTACGACGCCCTCCTCAACGCCGCCGCGCAGGCGCTGGACGCCGGTGACCTCTCCGGAGCGGTCCAGGCGTACCGGAACGTGCTCGCCGACGACCCCGCCCACCCCGAGGCCACGCTCGGCCTCTCGCAGGCCGAGTTGCTCCAGCGGGTGCAGGGCCTGGACCCGCAGCAGGTGCGCAAGGACGCCGCCGAGCGGCCCGCCGACGTACCGGCGCAGATCGCCGCCGCCGACCTCGATCTGGTCGGCGGGCATGTCGAGGACGCCTTCGGGCGGCTGATCGACACCGTGCGGCGCACGGCCGGCGACGACCGGGACGCCGTACGGCTGCGGCTCCTCGAACTCTTCGAGGTGGTCGGCGGCGACGACCCGCGGGTGGCCACCGCCCGCCGCGCGCTGGCCCGCGCGCTGTTCTGATCCATCCCCTGCCGGCGCCCGCCGGGCCGGCGTCCCCGGGTCCGCCGGGGGCGGTGGTCCACCTACGTCGCTCTCTTTCCGGCTCTTTCCGGTTCCGCCCCATTCACCCGCTGAATGGGGCGAATTGGTGGTCGGCGCGGAGGTCGGTAAGCGGTTACGTTTTGCCAAAACTTGGCCGACGCGACTGCTGTTACTGCCAGTAAGTCGGGCTCGATGATGTGCCGGATCTGTCCGGCGATCCATGCGAATGTTCTGCCCTTCGGTCGTACCCAGCGTCGCCGTTGCGAGCCCCTGTGCCGTGGCGTGGTTACCGGGCCGTTACTAGCCGGTAACGACCCCCCTTGTGCGGGCGGCCAGAATGCACCACGATCGGCGACGCTCGGTCCAATTCCCGTTGTCCCGGCAGCCGGCCGGGACGCGGACTCACTGGGTCCCCACCGAGCGGAGCGGGCGGCAGTGGCGCCCGGCTCCTGGACAGGGGGGTCTTCGCCCGCGGGCGAAGCCTGTCCGGCAAGGTTGTGCGTGATGCGTGTCAGGCGCGACCAGTGGTTGTCGCTCGGGGGAGATCGCCGGTGATCGAGGGTGCGGAACGCGCCTCCGGGCGCGGGCGCTCCTTCCCGAGGACGTAGCACTTCTCCCATCCCTGCCGCGGCGATGCCGTCTTCCGGGCGGGCCGGGGCAGGAGATGTACGTCCGAGAAGGAGGAAATATGGAGTCCCAGGTGCGTGGTGGGACGAGATGGAAGCGGTTCGCCGTGGTGATGGTGCCCAGTGTGGCCGCCACGGCCGCGATAGGCGTCGCCCTCGCGCAGGGCGCTCTCGCCGCGTCGTTCAGTGTTTCGGGCCAGTCGTTCAAGGTCACGACCAAGCAACTCGACGGCGAGGGTTTCGTCCAGTACGGCGCCCTCGACGAGGGATACACGCTCAAGGGTGACAAGACGGTCCGCCCGGTCGCCGTCTCGGCCTTCAGTACCGCCACCATCCAGAGCCTGTGTCAGTCGGTCGTCACCCCGAACATTCCGGTGCTCGGGAATGTCAGCCTGATCCTGCGGGCCGGTGACGGCGCCGAACCGGTCCTGGCCGAGAACCTGTACATCGATGTCGCCCAACTGGAGGCCGATGCCACCTTCCGGGGCATTGACATCGGTGTCGCGGCCAAGGACGCCAACAAGGGTCCCGGCATGAAGGGCGGCAAGGAGCGGGCCAACCCCTTCGGGTTCTCACAGCAGTCCGACTCGGTGACGCTGAAGGACGTGAAGCAGACGGCGTGGGCGACCTCGGCCGGCACGTTCAAGCTCAGCGGACTGAAGATGTCGGTGTCCACGGGTGTCAAGGAGTGCTACTAGGCACTCGCCGACGGGCGGGGCGCCGACGGCACCCCGCCCGTTCACCCCACACCCCCCAACACCCCGCACCCCACACGCCCATGCCCCCACCCCCCAACACCCCCCCACACCCCCGCATCCCCCTACCTCCCCACCTCGACACCCCCACCCCCCTCGCTCCGCCACGCGCACACCAGCGCGGCGCGACCTCTCTCCATCACTCTCCACAACTCTCCACCAGAGCAACGCCGTTCCAGGGAGCTGTTTTCCAATGAGCGCCGAGACCCCCGCCGTAGCCGGCCAGTTCACCCGCCGCAGGCTGCAGTTCCGCTCGTGGCGGGGCACCCGGCCGTTCTGGGCCGGACTGTTCGTCATGCTCGGCGGACTCCCCATCGCCTACTTCCCGTACGCGAACATCCGGATCGGGCATCTGACGCTGGCGATGGCCACCACCGCGGGCGCCGGATCGCTGATCATCGGGGTGCTCCTGGTCGTGCTGGGCTTCAGCCTCTGGTTCCAGAAGCACGTCCAGGTCTTCGCGGGTGTCGCCGCGATCCTGCTCGCCCTGGTCTCCATCCCGGTGTCCAACCTCGGTGGCTTCCTCATCGGCTTCCTGTTCGCCCTGGTCGGCGGCGCGATGGCCGTGGCCTGGGCCGACGGCGTACCGCCCGCGCCGGTGGAGAAGACCGACGGACTGTCAGGAACGACCCCCGCCAACGAGGCGAACGGGAGGCACAGTGCCGGCTGACGAGGTGGCCCGCGGGACCGACGCGGCGGCGGACCGGGTACGGACCGGACCACGCCACGCGGCGCCCAGGAAGCCGCTGTTCACCAGGTTCCACATGCCCGCAGGCAAGGCGATAGCCCTGGCGGCGATGCCCACCGCGGTCCTGATGGGGATGGGGTTCACCCCGAAGCTCGCCCTCGCCGAGGACCGCCCGGCGCCGCGCAGTCTGACCGCGGACGAGTACGAGGACTGCGTCACCGCGCTGAAGGCCGCCGAGAAGGAGCCCGGCGAGGACACTTCCGCCTCCCCCTCGCCCGCCGAGACCCAGGAGGAGTCTCCCGAGCCGACGCCGTCCGAGACGGAGCCGGACGCGGCCGACCCGACGCCCGGCGGCGGCGCCGGGGACCCGACGGACGACGCCTCTTCGCCGGATTCAGGTTCCGACGACAAGGCCGACCCCGCCCCGTCCCCGGCACCTTCCGGCGGGACCGGTGACACCGCGCCCGAGGCAGGGCGGCCGTCCCCGACGCCCTCGCGGGGCGGCGGCCTCCTGGACAGCGTCGGGGACGCCGTGGAGGACGTCGTGGGCGGGATCGCCGACGGCGTGAAGGACCTCACCGGGGGCGGCGCGAAGGAGGACGGGGCCGGTCCCGCCCCGAAGCCCTCGCCCTCCGGCGGCGCGCAGAAGCCCCCGGACGACGACACCGAAGGCGACACCGAGGGCGGGACCGAGCCCTCGGGGGGTGCCGGTGACCCGTCCGGGGAGCCGACCGGTCAGCCCACGGAAGAGCCCACGGAAGAGCCCTCGGAGGAACCCACCGAGGAGCCGACCGAAGAACCCACCGAGGAGCCGTCGGCCACCCCGACACCAACACCGACACCGAGCGCGTCCGCGAGTGACGGTCCGCGTCCGGAGGACTGTCCGGTCGCCACCGACGCGCAGGGCGGCGTGGACAACCCGGTACCGGTGCCGGACGACCCCTGGTACCTGGACGCGAGTTCACTGCTGCTCAAGGGCGCCGACTACCAAGGGGTCGTGGAGGTCAGGACCGCGAGCGGCGTCAAGAAGAAGGCGCTGAAGTACGTGGTCTCCCACGGCACCGACATCGGGGATCTGCACCAGACGGTCCACGACGACCAGGCGGACTCGACCTACCACGTGCAGGCCGCCGAGGGCTCGACGTCGACCATCCGCGACGGCGAGACCGTGATGTACACGGAGAAGATCTCCGGCAAGCTGCTCGGCCTGATCGAGGTGGAGTTCAGCCCGGAGAAACCGCCCCCGCTGAACATCCCGCTCATCTACTTCACCGAGGTGACGGTGGTCCAGGCGGCCCAGTTCGGCGGCACCCTGCACATCCCCGGCATGAAGGTGTACACCACCCCGCGCTGACATCCCCCCCCACAGCCGAGGGCGCCCCTGGTCGACCAGGGGCGCCCTCGGCGACGTACGGCCGGAGCCGTCGTCGTACGGCCGGAGTCTGCGTCGTACGGCCGGAGTCTGCGTCGTGCGGCCGGAGCCGGCGTACGAGACGGTCCTGCGGCCGGCCCGGGTCAGTGGCGGAGGCCGTCGCCCAGGTGGTGGACGCGGACCATGTTGGTGGTGCCGGGGACCCCGGGGGGCGAGCCCGCGGTGATCACCAGGACGTCACCGGTGTCGAAGCGGTTGAGCTTGACGACCTCCTGGTCCACCAGGTCGACCATCTCGTCGGTGCTGTTCACGAGCGGCACGACGTGCGGCTCCACGCCCCAGCTCAGCGTGAGCTGGTTGCGGGTCGCCTCGTCCGTGGTGAAGGCGATGATGGGCGGCTGGGCGCGGTAGCGGGACAGCCGGCGGGCGGTGTCACCGGACTTGGTGAAGGCGACCAGGCCCCTGCCGTCGAGGAAGTCGGCGATCTCGCAGGCGGCGCGGGCCACCGAACCGCCCTGGGTGCGCGGCTTCTTGCCCGGCACCAGCGGCTGGAGCCCCTTGGAGAGCAGTTCCTGCTCGGCGGCCTGGACGATCTTCGACATGGTCCGCACGGTCTCGACCGGGTACGCGCCCACGCTGGACTCGGCGGACAGCATCACCGCGTCGGCGCCGTCCAGGATCGCGTTGGCGACATCGGACGCCTCGGCGCGGGTCGGCCGCGAGTTGGTGATCATCGACTCCATCATCTGGGTCGCCACGATCACCGGCTTGGCGTTGCGCCGGCACAGCTCGATCAGGCGCTTCTGCACCATGGGGACCTTTTCGAGCGGGTATTCGACGGCCAGGTCGCCACGGGCGACCATCACCCCGTCGAACGCCATCACGACGTCCTCCATGTTCTCGACCGCCTGCGGCTTCTCCACCTTGGCGACGACGGGGACGCGCCGGCCCTCCTCGTCCATCACCCGGTGGACGTCGGCCACGTCCTTGGCGTCCCGGACGAAGGAGAGCGCGACCAGGTCGCAGCCCATGCGCAGCGCGAAACGGAGGTCCTCGACGTCCTTCTCGCTGAGCGCGGGGACGTTGACGGCGGTGCCGGGCAGGTTGATGCCCTTGTGGTCGGAGACCACGCCGCCCTCGATGACGATCGACTTGACCCGCGAGCCCTCGACGTCCAGCACCTTCAGCTCGACGTTGCCGTCGTTGATCAGGATCTGGTCGCCGCGGGTGACATCGCCGGGCAGGCCCTTGTAGGTGGTGCCGCAGATCGTCTTGTCCCCGGGGACGTCCTCGGTGGTGATGGTGAACTCGTCACCGCGCACCAGTTCCACCGGGCCCTCGGCGAAGGTCGCCAGCCGGATCTTGGGGCCCTGGAGGTCGGCGAGGACCCCGATGGCCCGGCCGGTCTCCTTGGCGGCGGCGCGCACCCGGTCGTAGCGACCCTGGTGCTCGGCGTGGGTGCCGTGGCTGAAGTTGAAGCGGGCCACGTTCATGCCGGCCTCGATCAGCGCGACGAGCTGCTCGTGGGAGTCGACCGCGGGGCCGAGAGTACAGACGATTTTCGAACGGCGCATGAGGGCGATCCTATCGGTTTGTTTCGCTGCGGAATATTCCGGCCAGCGGAAGATACAAATGGGCGGCCCGGTGCTCAGCCGAGTATTTCGCTACGTGCTTTCGGGACCGCCCTTTCCGACCAGTGCGTAGGTCTGTGTCGCGATCTCCAGTTCCTCGTCGGTGGGCACCACGGCCACCGCCACCCGGGCCGCGGGGGGCGAGATCAGCCGCGCCCCGTCCGCGCGTACGGCGTTCAGCCCGCCGTCGACCCGGATGCCCAGCTCATCGAGGCCCGCGAGGGCTGCCTCACGCACCGGCGCCGCGTTCTCGCCGACCCCGGCCGTGAACGCGATCGCGTCCACCCGGCCGAGCACGGCGTAATACGCGCCGATGTACTTCTTCAGCCGGTGAATGTAGATGTCGAAGGCGAGTCGCGCCTGTTCGTCGCCCTCGTCGATCCGGCGGAGGATCTCCCGCATGTCGTTGTCCCCGCACAGTCCGATCAGCCCGCTCCTCTTGTTGAGAAGAGTGTCGATCTCGTCGGCGGACATTTCACCAACACGCATCAAATGGAAGATGACGGCCGGGTCCAGATCTCCGGAACGGGTACCCATCACCAGCCCTTCCAAAGGAGTCAGTCCCATGGAGGTGTCCACGCACCGCCCGCCGCGCACCGCCGAGGCGGACGCCCCGTTGCCCAGGTGCAGCACGATCACGTTCACGTCCTGCGGCGCCCGGCCCAGCAGCTTCGCGGTGGCCCGGGAGACGTAGGCGTGGGAGGTGCCGTGGAAGCCGTAGCGGCGCACCCGGTGGGCGTCGGCGGTCGCCACGTCGAGGGCGTAGCGGGCCGCCGACTCCGGCATGGTGGTGTGGAACGCCGTGTCGAAGACGGCGACCTGCGGCAGGTCGGGGCGCAGCGCGCGGGCGGTGCGGATCCCGGTGAGATTGGCCGGGTTGTGCAGCGGCGCCACCGGGATCAGCCGCTCGATCTCGGCGAGGACGGAGTCGTCGACGACGGTCGGCTCGGTGAACCGCTGCCCGCCGTGCACCACCCGGTGCCCGATCGCCACCAGCTCGGGCGAGTCCAAACCCAGGCCGTCCCGGTCCAGCTCGGCGGCGACGGCCTTCAGCGCGGCGTCGTGATCGGCGATCGGGCCGTCCTGGGCGCGGGTTTCGCCGCCCGCCGGGGTGTGCCGGAGCCGGGAGGTCCGCTCACCGATCCGCTCCACCAGGCCCTGGGCGAGGAGGGCGCTGTCGCTCATGTCGAGCAACTGGTACTTGAGCGAGGAGGAGCCGGAGTTGAGCACGAGGACACGGGTGCCGGTCACTGGGCGGACGCCTTCTGGTCGGGGGCGGGCAGGTCGGTGGGGGACTGGGCCTGGATCGCGGTGATGGCGACGGTGTTGACGATGTCCTGGACGAGGGCGCCCCGGGACAGGTCGTTGACCGGCTTGCGCAGCCCCTGGAGCACCGGGCCGACGGCGATCGCGCCCGCCGAGCGCTGGACCGCCTTGTAGGTGTTGTTGCCGGTGTTGAGGTCGGGGAAGATCAGCACACTGGCCTGCCCGGCGACCTCGGACTCCGGCAGCTTGGTGGCCGCGACCGACGGCTCCACGGCCGCGTCGTACTGGATCGGCCCCTCGATCCGCAGGTCGGGCCGCCGCTCGCGCACCAGCCCGGTCGCCGCGCGCACCTTGTCCACGTCGGCGCCCGAACCCGAGGTGCCGGTGGAGTACGACAGCATCGCGATCCTCGGCTCCACGCCGAACTGCGCCGCCGTCGCGGCCGACTGCACGGCGATGTCCGCGAGCTGCTCGGCGTTCGGGTCCGGGTTGACCGCGCAGTCGCCGTAGACCAGCACCTTGTCGGCCAGGCACATGAAGAACACCGACGACACGATCGAGGAGCCCGGCTCCGTCTTGATGATCTCGAAGGCCGGGCGGATGGTGGCGGCGGTGGAGTGCACCGAGCCCGACACCATGCCGTCGGCGAGGCCCTCCTCGACCATCAGGGTGCCGAAGTAGTTCATGTCCGAGACGACGTCGTAGGCCAGCTCGACCGTCACGCCCCGGTGGGCGCGCAGCTCCGCGTACCGCTCGGCGAAGGCGTCGCGCAGGTCGCTGGTGGCCGGGTCGATGAGCTGGGCGTCGCCGAGGTCGATCCCGAGGTCGGCGGCGCGCTTGCGGATCTGGTCGACGGGGCCGAGCAGGGTGAGGTCGCACACACCCCGGCGCAGCAGCACCTCGGCGGCGTGCAGCACGCGCGGCTCGGTGCCCTCGGGGAGCACCACCCGGCGCCGGTCGGAGCGGGCCTGCTCCAGCAGCTGGTGCTCGAACATCATCGGGGTGACCCGGTCGCTGCTGGGCGCGCTGACCCGCTTCAGCAGCTCGGCGGTGTCGGCGTACCGCTCGAACAGGCCGAGCGCGGTCTCCGCCTTGCGCGGGGTGGCCGCGTTGAGCTTGCCCTCCAGGGAGAAGAGCTGCTCGGCGGTGGGGAAGCTGGTGCCGGAGACCGACAGCACGGGGGTGCCGGGGGCGAGCCGGGCGGCGAGGGTGAGGATCTCCGCGCTGGGCACCTCGTCCAGGGTGAGCAGCACACCGGCGATGGGCGGGGTGCCGGCGCTGTGCGCGGCGAGCGCGCCGATCACCAGGTCGGCCCGGTCACCGGGGGTGACCACCAGGGAGCCGGGCTTCAGGGCGGCCAGGAAGTTCGGCAGCATCGCGCCGCCGAAGACGAAGCCCAGCGCGTCCCGGGCGAGCCCCGAGTCGTCGCCGAGGACCACTTTCGCGCCCAGGGTGTGGGCGATCTGGGAGACGGTGGGGGCGGCCAGGGCGGGGTCGTCGGGCACCACGTAGCAGGGCACCGGCAGCCGGTCCGCGAGCCGCTCGGCGATGGTGTCCCGGTCCTCGCGGGCGACCCGGTTGGTGACCATGGCGAGCACGTCGCAGCCCAGTCCGTCGTAGGCGCGGTAGGCGTTGCGGGTCTCGGCCAGCACCGACTCGGTGTTCTGGCCGCGTCCGCCGACCACCGGGATCACCGACGCGCCGAACTCGTTCGCGAGCCGGGCGTTCAGGGCCAGCTCGTCGGGGAGCTGGGTGGCGGCGTAGTCGGAGCCGAGGACGAGGACGACGTCGTAGTCCCTGGCCACCAGGTGGAAGCGGTCGACCAGGGTGGAGACCAGTTCGTCGGTGCCGCGTTCGGCCTGGAGGGCGGAGGCGGCGTGGTAGTCGATGCCGTAGACGGTCGCCGGGTCCTGGCCGAGCCGGTAGCGGGCGCGCAGCAGCTCGAAGAGCCGGTCCGGGCCGTCGTGGACGAGCGGGCGGAAGACGCCGACCCGGTCGACCTGCCGGGTCAGCAGTTCCATGACCCCCAGCTCGACGACCTGGCGGCCGTCGCCGCGGTCGATACCGGTCACGTACACGCTGCGGGTCACGCGTGCTCTTCCTCTCTCTCGGTGACTCTCGGTCGGTGACGGGCGGGACGCCCTGTCGGTGACGGGTGGGACGCCCTCGGACGTGGGTACACGCCCCCCGGGCGATTCGCTCAGCCAGGAAATTCGCTCAGCCGGGTGAACGGAACCCTCTTGACAGTACCCCCGGCGACGGTTAAGGCGCCCGTCAATGGTGGTGTGCCACGGCGGGCCGGGGGACGTGGAACAATCGGAATCGGCTCACCGGCGTCAACAGCGAGCAGGAGACACAGCACCATGCGTATCGGAGTTCTCACCGCAGGTGGCGACTGCCCCGGACTGAACGCAGTGATCCGCTCGGTCGTGCACCGTGCCGTCGCCCAGTACGGCGACGAGGTGATCGGCTTCGAGGACGGGTACGCGGGCCTGCTCGACGGCCGCTACCGGGCCCTGGACCTCAACGCGGTCAGCGGCATCCTGGCCCGCGGCGGCACCATCCTCGGCTCCTCCCGGCTGGAGCGCGACCGGCTGCGCGAGGCGTGCGAGAACGCCTCGGACATGATCCGTGACTTCGGTATCGACGCGCTCATCCCGATCGGCGGCGAGGGCACGCTGACCGCCGCGCGGATGCTGTCGGACGCGGGACTGCCCGTCGTGGGCGTCCCCAAGACCATCGACAACGACATCTCCGCCACCGACCGCACCTTCGGCTTCGACACCGCCGTCGGGGTCGCCGCCGAGGCGATGGACCGGCTGAAGACCACCGCCGAGTCCCATCAGCGGGTGATGGTCGTGGAGGTCATGGGCCGGCACGCGGGCTGGATCGCCCTGGAGTCGGGCATGGCGGCCGGCGCCCACGGCATCTGTCTGCCCGAGCGGCCCTTCGACCCCGCCGCCGTGGCGAAGATGATCGAGGAGCGGTTCTCGCGCGGCAAGAAGTTCGCCGTCGTCTGCGTCGCCGAGGGCGCCCACCCCGCCGAGGGCACCATGGACTACCGCAAGGGCGCGATCGACCAGTTCGGGCACGAGCGCTTCCAGGGCATCGGCACCGCCCTCGCCTTCGAGCTGGAACGCCGGCTCGGCAAGGAGGCCAAGCCGGTCATCCTCGGCCACGTCCAGCGCGGCGGCACCCCCACCGCGTACGACCGGGTCCTCGCCACCCGCTTCGGCTGGCACGCCGTGGAGGCCGCCCACCGCGGTGAGTTCGGTCATATGACCGCCCTGCGCGGCACGGACGTCATGATGGTCCCCCTCGCGGAGGCCGTCACCGAACTGAAGACGGTCCCCAAGGACCGCATGGACGAGGCCGAGTCGGTCTTCTAGCCGGACCGCCCCCCGGGCCGATCCCGGACCGATCCCCTGGCCGATCCCGGACCGACCCCCGGGCCGATCCCCGAGCCGCCCCCCGGACCGCCCCCCGGGCCGATCCCCGGGGAGGGCCCCTGGAGGGCCCCTGAGGGGCCCCGCCGCGGTGGCTCACCCCTTCACCGCGCCGCCCAGGGCGAAACCACCCCCCAGCCGCCGGGCCACCAGGACGTACAGCAGGATCACCGGCGTCGAGTAGATGACGGAGAACGCGGCGAGCTGGCCGTAGGCGACCATGCCGCGGTTGCCGAAGAACTCGTTGATGCTGACGGCGGCCGGCATCTGGTCGGGGGTGAGCAGCAGCATGAAGGGGACGAAGAAGTTGCCCCACATCATGACGAACGAGAACACGGTCACCACCGCGACCCCGGGCCCCATCAGCGGCAGCACGATACGCAGCAGGGACTGGAAGGAGGAGGCGCCGTCCGTCCACGCCGCCTCCTCCAGCTCTTTGGGGACACCGTCCATGAAGTTCTTCATCAGCCAGATGGCGAACGGCAGTTGGGACGCCGCGAAGAAGAAGATCGTGCCCCGCATGGTGTCGATCAGATCGACCTGCACGAACAGCGCGTAGACCGGCACCATGATGGCGGTGATCGGCAGACTCGTCGCGAACAGGATCGTCAGCAGGAACGGCCGGTTCAGCCGGGACCGGAACCGGGAGAGCGGATACGCCGCCAGCGTCGCGGACGCCACCGTCAGCGCGGTCGCGCCACCGCACAGGATCAGGCTGTTGAGCAGCGGCCGGAACGTGACGTCCTCGGTGAGCACCGCGTCGAAGTTGTCGAACGTGACCCCGTCCGGGACCCGCACCCGCAGATCGGCGCCCGGATCCACCGCCGAGAGCAGCACCCACGCCAGCGGCAGCACGAACGCCGCCGCCGCCACGACCAGCCCCGCGTCGGCGGCGAGCCTGCGGGTGGTCCGATGGCGCGCCATCGTTGTCATACCTCGTCACACCTCCGTCCGCAGCAGACGCATGTAGACCACCGAGAACAGCGACCCCACCACGAGCAGCAGCAGCGCCACCGCCGTGCCGTAGCCGATCATGCTGTTCTGGAAGGCTTGTTCGTACATGAACAGCGGCAGCGTCTGGCTCCTGTCGCCCGGGCCGCCCCGGGTCATCACCCAGATCAGCCCGAACACGGACAGCGTCTGGAGGGTGTTGAGCATGAGGTTGGTGCCGATCGAGCGGCGGATCATCGGCAGCGTGATGTGCCACATCCGCCGCCAGCCGCCCGCCCCGTCCACCTCGGCGGCCTCCTGGATCTCCTTCGGGATCTCGTTGAGCGCGGCCGAGTAGACCAGCATCGAGAACGCCGTGCCGCGCCACACGTTGGCGAACGACACCGCCAGGATCGGCAGCGTGTACAGCCAGTTCTGCGAGGGCAGATGCAGGAAGTCGAGGATCGCGTTGAGGGTGCCCTCCCGGCGGAAGAACGCGTACAGCAGGAATCCGGCCACCACCTCCGGCAGCACCCAGGCCGTGACAACGATGCCGCCGGTGAGCGTACGGACCGGCTTCGACGCCCGCTGCATCAGCGCCGCCAGCGCGAGACCCAGGGTGTTCTGCCCGATCAGCGACGACAGCACCGTGAAGACCAGGGTCAGCCACACCGCGTTCAGGAACGCCTCGTCCTGGAACGCCGTACGGAAGTTCTCCAGCCCCACGAACGACGACTCGGCCTGACCGGTGAGCTGAAGGTCGGTGAAGGCGAGGTACACGCAGTAGCCGATCGGCCCGGCCAGGAAGAGCAGCAGCAGGATCAGGGCGGGGGAGACCGGCAGGAACCGGGAGAGGGTCCGGGACCCGCGCCGGGGCGGGGTCGCCGCCACGACCGGCACCGGTTTGCGCTCGGGCTCCGGTGGGGTCTTCAGCACCGGACCGCCCGGCGTGGCCGGCCCGTTCACGGACGCGCTGTGCACGTCACTTCTCGATCACTTGGTTGTCGGTGACGTCCTTGACCGTGTCGTCGTAGCCGCTCGCGGCCTCGTCGACGGACGCGTCCCCGGTGGTCACCGCCTCCATCGCCTCCTGGATGGCGACCGACACCTTCGGGTACGCCGGGTATGCCGGCCGGTAGTGGGTGCTGGCGACCAGTTCGGTGAAGAACTCGATACCGGGCTGCGCCTTCATGTACTCCGGGTCGGCGGCCACGTCCTCGCGCACCGCGATACCGGAGTTGGCGACGTACCATTTCTGCGCGTTCTCTTTGGTCTGCATCGTCTTGATGAAGTCGAAGGCGAGATCGGGGTTGGCCGCCTTGTCCGGGATGGACCAGGTCCAGCCGCCGGACATGCTGACCTCCCCGGGCGCCTGCCCCCGCTGCGTCGGCATCGCGGCAAGACCCAGCTTCTGCGACCACTGCGGCCACTCGTGCCCGCTGCCCGGCAGCCAGTCCTGCGGCAGCCACGAGCCGTCCAGATCGATACCGAGCTTGCCCTGGGGCAGCAGCTCACCGCGGACCCGGGTACCGAAGTTGGGGTCGAGCGCGTCGGCGACGTCCGGGCCGAGCTTCTCCTGATACACGGTCTCCACGAAGGTCAGCGCGTCCTTGAACGCCTGGCTCCCGGTGACCCACTTCTTGCTGTCCTTGTCGTACAGCGGGTCGGCGGCGCCGTCGCCCGTGCCGTACAGCAGCATCTCGAAGCCCTGCATGGTGGCGGCCTCCCCGGCGGGTTTGCCGGTGTACACGTTGATCGGGGTGACGCCGGGCACCTTCTCCTTGATGGTCCGCGCGGCGGTCAGGACGTCGTCCCAGGTCTTCGGCCGCCAGTCGGCGGGCAGCCCGGCCTTGGCGAAGACCCCCTTGTCGTACCAGAGTCCGCGGGTGTCGGTGCCGTCCGGGACGCCGTACGTCTTCCCGTCCTCGCCGCGCGCCGCGGCTTTCGCCGTGTCGATGAACCGGTCCCAGTCGGCCCATTTCTCCAGATAGGGATCGAGGGGTCTGAGATAGCCGCTGGTGATGTCCGAGTTGATCAGGAAGGTGTCCTCGTAGACCAGGTCGGGGGCGGTCTTCGGGGAGCGGAGCATCTGCTGGAGTTTGGTGTAGTACTCCGAGTCCGGTGCCTTGATCGGCACGAACTCCACCTTCTTGCCCGGGTTCTCCTTCTCGAACTGTTTCCTGATGTCCGCGAGGTAGTTGTCCATCACCTTCACGGAATTGTCAGTGGACTGTTTGTAGGACACCTTCACGGTGTCGGGGTCACTGCCGGAGCCACCGCCGCAGGCGGTGAGGCCGGCGGCGGTCAGGGCCAGGGTGGTGGTGAGCAGCACGGCGGTGGGGCGCACGGGCATGACCTCCTGCGAGCGCACGAAGGGTGTGGCCGGAAGACGACTGCCCCGTGAACGTAAGCAGGGGTGCTCCGGTCCGGTCAATGCGTATGCCGGGATTGGACGTACGGCGTGTGCGGCGGCGAACGGGAGGACGACGTGCGCCGTCGTACGCGGGCGACAGCCCGGCGGCGGACCGTCCCACCCCCGGCCGGGCGGCGCCCGTGGTCAGCGGCCCTGCGCCGCGCCCCGCACCCACCGGTACACCAGTTCAGGCCGTCCCACTTGCCCGTACTGGGGGCTGCGGCCCGCCCGCCCGGCGTCCACCAGATGCTCCAGGTAACGGCGTGCGGTGATCCGTGAGATACCGACCGCCTCGGCGACCCCGGCCGCCGTCAGCCCCTCCTCGCTGGTGCGCAGCGCGCCGGTGACCCGCTCCAGCGTCGGCCCGCTCAGCCCCTTCGGCAGCGCAGCCGGGCCGGGGGCGCGCAGGGTGGCCAGCGCCCGGTCCACCTCGTCCTGGCCGCTGGCCTCACCGGCGGAGGCCCGGAACTCCGCGTACCGGACGAGCCGGTCGCGCAGGGTCGCGAACGTGAACGGCTTCAGCACGTACTGCACCACGCCCAGGGAGACGCCCTCGCGGACCACCGCCAGATCCCGGGCCGACGTCACCGCGATCACGTCGGCGTGATAGCCGGCCGCCCGCAGCGACCGGGCGAGCTGGAGCCCGTGCACATCGGGCAGATGCAGATCCAGCAGCAGCAGATCCACCGGGTCCCGCTCCAGCGCCCGCCGTGCCTCCGCCCCCGTGTGCGCCTTGCCCGCGGCGACGAACCCCGGCACCCGGCCGACGTACATCACATGCGCGTCGGCGGCGACGGGGTCGTCCTCGACGACGAGCACCCGGATGGGCCGCCGTCCGCCCGGGGCCGACGGTCCCCCGCGGACCTGCCGCCCGTCGCCCGCCGACGGATCACCGGGGCCCGGCGGCTGGCCGCCACCTCTGCCCGCGTCGTTCATCCCCGCTCTCCCGTCGTCGTCCCATACCCACCACCGCCCCGCTCCCGCCGAGCCGGCAGGATCCCTTCCACCCCGATACCGCCGGGGTCCGACGGCACGACTCGTTCCGCCCCGGTACCGCGGGGGTCCGACGGCACGGCTCGTTCCGCCCCGGTACCGCCGGGGTCCGGCCGGGGCTCCCGGTCCGCCCGGGCCGGGTCCCGTCGGCCTGGGCTGCCGGAGCCTCCGGGGCCCGTTCCGCCGGAATCGGCCGGCGCCGTGTCGACCAGGCCCTCCGGCGTCGTGCCGTGCGGGGGCGCCGCCCCCGTGCCGATCGGGCAGCCCGGTCGGCCTTCCACACCCCTACCCCCCGCGTTCTCCGAGCCGCAGGCGCTTCCCGCTCCCGGGTGCTCTCTCCCGTCCGGCACCGTACTGCCTGGCGAGGGGGCCGGGGGTCTCAGGGGGAGGCGGACCTCGAACTGGGCTCCGTCGTCGGGGGAGGGGGTCACGGTCAGGGTGCCGTTGTGGCGGTGGGCGGTCTGGCGGACCAGGGCGAGGCCGAGGCCGCGCCCGCCGGGGCCGGACGGCTTGGTGGAGTAGCCGCGTTCGAAGACCAGGTCGGTGTGGGCCGGGTCGACACCCGTGCCGGTGTCGGAGACACGGAGGACCAGTTCGGCGTCCGGTCCCGCGCCGGCGGTCTCGGTGTACACCGCCACCGTGACCCGCGCTCCGGCACTGCCCTGCGCCGCGTCCACCGCGTTGTCGATCAGATTGCCCAGGATGGTCACCAGGTCCCGGGCCGGCAGGGCCCGCGGCAGCAGCCCGTCGTCCAGACCGCCGCTCTCACGGGAGACCTCCAGCTCCACGCCCCGCTCGTTGGCCTGCGCCGTCTTGCCCAGCAGCAGCGCCGCGAGCACCGGCTCGCTGACGGCGGCCACCACCTGGTCGGTGAGCGCCTGCGCCAGCTCCAGCTCGGCCGTCGCGAAGGCGATCGCCTCGTCCGCGCGGCCCAGCTCGATCAGCGAGACGACCGTGTGCAGCCGGTTGGCCGCCTCGTGGGCCTGGGAGCGCAGCGCCTGGGTGAAGCCCCGCTCCGAGTCCAGCTCGCCCATCACGGACTGCAGCTCCGTCACGTCCCGCAGGGTCACCACCGTGCCCCGCCGCTCACCGCCGGAGACCGGCGAGGTGTTCACCACCAGCACCCGGTCCGCGGTCAGATGCACCTCGTCCACCCGCGGCTCGGAGGACAGCAGCGCCCCGGTCAGCTGCGCGGGCAGCCCGAGATCGGCGACCGAGCGGCCCACCACCTCCCCGCTGACCCCGAGCAGTTCCCGGCCGCCGTCGTTGATCAGCGCCACCCGGTACCCCCCGTCCAGCATCAGCAGCCCCTCGCGCACCGCGTGCAGCGCGGCCTGGTGGTAGTCGTGCATATGGCTCAGCTCGGACGCGTTCATGCCGTGGGTGTGGCGGCGCAGGCGGGCGTTGACGACATACGTGCCCACCGCGCCCACCGCGAGCGCCCCCGCCGCGACCCCGATCAGCGCGGTGACCTGCTCCTGCACCCGCTGACTGATCGCCTCGACCCGGATGCCCGCGCTGACCAGCCCGATCACCCTGCCGTTCTCGACGACCGGGGTGACCGCCCGCACCGACGGGCCGAGGGTGCCGGTGTAGGTCTCGGTGAACGACTCGCCCCGCTGGGCCGCCTCGATATGACCGAGAAAAGGCTTGCCTATCTGGTTCTCGTCCGGGTGGGTCCAGCGGATCCCCTCCGGATTCATGATCGTGACGAAGTCGATCCCGGCGTCCCGCACCACCCGTACCGCGTACGGCTGGAGCTGGGCCGTCGGGTCGGAGGTGTGGATCGCCTCGGCCACCGAGGGCGCGTCGGCCACCGCCCGGGCCACCGCCATCGCCTGCCGACCGGCCGCGTCCTCGGCCTGGCTGCGGTCGCTGACGTAGGTGAACAGCGCGTACCCGGCCACGAGCACGGCGATCAGCACCGCCTGCATGGCGAAGAGCTGACCGGCCAGGCTCCGGGGTCTCGGGAAGCGGATACGCAGCATGACGCCAGTGTGCCTCGCGGCGTAAGCGTGAACTAAATGAACGCAAGGGTGACCGGCCTCACAGGCCGGGAGATAGTCACGGCTATCCCCCATACCCCCCGGACGTGAGCCGCACGCCGGTGATGCCGACGACGACATCAAGGAGGGCAGCCGTGAGCAGCCGCACCCCCGAAACGGCACCTGACGCCGCACCTGCCGCACCCCGCGCCAAGCGGGACCGCACCCATTACCTCTACATCGCGGTCATCGTCGCGGTCGCGCTCGGCATCGCCGTGGGTCTGATCGCGCCCGACTTCGCCGTAGAGCTGAAGCCCATCGGAACGGGCTTCGTCAATCTGATCAAGATGATGATCGCGCCAATCATCTTCTGCACCATCGTGCTCGGGATCGGCTCGGTCCGTAAGGCCGCCAAGGTCGGCGCGGTCGGCGGTATCGCCCTCGTCTACTTCGTGGTGATGTCCCTGGTGGCCCTCGCCATCGGTCTGCTCGTCGGCAACCTGCTGGAGCCGGGCACCGGTCTCGCGGTCACCGACGCCATCCGGGAGACCGGTCAGGCGCAGGTCGACGCCGAGGCGAAGGACACCACCGAGTTCCTGCTCGGGATCATCCCGACCACGATCGTCTCCGCCTTCACCGGCGGCGAGGTCCTCCAGGCCCTGCTGATCGCGCTGCTCGCGGGCTTCGCGCTGCAGGCCATGGGCTCGGCCGGCCAGCCGATCCTGCGGGGCATCGAGCACATCCAGCGCCTGGTCTTCCGTATCCTCGCGATGATCATGTGGATCGCCCCGGTCGGCGCGTTCGGCGCGATCGCCGCCGTCACCGGCTCCGCGGGCCTGGACGCGCTCAAGAGCCTGGCCGTGCTGATGCTCGGCTTCTACGTGACCTGCTTCCTCTTCGTCTTCCTGGTGCTCGGCGCGCTGCTGAAGGTGATCTCCGGGCTCAATGTCTTCTCGCTCTTCAAGTACCTGGGCCGTGAGTTCCTGCTGATCCTGTCCACCTCCTCCTCCGAGTCCGCGCTGCCGCGGCTCATCGCGAAGATGGAGCACCTGGGGGTCAGCAAGCCGGTGGTCGGTATCACCGTCCCGACCGGCTACTCCTTCAACCTCGACGGCACCATGATCTACATGACCATGGCGTCCCTGTTCATCGCCGACGCCATGGGCACCCCGATGTCGGTGAGCGAGCAGATCTCGCTGCTGCTGTTCCTGCTGATCGCCTCGAAGGGCGCCGCCGGTGTCACCGGCGCCGGTCTCGCCACGCTGGCGGGCGGTCTCCAGTCGCACAAGCCCGCCCTGGTGGACGGCATCGGCCTGATCGTCGGCATCGACCGCTTCATGAGCGAGGCCCGCGCCCTGACCAACTTCGCGGGCAACGCGGTCGCCACGGTGCTGATCGGCACCTGGACCAAGGAGATCGACCGCGGGCGCGTGGACCAGGTGCTCGCCGGACAGCTGCCCTTCGACGAGAAGACGCTGCTGGACGACGGTCACGGCGGCGGTGGCGGCGCGGACGACGCCGAGGCCGAGGTGCCCGCGCAGCCGAAGGCCGACAAGGCGCTGGCCAAAGCCTGAGTCAGGCTTCTGGGGAGCGGGCCTCCGCCCGGCCCGCCCCCTTCCGAGGTGTCCGACCCCGCCTGAACCGGGACCGGGCACCTGACCCCGAGGACCCCGGTCCGGCTGAGTCTCCCCCCTGTCACTCAGCCGGCCCGGGGTCCTCCGGCATGCGCCCGGCGCACCGGCCCCGGCGGCGGACCGCGCGGCGCCCCTTGCCCTGACGCCGACGTCAAGGCGTACGTTCGTACGCATGCGAATCGGCGAGCTGGCCGAACGGGCCGGGACCACCACGCGTGCGCTCAGGTACTACGAGTCGCGGGGGCTGCTGCCCGCGCGGCGGGACGTCAACGGCCATCGCGCCTACGACGAGCGGGATCTGAGGCTGCTGCGGCAGATCAGGACGCTCCAGGACTTCGGGTTCGAGCTGGAGGAGACCCGGCCGTTCGTGGAGTGTCTGCGTGCCGGGCACCCCGAGGGCGACAGCTGCCCCGCCTCGCTGACGGTCTACCGGCGCAAGCTGGCCGAGCTGGACGCGCTGATCGGCGAGCTGACGGCGGTACGCGCCGAGGTGGGCGCCCAGCTCGCGCGGGCCGAGCGGGAGCGGGACGCGCTGGCCGCCGACGCGGAGGTTCCGGGAGGTCCGGAACCGGTGTGCGAACTGGGAGGAACGACATGAGGGGACCGACATGAGGGGAGCGACATGAGCGGGGCCGCCGGAGTGGCCGAGGTGTCCGACGCGGACTTCGCGGCGGAGGTGATCGGGGCGGAATTGCCGGTGCTGGTGCAATTCACCGCCGACTGGTGTCCTTCGTGCAAACAGATGGGGCCGGTGCTCAGCGCGCTCGCGACGGAGGAGGCGGAGCGGCTGAAGGTGGTCCAGCTGAACGTCGACCACAATCCCGGCACCACCCAGCGGTACAAGGTGCTGGCGATGCCGACCTTCCTGCTCTTCCGGGGCGGTGAGCCGGTGAAGTCGCTGGTGGGGGCGCGCGCCAAGCGGCGGCTGCTGGCCGAGCTGGACGAGGCCCTCTGAGCGGTTCCGCGGCGTCCCGCGGCGCCCAGAGCCCCGGCGGGCCACCGCTGAGGGCCGGCGGTGAGGGTCGGTGGTGACTGTCGATGGCTGTCGATGACTGTCGATCACACAAGAAATCCCCCGAGCAATTGCGCTCGGGGGATTTCTCGGCGTATATTCAATGGTTCGCGACTTCCTTTATCGGAGTCGCAGAACAAGCCTTGTGAACACAGTATATCCGGGCGGGAGCGGAATTGTCAAACAACGGTTTTCCAGAAGAGCCGGGCGACCAGCCGGACGTAGAAATGCGCCGCGAGCAGGAATTCATCGACGGTCTGTACGCCCGCGTCGACGTCCTGCGCGCAGCCGCCGGCCGGTCCGTCACCGACGCGCTCGCCCAGGGCGACAAGCCCATGCAGGCCCGGCTGGAACGGGACATCCAGGTCGCCGAACAGTCCGCGCTGCTCGCCGCGCTGGACGCGGTCGATGGCTCGCTCTGCTTCGGCCGGATCGACCTCGCCTCCGGCGCCGACCACCACATCGGCCGGATCGGACTGCGCGCCGACGACTCCGAGCGCACCCCGGTCCTCATCGACTGGCGGGCCGAGGTCGCCCGCCCCTTCTACCTCGCCACCGGCCACACCCCGATGGGCCTGCGCCGGCGCCGCCACATCACCACCGACGGCCACCGGGTCACCGCCCTGCACGACGAACTCCTCGACCTCGGCGACCGCGAGCGCACCGGCCACGAGGACCCCTCGGGGGACGCCGTCCTGCTCGCCGCGCTGGGCTCCGCGCGCACCGGCCGCATGGCCGACATCGTGCAGACCATCCAGGCCGAGCAGGACGAGATCATCCGCGCCCCGTACCGCGGGGTCCTGGTGGTCGAGGGCGGCCCCGGCACCGGCAAGACCGCGGTCGCCCTGCACCGCGCCGCCTACCTCCTCTACGAGCACCGCGAACTGCTCGCCCGGCGCGCGGTCCTGATCGTCGGCCCCAACCCCGCCTTCCTCGGCTACATCGGCGAGGTGCTGCCCTCCCTCGGCGAGACCGGGGTGCTCCTCGCGACCGTCGGCGAACTCTTCCCCGGCGTCAGGGCGACCGCCACCGACAGCCCCGGCGCCGCGGCCGTCAAGGGGCGCGCGGAGATGGCCGACGTGCTCGCCGCCGTCGTACGCGACCGGCAGGCGCTGCCCGACCCGGTCGTCACCATCGAGCACGACCGCGAGATCCTCATGCTGGACGACGGCCTCGTGAGCGTCGCCCGCGAACGCACCCGCGCCGTCAAGCTGCCGCACAACGTGGCCCGCGAGTACTTCGAGGGCCACATCCTCAACACGCTCACCGAGCTGTACGCCGAGCGCATCGGCACCGACCCGTACGACGGCTCCAGCCTGCTGGACGCCGCCGACCTCACCCAGATCCGCGACGACCTCGCCGAGAACCCCGAGGTCTGGTCGGCCGTGGACCAGCTCTGGCCCCGGCTCACCCCGCGACGGCTGCTCGCCGACTTCCTCGCCGCGCCGGAGGGCTACCTCGACGCGGCCGACGCCGACGCGATCCGCCGGCCGGTGACCCGGGCCTGGACCACCGCCGACGTGCCGCTCCTCGACGAGGCCGCCGAACTCCTCGGCGTGGACGACCGGACGGCCCGCGCCCTCGCCGAGCACGAGCGCGAGACCCAGATCGCCTACGCACAGGGCGTGCTGGACGTGTCGTACGCGTCGCGCACCTTCGAGTTCGAGGACAAGCAGGACAGCGACCCGGAGGCGTCCGAGGTGCTCTCCGCGCATGACATCATCGACGCCGAGCGGTTCGCCGAACGGCAGGAGGAGGCCGACCACCGCAGCGCCGCCGAACGGGCGGCGGCCGACCGGACCTGGGCGTTCGGGCACATCATCGTGGACGAGGCGCAGGAGCTGTCCCCGATGGCGTGGCGGCTGCTGATGCGGCGCAGCCCGACCCGGTCCATGACGCTGGTCGGCGACCCGGCCCAGACGGCGGACCCGGCCGGGGCGCGGTCCTGGACGTCGGTCCTCGCCCCGTACGTCGAGGACCGCTGGGAGCACACCCGCCTCGGCGTCAACTACCGCACCCCCGCCGAGATCATGGAGCTGGCCGCGGCGGTCGTACGGGCCGAGGACCCGGACTTCGAACCGCCGCGGTCGGTACGGTCCACCGGGGTACGTCCCTGGATCCGCGCCACCGACGATCTGCCCGGCGCGGTCACCGAGGCGGTCGCCGAACTCACCCCCGAGGAAGGGCGGCTGGCGGTCATCGCCCCCCGGGCCCTGCACCGGCGCCTCGCGGCCCGCCTGGACGGGGTGACGGCCGGGGAGGAACCCGACCTGACCCGCCGGGTCGTCCTGCTCGACCCCCGCCAGGCGAAGGGACTGGAGTTCGACTCGGTGCTGGTCGTGGAGCCCGGCGCCTACGGGGTCAGTGATCTGTACGTCGCGCTGACCCGGGCGACCCAGCGGCTCGGCGTCCTGCACGCCGCCCCGCTGCCGGACGCGTTGCGCTCAGGCCGGCCGTAGCCACACCGTCGCCAGCGGGGGCAGGGTCAGGGTGACACTGGCCGGGCGGCCATGGGCGGGGTGGGGCTCCGGTTTCACCGGGTCGGCGGTGGTCACCCCGCTGCCGCCGTACGCGGCCGAGTCCGTGTTCACCGTCTCGTGCCAGGCGGGGACGTCGTCGGGCACGCCCAGCCGGTAGTCCGGGCGGACCACCGGCGCGAAGTTGCTCACCGCGAGCAGCGGGGTGCCGTCGGCGGCGCGGCGGAGGAAGGCGAGGACGTTGTCGTCCGCCGCGTCGCCCGCGATCCACTCGAAGCCGGCCGGGTCGGTGTCGCGCTGCCACAGCGCGGGCGTGGCCGTGTACACCGTGTTCAGATCGCGGACCAGGTCCCGCACGCCCCGGTGGTCGGCTTCCGCCCCGTACGCCGGGTCCAGCAGCCACCAGTCCGGGCCGTGCGCCTCCGACCACTCCGCGCCCTGGGCGAACTCCTGCCCCATGAAGAGGAGTTGCTTGCCCGGGTGCGCCCACATGAAGGCCAGGTACGCGCGGTGGTTGGCGCGCTGCTGCCACCAGTCGCCGGGCATCTTCGACACCAGCGAGCGCTTGCCGTGCACGACCTCGTCGTGGGAGATGGGCAGGACGTAGTTCTCGCTGTACGCGTACACCATCGAGAAGGTCATCTCATGGTGGTGGTGCTTGCGGTGCACCGGCTCGTGCGTCATGTACGTCAGCGAGTCGTGCATCCAGCCCATGTTCCACTTCATCCCGAAGCCCAGCCCGCCGAAGCCGCTCGGCCCGTGGTGGTGGGTGGCACGGGTGACCCCGTCCCAGGCCGTCGACTCCTCGGCGATGGTCACCACCCCCGGCGCCCGGCGGTATACGGTGGCGTTCATCTCCTGGAGGAACGCCACCGCGTCCAGGTTCTCCCGGCCGCCGTGCTCGTTCGGCGTCCACCGGCCCGGCTCGCGCGAGTAGTCCAGGTAGAGCATCGAGGCGACCGCGTCCACCCGCAGCCCGTCGATGTGGAACTCCTCGCACCAGTACACCGCGTTGGCGACCAGGAAGTTCCGCACCTCCGGCCGCCCGTAGTCGAACTCCAGCGTCCCCCAGTCCGGGTGCGCCGACCGCAGCGGGTCCTCGTGCTCGTACAGCGGCCGTCCGTCGAACTCGGCCAGCGCCCAGTCGTCCCTCGGGAAGTGCGCGGGCACCCAGTCCATGATCACGCCGATGCCCGCCCGGTGCAGGGAGTCGACCAGGAAACGGAAGTCGTCGGGGGTGCCGAGCCGGGCCGTCGGCGCGTAGAACCCGGTCACCTGGTAGCCCCAGGAGCCCCCGAAGGGGTGCTCGGCGACCGGGAGCAGCTCCACATGGGTGAAGCCCAGGTCCTTGACGTACGCCGGGAGCTGCTCGGCGAGCCGGCGGTACGTCAGTCCGGGCCGCCAGGAGGCCAGATGCAGCTCGTACACCGAGAAGGGGGCCTCATGCGCGGGCACCTCACCCCGCCGGGCCAGCCAGGCGCCGTCGCCCCACTCGTACGTCGAAGAGGTCACCACCGACGCCGTCTCGGGCGGCACCTGGGTGTGCCGGGCCAGCGGGTCCGCGCGCAGCGTCTTCGAACCGTCCGGCCGGGTGATCGCGAACTTGTACTGCTCACCGGTGCCTATGGCGGGGACGAACAGCTCCCAGACGCCCGAGCCGCCCAGGGAGCGCATCGGGAAGCCGGTGCCGTCCCAGTGGTTGAAGGTACCGGCGACGCTGACGCCCCGCGCGTTCGGCGCCCAGACCGTGAAGCGGGTGCCGGACACCCCCTGATGGGTCATCGGCTCGGCGCCCAGCGCCCGCCAGAGCTGCTCGTGCCGGCCCTCGCCGATCAGATGCAGATCGAGTTCGCCGACCGAGGGCAGGAAACGGTACGGGTCCTCCGTCTCCAGCTCGCTGCCCTCGTAGCCCACCACCAGCCGGTACTCCGGCACGTCCGGCAGCGGCAGCAGACCCGAGAACAGCCCGTCGCCGTCATGGTGCAGCTCGGCCCAGACACCTCCGGAGACGACCGTGACCGACAGCGCGTACGGGCGGAACGCCCGGAACACCACCCCGCCGGGGACGGGGTGCGCGCCCAGCACCCCGTGGGGGTCGTGATGGGCCCCGGACAGCAGCCGTTCCCGGTCCGCCGCGTCCAGGTTGGGGCTGGGGGAGAGCGCGAGGGGCTCGGGAGGGGCGGGGACGGTTCTTTCCTCGGGGCTCTCCCCGGCATCCTTCGCGGGGTTCTCCCCGGCCTTCTTCTCCGTCTCCCCGGTCGCCTGCGCCTTCTTCTGGTTCCTCGGGTTCCTCGGGTTCTTCGGGTTCTTAGGGCTCTTCTGGCTCTTCTGGTTCTTCCTGGAGTTCGGGTTCGGGGTGCTGGACGGGGGACGCGGGGTCACGGACGGGGCCTCCTGCGCGCAACGGGGTGGATCAGGACGGGGCGGTGGCGAGGCGGTGGGCCGCCGCGAGGGGCACGGGGAGCCACTCGGGGCGGTGCCGGGCCTCGTAGACGACTTCGTAGACCGCCTTGTCGGTCTCGTAGGCCCGCAGGAGCACGGCGTCGGCGCGCGGGTCGTGTCCGGTCGCCTCGGCGTAACCGGCGCAGTAGGCGGCGCGGCAGTCGGTCGCCCAGGTGCCGGGCGCGGGCGGGCGGGCCGAGTGGGCGGCGTAGTCGAAGGAGCGCAGCATGCCCGCGACGTCCCGGGCCACCGGCTGCGGCATCCGGCGTTCGGCCAGCGACTTGGCGGGTTCGCCCTCGAAGTCGATCAGCGACCAGGCCCCGGAGGCGGCCCGCAGACACTGCCCCAGATGGAGATCGCCGTGGATCCGCTGGGCGGTCCAGGTGTGCCCGGCGGCGCAGTGCCCGGCGAGCGCGTCGAACGCGGCCCGCAGCCCGGGCGCGTGGGGCCGCAGCGCGGGCACCGCCCGTACGGCCGCGTCGAGCCGTGCGCGCATCCCGGTGAGCAGCGGCTCCAGCCGGGCGGGGCCGAGCGTGACCGTGGGCAGCGCGCGGGCGAGCGCGGTGTGCACCTCGGCCGTGGCGCGGCCCAGCTCACGGGCCTCGGGGGTGAAGTCCGCGCCCTCGGCCAGCCCGCGCAGCGCGCGTTCCCAGCCGTCCCCGGCGCCCGGGAGGTAGGGCTGGAGGACACCGAGGACATAGGGCTCCGCGCCCAGTTCGGCCCGGATCCACCCGGTCGGCGCGGGCACCCGCGCACAGCCCTCGCGGGCCAGGGCCAGCGGTAGCTCCAGGTCGGGGTGGATGCCGGGGGCGACCCGGCGCAGCAGTTTGAGGATCAGGGTGTCGCCGTAGACCACCGACGAGTTGGACTGCTCGGCGCCGACCACCCGGGGCGCCAGGTCCGGAGGGATACCGTGCCCGGGGTCCCGCTCGAAACGCAGCCAGCCGACACGGGCCCGGGAGCGCAGGGCCTCCAGGAGCACCTCGGCGGGCCGGGGGTCGTACACGGCGTCGTACACCGTCCGCCCGGCGAGCGGGCCCTGGCGCACCTGACCGATCAGCGCGGGCGCGAGCCGGGGCGGCAGCGCCTCGCGCGCGCCTATGAGGAGCTGGTAGCAGTCGCCCCGCTGCTCGGGCTGATGGGCCCGCACCAGCAGATGGAGCAGCGCGAGCCGGCCGCCGGGCGGGAGCAGATCGGTGGCCGCCACCAGCGAGAAGCCGCTGACCGGGCGCCCCTTGCCGGCGAACCAGCGCTGCCGGGGCAGCCAGGTGCGCAGCAGCGGTGCCAGTGAGGCGAGCAGACCGGGGCCGGTGGAGGCGGCACGGGCGACGGCTTCCGACATGGCGGGCGTCCTTTCCCCGGGGCGGGGTGTTACGTATGGGTGCCCGGGGCGGGGCGGGGGAAACCGCCCCGCCCGCGAGTTCTCCGAGTTCTACACCGCGTCCTTGCGGAGCCGGAACCAGTAGAAGCCGTGACCCGCGAGGGTCAGCAGATAGGGGAGCTGACCGATGGCCGGGAACCGCACCCCGCCGATCAGCTCCACCGGGTGGCGTCCGGTGAACTCCCGCAGATCCAGTTCGGTGGGCTGGGCGAACCGCGAGAAGTTGTTCACGCACAGCACCAGGTCGTCCTTGTACTCGCGCAGGAAGGCGAGGACGGCCGGGTTGGTGGAGGGGAGTTCGGTGTAGGTGCCGAGGCCGAAGGCGGGGTTCTGCTTGCGGATCTCGATCATGCGGCGGGTCCAGTGGAGCAGTGAGGCGGGGGAGGACATGGATGCCTCGACGTTGGTGACCTGGTAGCCGTAGACCGGGTCCATGATGGTGGGGAGGTAGAGCCGCCCCGGGTCGCTGGAGGAGAAGCCGGCGTTGCGGTCGGGGGTCCACTGCATGGGGGTGCGTACGGCGTCCCGGTCGCCGAGCCAGATGTTGTCGCCCATGCCGATCTCGTCGCCGTAGTAGAGGATCGGCGAGCCGGGCAGGGAGAGCAGCAGGGCGGTGAACAGCTCGATCTGGTTGCGGTCGTTGTCCAGGAGCGGGGCCAGCCGCCGGCGGATGCCGATGTTGGCGCGCATCCGCGGGTCCTTGGCGTACTCCGCGTACATGTAGTCGCGCTCCTCGTCGGTGACCATCTCCAGGGTCAGCTCGTCGTGGTTGCGCAGGAAGATCCCCCACTGGCAGTGGGAGGGGATGGCGGGGGTCTTCGCCAGGACCTCGGAGACGGGGTAGCGGGACTCGCGACGCACGGCCATGAAGATGCGCGGCATGACGGGGAAGTGGAACGCCATGTGGCACTCGTCGCCGCCGGAGGCGTAGTCGCCGAAGTAGTCGACCACGTCCTCGGGCCACTGGTTGGCCTCCGCCAGCAGCACCGTGTCCGGGTAGTGGGCGTCGATCTCCTTGCGGACCCGCTTGAGCAGGTTGTGGGTCGCGGGGAGGTTCTCGCAGTTGGTGCCCTCCTGCGCGTACAGATAGGGCACGGCGTCCAGGCGGAAGCCGTCGATGCCCAGGTCCAGCCAGAAGCGGAGGGCGGAGACGATCTCCTCCTGGACCACCGGGTTCTCGTAGTTGAGGTCCGGCTGGTGGGAGAAGAAGCGGTGGAAGAAGTACTGCTTGCGGACGGGGTCGAAGGTCCAGTTGGACGCCTCGGTGTCGACGAAGATGATGCGGGCGTCCTGGTACTGCTTGTCGTCGTCGGCCCACATGTAGTAGTCGCCGTAGGGGCCGTCGGGATCCTTGCGGGACTCCTGGAACCACGGGTGCTGGTCGCTGGTGTGGTTCATGACGAAGTCGACGATGACGCGCATGCCGCGCTGGTGGGCGGCGTCCACGAACTCCACGAAGTCGGCGAGGTCGCCGAACTCGGGCAGGACGGAGGTGTAGTCGGAGACGTCGTAGCCGCCGTCGCGCAGCGGCGACTGGAAGAAGGGCGGCAGCCAGAGGCAGTCGACGCCGAGCCATTGGAGGTAGTCGAGTTTGGCGGTGAGGCCCTTGAGGTCGCCGATGCCGTCGCCGTTGCTGTCCTGGAAGGAGCGGACGAGGACTTCGTAGAAGACCGCGCGTTTGAACCACTCCGGGTCCCGGTCCTTGGCGGGCGTGTCCTCGAACGTGTCCGGGACGGGCTCATTCACAGTCATGGTGTGGGTGACCCTCCGGTCTGCTGGATGGACGGTCGCAGGACGGTCAGCAGGTGCGCGGGCCGGCGGCCCGGTTCCAGTCGCACATAGTTGGTCCTGCCCCAGTGGTAGGTCTCGCCGGTCAGCTCGTCGCGCACCGGCACCGTCTCGTGCCAGTCCAGGCCGAGACGCGGCATGTCCAACGAGACCGTGGCCTCCTGGGTGTGATGGGGGTCGAGGTTGGCGACCACCAGAACCGTGTTCGAGCCCGAGCGCTTGGAGTACACGATCACCGCGTCCTGATCGGCGTGGTGGAAGTGCAGATCGCGCAGCTGACGCAGGGCCGGACTGGCACGCCGGATGGTGTTGAGGCGGGTGATGAGGGGGGTGAGGGTGCGGCCCTCGCGTTCGGCGGCCTCCCAGTCACGGGGCCGCAACTGGTACTTCTCCGA